>NZ_CAKRGI010000012.1 GCF_934330165.1 uncultured Mediterraneibacter sp.
CTGTCTGTCTGTCTGTCTGTCTGTCTGTCTGTCTGTCTGTCTGTCTGTCTGTCTGTCTGTCTGTCTGTCTGTCTGTCTGTCAAATTATTCCACACATCTTTCATTTTGTATACCTCAAAATCATCTTTTTTATTATTTTTCTATCTGATTTACATCATCAACATGAAACTATGTAATCCAACCCTAAACAACCTATCCAATTAAGTTGTTTAGGGTCTTTCTTTTATGCAAAATCACGAATTTGCTCATTTAGATCTATTTAAAAAATCTCATAACTCCAATAACACGTCCCAGAATCACCACATCCTGCACAATGATCGGATCCATAAAATCATTCTCCGGCTGAAGACGTATCACACCTTCTTCTCTATAAAAAGTCTTCACTGTAGCTCCATCCTCGATCATCGCTACAACTTTCTCTCCATTCTCTGCAGTCTTTGCCTCTTCAACAAGGACATAATCTCCATTCAGGATTCCTGCATTCACCATGCTTTCCCCCTGAACCTTTAAAAGAAAGAGCTGCTTGTTCGATACATACTCTGCAGGGAACGGAAAATAATCTTCAATGTTCTGCTGTGCCAGGATCGGTTCTCCTGCCGCCACACGTCCCACAATAGGAACCTGAACCATCTCTCTGCGAAGCAGATTGAAATCATCATCCAGGATCTCGATCGCTCTTGGCTTTGTGGGGTCTCTCCTGATATATCCGTTCTTCTCCAGTGTCTCAAGGTGAGAGTGGACAGAAGAGGTAGACTTCAGATGTACCGCCTCACAGATCTCCCGGACAGCCGGTGGGAATCCTCTCTGCAAAATCTGATCTTTTATATATTGCAGAATCTCTTCCTGCTTTTTACTGATATTACCTTTTGCCATATCCAATACGCCTCCGTATACATAAACTCTTATACCTATAGTACCATACCATTGGTTTAAAAGCAAACATTTGTTGCGAAAATATGTTCGATTTTTTGCGTTTTTCTTGTTGACAAACATCTGTTCGGGCAGTATAATACATACATAAGCAAAAGGAACGTATGTTCTTCGCATTCTAAAGGGGGATTTACTTATGAGAAAAAGAGCAAAAAAGAACCACCACGGACAGTTTATTTTCTTTTCAGCCAGCGGTCTGATCATAGTGATTGTCTGCATTATGCTGAATGTATTTCCTGTATCAGCGGACAGCACGCATTCCCAGACCGGATCTGTCTATTATACAAGTATTGAGATCCAGCCGGGAGATACGCTTTGGGACATTGCTGAAGAGACGATGACTTCCGAATACAGCTCCATACCGGAATATGTAAAAGTTCTGAAAGAGATGAATTCCCTTGATTCAGATCAGCTGGAAGCCGGTCAGAATCTTATTATTGCTTATAATCAATAACCTATGGTATCAATATACACCCTATGTATTGATATATACACTCCCTGAACCCGGAGAAGCATCCCTTATCCTGTGTGGATATTCCAAAGTTCCATCTTAAACTTAAATGATGGTAAGAATATAACGGCAGGAGAACATTCTCCGGGTTCTATTTACAGAAACCAATCTATACGACAAATACCGATTTTTCCAAAAGATGTGGCAGAATCTTACCGGATATGCTATAATTTATATCAGAACAGTTAAAATCCATGACTTCAGGAGGTTTTTCTTATGAATCAATCATCTTCAGCTAATGAAAAAAAAATCAGCTCCCCTGATTCGTCCGAGGTCTTTAATACATCCCCTTCAAAGACTTATCACGAACAGGCTTATATTGATCAGACTTTACGTCTTCGGGAAATTCTGAAGACACTTCCTGCATTTGCAAAAGATTATTTTCGTGCCGTTGAGCCGACAACCTCTGCACGCACAAGGATTTCTTATGCCTATGACATCCGGGTTTTCTTTCATTTTCTTATGGAAGTGAACCCACAGTATAAAAATTATACGATCGATCAGTTTACAGTTCAGGATCTTGAACGGCTTGAGCCTGTTGATATTGAAGAATATCAGGAATATCTGAAAGTCTATAAGAATGAAGAAGATCGTCAGATCACAAATACCGAAAAAGGACTTTCCCGTAAAATGTCTGCACTCCGCAGCTTCTACGGATATTATTTTAAGCGTCAGATTATTTCAAAAAATCCTACCTTACTGGTTGATATGCCAAAACTGCATGAAAAAGCGATCATACGTCTTGATACGGACGAAATTGCCATGCTTCTTGACTATGTAGATCATGGCGGGGAGAATCTCACCGGTCAGCGGCTTGCCTATTATGAGAAGACAAAAAATCGGGATCTTGCGATTCTTACTCTTCTTCTCGGGACCGGAATCCGTGTATCGGAGTGTGTCGGCCTGGATGTTCAGGATGTTGATTTTAAAAATAATGGAATAAAAGTAACCCGGAAAGGCGGGAATGAAATGGTCGTCTATTTTGGTGAAGAAGTTGAGCATGCACTGAAAACTTATCTGTATACAACGAGAAAAAATACTGTCCCGTTAAGTGGTCATGAAAATGCACTTTTTCTCTCCACCCAGAGAAAGCGTATGGGCATCCAGGCAGTCGAAAATATGGTTAAAAAATATGCCCTTGAAGTCACTCCTAACAAAAAGATCACACCTCATAAATTGCGTAGCACCTACGGTACTGCTCTCTATAAAGAAACCGGTGATATTTACCTTGTAGCAGATGTTCTTGGCCATAAAGACGTAAATACAACCAAAAAGCATTACGCTGCCATTGATGAAAACCGCCGCCGCAAAGCTGCCGGTGCAGTAAAATTAAGGGAAGTATAAAAAGATTCTTCGGGACAAAAAAAGACAGATCAGGAACTCATCATTCCTTCCGATCTGTCCTTTTTGTCCCTTTTTCTGATCTTTAATTAAATCGTACGCTGCTCGTTGTGAATACTTTCTTTTAATTGAACATACTGCTCGATCGCTTTTGCAGTTCCTTCAATCCCCAGTTCTGAACTATTCAGGCAAAGTTCATAACTGGCAGAATCTGACCATTTTTTATTTGTATAATAATTATAATAACTTGCACGCTTTTTATCTGCCTTCACGATCGCATCTTTGGCTTTTGCGTCCGTCAGATCATACAGTCTCGCAATTCTTCTGATCCTTGCATCCAGATCAGCATGGATAAATACGCTGACTACATTCGGATAAGACTCCAGAGCATAATCTGCACAGCGTCCCACAAGAATACACGGACCCTCATCAGCAATCTTCTTGATCGCATCAAACTGTGCCAGAAATACTTTATGGTTGATCGGCATATCTGTATAGGCACTTCCTGAATATCCCATGGAATATGTATCCATCACCAGAGAATACAGAAAACTGTTCGTTGGTTTCTCATCATGGGTCTCAAAAATTTCTTCGCAGATCCCGCTTTCCTTTGCCGCACGTGCCAGCATTTCTTTATCATAAAGCTTGATTCCAAATGCCTCAGCAACCTTAGAACCAATCTCTCTTCCGGCACTTCCATATTGCCTTCCTATGGTAATGATCGTATTTGTCTTCATAATCGTCCACGCTCCTTCTAGCCATTCATATTCATCCAGCCATTATTTATAATAAGCAAAATATATATAATTTGCATAAAAGGGAATTGTGAACCCCCTTTATATATGACTATTATATACAAATTATTCTGATAATACAATCCGTAATTTCACTTTTCTTATTTCTTTTGCCGCAGTGTACTTAAGAGCTTCGTAAAGTACTCCGGGAGAGGAGCATCAAATTCCATATACTCTCCAGTAGAGGGATGTGTGATCCCCAGGATCTTTGCATGCAGCGTCTGTCCCTCCAAATGAAAGGGACTCTTTGCCGGACCATACATATCATCCCCCAGGATCGGATGTCCGATACTTGCCATATGCACCCGGATCTGATGCGTTCTTCCTGTCTCAAGTTCACACTCGATATATGTATAATTTCCAAGACGTTCCAGCACTTTATAATGCGTTACCGCATGACGACCGTTAGGAGCCTTTGTACTCATTTTTTTACGCTCGGTCGGATGTCTGCCTATTGAAGCATTTACAGTGCCTGTATCAGCCTTTAAAGAGCCGTGAACGATGGCATGATATCTTCGGGTAATCGAATGTTCTTTTAACTGTTCCGCAAGTATCTGATGTGCATGGTCATTCTTACAGATCAGAAGTGACCCTGTTGTATTCATATCGATCCGATGTACGATCCCCGGACGGATCACACCGTTAATCCCGGACAAATGTTCTCCGCAATGATACAGGATCGCATTGACCAGTGTATGATCCGGGTGTCCGGGAGACGGGTGTACAACCATCCCCTTTGGTTTATTCACGATCAAAATATCTTCATCTTCATACAGAATATCCAATGGAATATTTTCTGCCGCAACATCCAGTGGTTCCGGATCCGGCACCTCCACATCAATCTGATCCCCTTCGTTCAGCTTATAATTTGCTTTTACCCTGCTCCCATTGACAAGGATCAGACCTTCCTTTAAAAGTTTCTGAATATAAGAACGGGAAAGATCGCCCAAATTCTCTCCGAGAAACTTGTCGATTCTTTCCCCCTTTTTTTCAGATATGAGACTCATCTCTTCCATATTATTTATTTCCTTTTCTTTTTTGAAACTTTCAGAAAATCAAAGTCTGATTCATCCTTATAGTAAAAAAGGATCAGACACGCAAACCAGATACATGCAATTACCACATAACAGTCTGCCACATTAAATACCGGAAAATCGATCAGACTGAAATAAAAGAAATCAATTACATAATTCAACCGGATCCTGTCGATCATATTTCCCACTGCACCGGATGCGATCAGCACCGCACAGATACGCAACATACGATAGTGTGATGTATACGGCATTCTTGAATACAGATATCCTATGATCCCCAGAATCGCAGCAGCGATCACCACAAAAAAGAACTGCCGGTTCTGCATGATCCCAAAAGCTGCTCCCCGGTTTTCTAAATATTGCAGTTGAAATACATTTTTAATCAGGATCACCGGACCATTTTCCTTTAAATCCATTGCTGCAAAATATTTCGTAACCTGATCTAGTGCCAGTGCCAGAAGAAAACCGACCATTCCCAGCAGACAACTTAATTTTTTATTATACGATTTCATTTCGTATTCACTCCTTATTTCATTGCTAAGTTACTCAGATATATTTTTCAATCTCCACACTCAGACGGTTCTTCTTCGTCTTTCCGCCTGTGCCGATATACCTGAATTTTCCCATTCCACGGACAGAAATCAGATCATTTTCTTTTACCTGATAGCCATTACTGGTGATCAGTTTCCCATTTACATATACCTTTGCTCCCTCAATCAGGCCTGACAACCGACTTCTTGAGGACGAAAATGCCAACGGGAGCAGACTGTCCAGCCGCACTGAAGAAACTGTACCTCTGACCGCCTCTGTGTGGGGAATATATTCGACTCCCTCGAGTTCTGTCAGGCGGCATTTCACCGGGGTATGCCGGACATTCGACAGTTCCCGGCTGATCAGCTCTGCAATTTCTGTCTGTACAAAAAGATACGCCCGATGTTCTTCCAACAGAATATCACCGGTCCTGCTCCTTTCAATCCCCAGGTTTAAGACTGCTCCAAGAAAATCCCTGTGCGTAAGATCCTCTGCAAACCGGATGTTCCTCGGACAGATCTCCACTGCCTGAAACGGGTATCCGAGTTCTTCCGGCAGATTTTTCTTTCCGTAACGTAAAGAAAGAGCCTCAGGGATGAATGCCGCCATCTGACGCTCTGCTGATGCATACCCGCCAAAAAGGATATAACCTGTATACAGGCTATCCTTCGGCAATGTATGTAATATATTCTGTTCGTTCAGGTTCAGGAAATCTGTAAATGTAATAATGTCCCGCTGATAAGCCACTCTGGACAGATCAATCAGTCTCCTCTCTAAAAGATGAACTTCCTTCTCACTATTACCATTACTATAATTCTTCGCCATAACTGACCCTAGTATCTTCCACGGACACTTGCTGTCTCCATAGATCCTCCAAGAAGATCCTGAAGATCACCGGAAATATCAACGTTCGTCGGTGTAACAAGGAAAATATAGTTAGAAATCTTCTGAAGATTTCCATTAATTGCAAATGTAGCACCGGAAATAAAATCAATGATCCTCTGAGCAACATCCAGATCCATGCCTTCCAGATTCAGGATTACGGTGCGGCCACCAAGCAGAGTCTCCGTGATCTCGCGGGAATCATCCACAGATCCAGGCTTCACTACACAGACTTCCATATTACCGCTGCTGTTATGTCTCGCAGGTGTACGCATCTGCGTAACCTTACTCTTTGCAGGCTGAAATTCCTTTTCTTCCTCTACATCAAAATCTTTATAGCTGTCTTCCTTGCTGCTATTATTTTTCTTTCCAAAGAAACTATGACGTGGTTTTTCTTCATACTCATCATCATCATAGAATCCATCCTCATCATACTCATCATATTGATCATCATAATCGTCCTCATTCAACTTCATGATGTCTAAGAATTTATCAAATACGCCCATTTTTACACTCCTTATCTCATGCTCCCTCACTGTGGAACATCCTTTTATTTTGTACTTTCTTACCCAGAAACCGATTAAACCGCATAATTTCTGACACCAAAGATTCCTGTACCTACACGCACCATCGTTGCTCCCTCTTCTATTGCAACTTCATAATCATTGGTCATCCCCATTGAAAGTACACTCACAGTATCATTATCATGGTTTTTGTTCTTAATGTCAATATATAATTTATGTAAATCTGCAAAAATACTGCGATTTTCCTCTGGATCTTCTACAAATGGTGCAATCGTCATCAGACCTCTTACCCGTACATGAGGAAATGCGGATACTTTTTCCACAAACGGGATCACTTCTTCCATTTTCATTCCGAATTTACTTTCCTCTTCCGCTACATTGACCTCCACCAGAATGTCTGCAATCAGATCATGCTTCGCAGCTTCCTTTTCAATCGTCTCTGCAAGCTTCAATGAATCAACGGAATGTATCAGCTCCGCTTTATCAATGATATATTTTACTTTATTGGTCTGCAGATGCCCGATCATATGCCAGTGGATGTCTTTTGGAAGTGCCTCGTATTTCTCTGTCAGTTCCTGTACTTTATTCTCTCCAAAAATCCGTACACCAAGATCATATGCCTCCTGCAGCGTCTCAACGGGCTTCGTCTTACTCACTGCGATCAGCGTTACCTCTTCTCTTTTTCTTCCTGCTCTGTCGCAGGCTGCCTGGATCCTTTTTTCCACTTCTTGCAACTGGTCTTTTAACATAATGACTCCTCCTGTAGGAATTTAATTTCTGTTATTGGAATTTATTTTATAAAATTATTTTCTTATTGAAATACCACTTCCTCAGAATGAACACTTGTCCCGTTCTGAATGATATGGTCATAATTGGATAAACCGCCTTTTTCACTTTCTTTTACGATATAATATTCATCGCTTTCACAGAGGATCGTCACTCTTTTAAATACGGCATATCCTTTATTTACATTGTAAACCCCTTTTATTCCTGTCGTTTCCGCCAAAGTCAGACGTTCCTCTGAATCCGGCTGGATCAGAACCGTTCCCTGCGGAAATTCTTCCTGTGAAATGTATGCTGTTCCGTTTTCCTCATCCAGATAATAATTTTCCAGAATGGTAAACTTTCCATTTCCATTCTTATCTACAACAATCACCCCTGCAGATGAGCTGTTCGCACCGGTCGTAATGCATGTGGATGGAATCTCATAATAAAGCTTTTCCACAACTGCTGACTTCGGAATCTTCAGTCCGCTCTCATCTTCAAAGATCAGTTCAATATTCAGATATCTCTCATCCGCATACCGGATCATGGAATTATCAAAATCCAGACACCCATAATAAGCACCGTCTTTTTCAATCACAGAAAGATCTGCCACCATCTTCTGGCTGTCCTTATCAATCCTCACCTGGATGCTCGTAATTTCCTCATTCTGGATCTTCCTCGCAGTTTCCTCGTCTAACGGTACGATCACAGACCAGTTCTCACTGGTGATCAGTCGGTAGATTGAATCTCCTTTTTTTACTTTAACCTGATCTGTCAGCTCCTTTTGGGAATACTCGGTCCGGTCAAAATCTTCCACAGAAAATGTATCTTTTGTCAGTCCTTCCATTCCATCCGTACTGAAAGTCATAATTCCATCTGTTGAAGAAGGATAGGACGATACGCTCTGCCCGCTTGCAGCGATCACTGTATCAAGCTGCTGCATCTTCGTTTCACTGACATTGCTCTGCAGATATGTATTAATCTCATCCTTCAGAGAATAAACTGTAGAAAAGTCCATCTCGGTAAAACTGTCATTAAAATTTTCAATTCTGTGCGTGATCGAGGTCTGCACTTCTGCATTCACCGATGTTGAAGCTTTCGCACTGTCAGAAGATCCGGTCTCCAGTCTGGACGGTGTCAATGCATATACATTTGCACCTGCCTTTATTTTTGAATTATCATTAAAATAATAATAAATATATCCTGAGCCTTCTGATTTTATATCCTGCTCATCCCGGATGATCAGTCCGGTATAAGATGTATCTTTCACAATACTACCTTCCCTCACTTCATATACAGAAGGTGTATCTTCGGACAAATACAGAACAAGCGTTACAATCAGATAAAATAATACAATAATAAAAAGAAAGATTCCTATATTAAGTTCTCTTTTTCCTTTATACTTTCTGATATTAACAGATTTGTTTTTTTTTGCAGCCAAAATAGCTCCTTTCTCTCCGCACTATTTTCATAACTGAAATAGTATACCATTTTTTTATGTATAATTCCAGTATTTGCGGTAATAATAAAAGTATTGATAGGTAAAGGAGGAAAATACATGAAGTGGTTTGATAATACTTCACTGACGCTGGTAATCATTGGTGCAGTGAACTGGCTCCTGATCGGCATCTTCCGGTTTGATCTTGTTGCTTTCCTGTTCGGTAATATGAGCTGGCTCTCCAGAATCATATATACGATCGTCGGTTTGTGCGGATTATATCTGATCAGCTTATTTGGACGTATCGGTTCTATGTCAGAATAACGCAGGATTTCAAAAGATTGCGTAAATTTTCATACAATCTAAAAAAGACACTTTCTGAATGATATCATTCAGAAAGTGCTTTTTCTGCTCCTAAGAGCCTGTTCATTTCCTGATAAAGGAATGCCTTATCTTCTGCTCCCATAATCACAGAAATATAAGGATGTGCCTCCATATCTTCACTATACAGAATAACACAGCATCCCGCCTGATCCGTCGTTCCCGTCTTACCGCCAAAAACTTTGATTCCCTCCGGTGCTTCAGTCTTTCCAAGAGAATAATAATTTGTCGGAAGGACTTCCAGACTATGTGTATTTCCCGCTGCATCCCCAATACTCATTGTATAGGATGACATCGAAATAATCTCCTTAAATGTATCATTCTGAATACATGCATTAAAAATCAGATACAGATCATATGCCGTTGTATAATGATCATCTTCATGCAGTCCATGTGGATTCACAAAATGCGTTCCGGTTGCTCCCAGTACCTTTGCCTCTTCATTCATCAACTCTGCAAAAGCTTCAACACTTCCTGAGATATACTCTGCGATCGCAACACCACAGTCATTTCCCGATTTCAGGAGCAGACCGCACAGAAGATCATACAGCTTCACCTGTCCGCCTGGATACAGTCCGCAGACCACCTCATCTGCCGCAAATCCCGTCACGCTGTCTGTTACCGTCACCATATCTTCCAGATTTCCATACTTCAGGGCAAGATATGCTGTCATAAGCT
The DNA here is from genome assembly GCF_934330165.1 of uncultured Mediterraneibacter sp. Classification (GTDB taxonomy): domain Bacteria; phylum Bacillota; class Clostridia; order Lachnospirales; family Lachnospiraceae; genus Mediterraneibacter. The sequence continues at coordinate 9,810 of NZ_CAKRGI010000012.1, forward strand.
TCGTTGTGCTTGCGGGATAAAGCTTATCGTATAATCTGTATCCATATTCAACAGACCGCTCATTCAGATTAAAAAGTCCTGCCGCATGCAGGGAAGGCTCATCTGTAAACCCATCCAGTGCAACATTCTCCGCACTTACACACAGGTCTTCCGAAAATGGTTCTGCCCGATATAAATCTGCATTATACTTTTCATCTGCATACTCTGTCAGAGGATCACCGGTATATTCCGCATAATACCATATTCCACCTGCTGCAGCACCTCCTGCCACAACAAGCGTCAGAACCAGTGCGATCAGTCTGCCGACCGGATTTCTTCTTTTTCTTCGTCTTCTACGTCTTCTGCTCATAATTATTTATACATCTCCCGCCAGTCTAAATCTCCACGGTCAAGTGCAAGGATCAGAGCCTCTGCTGTCGCAATATTCGTTGCGATCGGAATATTATAAATATCGCATAACTTTACAATATCATTGACATCCGGTTCATGAGAATGTGGTGTCAGCGGATCACGGAAAAAAATCAGCAGATCCATCTGATTATGTTCAATCTGGGAACCGAGCTGCTGCTTTCCTCCAAGATGTCCCGGAAGATACTTATGAATACTTAAATTCGTCACATTCTCTACCAGAATCCCTGTCGTCTCCGTTGCATAAAGATGATGCTTGCTCAGGATTCCTCTATATGCGATACAGAAATTCTGCATCAGCTTCTTTTTTGCATCATGTGCTACCAGTCCTATGTTCATAAATGTTGACCTCTCTTTACTGATATTTATTAGGTTGTAACCCTACATTCAGTACGAACCCTATCCCCATGTAAAAGCATACAATTGAGGTCAGGCCATAACTTACAAAAGGAAGGGAAAGTCCTGTATTCGGGAAGATCATCGTCGTGACACTGATATTGATAAATGTCTGAATCCCTACCAGTGATGCCACTCCTCCACAGATGATCCGCCCCCCGGTGTCCTTCGCCTTTAGTCCGATCAGAATACAATCTATCACTATCAATAATAACAAAAATATAACAACACAACAACCCACAAATCCTAATTCTTCACCAATAATCGCAAAAATAAAATCTGTCTGAGGTTCTGATACAAAGTTTCCATTTTTTACGGAAGTAGCTTCATCATTATCGTATCCTTTTCCCAAAAGCTGCCCTGATCCGATCGCTTTCACTGAATTAAGCTGCTGATAGGAATCCTCATCTGTATACTTTTCAGGTTCCAGCCATGCAAGAATACGTTTCTGCTGATAAGGTTTCAACAACCGCTGATTCGGCTGTACCGCGATTGTCAGAAAAATAATAACTGCAGGGATCAGGATCAAAAGAGCCGGTCCGACAATCTTATAACTCAGCCCCGCAATATAGAGCAATGCACAGAATAAGGCTGCAACACAGATCGTAGTAGAAAGGTTCGGCTGCACTACGATCAGTGCCAGCGTTGGCAGGATCAATGCCACTGCCTGCAGGATCGTCTTTGGGCTTTTCATACTCTCTTCCCTGTCCATTAAAAATCTTGCAAAGAACAGAATTGTCAGAATTTTTGCAAGATCCGAAGGCTGAAACTGCACAAATCCAAGATCCAGCCAGCGGGTTGCTCCATGGGAAGATGTTCCTATCAGCAGTACGGCGATCAGCAGGATCAGATTGATTCCATAAAGCAGCCAGTAAAAATTCAGAACCCAGTTATAATCAATCAGAGAAATGACGACCATGACCGCCACTCCAAGGATCACTCCAAGAATCTGCCGCGTCATATATTCCGGTCTTGCACTTCTGACCATAAAGATTCCGATCACAGAAATAGCAAGCACCAGCACGACCAGGCTGAATTTGTAATCTCTTAAACTGTAACGTTGTTTCATATTGGAAAATAGCTTTTTCAATGATTTTCTCCTGTATATTTTATATGTATATCGTTCCTTGTAATCTCTATCGTCACTTTCTCCGGATCAAGCTCCATATACTTGGCAATTACCTGATATAGATCCTTTGAAAGCCTTTCCGTCATATCTGGTGTACATTGAATCCTGTCTGACATCAGCAGATTTTTCAGTCTGTCTTTTGCAATGGCAACAGAAGGTACACTCATATGATTTCCCTCCTACCTGTGATGAAATAAACCCGAAAGTTTTTTTCTGATTCCGCCATGTCGTGAAAAATCTGTCACCGGAATCTCCTCTCCTGTCAGACGGCGGCAGATATTCTCATATCCTTTTCCTGCCGGACTTGCTTCGCCTACGACCGGTTCTCCCTGATTGGTTGCGATCACCACGGACTCATCATCCGGAATGACTCCTAAAAGATCAATCGCAAGGATCTCTGTCACATCCTCTACCGACATCATGTCTCCTTTTTTGACCATGTCCACACGTAGTCTGTTGATCACAAGCTGGTTATCCCGGAGACCGGAGGCCTCCAACAGCCCGATAATCCTGTCTGCATCGCGAATGGAGGATACTTCCGGTGTTGTCACAACGATTGCTTTATCAGCTCCTGCAATGGCATTCTGAAACCCCTGTTCAATCCCTGCCGGACAATCCAGAAGTACAAAATCATAGTCTTCTCTCAGATCTTCCGTCAGCTTCTTCATCTGCTCCGGTGATACACTGGATTTATCTTTTGTCTGTGCAGATGGCAGCAGATACAGATCCTGAAAACGTTTATCCTTGATGATGGCCTGCTTGGGTCTGCATTTTCCCTCGATCACATCCACCAGATTATAGACAATGCGATTCTCCAGTCCCAGAACGACATCCAGATTACGGAGTCCCAGATCTGTATCGATCACAAGTACTTTCTTCCCCAGTTTTGCAAGTCCGATTCCAATATTGGCTGTTGTCGTTGTCTTGCCGACACCACCTTTTCCTGATGTAATAACAATTACTTCACTCATGCTGTATATTCCTCCTGCCTCTTTGTATGAGCATTTAATCTGTCAATGGATCTAAGTAAATGCGTCCCCCGTCTACTACAGCAATCTTCGGTCCTCTCACGTTCAGACTTTCCTGCGAGATCAACTGGCGTTTTGCTTCAATATCTCCAATACAAAGTCTTTTCGGCTGCATGGACAATGCAACGATATAAGCATCTCTGTTGTCATACGCTCCCGCATGTACAGATCCGTAAAGATCTCCGACAATGACTATATTTCCTTTTGAGACCACTTTCGCTCCGGGTTCTACATCTCCCAGGATCACGATACTCGATTCACTTTCCAGTACCTGACGCTTTCTGAGCGTCCCTTTATAGAACTGGCCTTCCCGCTTCTGTATATTGGAAAGCGTCTGTTCCACTATGCTTCTGTACATCAGTTCTTTCTTTTCATCCTGATCGATAATACAGAGAAGTTCCACTCCGGTCGTCTCCGTGATCGTCTGGATCAGTATCTCTTCCTCGGTGGCAGTCAGAGTCCTTCCCGTAAAGCTGACCGCCATCCGGGCATTTTTGAAAAATCCTGCTGCATCTGTGAATTTTTCGACTACTGCCTTCTGTATCTCCTCAAAAGGAACATCCGGGTTCATGCGGAGTTCCATCCCGTATCGATTGCTTTTTATCGTCACCAGCCTGTCCATACTAAAATCCCCCTGCTCTTAATCTCCTGAACCAGCCTGTCCAAGTGATGATGCTTTTCCTGTGATCAGATCTTTCGCTGCATTGGCATCAAAGTATACTTTTGTGATATCCCGTCCGATTTCTGCCGCATAGTTGGAACTGTAGCCATTGGCAATGCGGACTGTGATCGCGATCTGAGGATCATCCGCAGGTGCATATCCCGCAAACAGAACGTGATCCGGATGCACTTTACTCTGCTGTGCAGTACCGGTCTTTCCTCCCATCGCAATCTCCATTTTTGAAAATACCGATGAATTTTTCACCATGCTTTCCATACCGTTATGAACCAGATCCCATGTGGAGGAGCTTACTTCATCCATCTGGTTTACCACTTCCGGTTCATACTCTTTAATCAGCTTTCCATCAGCATCTGTTGTCTTTCCTACCAGAGAAAGCTTATATACGGTTCCCCGGTTTGCCACAGCCGTCACATAACGGTTAAGCTGGCTTACTGTGTAGTTGTTCGTACCCTGTCCGATTGCAGATCGAACTGCATCTGTATCAGAGATCTGTGGATCGGACTCCGGGATTTCCACCCCTGAAGTCTGATCCAGTCCGAACATACTTGCGTATTTTTTTAGCTTTTCCAGTCCGACACTGCTATCATAATTCCCGTTTTCGTCCTGTCCGAGTCTGTAACCCACTTCATAAAAGAAATCATTACAGGAATGCTGAATTGCCCCCACTACATTCAAACTGCCGTGGGCTCTTGGATAGATCCAGCATTTCGGACTTGGCGTGATCTTGTCAAATTCACCTGTACATGGCAGATAAGTTCCACCGCCGATCACTCCTTCTGTCAGACCTGCCACAGAAGACATCATCTTATAGGTTGATCCAGGTGCTGTCTTTTCCTGCGTTGCCCTGTTGTAGAAAGTACGTGAAAGCCCGGTGCTTAACTGTACATAATAATCTGTATCCATCACATTGGATAACCGGTTATTATCATATCCCGGATAAGAAACACATGCCAGCATTTTTCCGGTCTTCGGATCGGTTACAACTGCCCCTGCGGAACACGGCTCCAGAGCCAGTTGTCCCGGTGTGATCTCCAGATTCTGAATCTTTCCTGTCAGCCAGGAAAAAGCACCGATACTGCCGCTTAAAAGACCGTTATACGCCGACTCATCCATCGGAAGTACACCCTGCTCGTAAAGGATTGCACAAACCTGATTTCCTGTAACACTTCCTGATTTTATAAGATTTTCATAGAGAAGTTTGTCGAAACTGCTGTCATTTTTCAAATAATCCTGCAGATAATTCAAAATCTCCTGATAAATCTCCTCTGAACTCGAATAAGAATTTTCTCCCAGCTTTGTCGTATCGATCCAATTCTTTGAAATTGCATAATTCAGATACGTGTAAAGACTGATCACTTCATCTTTTGCCCATGAAATATAAGTATCATCATTTTTATCGATCAGATCTGAATTAAGGATGCCTGTATTTTTGGTAAGCACAGTATCACAGACATAGTCCATATACCCCTTCATTTCATCATCCAGATCCTTGTATGCCGCTGCATCTTTGTTCTGCATCTGGGCTATGATCTCTGCGATCACTTCTTCCCGTTTCGGCTGGAATATACTGTAAACCGCCTTTTCTGCTGTCTTTGCATCATCTTTTACAAAATGTCCTGTATCAATAATACTGTTCCCGATCAGATTATAATATGCATCCCCAACCGGAATGATCAGATTTTTGGAATCACTGACATTGGACGGATCATAGGTCAGGACATTCTGAAGTTTGGCAAGAACGATTCCTGCCACTTTTTCTTCCAGCAGCTTATAAGTATTTTCCTGCAGATTCTTATCAATCGTCAGATAAACATCATTTCCTGCTTCCGGTTCTTTTCTGCTCACAGTATCCGTTACACGTCCGAGATTATCAACATAGACGGTCGTTTTTCCTTTTGTACCCTGCAGCACACTGTCAAATGTCTGCTCCAGTCCTGCCTTTCCAACAGTATCCGAAAGAGAATATCTCTTTTTATCATCCTCTGAAAGAGCATCATACTCCTCCTGGGAAATCTGCCCTGTATAACCGATGATCGATGCAAAATACTCTGCATCCGTATATTTTCTGACTGAATCTTCAGTGATATCGATTCCGGTCAGGATATCCTTGTTCTCCATGATCGCAGCCGCAGTTTCATCGCTGACATCCGATGCCAGCGTTGTATCAATGTACTGCTGAAAACTATTCAGGTTCATTGCATACCGCATATTGATCATCTTTAAGATATAAGCCGCATCCAGGCTGGATTCATCCAGTCCATATCCATATCTCTCATCTGAGCAGAGATAATGGATCACATCCGCTGCCGTCTGATTTTTCTGCTTCTTTGTCAGCTTATCGATCTTCGCTTCTCCATATACATCCGCAATAAAACGCAGTCTCTGTGTCTCACTGGTCTGAGTAAACTGATATTCACCTGCCGAATCCAGTACAATCCCGAAACTGGAAATGACCGAATCTCCATGCTCCTCAACAATCGACAGTACTTTATCCAGAATCCGGTTGATCTCCTGATTCTTCTCGGCACGCCTTGATGTCGTGATCGCATTCTCTACTGTAGAAAGATTGATCGTCACGGAATACGCAAGCTTGTTATATGCCAGCAGTTCCCCGTTCCGGTCATAAATATTTCCTCTTGTTCCCTGAATCGTGCTTGTACGCCGGATAGACAGCTCATAGTTCTGCAGATAATCCTCGCCCTTCACGATCTGCAGATAGAAAAGTCTGCCGATCAGAATTGAGGAACTCAAGCAGAATACCAGGATCAGCATGACCAGTCTGGAATTTAAAAGATATGCCCCCGCCTCTTTAATCCTGTCCCAAATATTTCTAAACAAATTTACTTGCACTCCTTTTCTCTTCAGCTTCCAGTTTATGATTTACCCACAGGATCAGCGGATACACGATCAGCGTAACCATGATCGTATAGATCAGTTCCGGAACAATGATCCTGCCCAGATAATATGGGAACTTAAAATCACTTTTCAGAAGGAACATCAGAAAATAGATCACGATCCCATAAAGAAACTCACTCAGCGTGATCAGGAACAGCGGAAGTTTGATATCCTCATCAAAGAAAAGCTGCTCGAACAAACCATTCAATGCTCCCACCAGCAGATAGATCAAGCCGTAAAATCCAATGATGTCTCCATACTGAACATCCAGTAACAGCCCCGCTGCCAGTCCGATCCACATTCCCTCCTTCGGTCCTCTCATAAAACCAAAAGCTGCTGTAACGATCAGCAACAGGTTTGGTTTGATCCCGGCCAGTTCCAGATGAGGAAATACCGTACTCTGAAGAAGATAGGCAGCCAGCAGGATCACTGCTGTCGTGATAAATCTTTTAAACTTCAACATCTTCATTTCCGTATTCCCCCCTATTTTTTATCTTCTCCTGTCAGATCTGCCTTGGTGGATGTAATGATCAGTACCTCCTGCAGATTTTTAAAATCAACAGCCGGTGTAATATACCCGGACCGGGTCAGATTATTGGAATCAACCGTCACTTCACTGACATATCCGATCAGGATTCCCTGCAGATACTTGTCACTGATATAAGATGTAACGATCTGATCTCCAACGGAAACTGTATTATCATTATTTTCCATCTGACTGAAACGGATCTGTCCGTCACTCATCAGTGAAAGATCTCCGCTCACCACACACCGGTCAGATGTAGACAATACCATACCACTCACATTGCTGGAGTCATCCACGATTGAACGGACTTTTGCCCAGGTTGGTCCAACATCTGTCACAATTCCGACCAGTCCGCTTCCCGCCATAACATTCATATCTTTTGCGATTCCGTCATTGCTTCCCTTATCTATGGTAAATGTACTGAACCAGTTACCTGAATCATTTCCAATGACATGGGCTGCTGTCTTCTTATAATCTGAATAGCTCTGGTCTAACTGATATAACTCCTGCAGCCGTTCAAGCTCATACCGTTCCTGCTGGAGATTATTGTTCTCAATCACCAGGGAATCCACCTTTTCCTGAAGCTTTTTGTTCTCAGCCCGTACTTCTTTCAGGGTCTGGAAATTATCTTTCATATCTCCCATCCAGCTTCCGATATGGTTGATTCCTTTCTGAAGCGGAACTACCGTAACCTCCGCAATCATCTTAAAAGGTCCTTTTGTCTTTTCAGAAACTACGGATAACGTCATCATTAAAATACAAAAAACGGAAAGTCCGATCAATAAATATTTATTAAAGGCTGATGCCTGCGTCTTCTTTTTTTTCATAATCTTATCTTAACCACCTATAATTCTGATCTAACATAGAATAGCTTAATTTTTTATAATACTCCTTGTCCAGTATGATCTTCTGAAGTCCTTTCACCGCACATAATTCCGGGTCAGATACCGTAAAAACCTTCAGTCCGATCCTTTCTCCCAGATATGTAGGAAAGCCTTTCAGACCTGCAACACCACCGGTCAGATAGATTCCCCTGCTCTCGATCGCCCTTCTGACATCCGGTGGGGTTCGGGTGAGCATGGACCGGATTGCCTCTGCACATTCTTCCAAAGGCTCCTTGACCGCCGCACGCACAAGACTGATCTGTATCTCAGTATGTGCCGGGACACCGGAAGTCAGATCCCTGCCATAGACTCTTTTTGCATCCTCTGTTCTGTCTTCAAATACTGCAAATTCTTTTCTCAGACGTTCAGCCGTGCTTTTACCGATCAGGAACTCCCGGTTTCTCCTGACCCGTCCGGCAATTGCTGCATCCAGCGTTTCTCCACCGGTCTTCAGCAGCCGGTTCATGACCATTCCACCGCGGGAAAGCACCGACAGCTCTGTAGTGCTGCCACCAAAGTTGGCAATAAAGATCCCGGTCTCATTCATCACATCCAGTCCCAGTCCGACGGCATCTGCCAGTCCCCGTTCCACGATCCTGACTGACTTTGCCTTTGCCTCAGAATGCATCACAAGATCATAAAACGCTTTCTTTTCCACTTCCGTTACATCGGTCGGTACTGCGATCACATATTCCGCACCACGGGCAAACTGATGATCTGTCTTCAGAAGACTCCCCAGTAAATACTGCATATCATCAAATCTTGCGATCACTCCGTTCTTCATCGGAAAAAGGATCTCCATATTTTCCGGTGCTTTTTCATACATCTTATATGCTTCATTTCCGACAGAAAAAATATATTTTTTATCCTTCATGGCTATCACATTTTTTTCCCGCCAGATCCGTACTTTCTTTTTATCAAAAATCTTGATCTCATATGTTCCGAGATCCAGTCCATATATATTCCTGGCCATTCTAAAACCAACCCCTTAATTTCTTAACCCGGATTTCCACCAAAGAAACCCTTTTCCCTCAGACTTATATAACGGTTATCTCCTATGATGATATGATCCAACAGCTCAATACCGATCAGATCCCCTGCTTTTCTCACTCTCTGCGTCAGAAGAATATCTTCCTGACTCGGAGTCGGATCACCACTTGGGTGATTATGAAGCAGAATGATGGATACTGCATTCTTCTTCAGAGCTTCAAGGAAAAGTTCCCTCGGAGATACGAGCGTTGCATTGACCGTTCCCACTGATATGTCACTGGCTCCGATCAGTCTTGCTTTTGTATTCAGCAAAAGCAGTTTCATCACTTCTTTCTGCCGATGCCGCATATCTTCCATATAGTAACGGGCGATCGTATTCGGAGAAGAAAAATCCAGTCCCTCCAGAGCTTCTGCCTTTGCCATCCTCCTTGCAAGCTCAGCAAGACAGCGGATCTGGATTGCTTTCACTTTGCCGATCCCCCTGACCTGCCGAAGCTGTTCCACTGTCCATTGCGGAAGGTTCACAAGACCACCCCGATCTGTCTCCGGATGCAGGATCTTCTGTGCGAGCCGGAGTGAATTCTCCCCTTTTGTTCCGGTTCGCAAAAGCACTGCCAGTAACTCTGCATCTGTCAGATTCTCTGCTCCATACTGTTCGCACTTTTCATAAGGCCGCTCTTCGCGGTACATCTCTTTTATCTTAACATTTTCATTATTTTGCATCTATATCATACCACTGCGACGATAGAATACAACGACTAATTTTAGCACAGTTTCCAAAAAGTGTATAGAGATGAATCATTAAAAAATGTGAATTTAAGAAACCTTAAGATTCATAACGACGGATGATCTCTTCCGCAACTTTGATCCCGTCCATGGCAGCCGACATGATCCCGCCTGCATACCCGGCACCTTCCCCACACGGGTAGATCCAGGATATTTTTTTAGAAATACACTGTTCATTTCTCTCGATCCGAACCGGTGAGGAAGTTCTGCTCTCCACACCACTAAGCAATACATCCTCTCCGGCAAAGCCTCTGATCTTATGATCCATTGCAAGGATTCCTTCTTCAAGTGACTGTGAAAGCTCCTTTGGAAAGATTTCCCGGACATTTGCCAGTGTGTACGCTCCTTTGATACAGGGACTTACTGTCCCATATTCTGTGCTGATCCGGTTCTTCCTGAAATCTTCAAATCTCTGTACCGGTACTTTGCCCTGTCCTGCTTTCCAGGCATTTTCCTCAAGTTTTCTCTGAAATGCGATTCCTGCAAGAGCATCCTCTGATCCGAAATCTTCCGGTGTCACAGTCACGATCACCGCACTGTTCGCATTTTTTCCGGCCCGGTCGCTGTAGCTCATTCCATTGACCGCAAGGCGGTGTTCTTCCGAAGACGCATTGACCACATAACCTCCCGGACACATGCAGAAGGTATATACACCCCGTCCATTCGTAAGCTTTTCTGTCAGCTTATATGCAGCTGCCGGGAGTTCTTCTCCCCGGCTTCTTCCGTACTGCGACTGATCGATCAGCTCCTGCGGATGTTCCACCCTGACTCCCACTGCGAAAGATTTGGCACGCATTGGAAGCCGATGCCGGTTCAGCATCTCAAAAGTATCTCTCGCACTGTGTCCGATTGCAAAAACTGCAACCCCCGCCGGAATTTCTTCTGCTCCATTAACCTGAAGGCAATGCTGCTCCACAAGAAGATCTGTCACCTGAGAATGAAAAGAGAATTCTCCTCCCAGGCGTATAATTTCTTCACGCATTTTCCTGACAACTTCAATCAGGATATCGGTTCCGATATGTGGTTTCTGCACATATAAAATATCCTCTGCCGCCCCGAATTTTACAAATGTCTCCAGGACAAACCGGTTTCTTCCGTTCTTATCTTTTACGAGTGTGTTCAGCTTTCCGTCCGAAAAAGTTCCTGCTCCGCCTTCACCGAACTGTACGTTGGAATCCGGATTTAAAACCCCGGTTTCCCAGAAATGATCCACATCTGCCTTCCGCTCCTCCACGTCTGCCCCACGTTCCAGTACCAACGGGCGATACCCCTCTTTTGCCAGTACATAGGCACAGAACATACCTGCCGGCCCACTTCCGACGATTACCGGTCTTCCGTTTAATTTCTCCGTTCCGTGTGGTGGAATCTGGTATGGATGTTCCTCTGTATGTGAAAAATTATTTCCCTTTTTATGCTTTAACAGCATCGCTTCATTTTTCAGTTTTACATCTATTGTATAAACATAAAAAAGCTCTGGTTTCTTTCTCGCATCCAGTGACTGTCTGCGGATCTGATAAGAGATCAGTTCCTCCGGGCGGATGTGAAGCTGTCTGACCAGCTTTTTTTCAAGCTGCTCCTTTGTATGTGGAATCGATAATTTTAACTGACTGACTCTTATCATATGATTCATTTCTCCAATCTCATCTTCATTCTTTCATTGCTGCCGATTTTCCTGCCAGCACACCACTGGCAACTGCAAAGGAAATATTATATCCTCCGCAGATTCCATCAACATCTACGATCTCTCCCGCAAAATACAACCCCGGAACAAGCCTGGACTCCATTGTATCTGCACAGATCTGCTGCGTATCAATACCTCCACAACAGATCTGTGCCTGTTCAAAAGAGTTGGTGCCCGTGACCTGTACTTTAAATTCCTTGATCAGCCAGGTCAGGTTCCGGAGTTCTTCTTCCGTCAGAGTTCCCACTCTTTTTTCTTTCGGAATCCTGGCAAATTTCAGCCACAGACCGGAAAGCTTTTTATGAAATAATCCGGTCAGAAAATGCTCCGCGGTTTTTTCTGGTCTGTCTCCGGCTCTTTTTCTTAAAAAATCCAGCATTTCCTTCGTAGAAAATTCCGGCATAAAATCGATCATCGCCTCTACTTTTTTCCCTTCATACAATCCTCTCGAAGCATATCTGCTGACCTGGAATACCGGGATTCCTGAAAGTCCGTACGCAGCAAGCTGCAATTCTCCGGTATCAGAAGCTGCCTCTATTCCATCTATATAAAGAGTGATCTTCCCATTCACTCTTACCCCTGCAATATTTTTAAAAAACTTTCCACTGCACTGAAGCTGCACCAGTGCAGGGAGAACCGGGATCAGTCTATGCCCCATTTTTTTTGCAATATCATACCCCGACCCATCCGATCCTGTCACCGGAGCCGCCTTGGAACCGGCACATAAGATCACCCGGTCTGCCTGGAAATTTTTCCCCTCTGCACAGATCTTAAATCCATTCTTTTCTATGCGGATCTCCCTGCAGCGGACACCGGTATGCACCTCCACACCGGTTCTTTCCAGTTCTTCCTGCAAAGTCTCTGCCACAGAAGAAGCCTGATCTGAATTGGGATAAATATAACCGTTTCTGTCCTTTGGATAAATTCCCATCTCCTGAAAAAAATCCAGAATCTTTTCTGCCGGAAACTTCTGCATAACCTTCCACGGAAATTCCGGATCATCTGAACGGTAGCACTGCGGTGTCTGCACCCGGTTCGTATAGTTGCATCTTCCGTTCCCGGTCACCAGTATCTTTTTTCCAGTCATCTCTTTCTGTTCCAGCAGCAGCACATCAGCTCCCTGATCTGCCGCAGTAACCGCAGCAGTCATTCCCGAAACTCCGCCACCGATCACTGCGATCCGATTTTTCTTTTTCATTCTGCTCCCTCTCACGCCTGTTCAATCTGTTCCCGGCTGACTACCCCTGCATCCAGCAGGCTCTGCAGTGATTTCAGAATGCCAAGTTTCGCATGATACCAGGTCAGTCCTCCCTGGAAATATACTGCATACGGAGGCTTGACCGGACCATCCGCACTTAACTCAATAGAAGATCCCTGCACAAAAGCTCCTGCTGCCATGATCACATCACTGTCATACCCAGGCATTGCCCACGGTTCCGGACTTACATAGCTGTCCACCGGAGCTGCTGCCTGGATTCCTTTACAGAAAGCGATCACACCTTCCGCAGAGCCGAGGGTCACTGCCTGAATGATATCATGACGGGATTCTTTTCCATCCGGTACTACCATATATCCCAGTCTTTCATAAATATTGGCTGCAAAGACTGCCCCTTTCAGTGCACCGCATACCACCGTCGGTGCAAGGAAAAAGCCCTGATAAAATGACTGCATGACTCCAAGAGATGCCCCCACTTCTTTTCCCAGTCCCGGAGAAGTCAGCCGGTAAGCACAGTTCTCGATCAGATCTTCCCGTCCAGCAATATAGCCGCCGATCGGTGCAAGACCACCTCCCGGATTTTTGATCAGAGAACCGACGATCATATCTGCCCCTACATCACTTGGTTCGATCCGCTCCACAAATTCTCCATAGCAGTTATCTACCATACAGATCACATCCGGTCTTCTCTCTTTGATAAAAGCGATCAGTTCTCCGATCTTTTCTACGGAATAGCTCGGTCTTGTCTGATATCCTTTGGATCGCTGGATCGTCACCAGCTTTGTCTTTTCATTCAGGGCAGCCTCAATAGCCGGATAATCGAAATATCCGTCTTCTAAAAGTTCCACCTGCCGGTAAGTGATCCCATACTCCGCAAGAGATCCTCTGGAAGGACGGATACCGATCACTTCTTCCAGTGTATCGTACGGTTTTCCGACCGGAGAGAGCAGTTCGTCACCCGGACGCAGATTGGCAGCCAGTGCCAGTGCCAGTGCATGCGTTCCACAAGTGATCTGCGGGCGTACCAGGGCTGCCTCTGTATGAAATACCGACGCATAAACCGACTCCAGTGTATCCCTTCCAAGATCATTATACCCATAACCGCTCACATAATTAAAGCAGCCTTCACTGACCCTATTCTCCTGCATCGCCCGGATCACTTTCAGCTGGTTATATTCTGCATTTTTGTCAAATTCTTCAAACCGTTCTTTCAGCCGGCTCTCTGTCCTCTGCCCGTACTCCCATACTTCTCTGGAAATTCCAAGTCCTTCATAGATTTTTTCTGTATCCGTTATTCCCATTTTCTTTCCTCTTCTTTTACCTGATTATCTCTTTTTTTCTGAGCCGATCCAGCATAAATGCGATCAGCTTATCTTCATCTCTTCCAACAACACTTTTATCTACCCAGATCACATCCCGTTCTCTTCTGAACCACGTCAGCTGACGTTTTGCAAAATGCCTTGTATCACGCTGGATGATCCTGACCGCCTCCTCGAGCGGATATTCCCCTTCAAAATATCCGAACAGCTCTTTATATCCAAGCCCCTGCATGGATACGTCTGCCCGTTTCAGCCCGCGTTTTCGCAGTGCCTCCACTTCTTCAAGCAATCCCTGCTCCATCATCTTTTCCACACGGCGGTCGATCCGTTCATATAACCGTTCCCTCTCATCTGTCAGAACAAAATATGCTGACCGGTATGCTGCTTCTTTCTCCCGTTCTTTCTCATTATGCTCGGAAATCTTTATTCCCGTCTGATGATAAAATTCCAATGCACGGATGACCCGCTTCACATTATGACAATGGATCTGTCTGGCTGATTCCGGATCTGTCTCCTGGAGCAGCTCATGGAGATATTCTTCTCCTTTCATCTCCGCAAGCTGCTCCAGTTCTTTCCGGTATGTGTGATCTGTCTCATTTTCTGTAAAATCAATATCATACAGAAGTGCCTGGATATAAAAACCTGTCCCGCCTACAACAATCGGGATATGACCACGTTCATAAATCCCCTTCATTGCCTCCTTTGCCAGTTCCTGAAAACGTACTACGTTAAACTCCTCTTCCGGTTCCAGTACATCGACCAGGTGATGGGGAACTCCTTCCATCTCTTCCGGTGTGATCTTGGCTGAACCTATGTCCATTTCTTTGTATACCTGCATGGAATCTGCTGAAATAATCTCTCCGCCTACAGCTTTTGCAAGTCCGATGGAGGCAGCAGTTTTTCCGACTGCCGTCGGACCGGTCAGAATGATCAGCGGTTTCTTTTCTTCTTTTTCCACTCTGTTCTCCTTATACGATTCGCTTAAATTTCTTTTCAAGATCATGCTTTGTCATGGCAATGATCGTTGGTCTTCCATGAGGGCAGTGATACGGATTATCCAGGGTCAGCAATTCAGCGATCAGCTCATCCACCTCCTGTGCAGACAACCGGTTATTTCCTTTGACTGCCGCCTTGCATGACATGGATGCCACTTTTTCATCAATCAGTTCCGGTGTCATTCCCGTGGACAGTCCGTCTGCCAGATCATCCAGCATTTCCATCAGCAGTTCTTTTTTTGCAATACTGAACAAATTGTCCGGCACTGCACGTACTGCATATTCTTCTCCGCCAAACGGTTCGATCTCAAATCCGATCCTGGTAAACCGGTCCAGATTTTCATTCAGAAGCTGTGCCTCCTGCATGGATAAAGACAGAATGATCGGAGGACTTAAATACTGGGAAGTAAACTCTCTGGTCTTCATTCCCCGCAGTGTCCTTTCATACAGCACTCTTTCATGTGCCGCATGCTGGTCAATAATATACAGTTTATTCTGAAACTCAACCAGCCAGTACGTATCAAAGACCTGACCGATCAGTTTATACTCCGCACGCACTTCCCGCTTCAGGAAATTTTCTTCAAATAAATCCAGCTGCTTTGGCTTCTCTTTCTCTTCCTGCACTCTTTCACTGATCCGTTCCATCTGCTCATCCTGCCGGAAGATTCCATTTTTATCTGAAACTTCCGCAGAAGACGAACGGTTATGATAAGACAGGACTCTCTCCCGCATCTTTCTGATAAAATAGTCTTCATCTCCGGCTTTCCCAGGTTCTTCAGGCTGCATGACTTCAGAATTTTCTGTATGCTCTGCCGGTTGTGCTGCCCCGGCTCTCTCCGGGGATTTTGCATCTTTCTTGGTATACGGATTTTCCCCATAAACCGGCCGGCTTTCTCCTGCCATGGATGCAGAAGCTCCCGAACGCAGAAGGAAAGGGCTTTCCTTTCTTTTCTCAGCTTTCTCTTTTGATCTTCGTTTCTCCTCGTCCATCCTGACAGCCACCGGTTCCGGTACTTCTGCTCTCTGGATCAGCTCCGGCTCAAGCAGTGTTCTATGCACTGCCTCAAAAACTGTTCCGTATACCTCCTGCTGCTTCTGAAACCGCAGTTCCATTTTCGTCGGATGAACATTGATATCGACTTCTTCCCCGCTTAAATGAAAATGAAGTACTGCAAACGGAAACTTATGCTGCATAACAAAATCCCGGTACGCATCTTCCAGTGCCTTTGAGATCATTCCACTTTTTACATAGCGTCCGTTCACGAAAAAATTTTCAAAGTTCCGGTTTCCCCGGGTGATGACAGGCTTGCCAAGAAATCCGGTGATACACAGTCCTCCTTTTTCATAATCCAGTTCGATCAGATTCGCAGCAACATCTCTTCCGTAGATCTGATAGATCACATCCTTCAGCTTTCCATTTCCGGAAGTCCGTAGTTTTTCCTGTCCGTTGTTGATAAACTGCAATGCCACCTCAGGATGCGAAAGTGCAAGATGCATCAGCAGATCCTGGACATGTCCCGCTTCAGTCATCGGAGTCTTTAAAAACTTTCTTCTCGCAGGGACATTATAAAAGAGCTGATGCACAAGGAATGTCGTTCCATCCGGTGCACCGGTTTCTTCCAGGGAAACCTCTTTTCCGCCTTCAATGACATACTTTGTTCCAAGATCACTGTCCTGCGTCTTGGTGATCACTTCGGTTCTTGTCACTGCGGCAATGCTTGACAATGCTTCTCCTCGAAATCCCAGCGACGCAATATGTGACAGGTCTTCCACTGTCTCGATCTTACTGGTCGAATGCCGGAGAAAGGCACTTTTTACTTCTTCTTTCGGGATTCCGCATCCATTATCCCGGATTCTGATAAAAGAAATCCCCCCATCTTTAATCTCCACCGTCACAGATGTAGAACCTGCATCAATAGCATTTTCCACAAGCTCTTTTACAATCGAGGCCGGTCTCTCGATCACCTCTCCTGCTGCGATCTTATCGATCGTGATCTGGTCTAATACATGAATGTGCGGCATCTTTTCCTCCTTTTCATCTGATCCGGCTACCAGCGGTTCTTCAGTTTGTTCTGAAGCCG
Organism: uncultured Mediterraneibacter sp.; assembly: GCF_934330165.1. Taxonomy (GTDB): domain Bacteria; phylum Bacillota; class Clostridia; order Lachnospirales; family Lachnospiraceae; genus Mediterraneibacter. The sequence continues at coordinate 26,826 of NZ_CAKRGI010000012.1, forward strand.
GTATAATGTATTCAGTGCATCAACAGGTGTCAGATTAGTGACATCAATCTCCTTTAATTCGTTCAGCACATCCCCATCCTTTACCGTATCAAATAAAGACATCTGTGCAATATCCACTTCATCATATTTTTTGGATCTGCCTTTTTTCTTTGCTGCATGTTCCCTTCCAGCGATCTCACTGACCCGGCTGGTGATATCTTCGTCACTTAACTCTTCCACGATCTCCTTCGCCCGGTTGATCACCAGATCCGGGACTCCTGCCAGCTTTGCTACCTGGATTCCATAACTCTTATCTGCACCGCCTTTTACGATCTTCCGCAGGAAAACAATATCGTCCCCCTTTTCCTTGACTGCAATGCAGTAATTATTCACATTTTCAATCTTTCCTTCCAGCTCTGTCAGCTCATGATAATGCGTGGCAAATAACGTCTTTGCACCTAATAATTTACTGTCACTGATATATTCTACAACCGCCCATGCGATGGAAAGTCCGTCAAAGGTACTCGTTCCTCTTCCGATCTCATCCAGGATCAGAAGACTTTTCGATGTCGCATTCCGAAGAATATTCGCCACCTCTGTCATTTCCACCATGAACGTACTCTGTCCGGATGCCAGGTCATCCGATGCTCCTACACGGGTAAAGATCCGGTCCGAAAGTCCGATATTCGCACTCTGTGCCGGGACAAAGCAGCCCACCTGTGCCATCAGGGCGATCAAGGCTGTCTGACGCATATAAGTGGATTTTCCTGCCATATTTGGTCCCGTGATAATGGAAATCCGGTTCTTTTTATCGTCCAGATACGTATCATTTGAAATGAACATATCATTCGGGATCATTTTTTCCACAACCGGATGTCTTCCTTCCTTGATATCAATAATTCCTTTTTCATTGATCTTCGGACGTACATAATGATTCCGTTCTGCCACAAGTGCCAGAGAGGTCAATACGTCCAGACCTGCGATTGCCTTTGCGGTCTTCTGGATCCGCTCCACCTGGGCTGCGATCGTCTCTCTGACCTCACTGTAAAGTTCATACTCCAGTGCATACAGCTTATCTTCTGCCCCCAGGATCATATCTTCAAGTTCTTTTAATTCCGGAGTGATATAACGCTCCGCATTGGCAAGCGTCTGCTTGCGGGTATAATAATCCGGTACAAGATCTTTATAGGAATTTGTGACTTCCAGATAATATCCAAATACTTTATTATACTTGATCTTCAGATTTTTGATCCCGGTCTTTTCCCGTTCATCTTCCTCCAGCTTTGCAAGCCAGTCTTTTCCATCCGACTTGGCTCTCCGCAGCTTATCTACTTCTTCATTATACCCGTCCCGGATAATATTTCCCTCTTTCATTGCGATCGGAGGCTCTTCCCGGATGGCTTTTGTCACAAGATCGCACAGATCTTCCAGTGCATCCAGGTCTTCGTAAATCTCCTGCAGCAGAGGTGCTTTCATCTCTTCTAAAATATAGCGGATCGGCGGCAGCATTTCAAGAGAGCTTTTAAATGCCGTCAGATCTCTCGGATTTGCCGAACCATAGGTGATCTTCGTACTCAGGCGTTCCAGGTCATAAACCGGGGAAAGGTATTCTCTGATTTCTTCCCTTGAAATCGCCTGTTCTTTTAATTCTTCCACCGCATCCAGCCTTCGATTGATCTCATTTTTATTGATCAGAGGCTGCTCCACGAACTTTCGCAGTGTACGTGCTCCCATGGCTGTTCTCGTCTTATCCAGCACCCACAGAAGAGAACCCCTTTTCTGCTTTTCCCGTAATGTCTCGCACAGTTCCAGATTTCTTCTTGTCGAACTGTCCAGCATCATATATTTTCCCATTACATACGGAGTCAGATGCGTCAGGTTGGAAAGGGAATTTTTCTGCGTTTCCAACAGATAAGTAAGTAATGCCCCGGCACTGATCACACCACAGTCATAATCCCCAAGCCCCAGTCCTGCAAAACTTGAAACCTTGAAATGCTCCAGTAGTTTCTCCCTGCACATGGCATCATCAAAATACCAGGAATCCAGAGAATAAATCGTAATCCCCAGTTTCTCTTTCATCGTATCCAGATCCATACCACTCATATAAAAAGCCTCATTGCAGATGATCTCCGATGGAGAAAATTTATAAATTTCATCCATCAGCCTGCTGCCGTCCGGAAGCTCTGTCACAAAATAATCTCCTGTAGAAATATCTGCAATGGACACTCCGTACCGGTCTGCAATATAGACAATGCACATAATATAATTATTCTTCGTCTCATCCAGTGCCTGCGTATCGAGGTTCGTTCCCGGAGTTACGATCCGCACGACCTCACGCTTTACGATCCCTTTCGCCTGCTTTGGATCTTCCACCTGCTCACAGATTGCCACTTTGTATCCTTTGGCAACCAGCCTGTTCAGATATCCTTCCACCGCATGATAAGGGACTCCGCACATCGGGGCACGTTCTTCCTGCCCACAGTTTTTCCCGGTCAGTGTGATCTCCAGTTCTCTGGATGCAGTCAGTGCATCTTCAAAGAACATCTCATAAAAATCGCCTAAGCGATAGAAGAGAATGCAGTCCTGATACTGGGACTTGGTCTCCATATACTGCTTCATCATTGGTGTTAACTCAGCCACATTCAAACTCCTTCATCTGTAAAATCTATTTTTTCATACAAACTGCGGTCCAAACCATACCAGATGGTTTTTCCTGCACAGATAGCATCATAAAGTAAAAAAACCGGAAAGAAAACCCATTAAAAAATGGGTTCTTTCCGATGTATTATAGCATTTTTATCTTTTCTGTTCAACCTGCATTACATCATCTGCGATCTGTTCTGCAGTCAGATGATTCTCCAGCAGGATCTCTTTCACGTCATACCGGTCAATGAACTCTTTTTTCAATCCGTAGTTCAGAACCTTCATGTCACTGCCTCCATAGAAACGTGCGATCTTCTCACCAAATCCACCATTGAGGATTCCATCTTCCAGCGTAACCACGATATCATGATCTTTTTTCAGTTCTTTCAGGAGTTCTTCATCCAGCCCGGTAATATAATAGGGATTGATCACTGTCGCTGCAATGCCCGTCTTTTCCCCGATCAGGTCTGCTGCCTGCCCGGCAAGTCCGTAGAAAGTTCCAAGTCCGATAACCGCAACTTTTGAACCTTTTCTTGTCACTTCATACTGATCCAGTCTGCTGAAATCCTTTGTCACTTCTTTTCCGTCTGAGATCATTGCACCACCCGGAAGTTTAATCGCAACCGGATACTCTGTCTGCTCCACGCTCCAGTCCAGCATGGCTATATACTCCTCTTTTGTTGTCGGTGCAAGATAGACTAAGTTCGGAATATTTCCAAGCATTGGCATATCTTGTAAACCTAAATGGGTCACATCATTCATTCCATAGACAGAACCGGCAAAAATCACAATCGTTGCCGGATTTTTATCAATGCATAAATCCTGAGAAATCTGGTCAAAAGTTCTCTGTATAAAGGAACTGTAAACTCCATACACCGGCTTTCCTCCATTGGCTGCGATTCCTGAAGCAAGTGCCACGGCAGTCTCCTCCGCAATTCCCACATCCACGAACTGTCTTCCGGCTTCTTTTCTTTTATCTTCTGTAAATCCCATGACAGTCGGTGTTCCTGAAGTGATCGCAACAACCGTCGGATCTTCTTTCATCTTTTTCAGAAGATAATCTCTCGTCACAGAAGAATAATCCTCTCCACCTGCCGGATAAAGAGGTTTTCCGGTCTTCAGATCAAATGGAGCATTATAATGCCACTGCTCCTTATGCTGCTCTGCAGGGGCATATCCCTTTCCCTTCAGCGTATTAATATGAACAACCACTGCATGGTCTGCAGCTTTTACTTTCTGAAATGCCTCGATCAGGGCAGTCGTATTATTTCCTTCGTTTACATAAATATAATCCAGTCCCATCGCCCTGAACAGGTTACATTCTGCCTTGCCATCTGTCTCCCGCAGAAGCTTTAAATTTTGGTAAAGGCCTCCATGATTCTCTGCTATGGACATATCATTATCATTGACTACAATAATCAGGCTGCTGCCAAGCTCAGCAGCATAATCCAGTCCTTCCAGTGCCTCTCCGCCGCTCAGAGATCCGTCTCCGATGACTGCGATCACATTTCCTTTTTCGCCTTTCAGATCTCTTCCCTTTGCAAGTCCGCAGGCAAGGCTGACCGAAGTAGAAGTATGGCCTACCGTAAAGAAATCGTGTTCGCTTTCACCCGGATTGGTATATCCCGATACATCATCATAATGTTCTTCATACAGATAGGCATCTTTTCTTCCCGTCAGCATCTTATGTGGATAGCTCTGGTGTGATACATCGTACACAATCTTGTCCTTTGGTGATTCAAATACATAATGCATTGCAATGGTTGCCTCTACCATACCAAAATTCGGTCCAAAATGTCCACCATGCTTACTCGCCCTGACAAGCAGTGCCTGTCGTATTTCTTCTGCAAGAACCGGCAGTTCCTCCAATGTCAGTTTCTTTACATCAGCCGGTCCGTTGATCTTCTCAATATACATTTTCTAATTCTCCTCTTCTTTTTTCCAGGACAGAACTCCTGTCTCTACCGCTTTCTGATAACGTGATATTTTATATTTCAGCCGTTCCATCGTTGCATCGATCACCTGCCTTTTCCTTTTTTCACAAAAACTATAACACTTAAAGTCAGCTTCAGGTCAAGAGGATTTTTCTATTTTTCTTTTTTGTTCTGTTTCCTTTTCTATTGTCTGCTCTCTCTTTAAAAAGTTCCTGTAAAATCCGACTCCGATCACAGAGGTAAGCAGCTCTGTCACCGGGAAAGTCAGCCAGAAATACTGTAATCCGAATCTTGAAAAAATATATCCCAACGGCACAAAGAACAACACGGTTCTCACGATCGTCAGAACAGAACTCTTCACTGCATATCCGATTGCCTGGAAAAAGACCGGAAAGATCAGGGAAGTGACCATAAAAATAAAACTGATCCCGATGTAATGGAATCCGTTCGTTCCTATTGCAATCACCTCTCTGTCGCCGGAGAATACAGCCAGCATCTGGCCCGGCAGAAATTCAAAGCACAACGTGCCAAGAAACATCAGACATTCTCCCATGATCAGAGAATCTTTCAGTACAAGCCTGCACCTTTTTATATTCTTCGCTGCATAATTATAACTGATCACCGGAACAATGCAGGTCTGTAATGCTCCCAATGGGATAAAAAAGAAAGTCTGCCACTTATAATATAACCCCAGTGCGGTAACTGCCTGATCCGAAAATCCCGCCAGGATCAGATTCAGTCCGAGAATGTAGAGCGTATAAGCTGACTGCATAATGATATTGGGGATTCCAAGCTGATAGATTCTTTTTATATGACCGGGATAGCAGGATCTCTTGGGCGGCCTGTACCACGCTTTTTTCATTACGATCAAGGCTGCCACGATCTGTCCTGACACCGTTGCCACTGCTGCACCGGAGATTCCCATTTCAGGCATTCCCAGCATTCCAAAGATCAGAAGCGGATCCAAAATGATATTGATGACTGCACCTGCGATCTGAGCGATCATTGGTGTCCTCATATCGCCCTGTGCCTGCAGGATCTTACTCCAGATTCCCTCTGTAAAAAGACCAATGCTGAAAAGACAGACGATCCTGCCGTATGCCACCACATCCCGGATCACTTCCGGGGAGTCTGTTGACATACTGGCATATGCCGGCAGCGTAACATAGCAGACTGCTGCAAAAATGATCCACAGGATCAGTCCCAGCGGTGTACCAGTTCCCGCCACCTCTTCTGCTTTTTTCTTCTTTCCGATTCCAAGATAATACGCCATATCGGTATTGATACCGACTCCTGTTCCCACTCCCAGTGCGATCATGAGAAGCTGTACCGGATAGATGATCGACAATGCCGTAAGTCCGGTCTCCGAATACTTTCCTACAAAAAAACTGTCTACAATATTGTATAATGCCTGGATCAGCTGTGCCAGCATGACCGGTGGTGCAATCTTCAACAGGACTCTGCTGACCTTTTCTGTTCCGTAAAAATCTGATGTTCCCATACTAAAACTCCAAACTATCCTCATTGAGCAGAAAGTATCTCATGCCCATAATCACAAATCTGTAAGATAATCTATATGATTGGATATAGTTTTTTCTTAATAATAAAATCATGTGACATTTTCCTGATAAATTCATGTAATAATTCATATCCCTGCTCATTCTGCTTTTGCAAGCCTTAAAGGTGTTTAACCCTAACTCTCCTCAACTCATAATTTTATAAATTTCTCTTAATCCTCAATCTGTGGAATATTAACCAGTTGTTGCAACTTCTTTTCAAGAACTGCCTTATCCGGTAACTGCAACTGATACTGTGATACCAACATCGGTGACATGGTTCTGCTCATAGCATACTCCACCACCTCATCATTCTTAGCTGCACACAGAAGCAACCCTACACTTGGATTCTCATTCTCTTTTTTTACCTGTCTATCCAATGCTTCAAGATAAAAATCCAACTTAGATATATATTCAGGTTTGAACTTGCCTATTTTGAGTTCTATTGCTACAAGGCACTGTAATCCTCTATGATAAAATAATAAATCAATTCGAAAATCATCACCACCAACCTGTACCTTATATTCTTCATCAATAAACGTGAAATCTTTTCCTAATTCCAAAATAAAATCTTTCATGTTTCTGATTAAAGCTTTTCGCAAATCATTTTCATGAAACGCATTCGGCAAATCCAAAAATTCCATAATATAGGAATCCAGAAATGGATTTTCTCCCAATTTTTTAACCGATTCCGGTAACAAAGTTTCCTTTGATAACATATATCTTTCATAATATCCACTGTCTAACTGTCTCTCCAGCTGTCTTTTAGAATAGTTTTCCTTGATGCATAGACGGATATAGAACTCCCTTTCCTCATCTTTCTTGCATCCCGACATTATCAGCAAGTGATTCGTCCAGCTAATTTGTGTCACCAGTGGTGTCACAATTTCATTATCTTTGTAAGTCTCATAAAATTTTTTCATTCTATAAAGACCTCTTCGGTTAAATCCTTTTATTTCAGGAAATGTCTCCTGTATTTCTTTTGAAATCTCATCTATATATGCATCGCCATACACAGCATGTTCCGTTTCCCTGCTTAAGAACTCACCTACTTTCCAATACATCTTGATAAGTTCCTCATTTACTTTTTTTAATGCATTTTGTCTAGACTCTTCAATTATATGGATTAATCCAGCTGCTGATATTAAATCATTACCCATACAAATATTCCACCTTTCGAATTGTGACACCAGTGGTGTCACAATTTTATTTTTAGCATTTTATAAACTTTTTTCAAAACCACTATATTTTAATTATATCAAGATTCACCACTCCTCTCAATTACTTTTTCCGGTAGTTTTCCTTTTTCATCACCTCTATCTTCTCATGAATATTGGTGTTGTACAGCCTGTACAAATCAGTATCCTTCCGTAAACATTAAATGCACCCTGCTGCTTCATCTTCTTTTGATTCTTGTCTGGTGCCTGTTGTGGATTTTTACTCCATATGACATTTCTAATATGATAATGATTTTTCATTAGTAATTGAGCCAAAAAGGATGCCTATCACAACAAAAGCAGGACTATATCAGCCAAACGGATTATCTCCGCTTCAAGTGCTAATTTAGTCCTACCTGTCATTTAGCAAACTCAATTTTCACTTTTTTAGCAAATTAAATTTTCATTTTAAAAAGGTATAGGAACTAGAAATTTTCTAATTCTTATACCCCAAATCTTCCCTATTTTTATAATTTCCGTTTCATCGGCTTTCAGACCCTTAAAAAGCCTTATTTTACGCCATTTTTTGAATTTGACATAGAGAGAATTTAGAGTGTATTTTATAATCGTTCCCTACATTTCCATCTATGTCAAATTCGTAAACTATTTTGTTTATTTGATGTGCGTCAAAATGAAAATTGAATTTACTAAAAATGGCTGAAAAAATGAAAACTGAGTTTACTAAGCGACAATTTTTATCTTATCTCTTATTCATACCGCAATGCGTCGATCGGGTTCATGTTCGCAGCTTTCACCGACGGAATCAGTCCGAAGATTACTCCGATCAGCGTAGAGAACAGAACTGCCACTACAATCGCTGTACCGCTGATCGCCACAGGCACAGAGGAAACTCCTGAGATAATATACGCCAGTGCGATTCCAACCGCAACACCGATGATTCCTCCAAGCAGAGTCAGTACCGCTGCCTCTGTCAGGAACTGAAACAGAATTCTCTTTTTTCTTGCTCCCAGTGCTTTTTTAAGTCCGATCTCTCTTGTACGCTCTGTAACTGATACAAGCATGATGTTCATAACCCCGATTCCTCCTACTAAAAGAGAAATACTGGCGATCCAGATCAACTGCTGGTTCGTTGAATTGCTGATCTCCTGGATCTGGGTTGCCTGCTTCAACAGATCTTCCCCTTTATATTTGATGGAATCATCGGATACAGACAGATAAGAATTAAGGATCTCTGCTGCATCTTCCCCTGCTTTTGTCATATCATCCGTCGATGTGGCACGTACTACCACATTCTGTGGTTCATCATACTGATACAGGGTCGGCCATACTGTATCAGGAACGCAGACCATTCCACTTCCATCATTTGATATATAGCGATTGTAATCATCCATGGAATTGATCACCGGCTGAGATGCCGCTTTTCTGGCAATCAGACCAATTACTGTAAACGGTTCTCCCTTCATTTCAATCGTCTTGCCGATCACATTCCCGTCCGGGAACAGATTGGATGCAGAAGTCTTGTCAAGCAGTGCAACTTTTCTGTTCTCCGAAAAATCCTTTTCTGAAAATCCACGTCCTTTTGTGATCTGATAGCCATATACATCCAAATAATCAGAATCTACTCCCTTGATCGTTCCGTTGGAAAGGGACTGGGAACCGTTAAAGACTGCATCATATTCATTTCTTGTATAATAGAGTGCTGCTGTCTCCACTGCATCAGATTCTTTTATTTCCTCCAGTACATCCTTACTGATCACCGGCACTCCGTCCGGAGCATCTCCATAGCTCAGATCAATCGGCCATTCTCCCTGGTAAAGCTGGATATTCACCGCATTATTTCCTGCTCCCACCAAATTTTCCTTAATCTGTTCATTTGTTCCTTTGATCGTCGATACAATTGCAATGATCGAGCCGATTCCTATGATAATTCCAAGCATCGTCAGAGCAGATCTTAATTTGTGGTTCCAGATCCCCTGAAACGCAAGTCTGATATCTTCCAGCATAGAAATCCCCCCTTAATTATAATCATATAATGTATCTGCTGACTTTGTCTTCGCACCTTCCCGAACATCTCTACCATACGGAAATGCAATCTCATCATCCAGGCTCAGACCAGATACAATCTCCAGAGATCCGGATACATTTTTCCCAACTTCGACATACTGCTTTTTCAATTTCCCATTGCCACCCTTTTTATATACATAATACCGGTTTCCCTCTTCCCTGACAAACATCTGCTCCAGATAAATTTCATCCTCATCCTGGGAAGAAAGATCATCAATACTCAGATTTACTCCATCTCCATTGGAAAGTTCCGCATCCCCATGGATTACTGCTGTGAATGGATAATAAGAAAGATTTTCATTATTTCCGTCCGAATATCCTGTTAACGGTGAACTGCTGACTCCGCTGATCGTCGCCTCATAAGTCATCCCGCTGGTCCATGATGTAACAGTCACAGTCATTCCCTCCTTAATCTTGTCAAATGCCGTCTCTGCCACACGTCCTGTCACATAAAATCCATCCTCACCCACAACACTGATAATCGGTGTATTTTCCAGTCGTGCTGTCTCTTCATCTGCCACCGATTTTACTGTTCCTTCCACTGTGCTGGTCACGATCGCATTGTCTACCTTTTTTTCCAGCTGCTTCAACTCCAGTTCGGCTGTTCTCTGCTCCAGTTCCAGCTCTTTTAACCGTTCTTCTTTCTCCCGGATTTCTTTTGCCAGCTCTTCTTTTGTAGGTCCGTCTGAGATTCCCGGATCTTCCGGTTCAGATGGAGTTTCCGGCTCGGACGGTGTATCCGGTACATCCGGTTCAGACGGGGTATCCGGCTGGTCTGGCTGAACCGGCTTGATGATCTGACCATTCTTTCCATCCAGTGTCCATTCATAAAGAATCCTGGTCGGATGATCCTTATCATCTACCACCTCAAATGTGCAGATTTCTCTGTTTTCCAGTACTTTCAACATAAACTGTGCATTGACCGTCACCCCTGATGCACAAAGATACCGGTAAGGCTTTTCTTCTGTTCCGTCACCATCCGCATTGTACGGAACGGACTCTTCCGTAATCTTATCATAAATCTTGGTTCCCTTTAATTCTTCCGGGAATGGTTTACCGGTCCCTTTTCCATCTGTCACCGTTGAATCCTGATCCGATCCTGCCGTTCCGGTATCTGTATTTCCTTTCTGAGCAGTCATATTCTGCCTCTGCACTGATGCTGTTGTCCTGCTCTTCCCTGTATCTGCGTTTACGACTGCATCTGCTCCTGCCGTACTGACCTGCACAACTGTATTCGTCCCTGCTACATTTCCTTTTGCAACCGCTTTTGTCCCACGCAGTTGCTTTAATTCCGCTTCAATATTTTTACGGTTTAATGCAATTCCCTCGATCTCCATCTGCTTCATTTCTTTTTCCATCGTTGCCAGAGTTGTATCATAGGCAACCAGACGATCTCCGATCTTAACCGTATCTCCTGCTTTGACATAGACTTCCTTCACAGTAAGAGACTCATCATAATAGATATTCTGGTTCATCTTCGTTGTCACAGTTCCGTAATCAGAAATTTCAGAACCGCTGTACCACCCCCCAGAATTCATATTACTGACAGGAGCTACTTTTACTGCTTTTCCACTTCCCCGCACAGCTGCAGCAATGATCCCTGTCAACAGGACTGCTGCCGCAATACCAGAAACAGAACCGATCAGAATCTTTTTCTTATTCTTTTCCATTCTCCTGCTCCTCTCCGTCTTTCAATCTTCCATCTTTGATCATTACCATCCGGTCAGCACATCCTGCGATCTGTGCATCATGCGTGATCATTAGCACTGTCATTCCTTCCTGATTCAGTTCTGAGAATAATTCCATGATCTGCTGTCCCGAAACCGAATCCAACGCTCCGGTCGGCTCATCCGCCAGAAGAAGATCCGGACCGGTAACGATTGCTCTTGCGATCGCCACACGCTGCTTCTGTCCTCCTGACAACTGCGTCGGTCTGAAATCCAGACGATCCCCCAGTCCGACTCGTTCCAGTGCTGCCTTTGCCCGTTCCATCCGTTCTTTTTTGGATACATTGCTGTAAAGAAGCGGCAGTGCCACGTTATCCAGGGCAGTCTGCTTCGGCAGCAGATTAAACGTCTGAAAGACAAATCCAATGGAACGGTTCCTGATCTGTGCCATTGTCCGGTCGTCAAAATCTTTCAGATCTGTCCCGTTAAGCTGGTATAGCCCGGAGCTTGCCACATCCAGACATCCGATAATATTCATCAGGGTCGTCTTCCCGGAACCTGAAGGACCCATGATCGCCACATATTCTCCACGTTCTACCTGAAAGCAGATATCTTTCAGAACAGGAACTGTCATTTTGTCCTGAACGTAATCTTTATATATATGTTCTAACTTCAGAAGCATTATTTGTCCTCCATTCCCCCATCTTCCTGCAGATTTTCAGATATCCCGTCCTGCGGTTCTGCCTCTGCTGCATCCGGATTTTCTGTTCCTGCAGCTCCATTCAGCTCATCTTCACTGACACCACTTTCATTATTCACTGCCGTATTTTTTACAACCGCTGCACCTTTTTTGCAATCTTCGCTTGGCCACACGATATAATCCGTATTTTTCAGTCCGTCCAGTACTTCCCAGGTATCCATATCTTCATTCTTCTCACCCAGCCTGACCTCTCGTTTTTCGAGGCGGTCATTCTTACCGGCCACCCATACATACGGAGCATCTGAATCTGCATCCACAATATAGGAACTCATCAGCCACATGCCGGCATCTGTCTCACTTCCTGTTCCGGGTTCAACATAGACATGCTGTCCGAGCATCAGCCCGTCGCTTGTCTCAAGTGTCACATAAAATGGATATTTCGTTGCCTGCTGAGCACTGTCAGAGCCGGAATAATAGCTGCTTTGAGAACCGCTCTCCGGCTTTTCCGTATCAATGGAGTCCACTGTTCCCTTCCATATCTGCGTCTCATCCACTCTTGAGCGGATCGTCACTTCCATTCCCGGTGAAAGATTTCCGATATTCTGCTCGCTGATCTTCCCTTTGATCCGGTATTTTCCTGTAGAAAGAATGCTCATAAACGGCTTCTTTTCCCCGGTAGCATCATCATATCCCTGCTCCTCGTTAATCTCCTGAACAATCCCCGAAATCGTAGACGTCACAACAGAAGATTCCAGGTTCTTTTTCATACGGTTTACTTCCAGTTCTTTTACTTTATAATTGTACTCTTCCTGCTTCACATTGGTCTGAAGCTCCTGGATCTGCGTCGTATAGGATAACTGTTCACTGGCCGGAGCACTTTTTTTCTCCGCTGTCAGGGCTGCAATCTGGTTATTCAGGTTGCTGATACTGTTATTGATCTTATCCAGCTCCAGATTTCTCTGCTCCAGTGTCATCGCAAGCTCTTCTGTATCGAATTCATACAGCTTTGTTCCAGGCTCTACTTCCTGTCCCTTTTCCACAAAAATCTCTTTTACTTTCTGATCATCTGAAAGCGTCAGTTTCAGAGTATCCTGTGCCTCCACAACACCGGAAAACTGGTTCTGAGTTCCCAGTCCTGTTCCCGTCAGCATACCGACGGAATCGGCATACAGCACATCTTCTCCATTCCCGCTTCCTTTTCCGGTCACTGCCCTTATCACCAGAATCACGACCAGAAGTACTGCCAGTATAACCCCCGCTATTATCAGCATCTTTTTCTGCTTCAGGCTTAATTTCTTTTCTTTCACTTGCCTTTCCCTCCTTTTAAGATCACAGCCATTCCCAGGATCTGTTAATTTCAGTATATCTTATCTCCCCCGTAAAATCACTTGAAGAATTTCTTAATTTTCACCGGTGACCTGACAGAAAAAACTCCCTTCGAAAATGTCGTATCATCAGTTTCTGACATTTCCAAAAGGAGTTTTTCATCATAAACCGGACTTTTTCCATCATCCGGACAGTATCTTAAAAGAGGATCTTTTTATCTCTGCTTTTCTTCTTCCGGCAGTTCCCTGCGGATCTCTTTTGTACGAATTTCTTTGCAGATCGCATCGATAAATTCATCCAGGGATTTTGTTCCCTCATTTCCAGCGAAACGGCTTCTGACAGAGACCGTGCCATCTTCCTCTTCCTGCTGTCCTACGACCAACATATACGGAAGTTTATCCAGTCTTGCTTCGCGGATCTTGAATCCGATTTTTTCTGAACGGTTATCTACCGTCACATCAATATCGTTCTTTTTCAGTTCTGCACATACTTTATTTGCGTATTCTTCATATTTTTCAGAAATAGGAAGTACACGCACCTGCTCCGGGCATAACCAGGTCGGGAACTTTCCGGCATATTTTTCGATCAGCCATGCAAGTGTTCTCTCGTAGCATCCCATGGAAGTTCTGTGAATAATATATGGACGTACCTTATCTCCGTTCTGATCGATATAATACATATCAAAATTTTCAGCGATCGCACAGTCAAGCTGGATCGTGATCATTGTATCTTCTTTTCCATATACATTCTTTGCCTGAATATCGATCTTCGGACCATAGAAAGCCGCCTCTCCGTCAGCCTCTACAAAAGGAACACCTTTTTCACGCAGCACTTCACGCAGTGCTTCCTGGGTTCTGTTCCAGTAATCATCATCTCCCAGATATTTCTTTTTATTTGCCGGATCCCATTTTGACAGACGGTAGGTCACATCATCCTGAAGTCCCAGTGTGGACAATACATAATAAGCAAGGTCAAAGCAGTTCTTCAGCTCTTCCTCTGCCTGATCCGGACGGATCACGTTATGTGCCTCTGTGATCGTAAACTGGCGGACACGTGTCAGTCCATGCATCTCACCGGAATCCTCGGAACGGAACAGTGTAGATGTCTCACTCATACGGTACGGGAGATCACGGTAGGACTTCTGCGTATTCTTATATACATAGTACTGGAATGGACAGGTCATCGGGCGGAGTGCGAAAACCTCTTTATCTTTTTCTTCATCACCAAGAACGAACATTCCATCTTTATAATGATCCCAGTGTCCGGAAATCTTATACAGATCGGATTTTGCCATCAATGGTGTTCTTGTACGGACATAACCCCATTCTTTATCTTCCAGATCTTCAATCCATCTCTGCAGTTTCATGATCATTTTTGTTCCCTTTGGCGGGAATAACGGAAGTCCCTGTCCGATCACATCTACTGTTGTAAAGAGTTCCATCTCACGTCCCAGCTTATTGTGGTCACGACGCTTTGCATCTTCCATTTTTTCAAGATATGCATTCAGTTCTTCCTTTTTATTAAAGGCAGTTCCGTAAATTCTCTGAAGACGTGCTTTATCGGAATCTCCTCTCCAGTATGCCATGGATGAAGAAGTCAGCTTGAATGCTTTAATTCCTTTTGTCGTCATCAGATGAGGACCTGCACATAAATCAACAAATTCTCCCTGATCATAGAAAGAAATCTCTTCTCCTTCCGGAAGATCTTCGATCAGTTCTACTTTGAAAGGCTCATTCTTTTCCTGCATGAATTTAATCGCTTCTTCTCTTGGAAGTGTATATCGCTTCAGCTCATGTCCTTCTTTGATGATCTTTTTCATTTCGGCTTCCAGCTTATCCAAAGCCTCTCTTGAAAATGGTTCTGCCTCAAAATCATAATAGAATCCGTCTTCAATTGCCGGTCCGATCGCAATCTTTGCATCCGGGAACAGTCTCTTTACTGCCTGTGCAAGCACATGAGATGCTGTATGGCGGATCACCTTCAATCCTTCCGGATCACTTGCTGTGACAATATTCAGTTCACAGTCACTGTCAATCACTGTCCTGAGATCTACGATCTCTCCATTCACTTCTCCTGCACATGCAACTCTTGCAAGTCCGCTGCTGATATCGGCTGCAATGTCATACACCGATTTTGCTTCACTGTACTCTTTTACTGAACCGTCTTTTAATGTAATTTTCATGTTCCTGTTTCCTTTCTCTGTTCATTTACCCGTGTCAGGGAAATTCATGTATCAGAAAACAACAACATGAAAAAATCCCTGACACTGCATCTCTACAATGTCAGGGACGATATCTTCATCTACCGTGGTTCCACCCGTCTTCATCTTTTCCTTCCCGGCATTCTGTATATGTTCCGGAGCCTGCTTATCAAAAGGAAAAGATCTCATTCATGATGATAACGGAATCACCGGACCGGATTAGGGTCACTCAGAGCTGGTCTTCACATAAGTTCCATCAAAATGCTTCCACCAAATGCACTTCTCTCTGTGACTTATACTTATGCTACTCGTCTCTTCAACGCTTTATTCGGTGTTAATTGTAATCTCTTTTTCTGTATCTGTAAAGACCCTTTTTTCTTTTTTTCATGTCTTTTATCACGAACCCTTTTACGGTTCTTTTCGTAAATTCAAAATTGAACTTTCTCCTTTTTGAACTTTTGCATTTTCCGTTTCCAGTTTTGTATTGAATCTTTTCCTTTTTTATGGTATGATCTGTTCATGAATTGAACTTTAAGGTTCTGAAATTGAACTTTTATTCATATCATAATTTGGATCTGTTGATCCTGCCATCATTTTAAATATGAATTCTTATAGAAAGGATGTTTCTATGGTTACTTTTTCTGACCGGCTAAAATCTGCAATGGAACAAAAGCATCTTAAGCAGGTGGATCTCATCCGCATTGCTTCACAGCAGGGTGTGAAGCTTGGCAAAAGCCATATCAGCCAGTATGTAAGCGGGAAAACGATCCCCCGGAATGATATTCTTCATTTTCTGGCAGATACGCTGGAAGTAGAAGCCGGATGGCTGAGCTGTAAACCTGCAGATGATGCTGCCCCAACCGGTTTCATTTCACATTCCGTCTCTGCTCCCGAAAAGAGTCAGCAGGAAATTCCAAATCCAGGAGGTAATAATACGATGCGAGAATTTAAAAAATCATCCAAATTAAATAATGTACTTTACGATGTCCGCGGTCCGGTCGTAGATGAGGCTGCAAGAATGGAAGAACGCGGCACCCATGTCCTGAAACTGAACATCGGTAATCCTGCTCCTTTCGGATTCCGCACTCCCGATGAAATCATTTATGATATGAGTCACCAGTTATCTGACTGCGAAGGATATTCTGCTTCACAGGGACTTTTTTCTGCACGAAAAGCAATTATGCAATATGCCCAGCTGAAAAAGCTCCCTAATGTAACGATTGATGACATTTATACCGGAAACGGGGTCAGTGAACTGATCAATTTAAGTATGTCTGCTCTTTTGGATGACGGGGATGAGATTCTGATTCCTTCTCCTGATTACCCGCTTTGGACCGCATGTGCCACACTTGCCGGTGGAAAAGCCGTCCATTATCTTTGTGATGAACAATCCAACTGGTATCCTGATATCAGCGACATGAAAAAAAAGATCAATGACCGCACGAAAGCTCTTGTCATCATCAATCCGAATAACCCGACCGGTGCTCTGTATCCAAAGGAAGTACTCCAACAGATCGTTGACCTTGCAAGAGAACACCATCTGATCATTTTTTCTGATGAGATCTATGACCGCCTTGTTATGGACGGACAGGAGCATATTTCGATTGCATCCCTTGCACCGGATCTGTTCTGTGTGACGTTCAGCGGACTTTCCAAATCTCATATGATCGCAGGTTTCCGTATCGGCTGGATGATCTTAAGCGGAAATAAATCAATCGCAGCAGATTATATTGAAGGATTAAAAATGCTTTCCAATATGCGTTTATGTTCCAACGTACCTGCACAGTCCGTTGTACAGACTGCTCTCGGCGGTCATCAGAGTGTGGAAAGTTATATCGTTCCTGGCGGTCGTATTTATGAGCAGAGAGAATATATCTACAACGCTCTGACCGATATTCCGGGCATCAGTGCCATAAAACCACAGGCAGCATTTTATATGTTCCCGAAAATCGATACAAAGAAATTCAACATCGTAAATGATGAAAAATTTGCTCTTGATCTCCTGCGTGACAAAAAACTTCTGATCGTACACGGTGGCGGATTTAACTGGAAGGAACCGGATCACTTCCGTGTTGTATATCTTCCGAGAATTGAGATCCTAAAAGAAGCCGTCGAAAAGATCGGCGACTTCCTGAATTACTACAGACAGTAATTTCTGTATCCGGTCGTTTCATTTTTTAATTGAATACAGATTTGTAAAATGCTTACTTCCCGGGCGAACCGATTTTCTGTTCATCCGGGAAGTTTTTCTCCGGCATTTCCGCTGATGTGTCTTGTCCTGAAGATGAACCATTTCCATTGAATCCATTCTGACTGTCCGGCTCAAAATCATCATTTCCCGGTCCACCCTGTCCCGGATTTCCTTTCTGACCATTCATTTCCGGACCGCCCTGTCCTGGATTTCCATCCTGACCATTCATTCCCGGACCGCCCTGTCCCGGTTCCTGCATGCTCTGCCCTTCTGAATAAATCAGGCTGCTCATTGTGATTTCCTTGCTTTCCGAACCGGTCGTAAGAGTATAGTCTGCCCCCTCTTTCAGTTCCTCACAACTGATCACAACTGAATTAAAATCCCTGACCGGTGTATAACTTACCAGCACCGTTCCATCGGTATCTTTCAGTGCAACTTCACCACTCTGATCTGTATCCAGATTGATGAGCATCGTTCCCTGCGTAGAATCTAATCCAAAGTTCTGTGCCATTCCGCTCATGCCTGCTGCAACGACTGTTCCACCTGTGATGATCGCTGTTCCGTCATAATCCAAAGCTCCGTTTCCGTCATCCCCTGAACCTGATACATAAATCACACCACCACTTACGCTGAGATCTCCATTACTGTCGATTCCGTCACCTTTTGCATCAATTTCAATCGTTCCACCAAGAATATCGATATATGCATCCGAATCTTCCTGAAAAGTATTTTCTCCAGGACGCCCCATACTGCTTTGATCGTTTCCTCCCGCTGCATTCAGTCCATCATCATTGGATACAATTTTGATTGTTCCATCCTGTATCGTCACACTTTGCCCTTCAATTCCTTCATAGCAGTTCGTTATATCAATTTCCCCATCCAGTACAACGGTCTGGTCATCTGCATGGATTCCATCATCTCCCGAATTAATGGAATAAGTACCTCCGCAGACATATATATTTCCGTTACAATGGATTCCATCATCCGCCGTGGCAAGCTGATATGTTCCATCTTTCAGAATGACATACTTTTGTGCTTTGATTCCCTTTGTACTGGTATCTGTCTCTGTGGAGCTGGTAGAAATATCAAAATTTCCTCCGTCTGCCTGCACCACATAGGAAGAAGAAATTCCATCTCCTCCGGCATCCAGTGTAAGAACGCCTCCGGCTATATAGACAAATCCTTTTGTATCTTCATCTGTATCCTCACTGTGGATCGCATCGGTACCGGAAGTAATCGTAAATGTTCCATCTGCAATACGCACACTTTCTTTTCCTGAAAGTCCCTGCTTTTCTGACTCGATCTGATAGACTCCTCCTGTAAGAACAAGATCATCCTTTGAGACAATGCCATGGGCAGAAGAAGCCAGCTTTAAAGTGCCGCTTCCATTCAATGTCAGATCTTCTCTGGAAAAGATTGCTCCGTCAATATTTGTATCCTCATTTCCAGGAAAAGAATTGGATACAATTTCATTTATACTGCCATCTGCAAGGGTTATAAAGGCTTTATCTGTCTGCTCCACACAGATTCCCGTGTCCTCTTTATTTATAATGGATACATTTTTCAGAATCACTTGTACTTTTTCCTTTTTATCTGTATCAATGACAACACTTCCATTACTTAGCGAACCGGTCAGAAGATACATTCCACCTTCTGTGATCGTTATAGTCTGTCCGTCAATTTTTACTCCGTCACTATCGCACTTTGATCCTTCATCCGAAAGACTGATCGCAGTACATTCACTTTCATCATACTCCGTGTTACTGTCTCTCTCCGTAAACATATCCTCTGTATCTAAAATCGCAATATCACTTTCTGATATAAGTGCATTATCCAATCTGGTTGTTCCGGTCGTTCCTGAATTTGAAGTTCCCTGAGAACATCCCGTCAGTCCCAATGCTCCTGTCATCAGTACGATGATCATATACTTTCTTTTCATAGAGTTTTCCTCCATTTCATTACAATCTGCCTGCCTCCTTCAGATATATTTTTACAGGCTTGTAGTTGTGGTTTCCTGATTTTTCACCATAATTTCCAGATTTCCATTTCTGCACCGCAAATGATCGATCATTTCTTTTTCCTTTGAAGTATCTTTCAGGCTTAACTGATAAGTCAGTTTGAAAAGACTTCCCATATTGGTTGTCTTTACTTCGGTCAGCTCGTAACGGTTCGTATAGACTTCCAGCAGATCATCAAAAACTTCTGTATAGTCCAGATCCTCCGGGATCGTGATCACCATGGTCTTCTCACTGCCTGCGTTCTTTTCCCATGCACAAATCTTCACATAGAGAGCCATGACCAGAGAAAGGATCACCGTATAAAGCACTGCATACCCCAGATAGCCCATCCCACTTACAAGACCTGCTCCCATGGCAATAAAAATCGCTCCGATTTCTTTTGCACTGCCTGGTACACTTCTAAAACGAACAAGACTGAAAGCTCCTGCCACTGCCACTCCTGTTCCTACATTTCCGTTGACCATCATAATGACGATACATACGACTGCCGGAAGAATTGCCAGCGTCCTTACAAATCCTGCATTATATTTGGATCTATATGTATAGGCTGCCGCAAGCACGATTCCGAGTACCAGTGAGACTACCACACAAAGCAGAAACTGATATACCGGGATCACCGTCACTGTACTGCTGTCAAAAATTCCTCCAAATAAGTTACTAAACATAATTTATTTCTCCTTCTCTTAATAGTGTTCTGTAGGCATTTCCGTATTTTGAATACGATGTGCGGAAAATTTTATTTTCTGTAAGAAAATGACTCAGCCATAAAGGAATCGCATGCCCCACTTTTATTTCCAGTAATGACTGATCCTCGTCCAGCAGGCTTCTTCCATAGATCGGGCTGCTCAGGTCAAGATCTTCTGTTCGCCATAAAATATTCTGATCAAATGTCATCCGCAGTTCATGATCTTCTTTTCCATAGAATGCCTCACGCTCATAGGACAGCCACATTGCCGGACAGATTCCCTGATAAAGTCTCAGAGCATAATCCAGTTCTTCTCCGATCTGACTTTCCCCGACAACCCGTTCGCCCCGGCAAAGATACCGGATCGCTTTTTCGTATTCCGTACAAATCCGCCTTTTGTAGACTACTTTTTTATACTTCTTCTTTAACTCGATAAATGCCTCACCTGCCGGCTCTGATCTTCCATAGGTACGGAGCCGTACTTTTTCTTTATATACTTTGTTCTCGATGGATCTGCGGATCAACAGATACTGTGGTGTGTCAAAATACAGATTACAGATGGTGCTTCTTCCATATTCATCCGGGATCATGTACTCTTCCATCACATTCTGTAAAAGCTCTTTCTGCTCCCGGGTCAGCAGATATTTATATTCATACCGTTTAAAAACTTTTTGCACTGCCATTGTTCTTCCCTCCTTACATACTGCATTTTATCGGTTGTACCTTAAATCAACTTTAAATTACTTTTAAAGACACAAATACTACACATATTACATCAATACAGACTGCACATTGGTGTAAATACAGAATTTCCTGGCACTGGCAGCTTTTTCTGTGTGTCCGGGTATAAAAAAAGACCCGAAAACCATTTTTATGATCTTCAGATCTTTTCCTGCCCTGCCATCCGGGCTTTTCTTACTTTCTATTCCTGCTTACTTTCTTTTTCTGCTTTCTTTCAGTCCAGCAGCTCTTTTACCATTTCTGCATCAAATACAACTTTCTTTTTCTGCTCCACTTCAATCTGATATAACGCATTTGCCGCAATATGCTCTGCCGCCTGCTCCAGATCACGGATTCCTGTTGTATTGGAATATAATTCAATCACCTCATCCAGTGCCTCACCTGTCAGGATACATTCTTCTTCCCTCAGACTCATACGTTTCAGTACTTTTGGTAATGCAAATTTAGAGAATATGATCTTCTTTTCCTCCGGAGTATAGTCCGGTATATCAATCACCGCAAAACGTGACATCAGCGGTGCACTGATCTGATCTTTATCATTCGCTGTTGCAATCGGATAGACACCCACAGTCGGGATCATGCACTCCATATAGTTATCTGTAAATCCAAGATTATCAAGAAGTGTCAGAAGCACATCTGCCGGATTTCCATTTCCTTTTCCTGAAGCTGCCTTATCAAGCTCATTGATAATAAACACTAGATTCGACTCCCCTGCCATGGAAAAGGCCTCCATAATAATTCCCGGCTTCGCATTGGAATAAATACGGGAACTTCCTGTCAACTGTTCAGGGTCATTGATCGAACTCATATCCAGCGTTGTCCACGGTAATTTTAAAATTCGTGCCACCGCATAGGCAATCTGAGATTTTCCCGTTCCTGCAGGACCTACCAGCAGCAGTCCGTATGCCGGCAATGTATGCGTTCTGTTGATCTGAATGATCGTCTCAATGATCCTTTGCTTTACGCGTTCCATTCCATAAAGCTCTTCATCCAGAATCCTTCTTGCCTCTTCGGGATCGATTGCTTCAAAATAATCATTTTTCCATTGAATATTCATCATAATGGATAATGCCCTCTGTGCATGACGACGTTCTTCCTGCGACACCTCATGAGAACGTGCCACAGCAAGATTCCTTCTCGCCCAGAGACGGATATTATCCGGCAGCGTCCTTCCTGCACAGGTCATGAAATCAGTAATACTCTGAATACTGGTCAGCTTCATATCATCCCCGTTCTCTTCTCCATCTTCGTCTTCTGTTTCTTCCGCAGGTGCATTGCTTGCAAAAAGTCTCTCGATCATAAACTGCAGAAATCCGTCCTCTGCAGACAGCTTCGTACCGCCGCCAAATGCGATCTCCCTGATACGATACACGGCATATCCGCTTTTTGTATTCTTTCCTGATAGACGTACATTGATATGATTTTCTCCCAGCCATTTCAAAAGGCTGATAAAACGTGCATCCACAAGCAGAATATCCGCACTTATCGTACCTCCGTCTTCATCAAATTCAAAAGCAGTCTGCTTACTCTGATTCGTGAAAATCCCACAGGAATGGTGGTTCCACTCCTTTTTACTATTATCCAGGACAAGGATCGGATTTTCAATGGAGGCATGATCCTCATTAGATGAGAACGTGGTATATGTACATACAACCGGCTTTTTATCATCCGTTGCATTATTAAAATCAAATACTGGCATCTTCTGTACTCCTTTTTCACTTTTTATTTTCTTATTATAGCAAGAAACTATCAGATCTGTCCAGTCAGCCGAACGCATTACTTGTATAACCATCCTATCTATGTTATCATTAATACAAATTATTTTAGGAGGTCATTACATATGAAATTCTGTCCGAAATGCGGGAACCCTGCTGACGATCATGCTACATTCTGCAACCAGTGTGGTGCTCCCCTTAACGAGCAGCCCAATGCAGATGGAACTGCTCACAGTTCTTCTGGTTCTTCTGATTTTCAAGAAACCGGAGGAACGCAGAACAATTATTATCAGCAGAATAACTATTACCAGTCAACCGGAGGAGCACCGTTCCGTTCTTCCTACGGTATTATCCCCCGCAGCATCCCCCTTTGCATTATCCTTTCTATCGTTACCTGCGGAATTTACGGCATTTACTGGATGCTGAAACTAAATGATGAGATCAATCTCCTCTGTGGCGATACAAATGCGGCAAGTGGTGCTTTGGTCATTATCTTTTCTCTGATCACCTGCGGTATTTACGAACTCTACTGGATGTATAAAATGGGAGAGAAATGTGATTTTATTAAGGGAACCCAGGGAAGTTCCGGTATTCTTTATCTCCTTCTTGGAATCTTTGGGCTCAGTATCGTCGATTTCTGTCTCATTCAGGATACGATCAATAAGTCTGTCTGACTTTCTTAAAAAGAACCGCCTGCAAAGTTAAGATTTTTATCTTTTCTTCGCAGACGGCTTTCTTTTTACTTTTTCTCTGCCTTTCGGCTACGCAGCCCTGAATAAAAAGAGCGGATCTTTTCCGTCAGAATCGTAAGATATCTTAATACCGGTTCTGTTGCAATTGCAAATACGATAAAAAGCATGATACATTTTGTCGTCATTCCGGTAATGGCAAAAAGATCATTCAGGAAAATACTACAGAACAGAAGTCCTGCAATACATCCTGCCAGAATCGCGGTTCTCAGCTTATTCATCGGTGCACTGATCTTATACAGGATCATAAATCCGACAATTGCCAGCAGCATTGTCGCTGCCGTCGAAATATCTGTGTCTCCTACCCCAAAAGTTTTTCCAAAAATCACAAGTGCTCCGACCGCTACTGCATCAGTAATGGCAGCCGGAAGTGCTTTCAAGAATACATTCGTAAGGAAATGACCTTTAATGATATTCTTATTTGGTTCCAGTGCAAGGAAGAAAGCAGGGATACCGATCGTAAACATACTGATCAGGGAAACCTGCGACGGCTCCAGTGGATACGTGAACATAAATACAACTGACATCAGGCTTAATAAAAATGAAAAAATATTCTTTACAAGGAACAAACTTGCTGAGCGCTGGATATTATTGACGACTCTTCTTCCTTCCAGTACAACTTCCGGCATACACGAAAAATCTGATTCCAGAAGTACCAACTGTGATGCCTGTGCCGCTGCCTCACTTCCGGAGGCCATCGCAATACTGCAGTCAGCATCCTTCAAAGCAAGAACATCATTCACTCCGTCTCCCGTCATCGCCACAGTCTTTCCGGCCTCTTTCAGCACCTGAACAAACTGCCGTTTCTGGTTCGGCGTTACTCTTCCAAAGACCGTATTCTCAAGCACTGCTTTCTTTACATCATTAATGGATTTTAATTCAGAAGCATCTACATACTGCTCTGCATTTGCTATTCCGGCCTGCTTTGCAACCTTTGATACTGTAACCGGATTGTCACCTGAAATTACTTTTACCTCCACACCCTGTTCGGTAAAATACTCAAACGTCTCCTTTGCTGCCTCTCTGATCGGATTTGCAAGCAGAATATAACTGAGCGGACAGATTGGATGCTTCAGAGGCTTTCCGTCAATCTCACCATCATAAGTTCCAAATACCAGTACCCTTGCACCGGTCGATGCCAGACTGGTTATTTTTGCTTCATAGGCTTCATACTCATCCAGCAGTACAAATTCCGGTGCTCCAAGCACATATGACCCCTCTCCAAAAGTAACACTGCTGTACTTGGTCGCTGAAGAAAATCCGGTCTTTGCAACCGGCTTTGCCCCTGATACAGATGTAAAATATGCCTTTACCGCCGCCATCGTAATATTATCCTTCGTCATTGCGGCTGCAAAATCTCCTACCAGCGTCTCAAGCGGCTTCATTGTATCCGGGTCATACTGCTGCGTTGGGATCAGTTTCTGCACCTGCATCGTATTTTCAGTAATGGTTCCGGTCTTATCCACGCAAAGTACATCAACCCTTGCCAGCGTCTCAATACATTTCATATCATGCAGCAGTACCTTTTTCTGTGCCAGCCTGATAGAACTGACTGCCAGTGCCACACTTGCCAGCAGATACAGCCCCTCAGGGATCATTCCGATCACTGCGGCAACCATAGATGTAACACTTGACCGGAAAGAAGAATGCTGAAAGAAAAATGCCTGTACAAAAAGAATGATCCCGATCGGAATAATCGCAATTCCGACACACTTCACAAGACGGTCCAGCGAACGGATCATCTCTGACTGCTCTCCCTGCTGCATCTCTTTTGCTTCCAGTGTCAGTCTGGAAATATAGGAGTCTTCACCGACTTTATCAAGTCTTGCATGACACTGTCCCGAAACAATAAAGCTTCCTGACATCAGCTTTGACCCTTTTTTCTTTGTGATCTCGTCGGATTCTCCGGTCAGCAGCGATTCATTTACCTGTACCTCTCCGGCACAGACTTCTGCATCCGCACAGACCTGAGCCCCTGCCTTAAAAATAACAATATCATCCACAACCAGTTCTTCTGCATCGATCATGGATTTTTTCCCATCTCTTACAACCATCGCATGAGGAGCATTGAGCATCGTAAGATCATCCAGTACCTTTTTCGCCCGGATTTCCTGAATAATTCCAATCAGCGTATTGGCGATGATCACCGGAAGGAATGTCAGATCCCTGAACGATCCCACCAGACAAAGCAAAAATGCCAGTACAAGAAAGATCAGGTTGAAATACGTGAAGACATTCTCCTGTACAATCTCCTTTGTAGTCTTGGATGTTGAATCTACCGCCTGATTCGTCCAGCCATGAAGCTTATGTTCCTGCACCTGCTGACTGGTCAGTCCCTTTCTGTAGTCCGGCGTATATCGCGTCGTCGGCATCCTTTTCTTTTTTTCCTCTGCCTCAACAGGCTTCCTTTTTCTTCTGGCCGCTGACATATCAATTCTCCTTTTGTATTCTTTCTGCTTCAGCAATAAAAATCACTGCCCTGCATAAAGTAAGTATGCCCCGCGATGAAACTCGCGAGGCACGCCACATCCGATTTTATTTTACCACATTCATCCGCATTTTCCACTATGTTTAGAAAAACTTTAACTAACTTTAGCTAATCTTCAGACTCTGCTTTTATTTCTTCTCCTGAAATTTCTTTATGATTCAGGATCTGCATAAATTCTTCTCCGGTGATCGTCTCTTTTTCATAAAGATATTTTGCAAGTTCATGCAGTTTCATCTTATTTTTCTCCAACAGATTCATCGCCGTGTCATACCCTTCCCTGACTGTCTCTACGACCATATCATCAATCGTGGCAGCCGTCTGTGGAGAACAGCTTAAAGTACTGTCACCACCCAGATATGGATTATTCTGGTTTTCCAGTGCCACCATGCCAAACCGGTCACTCATACCATATCTTGTGATCATGGCACGTGCCAGTTTTGTCGCCTGTTCAATATCGTTGGATGCACCTGTCGTGATCGAATCAAAGATCAGTTTCTCGGCACATCTTCCACCTGTCAGAGTTGCGATCTTATTCACCAGCTCTTCCTTGCTCATAAGATTCCGCTCTTCCGCTTCTACCTGCATGGTATATCCCAATGCTCCTGAAGTTCTCGGAATGATCGTGATCTTTGTCACCGGTGCAGAATGGGTCTGTAATGCGGCAACCAGTGCATGTCCGATCTCATGATAAGATACGATCATTTTTTCTTTTGCGGAGAGTACCTGATTCTTCTTCTGATATCCGGCAATAACCGTCTCAATACTCTCTTCAAGATCTGCCTGTGTTACAAACTTCCGGTTCTCACGGACTGCCCGCAATGCAGCTTCATTCACCATATTCGCCAGCTCCGCTCCGGATGCACCGGATGCTGCTCTTGCAATTGCATTAAAGTCAATATCATCTCCCAATCTGACCTTTTTCGCATGTACTTTCAGGATTTCTTCTCTTCCTTTCAGGTCAGGAAGTTCCACCGGAATCCGCCGGTCAAATCTTCCCGGTCTTAAAAGTGCCGGATCAAGACTGTCTGGACGGTTCGTTGCCGCAAGGATCACAACACCCTTGGATGCGTCAAATCCATCCATCTCCGTCAAAAGTTGGTTCAGTGTCTGCTCACGCTCATCATTTCCTCCATATCCGGCATTATCTCTTTTCTTACCGATCGTATCAATCTCATCAATGAACACAATACACGGAGCTTTTTCATTTGCCTGCTTGAAAAGATCTCTTACCTTAGACGCCCCCATACCAACGAACATTTCAACAAATTCAGATCCTGACATTGAGAAGAATGGAACATTTGCTTCTCCCGCCACCGCCTTTGCAAGCAATGTCTTACCCGTTCCGGGAGGACCGACAAGCAGTGCTCCCTTCGGGCAGACAGCTCCGATCTCCTGATATTTTTTCGGATTATGAAGAAAATCCACGATTTCTGTCAGCAGTTCTTTTGCCTCATCTTCCCCTGCGACATCGTTAAATGTAATTCCTGTCGTAGACTCAACATATACTTTGGCATTGCTTTTTCCGAACTGCATAAATGGATTTCCGGCAGTACCTCCACCCATTTTTTTCATCAGACGTTTTGCAAGAAACTGTCCCAGTACCCAGAAAATCACGATCGGCAGAACCCATACAAGCAGGAAAATGACAAGCGGATTCATCTCTTCCTGTGCAACTCTTCCGAATTCACATCCGGCTTCTTCCAGACGGTTTACAAGATCCGGATCTTCAAATGTCGTTGTCTCATAGTAATTCGGCTCAGCCGCTTTATCCGTAAAATAAATCGTATCACCATTTAACTCTACTTTGGACACTTCTTTTTTATCAACCATCGTAAGGAACGTACCGTAATCGACATCTTTTACTTTATGATGGTTCATCAGGTTGGGAAAAAGAAATGTATTAAGCAGTACCAGTACCACCAGAGCAAGCAGGTAATAAAATATCAGGGGTTTTTTCGGTTTCTCAACTTTTTTCAATTTGACTCCTCCTTCGTTCTTTCATTTTCTGTACCTGAAAATTCAGTTCTACTTCCCTGTCTTTGCCCAAATTGCTTTCAGCAGCTGGATCACTGGTATATTCAATGCTGCAAGTCCATACACGGTAAAGAGCTGTGTGAGACTCAATGTCTGTACTTTAAAGACCGTATGAAGTCCCGGGATCATAACGACTGATGTCACCAGCAGGATTCCCAGTACAAATGCACCGATCAGATATTTATTATCTGCTACCTTCCTTGTAAACACAACCGGTTTGTTCGATTTACAGTTGAATCCATGGAACAGTCTTGCCGAACAGAGTGTTGCAAATGCCATCGTACTTGCCAGCAGTGCATTTCCATCCCTGTATCCGATCAAAAATGCTGTCATGGTTGTTGCACAGACAGATACTCCCTCCACTGCAATCCTCAGCAAAAAGTCTTTCGTAAGGATCGACTCATTCAACGGTCTTGGTTTCTCTTCCATCACATCTTTGGAATGTGGCTCCAGTCCCAGTGCGATCGCCGGAAGACTGTCCGTCAGCAGATTGATAAAAAGTAAATGAACTGGTGCAAACGGTACAGGAAGTGCAAAAATTGACGCAGCCAGAACTGCCAGTATCGCCCCGAAATTTCCTGATAACAAAAACTGAATGGCAGACTTGATATTCCTGTAAAGATTTCTTCCATTTTCAACCGCTTTTACGATCGTGGCAAAATTATCATCTGTCAGGATCATCGCTGCTGCGTCCTTGGACACCTCACTTCCGGTAATTCCCATTGCAACTCCTACATCTGCCTGCTTCAATGCCGGTGCGTCATTCACACCATCCCCCGTCATCGAAACGATATTTCCCTTTTCCTGCCATGCCCGCACAATCCGGATCTTATGTTCCGGCGACACTCTTGCATATACAGAAATTCCTTCTACGAAATCCTTCAGTTCCTCATCCGACATCCGGTCGATCCAAGATCCCTCACATGCTTCGGATTCCTCTTTCAGGATCCCGATCCTTTTTGCAATCGCCGCTGCCGTCACTTTATGATCTCCCGTGATCATGATTGGGCGGATTCCTGCCCTCTTGCACTCGGCAACCGCAGCAGCAGACTCTTCCCTCGGTGGATCCATCATGGCAACCAGTCCCAGGAATATCAGGTGATTCTCATCCTGGAGCGTCAGTTCCATCTCATCTGACATAACTTTATATGCAAAAGCAAGTACACGAAGTCCCTCTTCTGAATACTTCCGGTTTTGTGCCTCAATCCTTGCACAGTCCTCCCTCGTGATCTTATACACTTCATCTCCTAACTGGATCAGATCTGTCCTGTCCAGCAGGACATCCACAGCTCCTTTTACGATCATCGTCGGGATTCCGTTCAACATATGCTTGGTCGCCATCAGCTTCCGGTCACTGTCAAATGGGTTTTCACTTTCTCTTGGATACTTTTTCCGAACCTCCTCCGGATCCAGCCCCAGCCTGCTTGCAAGATTTAAAAGTGCCGTCTCAGTCGGATCTCCAATCTCAATACCATCTGCATTGGTTGCATCGTTGCAGAGAATACTACTGATCATCAGACGGCTTTGTGAACTGTCTGTCAGATCTACTGCACCGGCAGGAATACTCTTTTCATCCACATAGTAATCTTCCACGGTCATTTTATTCTGCGTCAGAGTTCCCGTCTTATCTGAACAGATAACCGATACACTTCCAAGACCTTCCACTGCCTGCAATTTTCTGATGATCGCATGTTCCTTTGCCATCTTCTGCGTACCGAAAGAAAGCACAATAGTCACAATCGAACTCAGTGCCTCCGGAATCGCTGCAACTGCAAGAGCTACTGCAAATAAAAATGCATCTCCGATATTATCTCCCCGCAGGATACTGATTCCGAACAAAATACCACAGAATACAAGAATCAGGATGGAAAGCTTTTGTCCGAACTGATCCAGGTTCACCTGCAATGGAGTCCGCTTTTCTGAAGTATTCTTCAGAAGTCCTGCGATCTTTCCAACCTCTGTCTCCATTCCGATCTCAGTTACAAGAAATGAACCTCTTCCATAAGTGACAAAACTGCCCGAATAAACCATATTCACCCGGTCTCCAAGCGGTACATTTTCTTCTTTTACAACCTCCGTTGTCTTTTCTACTCCCAGACTTTCTCCTGTCAATGCACTTTCATCCACTTTCATGCTGGCACACTCTAAGAGCCTTCCGTCTGCCGGAATATAATCTCCTGCTTCCAGCATCACAATATCTCCTACTGTTACTTCTGCGGAAGGGATCTGCACAATTGCCCCGTCTCTTAGCACCTTCGCCTCCGGTCCGGAAAGCTTTTTCAGACTTGCCAGTGACTGTTCTGCCTTGATCGTCTGCACTGTCCCAAGTATTGCATTCATCGTGATCACGATCAGGATAACAGCGGCACTCTCCACATCTCCCATAAATCCTGATGCCACCGCAGCAATGATCAGAATAATGACCAGAAAATCCTTATATTGTTCTAAAAAAATCTGTAAAGTTGTCTTTTTCTTTCCCTCGACCAGTTCATTCGGTCCATACTTTTTCTGATGTTCTCTCACCTGTTCATTCGTAAGAGGTTCTAAAGAGCCATTTACTTCCTGCAGCACTTCTTCACCTGACATCTGATAATATGATCTCATTCTTGCTCCTCCTGCATTTACCTCAATTATAATATAGAGAACCTGCCACCGACATCTGCTTTTATATTCTCTTGTATAAAAAATGAGACTTTTATTGCACCTCGATATGCAATAAAAGTCTCACTATTTAATCACGATACGGATGGTAAATCCCATCGGTTCTGGCGACATCGCAAACACTTATTAAAAAGTGCCAGTTACTCCCTCTTATTTATTAGATATAATAAAGATTCTATTCTAAATTGTCAATAAACTTTATTTTTTTTTCATAAAGCTTTAATATCTTTTAACAAAAAGAAAAACCCGGGAAACCTTCATTTCCCGGGCGAATTGATCACTTTCTCTGAATCTTAAACGATTCCCTGAGCTGTCATTGCATCTACAACCTTCTCAAATCCGGCAATGTTAGCACCTACAACGTAGTTGCCCTTGAAACCGTATTTCTCAGCTGCATCAGACATATTATGGCAGATATTAACCATGATATTTTTCAGCTTGCTGTCAACTTCTTCAAATGTCCAGCTCAGACGCTCGCTGTTCTGGGACATTTCAAGTGCAGATGTAGCAACTCCACCAGCGTTAGCTGCTTTACCAGGTGCAAAGATTACACCGTTCTTCTGCAGATACTCTGTAGCTTCCAGAGTTGTAGGCATGTTAGCACCCTCGCAAACTGCGATGCATCCGTTAGCAACAAGTGCCTGTGCATCCTCAAGGTGCAGCTCGTTCTGTGTAGCACATGGAAGAGCGATATCAACCTTAACATTCCATACACCTCTTCCCTCATGATACTCTGAGTTTGGACGATATTTCTTGTACTCTGTCAGTCTTGCACGGTTTACTTCCTTGATCTCTTTGAGGGCTGCAACATCAATTCCTTCCGGATCATATACCCAGCCTGTAGAATCACTTACAGTAACAACTTTTGCACCAAGCTGCTGTGCTTTTTCCGTAGCATAAATTGCTACATTTCCTGATCCTGAAACTGCTACAGTCTTACCTGCAAGCTCGATTCCGTTGAGTTTCAGAAGCTCCTCTGTCAGATACAGAAGACCATATCCTGTAGCTTCTGTACGTGCGAGAGATCCACCGTATGTAAGACCTTTTCCTGTAAGAACACCTTCATACAGTCCACGGATTCTCTTGTACTGACCGAACATATATCCGATTTCTCTTGCACCCGTACCGATATCTCCTGCAGGAACGTCAGTATCAGCACCAATATATTTACAGAGCTCTGTCATAAAGCTCTGGCAGAATGCCATAACTTCTCTGTCAGATTTTCCCTTAGGATCAAAATCAGATCCACCTTTACCTCCACCGATCGGAAGTCCTGTAAGAGAGTTTTTGAAAATCTGCTCAAAACCGAGGAATTTGATAATACCAAGGTTTACGGATGGATGAAGACGAAGACCGCCTTTGTATGGTCCGATCGCACTGTTGAACTGTACACGATATCCGGTGTTCACCTGTACCTGTCCGTTATCATCTACCCACGGAACACGGAATTTGATCTGTCTTTCAGGCTCTACGAGTCTTTCAAGAAGAGCTTCTTTACGGAATTTTTCTTCATTTGCCTCGATCACAACACGAAGGGATTCCAGCACCTCTTTTACTGCCTGATGGAATTCCGGCTCAGCCGGATTTTTCTTTACGACTAATTCAATGACTTCATCAACGTATGACATTTCTCAATTACCTCCTAAAATAAATATAACGCGAAGACCTGTCGTCTGCCGCGTTCGCTTGAGACCTCTTTGTCTACTCGTTTATTTTAAAATCTAAATGAAAGATTGTCAACAATTTATTGCATTATTTTAAAGTTTTATCACTTTAAGTTGATAAATTTGCATAAAAAATACTGTTGAAATTCATTTTTCTCTAATTCTTCTGCTTTTTATGTTTATACTTAATGTACTTTTTTTGAAGAAGAAATATTTTCCCGGTATATGAAAAAAGCGAAGTACCATTTCGGTACTCCGCTCATCTGCACATATTAGTTATATTTACGTTTTCTAGCAGCTTCAGATTTCTTTTTACGTCTTACGCTTGGCTTTTCGTAATGTTCTCTCTTACGAATCTCCTGCTGAATGCCAGCCTTTGCACAGTTTCTTTTGAATCTGCGTAAGGCACTATCTAACGTTTCGTTTTCTTTAACGATTACATTTGACATAGTCTCACACCTAACCTCCCCTCCAGCCTTGTATTGTGCATCATACGACTGTTCGGGTATATTTATTGCACTGCTAGTTATTATACCATAAATTTTTCTTCCGTCAACTATTTTTATTCAAAAAAGTTAAGAAAAGTCAAGTTTTTTATAATTCACACTTTTTTTAAGTCACTTATTCTTATAAGTCAGGCTTTTTCAGTTTAATGGATCTGCTCTGCAAGGACTTCTTCTGCTTTCTCAAGTGCCTGTGCAATACCTGCCGGATTCTTGCCACCGGCCTGTGCCATATTTGGGCGTCCACCACCGCCACCGCCAACAAGGCCTGCGATCGCTTTTACAAGATTACCTGCATGAGCCCCCTGCTTCATCGCACCGTCTGTCACAGTTGCCATCAGGCTTACTTTGCCGTCATTTCCGGATGCAAGGACAACCACACCTTCTCCCAGTTTCTCTTTAAACTGGTCTCCCAGGTCACGAAGTTCATTCATATCAACTCCGTCAAGCTGAGCAGCAAGAAGTTTCACACCCTTCACTTCTTTTACCTGATCCAGGACATTGCCTGCTGCTTCCTGTGCCATTTTACTCTTTAAGCTGTCTACTTCTCCCTTCAGAGCTTTATTCTCTGCCTGCAGATGTACGATCTTCTCAGCCAGATTCTCAGGAGACGCCTTCACAAGCTGGGCAGCTTCTTTCAGAAGACATTCCATCTCTGCATAATACTTCATCAGTCCGTCTGATGTCAGAGCCTCTATACGGCGTACTCCGGCTGCCACACCGCTTTCTGAAATAATCTTCAGAGCCGTAATCTCAGAAGTATTCTTCACATGGGTTCCTCCACAAAATTCAACTGAAAATCCGCCCATATCTACTACACGTACAACATCACCGTACTTTTCGCCAAATAAAGCCTGGGCACCGGTCTTTCTTGCTTCTTCGATCGGCAGATTCTTTGTGACTACCGCAAGGGCATTCTGGATCTGCTCATTCACGATTTCCTCCACTTTCTTTAACTCTTCCGGTGTTACCGCTGAGAAATGAGTAAAGTCAAAGCGAAGTCTGTCCTCATTTACAAAAGATCCTGCCTGCTCAACATGACTTCCAAGCACTGTGCGAAGTGCTTTCTGAAGCAGATGCGTTGCACTGTGGTTTCTTTCCGTAAGAGCACGCTTCTTTGCATCCACTTCCAGTGTAACTGCATCACCGATCTTGATCATACCCTTTGTCACATGACCGATATGTCCGACCTTTGTTCCAGCAAGATGAATACAGTCCTCTACAACAAACTCGCCTTCTGCTGTCCGGATCACTCCCTTATCAGCCTCCTGTCCACCCATCGTTGCATAGAACGGAGTCTGCTCAACAATGATCGTTCCTTTCTCTCCGTCAGACAGAGCGTCCACGACCTCGTCCTCTGTAGTCAGTGCGGAAACTTTTGAATCAAATGTAAGATGATCGTATCCTACAAATTCTGTTCCGATCTCTGCATCCAGTTCATCATAGACAGATGCTTCTTTTCCTGTATAGGAATGAGTTCCGAATGTACCCTCTGACTTGGCACGCTGCTCTTCCTGAGCCTTTTTGAAGCCTTCTTCATCATAAGTCAGACCTTTTTCCTCCAGAATCTCACTTGTCAGATCGATCGGGAATCCATAGGTATCATAAAGACGGAATGCATTCTCACCGGAGAGAACGTTCTCACCCTTCTTCTCCATCTCAGCTTCCATATCTGCAAGGATCGCAAGTCCCTGATCGATCGTCTTATTGAAGTTCGCCTCTTCCTTTGCGATCACATTAAAGATGAACTCTTTCTTCTCTTCCAGCTCCGGATATCCGTCCTTTGATCCTTCGATCACGGTTGTAGCAAGTTCCACAAGGAACGCTCCCTCGATTCCCAACAGCTTTCCATGGCGGCACGCACGTCTTAACAGACGACGCAGAACATATCCACGTCCGCTGTTGGATGGAAGGATTCCGTCTGAGATCATAAATGTCACGGAACGGACATGGTCTGTAACGACACGCAGAGAGACATCTGTCTCGTGATCTGTTCCGTACTGCTTTCCTGAAAGGCGGCATACATGGTCACGCAGAGCCTTCATTGTATCAATATCGAACATGGAATCTACATCCTGTACGATACATGCCAGACGCTCCAGCCCCATACCTGTATCGATATTCTTCTGGATCAGATCAGTATAATTTCCATGACCGTCATTATTAAACTGGCTGAATACGTTGTTCCAGATTTCCATATAACGGTCACATTCGCATCCGACTGTACATCCCGGTTTTCCACATCCGTACTTTTCTCCACGGTCGTAATAAATCTCTGAACATGGACCACACGGACCGGAACCATGCTCCCAGAAGTTATCTTCCTTACCGAAACGGAAAATACGCTCTGCAGGGATTCCCATCTTCTTATTCCAGATATCAAATGCTTCATCATCTGCTTCATAGACTGACGGATAAAGTCTGTCCGGGTCAAGTCCTACTACTTCTGTCAGGAATTCCCATGACCACTCGATGGCTTCATTCTTAAAATAATCCCCGAAAGAGAAATTTCCAAGCATCTCAAAAAATGTACCATGGCGTGCTGTCTTTCCTACATTTTCAATATCTCCTGTACGGATACACTTCTGACAGGTGGTCACTCTTCTTCTCGGAGGGATCTCCTGTCCTGTAAAATATGGTTTCAACGGAGCCATTCCTGAATTAATCAGGAGAAGACTCTTATCATTATGAGGTACTAAAGAAAAGCTCTTCATCACAAGATGCCCCTTGCTCTCAAAGAACTCCAAAAACATTTTCCTTAATTGGTTTACTCCGTATGGCTGCATACATCATCCTCCTCTTTTGCTCAAAAAGCCTAACTTAAAATATATCATAGCGGTCCACTTTTGTAAAGTGGCTCGCTGAACACTTTCACGACAAACGCATGAATGATTATTTTTCTATTTTCTTTCTCTAATGCCTTTTTTAAACTTCTAGAAGTTCTTCTAA
>NZ_CAKRGI010000013.1 GCF_934330165.1 uncultured Mediterraneibacter sp.
TTCTGTTACAAGTTGTCAACGGGCTGAGGTAAAGCGGGTCCTGCACTGCGATGCAACAACAAGTGCGGATATGGACGATCTTCTGTCAAAAAAACTTCCTGCTGCCGGGATATATGCTCTTCAACAAATACAAATTTACTACACTTCCTCTGCCAGTTCCTCCCACCGTTCATACAAAGTTTCCAGCGTTGCTTCGTTTTCAGCCCGTTCAATAGAAAGTTTCTGACATTCGATGGAATTGGAGTAAATTTCTTCTTTTGTGAGTTCTTCATCGATCACGGTATTTCGTTCTTCCAGCCTTGCAATTTCTTCTTCTGTCTTTTTCAGATCGTTTTTGCGTTTCCGCTCTTTTGCCTGCTGTTCTTTCTGCTCCTGCCAGCTCAATTTGGATTCTGTGTGATTGGCGGAAGAAGATTCCGAAGGAGCAGTACTGGCAGATACGGCAGGAGCAGATGCGTATGCCCGGGTCAGTTCTTCTTTCTTTTCAAGATAGTAGTCATAGTTTCCGATATAATTTACAAAAGTCTGATTGACAAGTTCCAAAATACGGGAACAGGTCTGATTAATAAAATATCGGTCGTGTGAGACATAAAGAACCGTTCCGCTGTAGTTGTTCAGGGCTTCTTCCAGGATTTCCTTGGAAGTAATGTCCAGATGGTTGGTAGGTTCATCGAGGATTAGGAAATTTGCTTCGGACAGCATCAATTTTGCGAGGGATACACGACCTTTTTCGCCACCGCTGAGTGTATGGATCTGTTTAAAGACTTCCTCCCCGGTAAACTGAAATGCAGCAAGTGTATTGCGGATCTGGGTATTAGTCAGGGATGGATAGTCATCGGAAATTTCATCGAATATCGTCTTTTCATCATGAAGGACGTGATGTTCCTGATCGTAATATCCGATTTTGACTTTTGATCCAAGCGTGAAAGATCCCTCGTCTGCAGAAACTACCTGGTTGATAATTTTTAATAGAGTGGTTTTTCCTGTACCATTATCACCAATGATGGCAACGTGTTCCCCGCGATGGATTTCAAAGCTGATATCCTGAAAAAGCTGTTGGCTGTCAAAGCGTTTGGACAGATGTTCAACTGTCAGGACATCCGATCCGCTGATACAGGATGGTTCAAGAGAAAAGTGCATTTCGCGGACACTTTCAACAGGCTTTTCAACAGGAGTGATACGGTCAAGCATTTTTTCCCGGCTTTCAGCCCGCTTGATGGATTTCTCCCGGTTAAAAGAACGAAGTTTCTCGATGACCGCCTGCTGATGCTTTATTTCACGCTGCTGGTTCATATATTCCTTCAGGCGGGCATCACGAATCTGCTGCTTTTTCGCTGCATAGGCTTTGTAGTTACCCATATACATACGAATATGAGCCTGATCGACCTCAATGACTTTTGTTACGACACGGTTCAGAAAATACCGGTCATGGGAAACAATCAGTACAGCTCCTGAATAATTTAAAAGATACGTTTCCAACCATGCAATGGAATTAAGATCCAGATGGTTGGTCGGTTCGTCCAGTAAAAGGATGTCAGGACTTGTCAGAAGCAGTTTTCCAAGGGAGACTCGTGTCTTCTGACCTCCTGAGAGGGTATCGGTCTGCTTGGAAAAATCATCCTCTGTAAATCCAAGCCCCTTCAGGACACCGGTGATTTCACTTTCACAGGCATAGCCATTTTTGGCCTCATATTCAGATTGAAGCCGGTTGTATGTATCCAGCCGGTTTTTCAGATCTTCCCCGGTTAAGGACTTCAGTTCCTGCTCGATGGAACGAAGCTGGGCTTCCAGTGCAAAAATATCGGCTTTTGCACTTTTTACTTCCTCATAGATCGTATTGCCGGATGTCAGATCCTGACGCTGTGCAAGATAACCGAGAGTCTTCCCTTTGGCAAGGATAACATCACCACCGTCCAGGGATTCCTCCCCGATGATCATTTTCAGAATCGTAGATTTTCCGGCACCATTGATCCCGACAAGAGCTGTCTTCTCCCGGTCTTCAATATGAAAAGAACCGTCGCAGACAATGGTATGTTCGCCAAATGCTTTATTCAGATTGTGACAGGCTAAAATCATAATCAATAAACTCCTTATATCATAAATTTTATTTTAAAATCTTCATTATGTATAAAACTCCAAGTATCTATTATATCGAAAATAGCCGAAAATACAAGAAGCAGGAAAGTAAAGTTTGACAGAAGTTTAACTATTCTATATAATGTTGAGTAGATTATGATGTGGAGGGCGATGGAAGTGGAACAAAGAAAAATATCACGTGCTGTAATTTCCAGGCTTCCAAGATATTATAGATATTTGGGAGACCTGCTTGAAGCGGGTGTAGAGAGGATCTCATCCAATGACCTGAGTAAAAAGATGCAGGTAACAGCATCCCAGATCCGGCAGGATCTGAATAATTTCGGCGGATTTGGACAGCAGGGATATGGATATAATGTAAAGTACCTTTATACGGAGATTGGAAAGATATTGGGACTGGATAAGGATCATAACTTTATTATCATCGGTGCCGGTAATCTTGGACAGGCACTGGCAAATTATGCATCATTTGAACGGAATGGATTTATTTTAAAAAGTTTATTTGATGTGAATCCGCGTCTTGAGGGAGTGACGATCCGGGGAATCCCTGTCAGAATGCTGGATGAACTGGAAGGGTATCTGCAGGAAAATGATATTGAGATTGCAGCTCTTACACTCCCAAAGTCAAAAGCAGAGGAAGTAGCGGATGTCCTGGTAGCAAATGGGATCAAGGCCATCTGGAATTTTGCACATACGGATCTTACACTTCCCAAGGACGTCATTGTGGAGAGCGTACATCTTGCTGACAGTCTGATGAAATTGTCTTATAATATCAGCCAGCACAATGAAATTCAAAAATAGCAGAGGACTGCTGCGGGTATGGTCATAGCTGGGCCGTTCCGCAGCAGTTTGTCTTTAAGAGAAAGGGGACTGCTTATGCGATATTTACCGGACGGAGAACAGATGAAGAAAGCAGATCAGTATACGATCCAGCAGATCGGTGTACCTTCTGTGGTTCTTATGGAGAGGGCAGCATTAAAAATTGTTGAAGTGCTGGAAGAAAAGAAAAAGGATTTAAGGCAGCCACTGATTGTATGCGGCAGTGGAAATAATGGCGGGGATGGATTTGCTGTGGCAAGACTTCTGGCTGAAAAGGGCTGCCATGTGGATGTACTTTTTACGGGAAGAGAAAGCTCTATGACGGAAGAGTGCAGATTGCAGGCTCAGATCGACAAAAATCTCGGGATCAATCTGTTTACAGAAATCCCTGAGAAAGAGTATACTGTGATCATTGATGCAATTTTTGGCGTTGGTCTGTGCAGAGAAGTTGCAGGACACTACAGAGATGTAATCGGATGGATGAACCGGCAGACGGCACAGAAGGTGGCAGTGGATATTCCATCAGGAATCTGTTCTGCTACAGGAAAGGTGCTTGGTATTGCATTTCAGGCAGAACTGACAGTATCTATGGCATGTCAGAAGCGTGGCTGTGCTTTGTATCCGGGACAGACCTGTGCGGGTGAGGTTGTTCCGGTAACGATCGGGATTGATCCCGAGTACTTTTTTGAACAGAAAAGTGTCTGCATGACCTATGATAAAAAAGAGCTTGGAAATCTGCTGCCGGAAAGAAAAGAGGATTCGCATAAGGGCAGTTTTGGCAGAGTCCTTATGATCACCGGCAGTCCGGGAATGACAGGAGCAGCTTATCTTTCAGCTACAGCAGCGTATACGGTTGGTGCCGGACTTGTTCAGATCTATACAGCAGAAGAGAACAGGCAGGTACTTCAGGGACTTCTTCCAGAGGCAATCGTTTCCTGCTATAGAGAGTATGAAGAAGAGAAACTGGATCGACTGATCGGGTGGGCAGATGTCATCTGTATCGGCTGTGGATTAGGACAAAGCAGTAGATCAGAAAAGATTTTGCTGCATACAATAGAGAAAGCAAAGTGTCCCTGCGTGGTTGATGCAGATGGACTGAATCTTCTTGCAGGAAGGAAAGATCTGTATAAAAATCTTGGGGAAAATATGATCCTCACCCCTCATATGAAAGAAATGTCCCGACTGACAGGGATCTCTGTATCAGAAATTGCAGAACGGCGGTTTGAGGTACTTCACCGGTTTACCGGGGAATCCCCGTGTATCTGTGTTTTAAAAGACAGCAGAACGATAGTTGCACAGAAAGACAGGCAGAACTTTCTTAATCTGGCGGGCAATGCAGCCATGGCAAAAGGTGGTTCGGGAGATGTGCTTGCGGGTGTGATCACCGGACTTCTCGCACAGGGGATGGATGGATTTCAAAGTGCAGTGACGGGCGTTTTTCTGCATGCCTGTGGTGGAGATGAGGCAAGAGATAAAAAAGGTGGTTACAGTGTTCTCGCAAGGGACCTGATCCATGGAATACAGGTAGCGATGAAGAAAGCAAAGGAGTGTAACTAAATGAAGAAATACAGCAGAGTTTGTGCATATATTGATTTGGATGCTATTGCATATAATATGGAGCAGATGAAAAAGCGGATTGGCGAAGACGGAAAACTGATCGCAGTTATCAAGACCGACGGATATGGTCATGGGGCAGTTCCGCTGGCGGAAATGTTTGAAGAGACGCCATATATCTGGGGTTATGCCGTTGCATGTATGGGAGAGGCGGCTGTCTTGCGTGAACAGGGGATCAAAAAGCCGATTCTGGTACTGGGCTGTATCTTCCCGGACGAATACGAAGAGATGGTAGAAAAAGAGATTCGTGCTGCGGTTTATACTGAAGAAATGGCTCTGGGAATGTCAGAGGCTGCACAAAGACTTGGAAAGACTGCGTATTTTCATATTAAGATCGATACCGGAATGGGAAGAATCGGATTCCCGGTAACGGAAGAAAGTGCATCTTCCATTGAACGGATCAGCAGGCTTCCGAGTGTACAGACAGAGGCAATGTTTACGCATTTTGCAAAAGCCGACGAGTTAGATAAATCTTATACGTTAAAGCAGCATGAAAAATTTTTATGGATGAAAGAACAGATGGAAGAGCGAAAGGTTCCGATCCGGTATTTTGACTGTGACAATAGCGCCGGAATCATTGATTTCCCGGATCTCAAGCATGATATTGCGAGAGCAGGAATTTCTATTTACGGAATGTATCCATCAGACGAGGTGGATCAGAATGCAGTGAGTCTGCGTCCGGCTCTGCGTCTGGTCAGTCATGTCAGTTTCGTAAAGGAAGTCGGAAAAGGTACATCGATCAGTTACGGTGGCACATATATTACAGAGAAAAAGATGAAGATTGCAACCGTTCCGGTGGGATATGGAGATGGTTATCCAAGGTCACTGTCAAATAAAGGATATGTGCTGATCCATGGAAAAAAGGCAAGGATTCTTGGAAGAGTCTGTATGGATCAGTTTATGGTTGATGTGACGGAAATCCCCGATGTGGCATTTATGGATGAGGTGATTCTGATCGGACGGGATCAGGAGGAGCAGATCCGGGTGGAAGATCTTGCGGAATTAAGTGGAAGATTCAATTATGAATTTGTATGCTGCCTGAGTAAAAGAATCCCGCGTGCTTACCTGAAGAATGGAAAAATCATTTCGCAGACAGATTATTTTTAGAGGACAGATCTGGAGGATTTGTGAATACATCCGATAAATCCGGAGATACTTAAGTATAGCTTAACATAACGGAGATATCGGAGAGTGAAAATAAATGGTCAGACGAGGAGATATTTATTACGCAGATCTAAGTCCCGTGGTCGGATCAGAGCAGGGAGGGATACGCCCTGTCCTGGTTATCCAGAATAATATCGGGAATCGGCACAGCCCTACGATCATCTGTGCGGCGATTACTTCAAAAATGAATAAAGCGAAACTTCCGACGCATATCGAGATCAGTACGAGGGATTATGATATAGTAAAAAATTCTGTGATCCTGCTAGAGCAGATCCGTACGATCGACAAGCAGCGCCTGAAAGAATATGTATGTCATATAGATTCTGCAATGATGAAAAAAATAGACGAGGCGATCTGTGTCAGCCTGAATCTGCCTACATAAGACAGGAACGTGGACTTTACAGATGAGAAAAAGCGTGGTAGACTTATTAAGATAATGCTCTGGTTGCAGAGAGCAGGATGAAGTACAAGTCTTAATTGATTTAAGCCAGATAGAAAAGGAGAATGAAAGTATGTCAGGACATTCTAAATTTGCGAATATCAAGCACAAAAAAGAGAAGAATGACGCAGCAAAAGGAAAGATATTTACAAAGATCGGCCGTGAGCTTGCGATTGCAGTAAAAGAAGGTGGAAGTGCTGATCCGGTGAACAACAGCAGACTTCGTGATGTGATCGCAAAGGCAAAAGCGAACAATATGCCGAATGATACGATCGAAAGAAATATCAAGAAAGCAGCCGGTGAAGGTTCAGCAGATAATTATGAGCGTATTACATATGAAGGATATGGCCCGAACGGAACAGCCATCATCGTAAAGACTCTGACGGATAATAAGAACCGTACAGCATCAAATGTAAGAAATGCGTTTACAAAAGGGGCAGGAAATGTCGGAACTCCGGGATGCGTATCGTTTATGTTTGATGAAAAGGGACAGATCATTATCGATAAAGAAGAGTGCGATATGGATTCAGATGATCTGATGATGCTTGCACTGGATGCAGGGGCTGAAGATTTTAATGAAGAAGAGGACAGCTACGAGGTGCTTACCTCACCGGAGGATTTCAGTGATGTACGTCTGAAGCTGGAAGAAGAAGGAATTGCGATGGCTTCTGCGGAAGTTACAATGATTCCTCAGACTTATGTTGATCTTACAAAAGAAGAGGATATCAAGAATATCCAGAAGACACTGGATCTGCTTGATGAAGATGATGACGTGCAGGATGTATATCATAACTGGAATGAATAAATAACCTACTAAAAAGATATGGAGCAAGCTAAAACTGACAGCCTGCTCCATTTTTTAAAAGAAAATTTCAAGGAGGAAGAGGAAATGAGCGATTACAGAATTGAGACAAAGTGTGTGCAGTCAGGATATGAACCGGGAAATGGAGAACCAAGAGTTCTTCCGATCTATCAGAGTACTACATTCCGTTATACCAGCAGTGAGCAGATGGGACGGTTATTTGACCTGGAAGAATCCGGTTATTTTTATACAAGACTGCAGAATCCGACGAATGATGCAGTAGCGGCAAAGATCTGTGATCTGGAGGGCGGAGCAGCGGCAATGCTGACTTCATCCGGTCAGGCAGCTAATTTTTATGCCATTATGAATATTGCAGAAGAGGGAGATCATATTGTATGTGCATCTGCCCTGTATGGCGGAACATATAACCTTTTTGCTCATACGATCCGTAAAATGGGTGTGACGGCTACTTTTGTTGATCCCGACTGCACGGAAGAAGAACTGGAAGCAGCATTTCAGGATAATACAAAGGCAGTATTTGGAGAGACGATTGCAAATCCGGCACTGGTCGTTCTGGATTTTGAAAAATTTGCAAAGGCGGCACATAAACATGGGGTTCCTTTTATCGTAGATAATACATTTGCTACACCGATCAACTGCCGCCCGTTTGAGTGGGGTGCTGATATCGTGACGCATTCTACAACAAAGTATATGGATGGTCATGCAGCATGTGTAGGCGGTGCGATTGTTGACAGCGGTAATTTTGACTGGGCTGCTTATGGAGATAAATTTGCCGGACTGACAACACCGGATGAGACTTACCATGGAATCATCTATACAGAAAGATTTGGAAAAGGTGCTTATATCACAAAAGCAACCTCCCAATTGATGAGGGATTTAGGATCGATCCAGTCACCGCAGAATGCATTTCTCCTGAATCTTGGACTGGAGAGTCTGCATCTGCGTATGCCAAGACATTGTGAAAATGCAATTAAGATGGCAGAATATCTGCAGGGACATAAAAAAGTAGCAT
Organism: uncultured Mediterraneibacter sp.; assembly: GCF_934330165.1. Taxonomy (GTDB): domain Bacteria; phylum Bacillota; class Clostridia; order Lachnospirales; family Lachnospiraceae; genus Mediterraneibacter. Next base: position 7,966 of record NZ_CAKRGI010000013.1, read on the forward strand.
GGGTAAACTGCCCATCATTACCTGGAAATAAGTATTATGATCTGACGCAGAAATATATGCCGGATGGAAGCTGTGGTGTCATCACTTTTGGCTTGAAGGGTGGAAGAGAAGCTGCCGTGAAAATGATGGATAAGCTGAAACTGGTTGCTATTGTGACGCATGTGGCAGATGCAAGAAGCTGTGTCCTGCATCCGGCAAGTCATACACACAGACAGATGAATGAGCAGGAACTTCTGGAGGCAGGAGTACAGCCGGATCTGATCCGATTTAGTCTTGGAATTGAAAATATTGAAGACCTGATCGCTGATGTAAAGCAGGCACTGGAAGATTAATAACGATGAGAAGGTACAAGTGTAAATTGGATACATTTGTATCTTCTTTCTTTATACAGGTGTGAATGAGAAACTGACAATGGCAGACGCTCTATACAGAAAGCATGTTCTGTCCCGGACTGTTACATGTTTTCCTCATATTTATTATAAATCTGTTCATACTATGGTTCAGAACTTGCAGGAGGTAGAATCTATGGGAACAGAAAAAATGGATACAAAACAGGAACAGAGAAATAAGGAAAATGAAGAAATCCGCGAAATGGGGACAATGGAACTGGGCAAGAAAGGAAACCCGTATGGGATTCAGCTTCTGACGATCATCGGAGAGATTGAAGGACATGAGAATGTATCTGGAAATACAAAGGCTACAAAGTATGAACATTTGCTCCCACGGCTTGCGGAGGCAGAAGAAAATGATGAGATCGAAGGAGTCCTGATCCTTTTAAATACAATGGGCGGGGATGTAGAAGCCGGACTTGGAATTGCAGAAATGATTGCATCCCTTGGAAAACCGACCGTATCACTGGTTCTTGGAGGAAGTCATTCTATCGGAGGACCGTTGGCTGTATCTGCCGACTATTCTTTTATTGTCCCGTCAGGCACGATGATTATTCATCCAGTGCGTTCTTCTGGAATGTTCATCGGAGTGATCCAGAGTTATCGAAATATGGAGCGTACCCAGGATCGTATTATCCGTTTCATTGCATCCCATTCTCATATCTCCAAGGAGCGGATCGTGAAGCTGATGTTGGATTCAACGCAGCTCGTGAAAGATGTGGGGACAATGCTGGAGGGGGAGGAGGCTGTCAGAGAGGGAATGATCGATGAAGTGGGAGGGATTCATGAAGCGTTTCAGAAACTTCATGAACTGATCGACGAGGAGAGAAGAAAAAAGAAGCAGGAAAAACCGGATCATTTTTTTGATGACACTAAAAAAAATTGATGGTATACTAAAATAAGTATGTGAAAATAAGGGGGAATTATATGGCTGCGAAGTCAACCAAAGGAAAGAAGAATACAAAAAGTACGGCAAAGAAGACGCAGCAGAAATCCGGACAAAGTCAGAACCGGGATGAGATCAGAGGGGAGATCATCATTCTGGGACTGCTTGCAGTGTGCATCCTTCTTGTCCTCAGTAATTTTGGTCTGGGTGGAATTGTGGGCAGGACGGTGTCATCTGTATTTTTTGGCATTTTCGGATTTATGGCATATTTTCTGCCGTTTATCTTATTCGGAGCAGTTGCATTTGGGATTTCCAATAAGGGAAATTCCCATGCTTACATAAAATTAGGCGCAGTTGCTGCATTATTTCTGATCCTGTGCGGAATGATCGAGCTTCTGTTTCATCCATACGATAAAAATGCAACATTATTTTCTTATTATGTCGTATCCAGTGAACATAAGAATGCAGGAGGGTTCGCAGGAGGCTGCCTGATCCGGTTATTTTGTCCACTTTTCGGAAAAATCGGTGCCGGAGTGATTCTGGTTGTACTGGGAATCATCAGTATTATCCTGATCACAGAGCGTTCTCTTTTGTCTCCCATCGGAAAGAAAAGCAAAGTCGCGTATGAAGAGGCAAAAAGAAAGAGACAGGAAACCGCAGTGATTCGTGCGAAAGAGCGGGAAAGGAAAGAAAGAGAGAAGCAGACAGCTCAGGAGACAGAAGATGAGAACGGAGCAGGAGTTCCTGATGGAAAAGAGAAAAAGGCAAGAGGAGTTTCCTTTGCAACGACTCTTTTGTATGGGGAAGGAGAAGAGGAAGTACCACGGGAGAGAAAAAGCAGAAGGCGGAGAAAATCTCCTGAGATCCAGGAACTGACCCCGGAAGGAGCAGTTCCCGGCGGAGAGGATAGCACAGGATCGGATCCGGGGCGGTTTGTTATTAACCGTGCAGAACCGCTTACAGCAGAAGAGACAGAGATCACCGGAACAGAAAGATCTGCTGAAGAGGGAGTACCTGATGCAATGCAGATGCCATCTGATCCGCAGGAGATGCCGGTCGGACGGAACAGGAAAAATACGAAAGAAAATGCACGGGCAGTTGCAGCAGAGACAGCCAGTGTAGAGCAGTCTGTCAGGGCAATGGAAGAGCAGCCGCAGAAGATTTACCGCGTTCCACCGATGAATCTTCTGGTAAAAGGGAAAAAGGGCGGTGGAGATTCAGATGCACACCTGCGTGCCACAGCATTAAAGCTGGAGCAGACGCTTCAGAACTTTGGAGTAGGGGTTCATGTCACCAATGCAAGCTGTGGTCCGTCTGTGACCCGGTATGAGCTGCAGCCGGAACAGGGAGTGAAAGTCAGTAAGATTGTCGGGCTGGCAGATGATATCAAGCTGAATCTTGCTGTTGCTGATCTGAGGATCGAAGCTCCTATACCGGGAAAAGCTGCTGTCGGGATTGAAGTCCCGAACAGTGAAAATACAGCCGTTATGCTGAGAGATCTGCTGGAGTCCGATGAGTTCAAAAACAGCAGATCACCGATCTCCTTTGCAGTTGGAAAAGATATTGCAGGAAAAGTTGTTGTGGCAGATATTGCAAAGATGCCGCATCTGCTTGTCGCAGGAGCGACAGGTTCAGGTAAGTCAGTCTGCATCAATACCCTGATCATGAGCATGATCTACAAAGCAGATCCGGAAGATGTGAAGCTGATCCTGGTAGATCCGAAAGTTGTAGAACTAAGTGTATATAACGGAATCCCGCATCTGATGATTCCGGTTGTAACTGATCCGAAAAAGGCCGCCGGGGCTTTGAACTGGGCAGTTGCCGAGATGGAAAAGCGTTATAAGCTTTTCGCTGAGTACAATGTGAGAGACCTGAAAGGATTCAATGAAAAAGTCCTGAGAGGTGAGACCGGTGAAGATGCAAAGAAAAAACTTCCGCAGATCATTATCATCATTGATGAGCTTGCAGATCTGATGATGGTAGCTCCCGGAGAAGTGGAGGGGGCAATTTGTCGTCTTGCACAGCTGGCACGTGCGGCAGGGCTTCATCTGATTCTTGCGACCCAGCGTCCGTCAGTGAATGTTATCACGGGACTGATCAAGGCAAATATGCCGTCAAGAATTGCATTTTCAGTTTCATCAGGAGTAGATTCGCGTACGATCATTGATATGAACGGGGCAGAAAAGCTGCTCGGAAAAGGAGATATGCTATTCTATCCATCCGGTTATCCGAAGCCGGTGAGGGTGCAGGGATCATTTGTCTCTGATAAAGAAGTTCAGAAAGTTGTAGATTATCTGATTGACAAAAATGGAAGTACGGCTTACAGTAATGAACTGGAAGAAAATATGACGACTGCAGATGTTCCGGTATCCATTTCAGGAGTATCTGCGGAGGATACAGATGACAGGGATGTCTATTTTACAGAAGCAGGACAACTGATCATTGACAAAGACAGAGCTTCGATCGGAATGCTCCAGAGAATGTTCAAGATTGGGTTCAACCGTGCTGCAAGGATCATGGATCAGCTTGCAGAAGCAGGAGTTGTCGGTCCGGAAGAGGGGACAAAGCCGAGAAAAGTTCTTATGTCAAAAGAAGAATTTGACGCATACATAGCGGAAAATAAGTAGGAATTGTAGTTTGCAGAGCTTGCATGAAAGTGTGAGGATGCTATTAAAAATAAAAGGGATGCACAAGGAGGAAGCAGGAATGAAGACAGATATTCAGATTGCTCAGGAAGCAGAAATGAAGCACATCAGAGAGGTGGCAGAGGCCGCAGGGATCGCAGAGGATGAACTGGAATTTTATGGAAAGTATAAAGCAAAGCTTTCCGATGAACTCTGGGAAAGAATCAAAGACCGTGAGGACGGAAAGCTGATTCTCGTTACAGCCATTAATCCGACACCGGCAGGAGAAGGAAAGACGACAACTTCAGTAGGTCTTGGACAGGCTTTTGCGAAGCTTGGCAAAAAATCGGTAATTGCATTACGCGAACCATCTCTTGGACCATGCTTTGGAATCAAAGGAGGAGCAGCAGGAGGTGGCTATGCACAGGTTGTTCCGATGGAGGATCTGAACCTTCATTTCACAGGAGATTTTCATGCCATCACTTCTGCCAATAATCTGCTGGCAGCAATGCTTGATAATCATATCCAGCAGGGAAATGCCCTGGGGATCGATCCACGTCAGATCGTGTGGAAACGCTGCGTGGACATGAATGACCGTGTTCTGCGTAATATTGTAGTTGGTCTTGGAAGAAAGGCTGACGGAATGGTAAGAGAAGATCATTTCGTTATTACAGTTGCATCAGAGATCATGGCAATTCTCTGCCTTGCGGATGATCTTGCTGATCTTAAGAAGCGTCTGGGAAGGATCATTGTTGCTTATAGTTTCAATGGAGATCCGGTGACAGCAGATGATCTGCAGGCAACCGGTGCCATGGCCGCACTTTTGAAAGATGCGATCAAGCCAAATCTGATCCAGACACTGGAGCATACACCGGCATTGGTTCACGGTGGACCATTCGCTAATATCGCACATGGATGTAACAGTGTACGTGCCACAAAGATGGCTCTGAAGCTCAGTGATATTGCAGTGACGGAGGCAGGTTTTGGTGCAGATCTTGGAGCCGAGAAGTTTTTTGATATTAAGTGTCGGATGGCAGGATTAAAACCGGACGCAGTTGTCCTGGTCGCAACAGTACGTGCATTAAAATACAATGGCGGTGTGGCAAAAGCAGATCTTGCGGAAGAAAATTTAGAGGCACTTGCAAAAGGAATTGTAAATCTTGAAAAGCATATTGAAAATATTCAGAAGTATGGTGTACCGGTTGTTGTTACACTGAATTCTTTTGTAACAGATACAGATGCAGAGAATGCATTTATTGAAAAATTCTGCCATGACCATAACTGTGAATTTGCACTTTCAGAAGTATGGGAAAAAGGCGGGGAAGGTGGAATCGCACTGGCCGAAAAAGTACTGGAGACGCTTGAGACAAAGGAAAGCCACTTCCATCCACTTTACAGTGAAGAACTTTCTCTGAAAGATAAAATCCGTACGGTCGCACAGGAAATCTATGGTGCAAGAGATGTGGTGTATGAACCGGCTGCGTCAAAGCAGATCGCAAAGATTGAAGAGATGGGATTTTCAGACTTCCCGGTATGTATGGCAAAGAATCAGTATTCCCTGTCAGATGACGCAAATAAGCTTGGAAGACCGGAAAATTTTGATATCCATATCAGAGAAGTCTATGTCAGTGCCGGTGCAGGATTCGTTGTTGCTCTGACAGGAGCAGTAATGACCATGCCCGGACTGCCGAAAGTACCGGCAGCAAATGGGATTGATGTAACAGACGATGGAAAGATCACAGGTCTGTTCTAAGGATCTTTTGTCATACAGGAAAAATAAAGGGTGTATAAAATAATAGGGTAACCGGCACAAGAAGGAGAAAAGAATGGCACAATTAATTGATGGAAAGGCAATTTCACAGCAGATTAAAGATGAATTAAAAGCGGAGGTAGAAGCATTGAAGAATGACGGAACAGACATATGTCTTGCTGTCATTCAGGTAGGGGATGATCCGGCTTCTTCCGTTTATGTAAGAAATAAAAAAAGAGCCTGTGCATACATCGGGGTAGAATCAAGAGCATATGAACTGCCGGAGGATACAACAGAAGAGCAGCTTGTAGAGCTTGTAAAGGAACTGAATACGGATGATACGGTAAATGGAATCCTTGTACAGCTCCCACTTCCTGCTCAGATTGATGAAGATAAGATCATCCGGACGATTTCAGCTGATAAGGATGTAGATGGATTCCATCCTGAGAGTGTGGGAAGACTGTGGATCGGGGAAAAGGGATTTTTATCCTGCACTCCGGCCGGTGTGATCCAGCTGCTGAAGCGTTCGGGAATAGAGATTGCCGGAAAGGAATGTGTGATCATCGGAAGAAGTAATATTGTCGGAAAGCCAATGGCAGCACTGCTTCTCCGGGAAAATGGAACCGTTACGATTGCACACTCCAGAACGAAGAATCTTGCAGATGTGACAAGAAGAGCAGATATTCTGATTGTTGCAATCGGAAAAGAGCGTTTCATAACATCAGATTATGTCAAAGAAGGTGCGGTTGTTATTGATGTCGGAATGCATAGGGATGCAGAAAATCATCTGTGTGGAGATGTTGATTTTGCAGATGTTGAACCAGTTGCATCAGCGATCACTCCTGTTCCGGGCGGAGTAGGACCGATGACGATCGCCATGCTGATGAATAACTGTGTAGAGACTGTACGCGGCTAGGAGGTACCGGATCATGAAGTGTGTACATTGCGGAGCAAATATACCGGATGGTCAGTTGATCTGTCCCAGGTGCAATGCTGAAGTACAGATGGTTCCGGATTATAACCCGCTGGATGATGTTCTTGCAAGAGAAGTAAAGGGTTCGGTAGAAGGGGCTACCCGTCAGATTCAGACAGAGGATGTCCGGAGACAGCGTCAGATGAGTCAGACGCAGAGTGTCCGTTCTACCCGCGTTCTGAATGAGAATGAGATGGAACGGCTCAGGGAGGCAAGAAGAGAAAATCTCCGTCGTTCTAAAGAACAGCAGAACCGGAGACAGGCGGAGAGGCAACAGACCGGCAGGATGCGTGGAGAGACTGGCAATCTCAGAAAAAATTCACCGGAATACCGCAGGATTCAGCAGATGAAGCGGAGAGAAGCTGCAAAGAAAAAGAGAAGGAATCTTCTGCTTGTTCTTTTTTCAATCATATGTCTGATCGGTGTTGGGATTTATGTGATTTATCAGAATTCTTATACCGGAGTTATGAAAAAGGGAATGGGAGCACTGCAGGAGGATAATTACGAAGTTGCACAGAAGTATTTTGACCGGGCTGTGATCAAGGATAAATCCAGACCGGAAGCGTATAAAGGGCTTGCAGATATTTATGTGGATCAGGGAGAGCTGGACAGTGCAGAGTCAGTTTATCTGACTGCTTTAGAAACACAGCCATCCAATGAAAAGCTTTATGAAGCAGTCATTGATTTTTATGTAAAAAATGATGAACTGGATAAAATCTCTGTACTGCTGGAAGACTGCAGTGACAGTAAAGTACTTAAGGCAGTAAAAAAATATGTTTCCACAGCACCGGAATTCAGTCTGAAAGAGGGCAGTTATACAGAAGTCCAACAGGTTTCTCTTTCTTCCAGCACCGGGGGAGATATTTATTATACGACAGACGGGTCAGAACCGACAACTACCAGTCAGAAATATTCTGATGCAATCCTTCTGCAGGAAGAAGGCGTGACTGAGATTCGGGCGATTGCTGTCAACAAGGCAGGAGTGCCAAGCGTTGTGGCAAGTGCGAAATATACGATTGCATTCCCGGTGGCTGATGCACCGGCGGTTTCTCCATCTACGGGTGCATACAGCGGAACGATCCAGGTGACTGTGACAGTTCCGGATGGATATACGGCTTATTATACAACGGATGGTTCTGTACCGGGTAAAGGTGCCACGAAATATACAGCACCGGTTGACCTGCGGCTGGATGCAAAGGTTACTTTTAATGTAGTACTGATCAATAATCAGAATGGAAAATCGACAGCCATGACAAGCAAGACTTATATTCCAAAGCCTTCGGCAGAATAATTTTTTTGCAGAGAGAGGTTCAGTGTAAAGTTACTATAAGGCAACCCTGTTTTACCTGAAATTTATACAAAATTTCCAAAAACAGGGTTGCTTTTTTGCGTACAGAGAGCTATAATATACCTGTTAAAAAAATAACAATACCACATAAAAAGGAGAGATTTGTTATGAGTAGATTTTGTTTGCCAAGGGACATTTATCATGGAAAAGGCTGTCTTGAAGAACTGAAGAATCTGAAAGGAAAGAAAGCCTGTCTTGTTGTCGGTGGAGGATCTATGAAGCGTCAGGGATTCCTTGACCGGGCAGTGAACTATCTGAAGGAAGGCGGCATGGAAGTAAAGCTGATCGAGGGCGTTGAGCCGGATCCGTCTGTTGAGACTGTTATGAAGGGTGCAGAGGTGATGCGTGAGTTCGAGCCGGACTGGATCGTTGCCATGGGCGGTGGATCACCGATCGATGCTGCAAAAGCAATGTGGGTATTCTACGAATATCCAGAGGTCTCCTTTGAAGATATCATTACTCCGTTCAGTTTCCCTGAACTGAGACAGAAAGCAAAATTTGCAGCGATTCCTTCTACATCAGGAACAGCTACAGAGGTTACGGCATTCTCCGTTATCACGAATTATCAGACAGGAGTAAAATATCCGCTGGCTGACTTCAATATCACACCGGATGTAGCTATCGTTGATCCTGACCTTGTATCAGGACTTCCGGTAAAGCAGGTTGCATATACAGGTATGGATGCCCTGACTCATGCGATTGAAGCATATGTATCCACACTGAACGGACCTTTCACCGATCCGCTTGCATTACAGGCGATCGAGATGGTTCTTGATTATCTGCCGGCATCTTATAATTGCGATATGGTTGCAAGAGAGCAGATGCATTATGCACAGTGCCTTGCAGGAATGGCATTTTCCAATGCATTGCTTGGAATCGTCCACTCTATGGCTCATAAGACAGGTGCAGCTTTCTCAACAGGTCATATTCCGCATGGTTGTGCAAATGCAATTTATCTGCCGTATGTGATCCAATATAATGCAAAAGATCCTGTAGCTGCAAAGCGTTATGCAGAGATCGCCCGCAGAATGGGGCTTCCGGGAACATCTGAGAAGGCACTGATCAACAGTCTTATTGAAAAGATTGATGAGTTCAATGTAAGACTTAACATTCCTAAGACATTGAAAGACTTCGGTATTAATGAGGATGAATTCAAGGAGAAGGTAGACAAGATCGCAGAACTGGCAGTTGGTGATGCATGTACAGGATCCAATCCGCGTGCCATCGATCCAGCCAATATGGCTAAACTTCTTACATGTACATATTACGGAACAGAGGTTGATTTCTAAACCGGACAGAGATCAGAATCTGATTCCGAAGAAAAGCGGGGCAGACACTTTTTCTGGGTGTCTGCCCTTATGTTATGCTTGAATTTCGACAAAGGGTAGCGTATTATAAAAAAAGGGTAATTATTTACAAGGAGGAGAATCATGTATAAGATTGTAAAAGCTAGAAGACTGGCCGACAAGATCTTTCTGATGGATGTTCATGCACCGCGTGTTGCAAGTCACTGTCAGCCTGGTCAGTTTATTATTGTGAAGATGGACGAAAAGGGAGAACGTATTCCTCTGACAATCTGTGATTATGACAGAGAAGCAGGAACGATCACGATCGTTGTCCAGGAAGTAGGGGCTTCCACAATGAAGATGGGGGAACTGAAAGAAGGAGACTATTTCCGTGACTTTACGGGTCCGCTGGGATGTCCATCAGAATTTGTAGAAGAAGATCTGGAGACACTGAAGAAGAAAAAAATGCTCTTTGTAGCAGGTGGTGTAGGAGCTGCACCGGTATATCCACAGGTGAAATGGCTCAGAGAGCATGGCATTGAAGCAGATGTTATCGTGGGTTCCAAGACGAAAGATATGCTGATCCTTGAAGATGAGATGAAAGCAGTTGCAGGAAATTATTATCCGTGTACAGATGATGGATCCTATGGTCATGCAGGTATGGTTACGACTATGATCGAAGAGCTGGTCGGTGAGGGCAAAAAGTATGATGTCTGTGTTGCAATTGGACCGATGATCATGATGAAGTTTGTATGTCTGCTTACCAAGAAACTTGAGATCCCAACGATCGTCAGCATGAACCCGATCATGGTAGACGGAACAGGTATGTGCGGTGCCTGTCGTCTTCAGGTTGGCGATGAGATTAAATTTGCCTGCGTAGATGGTCCTGAATTTGATGGACATCTTGTTGATTTTGATCAGGCAATGAAGAGAAGCCAGATGTATAAGTCTGAAGAAGGTCGTGCAATGCTGAAGCTTCAGGAAGGTGATACCCATCATGGCGGATGCGGACATTGTGGAGGTGACGAGTAATGGCTGATATGATGAAAAAAGTACCTGTAAGAGAACAGGAACCAAAGGTACGTGCTACCAACTTTGAAGAAGTATGTCTTGGATACAATAAAGAAGAGGCAATGGAAGAGGCAACGAGATGCCTGAACTGTAAGAATGCAAGATGTATCCAGGGATGTCCTGTATCCATCAATATTCCTGCATTTATTCAGGAAGTAAAAGCAGGAAATATCGAAGAAGCTTATAAGGTGATTGGTAAGTCCAGTGCTCTTCCGGCTATCTGTGGACGTGTCTGCCCACAGGAGTCCCAGTGTGAGGGGAAATGTGTCCGTGGTATTAAAGGTGAAGCAGTTTCTATTGGAAAACTCGAGAGATTTGTTGCGGATTATGCTCTGGAGCATGATATCAAGCCGGAATGTGCAGAGACAAAGAATGGTCATAAAGTTGCAGTCATCGGTTCCGGTCCGTCCGGACTTACCTGTGCAGGAGATCTGGCAAAGCTCGGTTATGATGTAACTGTATTTGAAGCTCTGCATGAACTTGGAGGAGTACTTGTATATGGTATCCCTGAATTCCGTCTTCCAAAGCAGAAAGTTGTTGCGAAAGAGATCGAAAAGGTAAAAGAGCTTGGTGTCAAATTTGAGACGAATGTGGTGATCGGTAAATCTACTACGATTGACCAGCTGATGGAAGAAGAGGGATTTGAGGCAGTATTTATTGGTTCAGGAGCCGGTCTTCCGATGTTTATGGGTATTCCGGGAGAGAATGCAAATGAAGTCTTCTCTGCAAATGAGTATCTGACAAGAAGCAACCTGATGAAAGCATTTCGTGAAGATTATGATACACCGATCGCAGCAGGTAAGAAGGTTGCCGTTGTCGGTGGTGGTAATGTTGCAATGGATGCAGCAAGAACAGCACTCAGACTTGGAGCAGAAGTACATATTGTATACAGAAGAAGCGAGGCAGAACTTCCAGCCAGAGCAGAAGAAGTACATCATGCAAAAGAAGAGGGAATCATTTTTGACCTTCTGACAAACCCGAAGAAGATCAATGTTGATGAAAAGGGAAATATCACAAGCATGACTGTTGTTAAGATGGAGCTTGGTGAGCCAGATGCTTCAGGAAGAAGACGTCCGGTTGAGATCGAAGGATCAGAGTATGATATCGAAGTTGATACAGTGATCATGTCTCTTGGAACTTCTCCGAACCCACTGATCTCTTCTACAACGAAAGGTCTTGAGACAAACCGCAGAAAATGTATCGTTGCAGAAGAAGAAAACGGTCAGACTTCAAAAGAAGGTGTATTTGCCGGAGGAGATGCCGTTACCGGTGCCGCTACAGTTATCCTTGCAATGGGAGCTGGTAAAGCTGGTGCGAAGGGTATTGATGAATATCTGAAAAATAAATGATTTTTAAAGAGACTGGTATAAGGTTATAGAACCAGTGTAAAAGAAAATCCCATGATTTTCTGCTTATCCTTTGAAGGGATAAGAAAGATCATGGGATTTCTTTTTTTACGATACAATTCATCAGATTTATGATAGAATAAAAAGCCAGTGGATATGATATCAGAGAGAAAGGGCATTTATCTTTGATGTCATATCAAAAATACAGTAAATAAATTTCTGGGGGAATACATGACAAATTATAAGAACGACAGAAGATTCAACGGAAGTTATTTTCTTGAAAAAGTAGAAGTGAAATTAAAGAAAAGACTGGATGAGATCAAAAAGTCTCTCTCTGACGGACAGAAAGAGATTGACAATATGCAGGAGTATTATTGGGAAAATTATACCGAGATGGATGAGTATGGCTATGAAGATTATGATAATCAGCAGGCACTGCTCCATCAGGTCAATGCAAATCAGGAAAAATTGCAGTTAAAGCACCGGTTTGAAAAAATGCTGGACTCTCCCTTTTTCGGAAGAGTTGATTTCGTGTTTGACGGGGAAGAGGTGGCAGAGCCGTTTTATATCGGCATTGGAAATTTCTCTGAGAAAGCCGGGATGCAGCCACTGGTTTATGACTGGAGAGCTCCTGTGAGTGGTTTATTCTATGATTTCGATAAAGGACCAGCAGTTTATCTGGCTCCTGCCGGTGAAATACAGGGGGAGATCCTTTCCAAATGGCAGTATAAGATCAAAAATGGAAAAATGATCTATGAGTTCGAGAGCGATACAAAGATTGATGATGATATTCTGAAAAAGGAGCTTGGCACGAACAGTGATGTAAAATTGAAGAATATCGTCCGTACGATCCAGACGGAGCAGAATGCGGTCATCCGCAATACCAGAGACCGGATTTTGGTGATCCAGGGTGCGGCAGGGAGTGGCAAGACCTCCATTGCACTCCACCGGATCGCATATCTTTTATATCATGAGCGGGAAAATCTGAAATCTTCCAATATTCTGATTCTGTCACCGAACGGAGTTTTTGCAGATTATATTTCGCATATTCTTCCTGAACTGGGTGAAGAAAATATCCGGGAGATGAGTTTTGATCTGTTTGCGTATAAAGAACTGAAAAATACTGCGGCAGACTGTGAAGATAAATATGACCAGCTGGAACGAATTATAAAATTTCCGGATCAGGAAGCACTGCGGCGGGCTGACTGGAAGCAGTCATCAGAATTTGTCGGAGAAATCGAGGGATTTCTTGCAATGCTGGAGGATTCTCTGATGGATTTCCGTTCGATTGAGTACCGGGGAATGGGAATGACAGAAGAAGAGATACTGAAGCTTTTCTATTATAAATTTAACGAAACGCCGCTTTTGAAGAGGATGGATTTAGTAAGAGATTATTTTATCGATGAATGGGAGACATTAAGAGGACGGAATATTTCTGATGATGATAAATTGCTTTTGCAGCAAAAATTCGATAAAATGTATGTGACGAAGGATCTTTATAGGATTTATTGCCAGTTGCTGGAAGAGTGTGGGCTTGCCCCACTGTCCGAAGCAGAGTATGAGAGACGGAAAATCCCGTACGAGGATGTATTTCCGATGCTGTACCTGAAGTATAGACTGGAAGGTGGAAATCATTCGCATAAAAATATTAAGCATCTGGTGATTGATGAGATGCAGGATTACTCATATTTGCAATACACGATCCTTGCCAATTTATTTTCCTGTAAGATGACGATCCTTGGAGACCGGGCTCAGACAATGGATGTCCGGCAGCAGGATGTCCTGAAATTCCTTCCCCGGATTCTTGGGCGGGATCTTCATAAGATTGAGATGAATAAAAGTTACCGGAATACAGTTGAGATTGCCGAGTATGCAGCAAAGATCAGCGGCATAAAGGATCTGATCCTTCTGGACAGGCATGGAAAAGAAGTTGTAGAGCAGACGTTTGCATCGGAGGAATTTCTGCTGAATGCAGTTCAGGAGAATCTGAATGAGGAGTTTGAAACGGCGGCACTTCTTACTATGACGGAGGAAGAAGCTCTGGAGCTGAACCGTCTTCTGAAATTGCGTGGCATGGAAGTCACTTATATTGACAAGAACAGTTCATCCTTTAAAAAGGGACTGATAGTAACGACCTTTTATCTTGCAAAAGGTCTTGAATTTGATCAGGTCTTTGCAGTGAAAGGTAAGGAAGAAAATCCTTTGAGACAGCAGGCAGAGTATATCTGTGCGACGAGAGCTTTGCATGAACTGTATATGTATGAGATCACAGATGTATAAAAGGAAAAAGAGAGAAACCAGGAGGAGATGCATATGAAAAAGAAATTACTTGCTTTTGGAATGGCAGTACTGATGCTGACCGGTTGTGGCAGCAGTTCCGGCACGATCCGGTTCGGAGCAGCCGGACTGGGTGGAACTTACCATATGTTCAGTGATGCTTTTGCAGAAATCATAGAATCAGAGAGTGCTGACTGCTCAATAGAAGTAAAGACAACAGCAGGGTCTGCCGCAAATGTACGGCTTTTGTCAGACGGATATGTTCAGATGGCCATCGCACAGGCAGATATCATCAATGATGCATATTACGGAGTGGGAATGTTTGAAAATGATAAGAAGTATCAGGGATACTCCGCTGTCGGAGGGTTATATACGGAGGCGTGCCAGATTGTAGTACGTGCTGATTCAGATATCCGGTCAGTAGAAGATATGCAGGGAAAGACGGTCAGTGTTGGAGAAGAAGAGTCAGGAACAGAGAAAAATGCAGAACAGATCCTGGCAGCGTATGGTCTGTCAGACCGGTTAGTAACCGAGGTGAATCTGGATTATACAGACGCAGTCGAACAGTTAAAAACGAAAGAGATTGATGCCATGTTCTGTACAGCCGGTGCTTATACAACGGTGATCGGAGAACTTGCCAAGCAGTGTGAGATCCGATTCATAGATTTGGACGAGAAGGGAATCGACAAGCTGATGAAGTCTTATGACTTCTATACAGAATGTGAGATTCCTGAGAATACATATGTCGGGCAGACTGAGGCTGTAAGGACAGTAGGAGTAAAGGCAGTGTTACTCGCAAGCGACAAATTATCAGAAAAGAAAGTAAAAGAGATCACAGAAATTTTATTTGAAAATAAGGCTGAACTTCAGTACATTCTTCCAACAGATATTTCACTTGATGAGAGCCAGGCAACAGAAGGAATCACAATTCCATTTCATGATGGGGCAACCGCTTACTATAAAGAAAATGGGATCAGCATGAACGAAGAATAGCATAAGAACGGGAGAAATAGAATGAAGATTCAGTTAGATATGTATCAGACGATCGCTGTTGCGGTAGTTGTACTGATGTTAGGGAAATTTTTGAAGAAGCGTTGTAGTGTTCTGGAAAAATTCTGCATACCGGCACCTGTAATCGGCGGAGTGCTTTTTGCAGTCTTTACGTGCATCTGCTATGCCACCGGGATTGCAGAGTTTGAGTTTGATGATATTCTGAAAGAAGTCTGCATGGTTTTTTTCTTTACATCTGTAGGATTTCAGGCGAATCTGAAGGTATTGAAAAGTGGTGGAAAGTCGCTGATCGTATTCCTTGGACTGGTAGTTGTGTTGATCGTGACGCAGAATTTCATGGCGATCGGACTTTCAAAACTTCTGCATATCAGTCCGCTTGTGGGACTTTGTACAGGGTCGATCCCGATGGTCGGAGGTCATGGTACAGCCGGTGCCTTTGGACCGGTACTGGAAGACTTTGGAGTAAAAGGAGCAAGTACACTCTGTACTGCGGGAGCCACCTTTGGACTGATTGCGGGAAGTATGATCGGAGGTCCCATCGGAAAGCGTCTGATTGAAAAGAAAAATCTTTTATCTACAGCGATCGTAGAGGACGACAGCCTTCTGGTGGAAGAAGAGAAGAAGCACGAAAGACATACCAGTATGTATCCATCTGCTGTATTCCAGTTGATCATTGCGATCGGGATAGGAACGATTGTGTCCCATTTCCTTTCTATGACAGGACTGACCTTTCCAATTTATATTGGAGCAATGATCGCTGCAGCAGTGATCCGAAATGTAGGAGAGTATTCAGGTAAATTTACGATCTACATGGGTGAGATCAATGATATCGGGGGGATCAGTCTTTCCTTATTCCTTGGAATCGCAATGATCACGTTAAAGCTCTGGCAGCTTGCGGAACTTGCATTACCATTGATGATCCTGCTTGGAGGACAGGTCATACTGATGTTTCTGTATACTTTTTTTGTGGTATTTACTGTCATGGGAAGAGACTACGATGCGGCAGTTTTATCAGCAGGGGTCTGTGGTTTCGGAATGGGAGCAACTCCGAATGCCATGGCAAATATGCAGGCAATCTGTGAGAAATATGTACCTTCCGTAAAGGCGTATCTTCTTATCCCGCTGGTAGGAAGTTTATTTGCAGACTTTCTGAACAGTCTGGCAATCACATTCTTTATCAATTTTTTATAAAATGTAATGGGGAGATTTTGAGATGTTTTGGAAAAAAAGAAAAAAGGAAAAAGTCAAATATGATGTTACAAGTGAAAATCTTGCAGTCCCGGAAGTTCATACAGGGGAAGTAGAACATACCGAGACCGATCCGCAGCCGGATGAACCGATCACCTACGAAAATGTTGCAATTCCGGAAATCCATATCCGCAGGAAAAAGTAACCGGAGTACGCTATGAAGATTACGATCATCACTGTTGGAAAAATAAAAGAAAAATATCTTCGTGATGCGATCGCGGAGTACAGTAAAAGACTGAGCCGGTATTGTAAACTGGAGATCATCGAAGTTGCCGATGAAAAGACTGTGGAGCATGCCAGTGAGGCTGTGGAGGATTCCATCCGCAGTAAAGAAGCGGAACGGATCTTAAAATACGTTAAGGAAGATGCATATATTATTACCCTTGAGATCAACGGAAAGCAGCTCACCTCGGAACAACTGGCCGCAAAAGTAGAACAGCTTGGAATACAGGGGACGAGCCATCTGGTCTTTATCATTGGCGGGTCAATCGGACTCGGAAAAGAAGTCCTTGAAAAATCAGACTATGCTTTAAGTTTTTCAAAGATGACTTTTCCTCATCAGCTGATGCGGGTGATCCTGCTGGAACAGATCTATCGCAGTTACCGGATCATAAATGGAGAACCATATCATAAATAATAAGGCAGGAGATCAATGAAAAAAATATGGAAATTATGTGCCTTTCTGCCGGCACTGTTCATGATGGGAGTCATTTTTTCCTTTTCCGCACAGACAGGAACTCAGTCCGGTTCATTCAGCCATGATATCAGTGTCCGTGTGGTCGAGACGAAAGGAAGGTTTTTTCATCAGGAACTTGAAAAAAAGGAAATAGAAAAGCAGGCAGATGAGATTGAATTTTATATCAGGAAGGCAGCTCATATGACGGAATATGCAGTTCTTACCCTGTTGGTTGCTTTTGGATTTTATGTCAATGGATTCCGCAGAAAACGCTGGCTGATGGTGGGATTTATTTTCTGTGTACTTTATGCGGCAACAGATGAGTTCCACCAGTCTTTTGTCGGGGGACGCGGACCATCGGTCAGAGATGTGGGAATTGACAGTCTTGGTGTACTGATCGCGACGATACTTTTGGATGCAGGACAGAAACTGGTGAAGCTGCTGAAAGGGAGGAAACACACATGAGAGAAATGAGACTGGCAAAAAGAGAGATTACAGATCCTGAAGTTTTAAAAGAGATCGTAGAAGAGTGCGACACGGTAAGACTCGGTCTGATCGATGCGGAAGGGATGTTTATTGTTCCGGTGAATTATGGATATGAGTTTACGGAAGAAAATGGAAAAGCAGAACTTCAATTATATTTTCACGGGGCAGCGGAAGGAAGAAAGGCAGATGCTTTGAAATCCCAGAGTTCTGTTGCCGTTGAAATGGATTGCAGGCACGGGATCATTATCGGAGATTATACCTGTGCTTATTCCTATTCTTACCGGAGTATCATGGGAAAAGGAACCGCTGCCTTTTTGGAAACATTTGAAGAAAAAGAGAAAGGACTTCAGCGGATCATGGAGCATATGGCTCCGGGAGCAAAGATTGAGTTCCGGCCGGAAATGTTGACGAGGACGGCTGTATGGCAGATCAATGTGTATGAATTTACCGGAAAAGAGCGAAAGGCAAAATAAATGCAGAGGAGCAGAGTCCGTACCGGAATGAAAAGAAACTGTTCCATGTCCATGTCTTAAGGAGGTGCATTGATATGAATATGTGTGAACTGATCGTTAAGAAAAAGAGGGGTGGCAGGCTGAATGAAAAAGAAATCGACTGGATCGTACAGGGGTATACGGCCGGTGAGATCCCGGATTATCAGATGTCTGCCATGTTGATGGCAATCTGCTTTATCGGAATGGATGAAGAAGAGACAAAGGATCTGACTCTTTCTATGGCAAAGAGCGGTGATCGGATGGATCTGTCTGCAATTCATGGGAAGAAGATCGACAAGCACAGTACCGGTGGAGTGGGAGATAAGACAACACTGGTCATCGGTCCGCTTGCGGCGGCAGCGGGAGTGCCTGTCGCAAAGATGTCCGGCAGAGGACTGGGACATACGGGAGGTACGATCGACAAACTGGAAAGTTTCCATGGCTTTCATACCAGTCTGACACCGGAACAGTTTATTAAAAATGTAAATTCGATCCATATTGCACTGGCAGGCCAGACAGCCAATCTTGCTCCGGCTGATAAGAAAATCTATGCTCTGCGGGATGTAACCGGAACTGTGGACGAGATGTCGCTGATCGCATCCAGTATCATGAGTAAAAAGCTTGCGTCTGGTGCGGACGGAATCGTACTGGACGTAAAAACCGGAGATGGTGCTTTTATGAAGACTCTGGAAGATTCCAAAGCTCTGGCACGTGAAATGGTGCAGATCGGTACGCTGGCAGGGCGGGATATGTCGGCAGTTATTTCTGATATGGATCAGCCTCTCGGATATGCAGTGGGAAATGCACTGGAAGTAAAAGAGGCGATTGCCACATTAAGTGGAAATGGACCAGAAGACCTGAGAGAACTGGTACTTGTCCTGACATCCCTGATGGTAGTAAAAGCAGGAAAAGCAAAAGATATCAGGGAAGCCCGTATTCTTCTGGAAGAGACCCTGGATTCAGGAAAAGCACTTCAGGTGATGAAAGAATGGATCGTGGCACAAGGGGGAACTGCGGAGGAAGTGGAACATCCTGATCTTTTGCCTCAGGCTCTCTGTCAGGAGGCGGTCTGTGCGGAAAAGAGTGGATTTGTTACGAAGATCCATACTGAAGAGATTGGAAGGATCTGTATGCTGCTTGGTGGAGGCAGAGCTAAAAAGGGAGATCCGATCGATCTGTCAGTCGGACTTGTGCTTCAGAAAAAAGTAGGGGATCCGGTACACTCCGGTGAATCACTTGCGATCCTTCATGCAAATGACAGAGAAAAGCTGGCAGAGGTAAAAGAAAGACTTCTGAAAGCGTATGAGATTAAAAAAGAACCGGTTGCGGCACGCCCGTTGATCTGGAAAATCCTGGATGGAACAGAGGCAGAATAGGACATTTGTGCCATGCATATACTGAAGGTAAAGGTGTATGTGTGGCATTTTTATGGACAGAGAACAATTAGCAGAGCGATTCGCAGAGGCTGCAAGTATGCCAAGGGATGTGGTGATGGGAGCATCTGTTATCACGATCACAGGAAGAAATGAAATATGCATAGAAAATTATAGGGGGATTCTTGAATATACAGATCTTCTGATCCGTGTGCAGACCAAATCCGGTCAGATCCGGCTGAGCGGAAAAAATCTGCAGATTGAATATTATACAAACGATGAAATGAAGATTACAGGAAGGATCGCACAACTGGAATTTACTGACAGGAGAAAGACCGGATGATCCAGTCATTGTTACGCTATCTGAAAGGATATGTAAAAATCCGGATTACCGGATATTCTCCGGAGCGTTTCCTGAATATGTGCTGCTTTCACGGGATCAGGATATGGGCACTGAAAAGTGTCGGGAATACTTACGAAATGTATATGAGTCTTTCGGGTTTCAGAAAGCTTCGTCCATTTGCACGTAAGACTCATATGAGGATTTATGTAACGGAGAGGAATGGATTTCCGTTTTTTGTCCAGAGTTACCGCCACAGAGGAGCATTATTTGCGGGCATTCTGCTGAGTATCCTGCTGATCTGGGGATATTCACTTTTTATCTGGGATATTCATTTTGAAGGAAATGACAAATGGACTGATGAAGTTCTGACAGAATTTTTAAAGACCAAAGAAGTTTCTCCCGGAATGAGAAAAAAGAAAGTCGACTGTCCGGGTATTGTAAAAGCAATCCGAAAGGAATATAATGATATCGTTTGGGTGTCAGCATCCATTGATGGAAGCCGGCTGAAAATTCAGATAAAGGAAAATGAAGATACTTTTCAGGAAGAGGTGCAGGGGGCAGAAGAAGTTTCAGAGAAACCAACGGATCTGGTCGCAGAAGAAGATGGCGTGATCACAGGGATCATTACCCGTTCGGGGGTTCCGCAGGTGCACATCGGGGATTCTGTAAAAAAGGGAGATCTGCTGGTGCTGGGAAGGATCGATGTGACGGACGACAGTGGAGAAGTGACCGGTTATCAGTACTGTCATGCGGATGCAGATGTTTATGCAGATACAAAGCTGACTTATCGGGATTCCATTCCTCTAAGCTACGAGAAAAAGATCTACAACGGGAAATCCCGGTATCAGTTCTACATGAAGATCGGGAACTGGGAGATCAGGGCAGGTATTTTGAAGAATCACTTTCAGCACAGTGAGAAAAGTTCACTGGAGCATCAGTGGAAACTGGGTGAAAATTTTTATCTGCCTGTTGTGATCGGGTGGAGAAAAATTACTGCCTATTCCGTAAAAGAAGAAAAATACAGCAGGCAAGAACTTCAGGAATTTTTAAGCAGGCGGTTTCAGAATTTTTGTAAGAATTTAACTGAAAAAGGTATTCAAATCCGTCAGAATAATGTTAAAATACAACTGGACGAAAAAGAAGCCTTTGCATCCGGGACAATTTATCTGAACCGGAAGATCACTTGTGAGGCTGATACAGAAATAGTAACGATTGAAAGGAAAGAACCGGATGAGTCTGTCAGAACTGATGATTGAAATTCCGGCTGAATACGAGGCAAATGTATTTGGTCAGTTTGATGTATATGTAAAGAAACTGGAAAGGACCTTCCATGTAACGCTGATCTCCCGTGATGGGGCGACAAAGATCGTTGGAGAGCATGCAGCGGCAGAGAAGGTGCAGAGGATCCTGAACCAGCTTGTAGAACTTGCCAGAAGAGGCAATACGATCACAGAGCAGAATGTAGATTATGCAATCTCCCTTGTATTTGAAGATCAGGAGCAGCAGCTTGTAGATATTGATAAAGATCTGATCTGTCATACCTTGCAGGGAAAGCCGATCAAGCCAAAGACACTGGGGCAGAAAAAGTATGTGGATGCCATTCGCAGTGGTATGATCACGTTCGGGCTTGGTCCTGCCGGAACAGGAAAGACCTATCTTGCGATGGCGATGGCAATCACAGCCTTTAAAAGAGAGGAAGTCAGCAGGATCATCCTGACCCGTCCGGCGATCGAGGCAGGCGAGAAGCTCGGATTCCTTCCGGGAGATCTGCAAAGTAAGATCGATCCGTATCTGCGGCCGTTATATGATGCCTTATATCAGATCATGGGAGCGGACAGTTTTATAAAAAATTCCGAAAAGGGGCTGATCGAGGTCGCTCCGCTTGCCTATATGAGAGGAAGAACTCTGGATAATGCCTTTATTATTCTGGACGAAGCCCAGAATACGACACCGGCTCAGATGAAGATGTTCCTGACCCGGATCGGGTTTGGATCAAAAGTGGTCATCACCGGTGATTCCACGCAAAAAGACCTTCCGGCGGGAACTGTATCAGGACTGGATGTGGCAGTGAAAGTGGTGAAGGAGCTGGATGATATCAGCATCTGCACGCTGACCAGCAAGGATGTTGTGAGACATCCGCTGGTACAGAAGATCGTAAAAGCGTATGAAGACTATGAGAAGAAATCCGCACGACCGAGAGAAAACCGGAGGAAGAAGTAATGAGTCTGTATATTGAAGAAGAGGGAAAGGTTACACTCCCGTTTGATACAGAGGCGATAGCCATTGCAGTGACAGAAGCAGCACTGGACTATGCAGAATGTCCTTATGAGGCAGAGATCAACCTGCTCCTGACAGAGAATCAGGAGATTCATGAGATGAATCTGGAACAACGAGGCATTGACCGTCCGACGGATGTATTATCCTTTCCAATGATCGAATATGACGTTCCGGGTGATTTTTCAGTGATCGATGAGGAGACCAAAGATGCATTTGATCCGGAGACAGGAGAACTGATGCTGGGAGATATTGTTATTTCCAAGGAAAAAGTCCTCTCTCAGGCAGAAGAATATGGACATTCTCCAAAAAGAGAATATGCGTTTCTGATCGCCCACAGTATGCTCCATTTATTTGGATATGACCATATGGAAGAAGAGGAACGTGCCGTGATGGAGACTCATCAGAGAGCGATCATGGAAAAAGTAGGGATCCCACGCTGAGCAGACAGCTACAGAGTGCCCGCAGCGGAACTGCTCTGGCAGAAAAGCAAGAACTTTAGGATATGAGAGGAAGAAGTATGTCTGATACACCAACTAAGACAAAAGGCAGAGCCAAAAAGGATGATTATATCGTTCAGGGTTCAATACTGGCCGCCGCCGCAGTATTGACAAAGATCATCGGTGTCGTTTACAGGATTCCGCTGACGAATATATTAGGTGACGAGGGAAATGGATTTTACGGATATGCATATCAGGTTTATGCTATTGCGTTGATGGTTTCTTCGTTCAGTCTCCCGACAGCCGTTTCCAAACTGGTTTCTGTCAGACTTGCCAAAAGACAGAGGCGGAATGCATTCCGGGTATTTCTTTGTTCCCTTGCATTTGCAGTGGGAGTCGGTTTATTTATTTCGCTGACGATTTTCCTGGGAGCGGGACTGATCGCTACCCATACGATGAAATCTCCGTTAAGTGTCTATGCACTACGGGTACTTGCACCGGGACTGCTGATCGTTGCGGTAATGGCGGTCATCCGTGGATATTTTCAGGGAATGGGGACGATGATCCCGACGGCTATTTCACAGATCATTGAGCAGATCGTGAATGCGGTTGTCAGTATCGTAGGTGCGAGCGTATTATTCGGAATCGGTACAAAAGCAGGAGCTGAAAAAGGAGAAGAACTTCTTGGACCCGCTTATGGAGCAGCAGGAAGTACGCTTGGAACGGTAGCTGGTTCACTGGCGGGACTTTTATTTCTGCTTTTCGTTATTATTCTCTATAAAAAGGTGATCCGTCGTCAGTTGAAACGTGACCGCAGTCAGAACGTGGAAAGTTATTCTTTCATTCTGAAAGCACTGCTTTTTACAGCGATTCCGGTCGTATTCAGCACAGCGGTCTATAATATCAACCAGATTATTGACCTGACGATTTTCAACCATGTGATGGAAGCACAGGGATATGTAGAAAAAGAATATATGGCATTGCAGGGAATCTACACAGGTAAATATGATACACTGATCAATGTACCGATGGCGATCGCCAATGCACTGGGAACTTCTGTTGTGCCAAGCCTGACTGCAGTTGTGACAAATGGTACGAGAAAGCAGGTTCACAGTAAGATCAACCAGACTCTGCGGATTACGATGGTGGTTGCGATCCCGAGCTGTATCGGATATTTCGTGCTTGCTTCGCCGATCATGGTCCTTCTTTATAATGACAGAAGTACAACACCTGCCCATCTGCTGATGATGGGAGCAATCGTGGTAGTATTGTATGGTCTTTCTTCTGTTACCAATTCGATCCTGCATGGATTGAATTATATGACAAGTCCTGCCAAGAATGCGGGAGCTGCACTGGTGATCCACCTTGTTGCTTTTGTCCTGATGATGACGGTATTTAAGATGAATGTCTATGCACTTGTAGGCGGAAATATTGTCTTTGCACTGGCAATGAGTATTCTGAATCTGATCAAGATCCGGAAAGTCAGCGGGTTCAGGATGGATCTGCTCAGCACATTTGGCAAACCATTTACGGCTGCTGCAATTATGGGGGGGATTACATATGGTGTGTTCCGATTATTTGACCTGCTTGTGGGAGGAAGAGTCATTCCTGTTCTGGTCTCTTTGATCGTAGCAGTACTCGTATATGCAGTAGTCTTATTGAAGATCGGAACATTGTCAGAAGATGATATTCTGGATCTGCCAATGGGGGGACGGATTCTCAGGGCGGCGAAGAAATTCCACCTGATGCCGTCATAAAGCATGGTTTTTCAGAAAGAGACAGATACAGAACTGCAGGAGTCTGAAAATATTTAATATAAATTTTTCTTATAATAGAATAAAATTAAAAAAAAAGCCGATACTGTATAAAAAAGGAGTGGTCCTTATGAAGAAAAAATACATGGTCGGCTTTTTCCTTGCTCTTTTCTGTATGGTATTGCTGGTATCGGCAGGATATGCAGCCAGTTACCGGTATGTCATGCAGCGGCAGGAGGCAAGAGTGGAAGAAGCGGAAAAAAGAGAAGAAGACCTTTTACAGCAGAGTGTAATGACTGAGGGAGATGCGACAAAGAAGACCTTCGGGTATTATTTAAAAGAATTAAATGGCTATGTTGCAGTCTATCGTGCAGATGGGACAAGCCTGTATGAGACAACCAATATTCCTGTAGAGGCATTACCGGACGACCTCCGGGAAGATCTTAACAAAGGCCGCTATATAGAAACACCGGAAGAATTATATGGATTTCTTGAAAATTATTCAAGTTAAACTCAGGAGGGTGGACGAATAAAGCTGAATCGTGTATAATACACTGCGGATATTTAGAAAAAACTGAGACAGATTTACAAGTTTGAAAGGAAATGAAGATGGATCAGCAAAAGATAAAAAGAATTAATGAATTATATAAAAAGTCAAAAGCTGAGGGACTGACTGACGCAGAACGGAAAGAACAGAAGATTCTGCGTCAGGAATACATGGAACTTGTCCGCCGGAATCTGCGTGGACAGCTGAACAATATTGATATCGAACAGAAAGACGGTACCGTGATCAATCTGGGAGAAAAATACGGTGCTAAATTTGAAAAAAAGGGGAATTAAAAGATGTTGAACGGACTTCCTTCCGATCCGATGATCCTGTTAAGTGTTGTGAATACAAAACTAAGAGATTTCTATCCATCGCTGCAGGCTTTATGTGATGATATGGAGATCAGTGAAACCGAACTGAAAGAGAAACTGGCACAGGTTGATTATGAATACGATGCCGGGAAGAACCAGTTCGTTTAAAAATGTACATAGAAAAGGAATGAAAATGGAAAATACAAAGAACCATATACTGACTACTTTTGCAGAGACAGCAAGTGAGGCACCGCTGCAGGAACCGGATCGTCAGTATTATTTTATTGAAAAAGCAAAAGATATTTTTGCAGAAAGATGTAAAGAAGTCGGCAGGACACTGACGTTCTGTGTTACGACATTCGGCTGCCAGATGAACGCACGTGACTCTGAAAAGCTGGTCGGTATTTTAGAGCAGATCGGCTATATTGAAGAACCGGATGAGGAGAAAGCAGATTTTGTCATTTATAATACCTGTACTGTCCGGGAAAATGCAAACTTAAGAGTTTATGGACGACTGGGACAGCTTGGAAGGATCAAGAAAAAAAATCCGCATATGATGATCGCTTTATGTGGCTGCATGATGCAGGAACCGGAGGTTGTAGAGAAGCTGAAAAAGAGTTATCGGTTTGTAGATCTGATCTTCGGTACACATAATATATACAAATTTGCAGAACTTCTTACGAACAGTATGCAGTCTGACCGGATGGTAATTGATATCTGGAAAGATACGGATAAGATTGTAGAAGACCTTCCGGTTGAGAGAAAGTATTCTTTTAAATCAGGTGTTAATATCATGTTCGGCTGCAATAATTTCTGCAGTTACTGCATTGTACCGTATGTACGTGGCCGGGAACGCAGCAGAGATCCGAAAGCAATCGTACGTGAGATTGAGCGTCTTGTAGCAGACGGAGTTGTGGAGATCATGCTTCTGGGACAGAATGTCAATTCCTATGGAAAGAATCTGGAGCATCCGATGACATTTGCACAGCTTCTTCAGGAGATTGAAAAGATTGAAGGACTGGAAAGAATCCGGTTTATGACTTCCCATCCAAAAGATCTGTCAGATGAACTGATCGAAGTGATGAGCAGATCTAAAAAAATCTGCAGGCATCTGCATCTTCCGGTTCAGTCAGGAAGCAGCAGGATTTTAAAAAAGATGAACCGCCATTATACAAAAGAGCATTATCTTGAGCTTGTAGAAAAGATTAAAAAAGCAGTACCGGATATTTCCCTTACGACAGATATTATTGTCGGATTCCCCGGAGAGACTGAGGAGGACTTTCAGGAGACGCTGGATGTGGTCAGAAAAGTCCGTTATGACAGTGCATTTACATTTATTTATTCCAAACGGACGGGAACTCCGGCAGCAGTCATGGAAGATCAGGTCTCAGAAGCAGAGGTAAAAGACCGGTTTGACCGTCTTTTAAAGGAAGTTCAGACAATTTCTGCACAACGCTGTTCCATCCATGAGGGAACAGTCCAGAAAGCACTGGTAGAATGTCAGAATGAGCATGATCCGAATCTTGTGACCGGAAGGCTGAGCAATAATCTTTTAGTCCATTTCCCCGGAGATACTTCTCTGATCGGCAGGCTTGTAGATGTAAGTCTGGATGAATGTAAAGGATTCTATTATATGGGGAAAGTGAAAGATACAGAATAGAAAAGGATAACCTATATGAAGAAAGATTCTTTCAATACAAATGAGATACCCGCAGACAAAGGACTGTCCGGGAATGAAAAGATTGAAGAGGCGATCGTTGCACTGCAACAAGAACCGTCACAGGAACTTCTTGCACATACCCTGACAGTGATCCGCAGAAGGATGCAGGAAGACGGGCAGTTGATTCTGGCTGTAGAACCTCCTGCAGGTGAGGCACAGCTCCGGATTCAGGCAGTGCAGACTTCAGATGGAAAGCAATGGTGGTCTGCTTTTACAGGATTTGAGGAAGAAATGAAGGGCAGTGGCAGCGTCATGTCAACGTTTCTTACTGATATCAGAAAGTTATTTGAATCTGCATTAAGTGTAAATGAGATCCAGGGAATCATTCTCAACCCGTGGAACAGGACTCTGATGCTGGACAAGACTCTGCTCCGTATTATACTTGGAAAATAAATCTGGCAATTACCTATTCAGAAAACTGAACCGGACGATGCTTTGGTCAGAACGGACAGAATTATGAAATAGATTCGCTCAAAGCGGGGAAGACTAAACTACATCAAGAATCGGGGTGTAGATATGGTAATGAAACGTTTGAGCGAATATTTATTTTTCTGGACATTAGGTGGTACATTATATTATTCTTTTGAAATGATATTCCGTGGATTTTCTCACTGGTCTATGTTCATACTGGGAGGGTTCTGTCTGGTTTTCTGTATACAGCAGGGCATTTGGACAGGATGGAATTCCCCCCTCTGGCTTCAGGCTTTATGGTGCAGCGTTTTTGTGACTGCAGGGGAATTTATTACGGGGATTTTAGTCAACAAAGTGATGCACTGGCACGTCTGGGATTACAGTGATCAGCCATTTCAGTTAATGGGACAGATCTGTATTCCTTTTGCAATCTTATTTTCAGGATTATGCGTAGTGGGAATTTTTCTGGGAAGTTCTCTGATGCACATTCTGTATGGAGAAAAAATCCCCCGGTTTCATGTATTATAGAAAATCCTGCTGAACATGAAAGTGTCAGTTGTATCAGACATAGGAGCCAGATACAGAGATTGAGGACAGCCCGGATTCATTATCTAATGAAGTATCTGAAAAACGGGCTGAACATTCTACAGAAAGAGAGAGGAAAATAATTATGCAGACAAAGCACTGATCGCAAGTATTACGAATAATTTCCCGGTCGGGGCAGCGATGTTCCTGGAACATGGGAATGAGAATATTCGTTTCAAATATCGTGTGATCGAAGAATCTTATAAAGGGTAGAAGAAAAGATATTACAACATGGAACAGTACATAGGATGGGAACAGTTTGAACAGGCTTTCCCGATTCAGTTAAATGAACAGCAAAAAAGTGCCGTACAGAGCATCGATGGGCCGGTTCTGTTACTGGCAGTACCGGGTTCGGGGAAGACAACGGTTCTTGTAGCCCGGCTTGGTTATATGATCTATTGCAGAGGAATTGATCCGTCCCAAATTCTGACTGTCACTTATACGGTGGCAGCAACGAAAGATATGTCCCGGCGATTTGCCGGATATTTTGGAGAGAAACTGGCTGACAGACTGGAGTTCAGAACAATCAACGGATTATGTGCAAAGATCATCAGTTATTATGGAAGAGTGATCGGAAAGACGCCTTTTGAACTGGTGCAGGATGAGAAAATGACAGCAGGGATGCTGTCCATGATCTATCAGCAAAGTGAACATGAGTATGCAACGGAAAGTGACCTGAAGACGGTGCGTACTCTGATCACTTATATCAAGAATATGATGCTGACTGAGGAAGAAATTCTTGAACTGGATGAAAAAGCCGAACTGAAAATTTCAGTTATTTATAAAGAATATTGCAGACAGCTGCGGGCAAAAGGGCTGATGGATTACGATGATCAGATGGTATACGCTTATACGATGCTGCGTTCCGTGCCGGAACTGCTGAAGCATTTTCAGGAACTTTATCCCTATATCTGCGTGGATGAGGCACAGGATACTTCTAAGATCCAGCATGCCATTATTGCACTGCTGGCATCAGGAACGGAGAATCTTTTTATGGTGGGGGATGAAGATCAAAGCATTTATGGATTTCGTGCAGCTTATCCTGAAGCTCTGCTCAAATTTGAAAAAAATTATCCGAATGCAAAAGTCCTGCTGATGGAAGAAAATTTCCGGTCGGATGCCAGGATCGTTCTGGCGGCAGACCGGTTTATCCAAAGAAATACCCTGCGGCATGAAAAGCATATGAAAGCCACCAGGAAACCTGCCTCTGATATCAGGGAGATTGCATTAAGGAATCGAAAAGCTCAGTACACATATCTTGCAAAGCTGGCAGAAGGATGCACTTCACAGACAGCTATTTTATACCGTGATAATGAATGCATCATTCCACTGGTCGATCTGTTGGAGAGAAATGGAATACCTTATCAGATGCGGAATGCAGAACTTTCTTTTTTTTCACACCGTACCGTACTGGATATCATCAATATCATAAAACTGGCTCAGAACCCAATGGATACAGAAGCCTTTCTACAGATCTATTATAAGATCGGTACTTATCTCCGCAAGCAGGATGCGATCCGCATTGCTTGGATCAGTGAAGAAAAAGGAATTCCGGTTCTGGATGTGGCTTCGGAGGATCCTGATCTGAACGGTCATGTACTTGGCAGTGTACGGTCGATGCGGACACATTTACAGAATATATTGCAGGATTCAGGAGAACGTGCAATTTACAGAATTTTGCAGTTTACGGGATATCAGGAATATCTGAACCGTTCAGGGCTAAGTGACAGCAAACTGGAAATTCTCAGGATTCTTGGGAGCAGAACAGATTCTCCGGTAGAACTTACAGAACGACTGGAGCAGTTGAAGGCCATGATCCGGGAGAAAGAACCGGATCGGAAATGTCCTCTGATCCTTTCTACGATCCATGCAAGCAAGGGATTAGAATACAGCAGCGTGTATCTGATCGATGTGGCAGATGGAATCCTGCCTGAGTCAATTCCACAAAATCTACGTCACGCATCAGCAGAGGAACTGAAGGCATATGAAGAAGAACGTCGGCTTTTTTATGTCGGAGTAACAAGGGCAAAAGACCAACTGACACTTTTTACAACAAACAGACCCAGTACATTCTGTTCAGAGTTTCTCGGGAAATCTTCCATTCCAGAAGAAAGCAGCAAAAATCTGATGCCGGTGGACAGCAGGATCAGCCGGACATTCAGGCAGACAAAACCCTATGCCGCAGTTGCCGGCATCCGGCAGACAAAAGCTTCAGAAGAACTGTATTCCCGCCTGAAAGAGGAGTTGGGGGCAGGCGTGATCGTGGAACATAAAAAATATGGAGAAGGTGTAGTAACTCAGCTGGATGACCGGCTTGTTCATATCTTGTTCCGGGATGATACGCTTCGTATGATGGATCTTAAAACCCTGGCAAATGCAGGATTATTAAAAGTAAAGAAATAAAATCAGATCAGGAAATGAAAGGGGATCTGACAGAAAATCCTTAGAAGGGGGGACTCAACTTTGGAAAAAAATTTAACATCGGGCAGTGTCCTGAGAACGATTATTTATTTTGCACTGCCATATCTTTTATCTTATTTTTTACAAACGTTATATGGAATGGCCGATCTTTTTATTGTTGGACAGTTTTATGGAGTAGACAGTATCACAGCAGTCGCAAATGGCAGTCAGGTTATGCATATGCTGACTGTGATCATTGTCGGTCTTGCCATGGGGACAACGGTGGCGATCGGTCGTGCGGTGGGTGGGAGAAGACTGGAAGATGCTGCCCATGTGATCGGGAATACGATCACTTTATTTATGATTGTTGCAGTGGTCTTTACAGCCGGGCTTTTATGCTTTGTCCGTCCGATCGTTCTTCTGATCGGAACACCGGAAGAGGCGATAATGGGAA
This sequence comes from uncultured Mediterraneibacter sp., assembly GCF_934330165.1. GTDB lineage: Bacteria > Bacillota > Clostridia > Lachnospirales > Lachnospiraceae > Mediterraneibacter. The sequence continues at coordinate 38,440 of NZ_CAKRGI010000013.1, forward strand.
GTATCCGGTATCTGACGATCTGCTTTATCGGTATTCCCTTCATTACAGCGTACAATATTATCAGTTCTATTTTCCGGGGGATGGGAGATTCCAAAAGCCCGATGTATTTTATTGGGGTTGCCTGTATAGGAAATATAGTACTTGATTATTTCTTTATCGGTGTAATTCAGCTTGGACCGGCGGGAGCTGCACTGGGGACAACGCTGTCCCAGACATTCAGTGTGTTCATTGCCCTGATCTCAATTATGAAAAGAAAGACCGGGATTCATCTGAAAAAAACTGATTTCCGTCCGGATAAAAAAGTAATGTGGCAGATCTTACGGGTAGGTTTCCCTGTTGCAGTCCAGGACGGCTGTATCCAGATCGCTTTTATCATCATTACAGTCATTGCAAACCACAGAGGTCTGAATGATGCAGCAGCAGTCGGAATCGTTGAAAAAATGATCAGTGTGATCTTTATCATTCCTTCGTCCATGCTGGCGACTGTTTCCACACTTTCTGCACAGAATATCGGGGCAGGGAGGCATGACCGGGCATCACAGACCCTGAAATATGCGACGATCATTACTACAGGTTATGGTCTGATCATGACAGGACTGATCGAATTGACCGGGAAGAGTCTGGTTGGATTATTTACTGCTGATACGGTTGTCGTTTTACTTGGAACGCAATATCTGAGCGGATATGTGATCGACAGTATCTTTGCCGGTGTACATTTCAGTTTTAGTGGATATTTTGCTGCATATGAAAAATCCTATATTGGATTTATCCATAATATCATTGCCATTGTGCTTATACGTGTACCCGGCTCTTATCTGGCATCAGAAATGTTTCCGGACATGCTGCTCCCGATGGGACTTGCAGCACCTGCAGGCTCACTGCTGTCTGTACTGATCTGTATCGGAGCATATCTGTGGATGAAGAAAAAAGGAACTTTTAAGAAATGTAAATAAAGATAAAACATAAGGTTTTTCAATAACTCAACATAAATTTAACATTCATACACGATTTAACATAGATTTAACATGAACTTGATACAGAATGCATATGAGTTTTCTACAATGCTGTCATAGCGTTGGAGAACAGACGCACAAATAACATTGTAGCAACAAATGCAAACTATCAAAAGATGTGAGAGGAATCGTTATGAATGAAAAACTACAGATAGTATTCGGACTTCTTGGGGGTCTGGCAGTCTTCATTTATGGAATGAATATGATGAGTGAATGCCTGCAGAAAGCTGCCGGCGAAAAAATGAAAAGCATTCTTGCACTCCTGACAAAGAATCCATTGCTCGGAGTACTTGCCGGAGCTGTTACAACTGCAGTACTGCAGAGCAGCAGTGCAACAACGGTGATGGCAATCGGATTTGTGAGTGCCGGACTGATGAGTCTGCCGCAGGCAATTTCGATTATTTTCGGTGCAAATATCGGAACTACGATGACAGCACAGATCATTGCTTTTAAGATCAGTGACTATATTTATATTATCATCTTTATTGGATTTATTATTGCTTTTGTAACAAAATCAGAAAAATTAAAAAGTATCGGACAGACAATCTTTGCGTTCGGACTTCTTTTCCTCGGAATTGAAACCATGGGAGATGTTATGAAACCGCTGGCTTCCAGTCCGGTCTTTACAGACTTGATCGGAAAAGTAGCTCATATCCCGGTTTTAGGTGTCGGTGTTGGTACGCTGATGACTCTGGTAGTACAGAGCAGCAGTGCAACCATTGCAGTCCTTCAGAATTTTGCTGCACAGCCGGGTGCGGACGGAGTGACAAGTATTCTTGGCCTTGCCGGTGCGATCCCGATCCTGCTCGGTGATAACATCGGAACTACGATTACGGCACTTCTCGCAAGTATCGGACAGAGCAAAGATGCAAAAAGAACAGCAGTAGCTCATTGTATTTTTAATATTTCAGGATGCTTTCTTTTTATCTGGTTTGTAAAGCCGTTTGCAGCACTGATCCAGTATATTTCTCCAAAAGGACCTGAGATCGAAGTGATCTCAAGACAGATTGCAAATACACATACTGTATTTAACATTGCCATGACTCTGATCTGGGTCTGCCTGATCAATGTAATGGTCAAAATCGTTATGACGCTGATTCCTGACGGAAAAAGCAAAGAGATCGATCCTGCACGCCCATTATACCTGGATGAAAAGATCATCAGCCAGCCGACAGCTGCACTGCAGCTGGTTGCAAAAGAGATTCTTCATTTAAGCGATATGGTAAAAGAAGCAGTGAAAGATACGATTTCCATCGTAAAGACGGAAGAAATCACCCGTATGAATGCACTTACAGAAAAAGGGAATCAGATCAAGACACTGGCAGACCGGATCACAGAATATCTTGCCCTGCTCTTTTCTTCAGGAACTATGACGGAGCAGCAGGCATCTCAGACTGCCAGTCTGATGTATGTTTTAAGTGATGTAGAGCGTATGGGAACCTTAAGCGTTGAAATTGCCGGATGTATACAGGAAAAGACAGATCATCAATACAACTATACAGAAGAGGCAATGGACGAGCTGCAAAAGAGTCTGAAAACCCTTGAAAAGATGTTTGATGATTCGATGAAAGCATTACAGAACCGTGACTCCGTGCAGGTCGAAAAGCTGATCAGGCGGAAGGATAAGATCATGGATCTGGATATTAAAATGCGAAAAGCTCATATCCAGCGTGTAAATAAAGGAAAATGTAAATCGAGTATGACAGCACCATTTACCAATATTCTTCATCTGATCGACCGTATGGGCAACAGTTGCGTAAATCTTGCAGATGTGGCAACGAATGAGATCAGCCTCGAGTATTTTATGGTACAGCATTAGAAAAATAAAGAGCAGTATTGATGAACATTTGTTCTAAAAATGACTTGCATTGCGAAACGTATGTTTGTATAATAAGACTATGATTACAGAATTTATAAATAGCAATTATACAATTCAGGAAAAACTGCAGATTCTCGCAGATGCAGCCAAATATGATGTCGCATGCACATCCAGCAGTTCAAGCCGTCGGGGAAAGAAAGGAGAACTCGGCAATGCTGAAGCATGTGGCATCTGTCATAGTTTTGCGGCAGACGGAAGATGTATTTCCCTGCTCAAGATCCTGATGACGAATCATTGTGCTTATGACTGCAAGTACTGCATCAATCGTGCCAGTAACGATGTCAAAAGAGCAACCTTTACACCGGAAGAGATCTGTGAACTGACTGTAGAATTTTATAAGCGGAATTATATTGAGGGACTGTTCCTGAGTTCCGGCGTCCTGAAGAATCCTTCTTATACGATGGAGAAAATGTGTGAGACGTTGTTATTGCTGCGGACAAAGTACCATTTTAATGGTTATATCCATGTAAAGACGATTCCTGGTGCTTCTGATGAACTGCTCGCAGCAGCCGGTTATCTTGCAGACCGTATCAGTGTGAATTTAGAACTGCCTACAGAAGCAGGACTTCGCACACTGGCACCCAACAAAACGATGCAGACCATTCTGAATCCCATGGGAAAAGTGCAAAATACGATCGCATCTCACCGGATGGCAGCCGGCAAGACAGCTCATATGGAACGAAGTCTCGGAAACCGATATTTAGATCACGGGATTTTTTCGGCAGATTCCAGGCGGAGATTCAGAAAAAGCCTGAGTATGGGGGATGCGGCTTCAGAAGAAAGCCCTCTGATTTCGCTGTCGGAAAATGAGTCATCTTTCTCGTTGGAGAACGGAAAGAGACCAGCATCAGAGTATGTGCTGGGATGGGAGAATGCCTCCCAGCTGGCACCACGGGATATGTCAAAGTTAAAGCGTAGCTTTGCTCCGGCAGGTCAGAGTACCCAGATGATCATAGGAGCTGCCGGTGAAAGCGATTATACACTGTTGCAGACAACGCAGGCTCTTTATCAGGGGTTTGATCTGAAGCGTGTTTTTTATTCAGCATACATCCCGTTAAATGAGGAGGCAGTATTACCGCAGATTGGTACACCTCCTCCTCTTCTGCGTGAACACCGGTTATATCAGGCAGACTGGCTTCTCCGGTTTTACGGATTCCAGGCAGGAGAACTGTTGTCCCCGGAAAAGCCGGATTTTAATGAACTGGTAGATCCAAAGTGTGACTGGGCATTGCGGAATCTGGATCAATTCCCTGTGGAAGTGGAGACTGCAGACTATGCCGTCCTGCTTCGTGTTCCCGGGATCGGTCCAAAGTCAGCCGTTCGGATCGTAAATGCAAGACGCTATGGAAGACTGGATTTTCCCAGCTTAAAGAAGATGGGAGTAGTATTGAAAAGAGCCCATTATTTTATTACCTGCCAGGGAAAGCAGATGTACCATACTCCGATTGAAGAAAATTATATCATCCGGCAACTGGTTCATACAGATAAAAAAGAATTGTGGGAGACTGAGCATGCCAATGAATCATTTTCACAGATGACTCTGGCAGATTTTGGAATCCGATAGGAGCAGAAGATTATGAAAATATATACTTGCAAAGACCGGCTTGAAGATATTCTGACCTGTATTTATGATGCATGGTCAGCGGCACTGCAGGTTGGACACGATCAGATACAGTTAAGAAAAGAACCGGTATTTCAGCAGACGATCTTTGATGAATATATCCATGTGGATAGAGATGCTTCCAAAGCAGAAAAAGTGATTCGGTCGATCCGCAGGGATATCTCGGATGAAGCCTATCTGTATGTGTATTATGCATCATTATCTGCTGAGGAAGATGCACTTCAGGCAATTTATCAGTTCCTGCGGATCGGATTTGCCACAGGAAGCAGTGTACTGGAGCAATATGCGAATCCACCTGTGATGCGGATCGTAGAGCTGCGGAGAAAAGTTGGAAATGAATGTCATCATTTTCGGGAGTTTGCACGATTTGAGTCTTTAAATGGAAGTGTTTACGTCAGCCATTTAGAGCCGAAAAGCGATGTGATCATGCTGGTTGGCAGACATTTTGCTGATCGTATGCCCTCAGAACACTGGATGATCATTGACGATAAACGGAAGATTGCATGTATCCATCCGAAAGACGGGACAAATTACCTGCGTTATCTGACAGATGAAGAATTCGATACACTGCGAAAGACAGAAGAATGTACCGATACATATACCGATCTCTGGAAAACCTTTTTTCATGCGGTCGGCATCAGAGAAAGAGAAAATTATATCTGTCAGAGAAACCTGTTCCCGAAGTGGAAACGAAAGCATGCGGTGGAGTTCAGAGAATAATTGAACCAAAGATAAGGGAGGAATAGCATGAAGACCGTCAGAGTAGTAGCAGGAATTATTATCGAAGATGGTAAAGTTTTCGCAACGCAGCGTGGATATGGAGAATTTAAAGACGGATGGGAATTTCCAGGTGGAAAGATTGAGCAAGGTGAGACACCGGAAGAAGCAGTTGTAAGAGAAATTATGGAAGAACTGGATACAGAAGTCGAAGTGAAAGAATTATTCGATACGGTAGAGTATGATTATCCAAAGTTTCATTTATCAATGGACTGCTTTGTCTGTAAGATCAAAAAAGGAACTCTTGTACTGAAGGAGCATGAGGCAGCAAAATGGCTGACGAAAGAGACTTTGCATACGGTGAACTGGCTTCCTGCAGATTATGGACTGGTGGAAAAACTCAGAGAGATGCTCAGTTTACAGTAGAAGAAAAATATTTTTTACAAAGGGATAGAAAATCTGATTTTTTATGGAGGTGTGAAATAATATGGCAAAACTGGAAAGAAGCATCAATGGGAATATGAATGAGTTACTCAACAGGATTGAATCGGGGATCTTAAATGGTAGTATGTCTGCATCTTTGGAAGATGCCAGCGATTTTGAAAGTGGCACTGCCAGATGCAGCGTAAGAGTATTTGAACGGTACAGTTATGCAGGAAGTAACAGAGTCAGCCTGAGTGTCACACTTTTTCAAAATGGAGACGAGCCAATTCAGCTTTCGGCTATCACTGCCGGTGGAAGTCAGGCAGTATTTTTCAAGATCAATACTTTAGGCGAGGAAGCATTTTTAGAGAAACTGATTAAACTGTTAGATGAGTAATTATAAATAATAGGATTTATAGTAAAATGACTTCTTTTCTGCACTTTCACTTAGTTTGGTAGAGGGTTCAAACTTTTATGTGACAACCAGGAGAACAGTTCGAGTGTATATATCGGCTGTTCTTTTTTATTTTTAAGCGTTAAAGCGGTGAGATTTTTCTTGTGTACAGTGGAACATGGGAGTATAATAACATCAATATTTTTGCATAAGTTTAAAAGCTTTAAAAAGATGATCGGCAATCCAGATGAAAGTCTGGGATGCAAAGCTACAGAGCCTTTAAAATGGCAGCCATTTTTACGGTGTTATTTCATAGACGTAACTATAATAATTTTATAAGGAAGAGAAAAAAATATGAAAATCAAAAAAGTGCAAAGTGTATGTCTTATTTTGGCATGTGCAGCAGCAACGGGACTTATAGGGTGTGGGAAAGCAAATGACACACCAAAGAAGCACGAAGCAATTACTTTTATGGCTCCTTATATGGATGTGGACAGCTTTATAGAAGAGGTGCATAAAACCTATCCGGAGATTGAGATTGAAGTAGTCCCGTACAGTGGAGCAAATACAACGGTGTATCTGAATACAATACTGGAGGAAAATGATCTGCCGGATATCTGTACACTTTCCCTTTATGATCCGGAACTGCAGGATCTCAGTGACAGGATGCTGGATCTTTCAGGATATGCTTTCACAGATAATTATGTAGAATCACGTCTGAAAGAGGTATCAGAAGATGGGGCAATCTATATGCTTCCGTCTGCATATAATTGTTTTGGAATTACCTATAATAAGACATTATTAGAAAAACATGGTTGGACACTTCCACAGACTTTTCAGGAACTTGAGCGGCTTGCGAAGGAAGCAGAGGAAGCCGGGGTTCAGTTATGCCTGCCTCAGATTCAGTATCCGGGATACGGGTTCCAGTATTTATGCAATATTGCAGATACCGGATTTTTAAGCTCTCTGGATGGAAGACAGTGGCGGAAGGATTATCTGTCAGGGAAAGCAAATGTCAGTGATACAAAGGGCATGATGGACAGCATGGAATATATCCGAAAATGGAAAGACCTTGGTATGCTTGACGGCAGCAACAGCGATCCAATCGATGATGCAGTGACAAGAGATGATTTTATCAAGGGAAATACGCTGTTTATGCTCGGATCCCAGAATGGCATCACAGATTCAGATGCTACAACAGATGAATTTGGACTGATGCCGTATCTGTCAGAAGATGGAAGAAAGAATGTCTACATATTGTCGGTGGGTCGTTATTATGGGCTGAATAAAAAGTTAGAAGACGATCCGCAGAAACTTGAAGATGCGTTGAAGGTAATGGAGGTGCTGTCTACGGTGGAAGGAACATCTTCCCTTTATCCAGAGACATCCTTAAAAGCCAGTCTCCTTCCATTTAAGGATGCAAAGGCAGATGATACCTATTATGGTGATATTGCAGACGCAATCAATGCAGGAAATACTGCACCTCTTATTTATTCAGGATGGGAAAATACACTTGTCACTACAGGAACAAAAATGCTGGAGTATATGCAGGATAAAGCAACCATAGAAGACGTAGTAAGGCAGCTGGAGGATGATCAGGATAGCGTGGTAAATAATAAACCGGAAGTTATTACCACAACAACGGAAGTCATTTCGCAGGAAAATTGTGCAAAGCTGGTAGGCAGATGTTTTGCAGAGGCAACCGACAGTGATCTGGCACTTGTTTCCCTGGGAACATGGATCAGTGGCAACGGGCTGAATCAGAACAATGACTGCGTAAGTTCAAAGATGTATGCAAAAGATATTACAGTGGATGATCTCAGTGCACTGATTCCCACAGGCTGGACACGGACAATTCAGACACTCAGTTTAACAGGAAAACAGATAAGAGACTTATATAAAGAGGGATATGATGCAGTCAGTACAGGAAACAATTACCCTTATGTGTTGGTAAGTCCGATGGAACTGGAAGATGAGAAGACTTATCAGGTTGCAATTTCCGGAATCAGCGAAAAACTTGCTTCGGAAGTGGAAGTAACAGACAGTGGGGTTGTAGGGCTGGATGCAGCAAAAGAGTTTTTTGGGCAATTTAAGACTTTAAGTGAAGCAGACGCTGAATGGAAATAAGCGGAGGGGAAGGATGCAGAAGGTAAAAAGTTACCGAAACTTAATATTGGGCTGCTGTATGACTGGTATAGCGATGCTTCTTGCATTCTTTTTCCTGTATCATACTTATATTCAGGATATCATCTATGAGGAACGGTTAAACCAGATGGAAGAGATTACCCGTCAGATGTTTCAAAATCTGGAGGATGTGATCGATTCCCACTGGGACCGGGTAACGGAAGAATGTAATTATCTGCGTGATGAAAACATACAGACTACAGATGAACTCTGCAGATATATGAAAAAGAAATATGAATTATCAGCATATGCAGATCACAAGATCACGTTGATGGCAGTGGATTCAGAAGGTGGATATTATACAGAATCCGGAAGCAGGGGACTTTTCCGGGATCTGGATTATTTTGAAGAGAGTTCTGAAAAGATTAGTTTTGTTTTTGATTCTATGACGGATAATCAGTCAAAGATGGTATTTCTGAATCGTCTGCCGGAGCCAATCTATCTTCAGAATGGAGAAAAGGAAACTTCAATTCTCTATTTTGGAATTGCTCAGGATATGGAGCAGTTGAATCCTTATTTTAACTGCGATGCATATAATGGAAACAACAGTGTGTATGTACTGGATGATAATGGATTTAAACTGTTTAACAGCAATCAGGTAGAATTGATCAAGGGACATAATGTTTTTTCTGTTTTACAGAATATGAGGTATCTTCACAATTCTTCCTTTGAGAAAACAAAAGCTGAACTGGAAGAAAAAGGCTGCAGTTATTCTAATGCAGTTCTGGATGGAACAGAATATTTTTACGGATTAAGAAGAATGGAAAATGCCGAATGGACACTTATCTTTCTGGTTCCGGCAGAATATGTTGCTACAAATACCTTAAAACTTGTCAATTTTGTTATGGTGTTTATTGTTATATTTACGGTGATCGTAGCTGTCTGTGTTATACTGGGGATTTCTTTTGTCATGCACAGAAACCAACAGGAAGCAATCCGTGTGGAGCGGGAAAACAATGCGAAGCTGGAAACAGTGAATGCGGAACTGCGTCAGGCAAAACTGGCGTCAGAGGAAGCTTTTCAGGTGGCACAGGAAGCAAACAGATCCAAGAGCAGTTTTCTTGCCAATATGTCTCACGATATACGTACTCCTATGAATGCAATCATTGGTATGACATCACTAATCAGATATGATGCCGGTGATAAAGGCAAGGTAATGGAGTATGCGGATAAAATTGACACTTCATCACAGCATCTGTTAGGGATCATTAATGATGTTCTGGACATGAGTAAGATTGAAGCCGGAAAAACTGTTTTCAAATATTCTGACTTTTCTATCGTGGAGTTTATACAGGAACTTGACACGATATTTCATTCCCAAATACATGAAAAGCAGCAGACCTTTACAATTACAAAAGAAAATATCCGGCATGAGTGGGTGAATGGGGATCGAGTCCATTTGATGCAGATTTTCAGTAACCTGCTGTCTAACGCAATAAAATATACCCAGGAAGGTGGAGAAGTTCAGCTTCTGGCAGAAGAATGTGAATCACATTCTTCTGTTTATGCTAAGTACCGCTTTTTAGTCAGTGATAATGGTATGGGAATGTCAGCAGATTTCAAGAATACAATTTTTGATATGTTTACCCGTGAAGAAAATTCCATGACAAATAAGATACAGGGAACCGGTCTTGGAATGGCAATTACCAAAAATCTGGTTGATGCAATGGGCGGAACCATCGATGTAGAAAGTGAACCGGGACAGGGAAGCTGTTTTGAGATCTTTATGGATCTGAAAATTGCAGAAGAAGGATTTATTTCTCCGGGCTTACATGCAGAAACAGATGAGTGGGATAGTAATATCCTGCAGGGCATGAGATTTTTGTGTGCAGAGGATAATGTGATAAATGCAGAAATCCTGACAGAACTGTTAAAGATTGAGGGTGCAAAGTGTACCATTTGTGAAAATGGTGAAAGAGTTCTTGAGACATTTGAAAGATCTGTACCAGGGGAATATGACATGATCCTGATGGACGTACAGATGCCTGTTATGAATGGTTATGAGGCAACAAAGGCAATCCGCAGAAGTTCACATGAACTGGCAAAAAAGATTCCGATCATTGCCATGACAGCCAATGCATTCTCAGAGGATATTCAGCGTTCTCTGGCAGCCGGTATGAATGCCCATGTTTCAAAACCGGTTGAGATGAAGGTGCTGGAAAAGACGATCAGAAGCATAAAATCCGGGGGGGGGCAGCGAAGTGCAGGTCATTGAACAGTGATAAATGGAAAGTAACCGGATATAAAAAATCGAAAAAATAGCAGGGATGGAAGATAAATGAAAGGAAAAAGAGTGATTGCAGGCATTCTGCTTGCAGGAATTTTAGCAGTCACCCTGGCAGGGTGTAAAAACACAGATAACACAAAAGAAGAAACCGAAAAGCCTGTTATTACCCTCGGCAGCGATAACTATCCACCATATAATTATCTGAATGAGGATGGAATCCCGACAGGAATTGATGTAGAACTGGCTACGGAAGCATTCAAAAGAATGGGATATCAGGTGGAGGTTGTCCAAATTAACTGGGAGAAGAAAAAAGAACTGGTGGAGAGCGGAGAGATTGACTGTATCATGGGCTGCTTTTCTATGGAAGGACGTCTTGATGATTACCGCTGGGCAGGGCCATACATAGCAAGCCGTCAGGTGGTTGCTGTAAATGAGAACAGTGATATCTATAAACTGAGTGATCTGGAGGGAAAGAATCTGGCTGTCCAGTCCACAACCAAACCGGAAAGCATCTTTCTGAACCGGACGGATGAGAGGATCCCCAAGCTGGGAAATCTGATCAGTCTTGGACACCGGGAACTGATCTATACGTTTCTGGGAAAAGGCTATGTAGATGCAGTCGCTGCACATGAGGAATCTATTGTTCAGTATATGAAGGATTATGATGCAAGCTTCCGTATCCTGGAAGAGCCTCTGATGATTACCGGAATAGGCGTTGCTTTTGCAAAAGAGGATGACAGAGGAATCTGTGAGCAGATGAGCCAGACGCTGGAAGAAATGCGTCAGGATGGCACATCCCTGAAAATCATTGAAAAATATCTGGATGATCCCCAGAAGTATCTGGAGGTGGATGATCTTGGATATTAAGAGCAAGACAAAAGAAAAACGAATCCAGCTGCTCGGTGGTCTGATTGGAATCTGTGTGGCTGTAGTCTCTCTGTTTTATTTCTTCCACGTAGAAAAAGCGGAAGCAGAGAAAAGAATGGTGGAGATTGTAAACTATGTGAAAGTGCAGTGCTCCACCTACACCCATTATAATGAATCTTCGGAATCCAAAAGTCTCCTCCGTGCCATTGAAAGTGCCAGACAGATGAGTACAAATATTAAAACTGAAACAGAAAACGGAGGCCAGGTAAGCGAGGATTTCCTGAAAGAAAACCTGCAGACTCTCTGGGTGGATGGCATCATTGTACTGGATACAGAAGGAAAGATGGATTGTGAATACAGTACGGATGAATCTCTGGCCAATGAGATTACAGAGTATCTGCAAAAAGATATTATCATGGATTTTGACGGATATGAAGAAAGAACTTATTCGGAACGGTTTGACAGGGAAAATGGATCACATGTCGACATTGCAGCCTGTGCCAGAAAAGATGCACCGGGTATTGTAGCAATCTACTATTACACTTCTCCTGAATTTGCCAGAAACTATACACTGACGATACAGGGACTTTTAAACGGTTATAGTACTCAGAAAGATGGAACGATTCTTGTTGCAGACGATGGAATCATTGTTGCCAGCAATGATGAGAGTCTGTTAGGACAGAATACGGCTAACAACGAAGTTGTTCAGGCAATGAAAAAGCATACAGACAGTCAGCACATTTACCATTTAAAGAATGAAGGAACCGGATGTTATGGAATCATGCTGAAGCAGCGGGATTATTATATTTATGCGTATCTTCCGGATACGGAAGTGTTCCATAACCTTCCATTAAGTGTGATAAGCGTTATTTTTCTTTATTTTCTGATGTTTAGTATATTCTGGTTCTGGACATATAGAACCAATCTGGCACACCGGAAACAGGAACAGGAAAAAGATGAAAAATATAAAGCAGAACTTCTGATAGCAGCAAAAAAGGCAGAAGCTGCCAATGAGGCAAAAACAGAGTTCCTTCAGCGGATGAGCCATGATATCCGGACTCCGATCAATGGAATCTGCGGACTTGTCAATATGGCAGACCATTATGCAGATGATACGGAGAAGCAGACAGAATACAGAGCAAAGGTGAAAGAGGCCTCCAATCTGCTGCTGGAACTGGTAAATGATGTTCTGGATATGAGTAAGCTTGAGTCAGGTGAAATCGTTCTGGAAGAGATTCCGTTTAATCTAAGCAGTATTTCCAGAGAAGTATTTGTTGTGATCGAGCAGGTGGCTGCAGAACAGAATATCCGGATCGTGTGGGAGAAAAAAGAAATCATACACCGGGATCTTATTGGAAGCCCGGGGTATGTGAAACGTGTGATGATGAATATCCTGTCCAATGCGGTGAAATATAACAGAGAAAACGGACAGATCTATATCAGCTGTATTGAAATTCCATCCGAACAGCCGGAAATGACGACAATGGAATTTATCTGCCGGGATACGGGAATCGGAATGACTGAGGAGTTCCAGAAATGTGTGTTTGAACCATTTGCACAAGAACATACAGGAAGCCGCACAAAGTTTGCCGGAACCGGTTTGGGAATGGCCATTTCAAAGAAGCTGGTCGAGAAAATGGGTGGAACCATTACTTTTGAAAGCGAAAAAGGTGCAGGGACGACATTTGTGATCCGGGTTCCATTTAAAATAGATTTGGATGCGGATAAACGAGAAGAACAGGAGGATGTATCCGAAAATTCTATAAAGGGATTGCATATTCTTCTGTCGGAAGATAATGAGCTGAATATGGAAATCGCTGAATTTGTGCTTCAGAATGAAGGTGCCGATGTGACAAAAGCATGGAATGGTCAGGAAGCTGTTGAGCTGTTCAGAAATAGTGAACCTGGTGAATTTGATGTCATTCTTATGGACATTATGATGCCGGTCATGAATGGTTATGAAGCTGCAAAGATGATCCGGTCTCTGGACAGAGAGGATGCAAAGAAAATACCGATCATTGCAATGACAGCAAATGCGTTTACGGAGGACAGAATAAGGGCAAAAGAATCAGGGATGGATGAACATATTGCTAAACCTGTTGATGCGGAATTACTGATAAAAGTAATTCATAAATTGGTGAAATAATTGATAGGGTAGTGTCAAATAAGCGGTGAAATATAGACAGGAGGACTAAAATATGACAATGCAAGAGTGTTATGAAGCTATTGGAGGAAACTATGAAGAGAAGATGTTCAATGTATTCGTGTTTTATTACATCAAACATCTGTACAAAATAAAGAAATATCTGCCACGATAAAAGCGACGGTGGATAATAACAGTCAGATGTATAGAATGAAATTGCATACATTGTGGTCGCCTTTAAAGAAGGATGGATACATTGGAATCATTGGATATTTTGACACTGTAAAATAGAAAAATGCAAAATTAGAGTAATTACAATGTCACGTAAAGGGATAAAAATGAATAAATCAGTATTGCAAAGGGGTATCATTATAATATTGTGCAGCTGCATCCTTTTTTCAATCTGTCCGGTTTATGCTTTTGCAGCAGAAAATCAGAAAGAGAGAGTTGTCAGGATTGGTGTACCGGATGATACATATGATAAGATAAATGAAAATGGAAAAAGAAGCGGATACGGCTATGAATATCTGCAGAAAATCGCAGGTTATACCGGGTGGAACTATGAATATGTAGATTGTACATGGGAAAATTGTTTCGACAAATTAAAAAATGATGAGCTGGATATTATAGAAGGAATCTCTTATACGGAGGAACGGGCAGAGACTATGCTTTTTTCCGCTATTCCAATGGGAGACGAAAGATATTATGTCTATGTAAAACCCGATCATACAGACATCTCATCCTCTGACACTGCATCTTTCAATGGGAAAAAGATTGGGGTGCTTATGGGTTACCTGTCGGAAATGGTATTGAACGAGTGGGAAAAGAAATATGATCTGCATACACAGCATGTCAATGTTTCAAATAATGAAGATGCTTTGAAGAAAATTGTAGACGGAGAAATTGACGCTTTTGTATCGTTAGAGGATTCCCGTCTGGATGGGTACGGAATGGTGGCCTTAACGAATCTCGGAAGTTCAAAAATATATTTTGCGATTGGCCAGAGTCATTCTGATTTAAAGACAGAGCTGGATAATGCTATGAGAAGGATCACAGATGATAATCCTTATTATGCAGATGAATTGCATAAGCAGTTTCTATCAGTGGACAGTGTATATTTTCTGACGGGAGAAGAACAGAAATGGCTGTCAGAGCATGGAACAATCAAAATCGGTTATTTGATAAACGATGGCGGGGTCAGTACTCTTGATATAGCAACCGGAAAAGTGAGCGGCCTGATCATGGATTACACCCAGCTTGCACAAAACTGCCTGGAAGGACAGACTTTGAAATTTGACCTGAAGGGCTATGATTCACAAGAGGATATGCAAAAAGCGTTGCATGATGGAGAAATTGATATGATTTTTCATGTGATGCAAAATACGAATGCTGCCGAAGACCTGGGCTATGATTTAACAGATACTGTCTGGAAGTATAATATGGCGGCTGCAACGGTTAAAAATAGTTTTGATGAAAATGCTGAAAATACGGTTGCGATACCAAGAGAAGACAGTGATTTGAAGTCTTATATTTCCTATAATTATCCACAGTGGCATGTGAAGGAATATGATACATGGAAGGATGCAAAGAGGGCTGTTTATAATGGAAAAGCAGACTGCATGATTATGGACTCAGGCAAGTTGGAACAATATTCTGATGATAATAAACTGCATAGTGTTTTTCTGGAAAAGTACGGTATGGTGTCATTTGCAGTCAGACGTGGAAATAGCATGCTGCTGTCTGTCCTGAATAAGACTATAAAAACAATGTCTGCTTCAAAATTCTCCAATGCTGTGTATATGTATGACAGTAATCTGAAGAAAGTTACGGCAAAGGAGTTTATACGGGACAATTTCCGGGGCTTTACGGTGCTTGTTGTATCTGTTTTTTTGATCGTGCTGATACTGATACTTGGATTACTCCAAAAAGCCAGAATTGCAGAGAAAAAGGCAAAAGAGGCACAGAAGCAGGCAGAAAAGGCGAACAGTGCAAAGACAGATTTTTTGAGACATATGAGCCACGATATCCGGACACCTTTAAATGGAATTAGTGGGATGATCAATATATCAGAGCGTTATTTTGGCGATAAGGAAAAACTGTATGAATGTAAAGCGAAGGTAATGCAATCGATGGACTATCTGCAGTCCCTTCTGAATAATGTCCTGGATATCGGAAGAGTAGAATCCGGAACATTGCAGTTGGAACACAAGCCTTTTGATCTGATTGCGATGCTTGCAAAACAGATTTCGATTGTTGAGATAAATGCAAAGGAGTATGGTATCCGCTTTGAAGGCGGAGCTTCCATGAGTACTTTTCATCACAGATATTTTATTGGCAGTGAGGAATATTTAAACCGTCTTCTTATGAATCTTACCGGAAATGCTGTTAAATATAACCGAAGAGGTGGTAAAGTAATCCTGTATTTCAATGAGATTTCAAGTGATGACAAGACGGCAGTTTTTGAATTTGTATGTTCCGATACGGGACTTGGTATGAGCGAAGAATTTCAGAAACATGCATTTGAATCCTATGCCCGGGAAGGAAAAGAAACAACGAATGGATATAGTGGTGCCGGACTTGGACTTTCTATTGTAAAAGATATTGTGGACAGGATGAATGGAACAATCAAACTGGAAAGTAAAGAAAATGTAGGTACAACGTTTACCGTTACGATACCACTTGAGATTGATCATAATGCTGAGAAGGAACAGCAAAAAAAAGTGGAAAAGCCTGATCTGTCGGGTAAGAGTGTATTATTAGTTGAGGATAATGAGCTAAATCTGGAAATTGCAAAAATGCTGCTGGAAGATGAAAAGATGGTTGTGACTACGGCAGAAAATGGCAAGGAGGCTGTGGATATTGTTTCCCAGTCAGTTCCAGGCAGATTTGATATTATTTTTATGGATATCATGATGCCGGTAATGGATGGATTAGAAGCAGCCAGACAGATAAGGACATTGAACCGTAAAGATACAAAAAAGATACCCATCATTGCGATGACAGCGAATGCATTTCAGGATGATATCATGGACTGCATAGATGCCGGAATGAATGCACATATTGCAAAACCCATTGACAGTAAAAAAATAGAGGACACTTTGCTATTGGTTTTAAAACAGAAAATGCAGTAAGACAATTCTTTGTGTTGTGTTTCTGACAGCCCCGGTCAGGGCGGCAGATTCAGATGAAGATATTGATGCGACAGTGCAATTTTATCTCAGTCGAGAAGACTCCCACTTCTGCAAGTGGTGAGTAATAACAAGTCTTTCTCAGTGGGAGTACAATCTCCGACTGAGATAAACGCTCCGCGGGGATGTGCAGTGATTCTGAGAAGAATATGTCAGCTTTCGCTGACCAGAATCACGCACCAAGTCTCACGTGCGTTCGACTTGAATAAAACAGGAGGTTGACAAGGAGATGTATAGAGAAATATATTTGACAGACAGGAGATTTAAAATATGATTTCGAGAGCAAAGAAATATGTGGCAGTGTTACTGGTTTTTGTATGCGTGTGTATGATATTTTCTCCCCAGACTGCATATGCAGCCGAGGACAGTTCGCAGCATGAAACTGTCAAAGTCGGTTTCTTTGCCATGGATGGTTATCATGTAATGGATGAAGAGGGAAACCGCAGTGGGTATGGCTATGATTTTCTTCGGCTGATGGCCCGTTATTGGGATGTGAATTACGAATATGTCGGATATGATAAGAGCTGGGATGATATGCAGCAGATGCTTGAAGATGGCGAGATTGATATGGTAACATCTCCCCGCATAACACCGGAAAGAGAAGAAAAGTTTGATTTTTCACGTCCGATCGGAACCAATAATGGGATTCTGACCGTCCGCAGTGACAACAGCACGATTGTGGATGGCAATTACAGTACTTACAACGGTATGCGTGTGGCACTTTTGAATGGAAGCTCACGAGATAAAGAGTTTGCGCATTTTGCAGGCAATAAAGGATTTACATATGATCCATTTTATTTTGATACGACAGCAGAGATGGAGGAAGCTCTTCAGAGCGGAAATGTTGATGCTATTGCTGCCAGTTCTCTGAGAAAAACAAACAATGAGCGTATCGTGGATAAATTTGACAGCAGCGATTTCTATGTCATGGTTAAAAAAGGTAATACAGAATTGCTGAATGAGATCAATTATGCAATCGACCAGATGAATGCAGTTGAGGGTGACTGGAAAACGACACTTTATAATAAAAATTATGAAAGCATAGAAACTAAGAATCTGGAATATACCAAGAAAGAAAAAAGTATTATTTCACAGTATTCCAAGGACAACCCGCTTCATGTTCTGTGTGATCCGACCCGTTATCCATATTCTTATAATGAAAATGGTGAGATGAAGGGTATTATCCCGGATTACTTCCGGAAAATTGCAGACTATGCCGGGATTTCCTATGAGTTTCTTACACCTGCTACCAGAGATGAGTATATTGCTTATCAGAAAAATACGGAAACCACAGATATGAGCATCGATGCACGCCTGGAAACAGATAATTATGCTGAGACGAAAAAATGGGGGATTACTGCACCTTTCATTACGATGCAGCTGGCAAGGGTGACACGGCGTGACTTTGATGGAAAAATTAATGTTGTTACTACTGTTGACCAGACAGCATCAAATTCAATTGAAGATGCAATGGCACCCGGTGCAGAAAAACTGATGTGCAGTACCAGACAGGAAATGATGGAAGCTGTCCGTAAGGGTAAAGCAGATGCTGCCTTCGTCTACTATTACATGGCACAGGCGTTTGTGAACAGTGACACTACGGGCACCATGACATATACTCTGCTGGAACAGCCTACATTCACCTACCGCATGGTAATTTCATCAACTGAGAACCATGCGCTGGCTGGTATTCTGACGAAAGCAATGTATGCCATGCCCAAAAATCTTGTTGAAGATCTTGCAGCACAGTATACCACATACAAAGCAACAGAGCTTACACTTGTTGACTGGATACGTCTGCATCCTGTTGTTACTGTTTGGGTTCTTCTTATTTTTGGATGGCTGCTGACTATTATAGCTGGGACAATGGTGCGTCTCAGTGCAAGAAAAAAAGCTCAGAAGGCGGCCCAGGAGAAAGCTGAGGAAATGGCGGAACTGGCAGAGCATGCACAGGCTGCAAACAAGGCAAAAACAGCATTTCTGTCACATATGTCCCATGATATGAGGACACCGATGAATGCAATCATAGGATTTACCGGTATTGCAATGAAAAACAATCCGTCAGACGAAGTGAAAAATTGTCTGGAAAAGATTGACGAAAGCTCAGAGCATTTACTGTCGCTGATCAATGATGTATTAGATCTGACCCGCATCGAAAGAGGAAAAGTGAAATACGATCCGGTACCGGCGGATGTGAAAAACATTACAGATTCTGTATTGGATATTACAAAAGGCTTTCTTACGAACAGGGATATCAACTTTAAGATTCAGCGTGAAGAAGCAAAGATTCCAAATGTACTTGCGGATCCTGCACGCCTGTGTGATGTGCTGGTCAATATTCTGAGCAATGCCGTGAAATTCACTCCGGATGGAGGGACGATTACCTTTGAAGCCCGGTGTCAGGAAAAGGGCGGGGATGGATATATAAATATGCGTTACCGCATTTCGGATACTGGTATTGGCATGAGTGAGGAATTTACAAAAGAAGTTTTTGAGGAATTTGCACAGGAAGATTCCGATGTGAGAACGCAGTACCATGGAGTTGGACTGGGGATGGCTATCGTAAAGAAGTATGTAGATATGATGGGTGGAACCATTTCCGTGCAGAGTAAAAAGCATGAGGGAACCACATTTGTTGTGGATATTCCTTTGGAAATTACAGATAAGGAATGTAATAAGTCAGACACAGGTTTTTCTGAAAAGGTAAATCTTACAGGTGTGAATGTCCTTCTTGCAGAGGATAATGAACTGAATGCAGAGATTGCTGCCGTGCAGTTGGAAGAGTTCGGGATGAATGTAGAAAGAGCTGTGGATGGAAAGAATGCTGTTGATATTTTCAGAAATCATCCGGAAGGCACATTTGATGTAATTCTGATGGATATCATGATGCCTGAAATGAATGGTTATGAAGCGACAAAAGCAATCAGGGCAATGAATGACAGACCGGATGGAAAAAACATTCCTATTATAGCAATGACAGCTAATTCATTTGCAGAAGATGTTCAGGCATCACTGGATGCAGGAATGAACGCACATTTGTCAAAGCCGATTGTGATTGATGAAGTTATAAAAATGATTTTAAGGTATGTATATAAATGATTAGCAGAGGTTCATGAATTAGTGGAAAAATAAAGATGTTTATATGGTGGCACTCAGAGATGATGGGAAGTTGATAGGATATTATGAGAAGCATGAATATCGAAATACAGAGACTATGAAACAATACGATTTGTGGTGATGACATGACGAAGGATGAATGGTACAAGCAGTTATTTGAACGATTGGATAATTCCAAGTTTCGAAGCAGTTTCCATCTGAAGCAGAAGGATATTGATTACAGCATTTCAGGAGCCATGCGGCGAAGGAGAAAAAGTAATTTTGCAGAAAGAGGATATTATGTAATGTTCAAAATTCAACTGAATAACCACAGCACAAACCGCTGTATGTGTGTATGTATTTCCCGATTGCCTTACGTGCTTCCCGAATATTGGCATATTGAGTAAGGTATGCTTCTTCGTATTTGAAGCTGCGGAACCATCTCTCAATCATAATGTTATCAGCCCAACGGCTTTTGGTACGATTGACTCCAAGAAGAGTTGCACCTGTTTTGACAGGAAGTTCCTTAGTCTTCAAAAGGTTTCGGACTAAATTTACTCTCATAGTCAGGTCCAAGTGTTTCTTCAGATTTTTTTTCAACCAATCCACCTGCATGGTGAGTTGGCCAACCTTTCTTGCATATGCAGCTTTTTCTTTGCGTTCCATGGAAAGTTTCTCTTTCAGATTGTCTTCACGAGTATCGTCAAAGACAACGGAAGCTTTATCCAGGAACTCTTTCTTCCAATTGCGCAAAAGATTTGGTTGAATATTATTTTCAGCAGCTAACGTATTTAAGTCTTTTTCTCCTTTGAGTAGCTCAATGACTAGCTCTGATTTAAATTTTGCGGAGAAATTTCTTCTTGTTCGAGACATAATAATGATCCTTCTTTCTGTAGTATTTTCAGTATATCAGATTCATTAAAAAATGTCTCTGGAAGTGTCTTAAATTACGATACCATTATAATTGTCACCCGACGTTTTTACAAAACATATACTTATACTGCTTGATGCATCATTCTTGTTCTGAAAAAAGGAACAGAATCCTTACAGCGACTGTAAGTGTTATTTATTGTGTTTCTGTGCTATCATTTACCCAGAAATGGATAGGAGGTATTCACATGAAAACAATTTTGAATATTGAAAGTCTTACCAAAGTCTATGGGACGTTGCCAAACCAGACGAGAGCACTGAACGGAATCACTTTTCAGGTCATGCCGGGA
>NZ_CAKRGI010000014.1 GCF_934330165.1 uncultured Mediterraneibacter sp.
TGCGTCCGCCTGACCTGCCCCGCGGAACCTCGATTCCGCTTCGCTTCATCTCGGTCGCGGGCGGCCTGCCCTTCTTCCGGTACAGGTTTTCTGAATGCGTCCGCCTGACCTGCCCCGCGGAACCTCGATTCCGCTTCGCTTCATCTCGGTCGCGGGCGGCCTGCCTATACCCTGGCAACTCTCTGTCTGCTCACGCAAGCGTGGCAGCCAATGAGTTGTCAGGGTGCAGGTCAGGCTTTAATACGCGAAAACAGTCCGCATAAGGCGGACTGTCAATCTATCGTAACAATCCTCTTATTGTTCGAGTAACTCGCTCAGGTTGGCACCTTCCTTTATAATGTGGGGTTGCCGCAGCTTCTTAGATCCTTTGTATCTCCACTGCTCTGAATAAGAGAAAGTTTCTTTATTTAATTAGTATTTCTTTTAGTTCCGTATCAGACTATACAATGCATTGTCTATTATGTCAATATAGTTTAGAAAAGTTTCATTATATTCTCTTATCTATAACTTCCCAATAACCATACTTTGGTGATCCATGTCGGACAAGCATCCCCCGGTCTTTTAATTTTTTGATATTCGCTTCTATATTTCGTCTCGCTACTCCGATTTCTTTTGCAAGTTCATTCGCTGACAACTGCCTGTTCAGCAAAAGAAGTTCAAGAATCTTGTATTGCGTTGGATTTAACTTCCTTTTTCCATAGATTGCTGATACTTCTCTTACCTGGTTTTTATATTTTACTTCTTCTCCGATGCTTTTGCCTCTATCTCCGATGATTTCCCATTTTTCTCCGATGGTTTCATCGTTATTTCCGATGGTACTCCAGCCTTCTCCGATGCTTTTATCCACCAGATCGCCCTTGCGGAATAACTCTACCCGGAACATATTATCAAACACACTCACCCTCGGCTTTGGAAGTCCATATTCTTTTGCAGCATTAAAAATTCTTTTCATTCCGCTTCCCCATGCCTCAACAAGTCCCATTTGACTGAAAATATTGGCAATTCCTCTATTTCTTATTTTGGAATGACCATTCATAATCTCTTCATATGTCAGACCGTTATACAATCCTCCGGGTGATGTCACTTCCAGGCGATCATCATAAATGGCAACCTGAATACAGGATTCCTCCAAAAAATTACGATGACAATGTGCATTAATAATCATTTCTCTGATCGCATCTGTCGGGAGTTCATATTTTTCTTTCCTCACCAATCCTTCTATTGTCGCTCCTAGTCTTATATTTCTCAGGACAAACTCTACTGCTTTTTCGATCTGACTATATACTGGTCCTGTAAATTCTCTTTTATCCAAAAATACAGCTCTGTCTTTTCCTTTAAATACCGCACATTGAGTTTTTGAAAATGGAAAATAGTCTGACGTCAACAGGGCATACGCATTCGTTGCTGATAATTGATCCTCCTTCTGCTTCAGGATCTTCCAATTAATAAGCTGCTCTTTCTTCACAGGATTTTCTGTCATTCCCGCCTTTCGACGGAATTTTTCAATATCCTTACAAAGCTTTTCTATTGCTTCATCTGTCACGATATATCCCACACATATAAGTTCATCCCAGGAAATCCTCGCACCTTCCATTTCCAGTTCTTTTATTTTTTCTGGAAATGCCTGTCTTGATGTGCCGGCTACACGTAGATATGTTCCACTTTCTTTTCCCTTTGATTTCAGATAATAAGGTCTGTTCTTCCCTGCTTCTACACTCACTACAATTACTGTCTTCCCATCTACAGTCAACGGTTCGATATCAGGAATAATCTGCGGTACACATGAATCTGATACTGCATTAGCTATCCCATCCATCACCTGAAATAATTCAGCATTTTTAATCCCCACAATCTCAAGGGTCTGATCATCCACACCTACAATCAGCTTTCCACCCTGGGTATTTGCAAATGCAACGATTGTCTTCATATATTTTTCACTTTTATCTGGCAAAGTAGATTTATATTCTATATTTTGCGATTCACCGGAAAATAGTACATTTTCTGACATCCCGTCACTCCGCTCTTTCATATTCTATTCCGTTACTCATTTTTCTTCATCCGTTCCAGTTCTTTTTTTAGTCGCTCAACTTCTTTTTCTGCTGTATCCGCCCGGTGCTTCTCCGTATCTGCTCTTTTTTTCTCAGCGACCAGTTCTTCTCCCATTTCATCGATCATTAGTTTTACCGTATTACGATCAAGGATCTCCAGTTCTTTTGAAAACATCTCCATCATCCCTTCCATATTCAGGCAGAGACTATATAGTTCCTCATAGATTTTCCGAAAATCTGGATTCTTTTTCAGCAATTTCTCAATCATATCAGGATCATCCTGACTGAGGAATACAAGCCACTCTTCCAGTCTGGTTTCTATCTCTCTTTCTTCATTTTGAATGAGGTCACTAAAAATGTCAAGGCAAATGAATGTATATTCCTGCAGCAAATTAATTGCCATGCCGCTATCACATTTTTGCTCGCTGTGATGAATATAAATTTCTTTTGAAAAGCTTTTAAACTCAGACCCGCTTTTCTCAAATAGAACAATCGTATAGACCTTTTGGATTTTTTTATAAGTAAATGCCGGTCCGAGTTCTTCGCGGATCCGTTTATACTGTCTCAATAATAAATCGGAAGAATAGCAGGCACTTCGCTGCCCCGGAAATAAATATCCAACCTTTTGAATTTCCACATTTGCAATACTTCCATCTTCAAACTGCACCACCATATCCATAATCAAAAGAGAACTCTCAGCAGCAATCCGGGCAGATTCATTTGGCAGCACTTTTAAAATTTCAACTCTTTTCCCAAGTATTTCTGACAGAAAATCATTCAGCCGTTCCGGTCGGGTATCCGGGTTCATAATTACTTTAAAGTAAGTATCATACAATAATTTTACCCCTTTAACCCCTGTACATATTTCGAGATACTCCTGCTGGTATTTTTCCTTCCAGCCGCAGAATGTATCCCATAGTTTTTTATTTCCGCGAAGTTCTTCAAGCACCGCTCCTTTCGTACGGATCATCGGGAAATACTTTTGTAGTTTATTTTTCATAGGCATATCCTTTCTTTCAGTAAATTTTTTCTTTGCGTTCCTTTGGATCGATGCTTTGAATAAAAGCTGTTGATCATTTTCTGAATTCAGATACTCCACGGATCGGAGTAGTTATAGAATACTGAAAGGATAACAGGATTACAATGTGTTTTTTGTTGGTAACTTAATTTTTTTGTTCATAAGAATGTGAATAACATTTATTGAAGATTGATTATCTTAAATTAATACATTTCAGGCAATAAAAAAGTGCCGGATACTCTGCCTGCACCTGCCCGCCACAGCCGGTACACCTGCTCTGCCGTATCTGCCAGGTTTCTCTTTGCATTTTCATTTTTCATGGCTTCTTCCATTGTAATCACATTTCGCAGGATTGGGAAAAATGCATCGATTCCATGGTCATTGCATTTTTCTGCATCCGCTCCTGCCGCCCCGGTAAATGCAATCACCGTCTTTTCGTATTTCTTTGCAAGTCCGGCTACTCCTACCGGTGCTTTTCCCATGGCGGTCTGTCCGTCCATCTGTCCTTCTCCGGTAATCACCAGGTCTGCTTCTCTGATATACTCTTCCAGCCGGGTTTCTTCTAAAATAATCCTGATCCCTGACTCTAAAACTGCATCGGTAAATGTCAGAAATGCAAATCCCAGTCCTCCGGCTGCCCCGGTTCCTGCCTGCTGCGGATCTGCTTTCGGGAATTTTTTTCCTGCCAGTGCCGCATAATTTTCCAGCCATTGATCCATCTCCATGATCATGGACGGAGTTGCCCCTTTCTGCGGACCAAAGACAGCACTGCACCCCTGCTCACCGCACAGGCTGTTCGTTACATCACACGCTATACGGAATCTGCACTCCTTTAATTCCGGCAGAACATGCGTCTCCGTGATCGTTTCTAAAACTTTCAGCCCTCTCGCTCCGAAGGGAATCTGGTTTCCATTTTTATCGAGGAATCCGTATCCAAGTGCCTGCAGCATCCCTGATCCACCATCATTGGTTGCACTTCCACCAATGCCGATAATGAATCGCCTGCAGCCTTTTTTGATGGCATCCCGGATCACTTCACCGACACCATACGTTGTCGTATAGAGCGGATTTCTTTTTTCATCCGGAACTAATGTGATCCCTGCCGCACCTGCCATCTCAATCACAGCCGTCCCGGATGACTCAATGATTCCATATTCGCATATGACCGGTGTTCCCAGCGGTCCTGTTACCTGTACCTGCTGTCTGCTCCCGTTCATTCCCGACGTCAGTGCTTCTACCGTTCCTTCACCACCATCTGCCAGCGGTCTTACGAGTACTTCTGCCCCGGCATCTGCCCTGTGGATTCCTTCTGCCACAGCCCTTCCGGCCTCCATGGATGTCATACTGCCTTTAAACGAATCTATCGCTGTTACAATTTTCATTCTGCTTTTCCTTCCTCTTCTGACAGCGTCATCATTCCTGACATAATGCAGCCACCCTTTGCTCCGGCTTTGGCGAGTTCTTTCCACTGCTCCGGCTCAAAATGGATCCCACCGATCCCATAGACCGGCAGCCTCACTGCATCACAGACTTCTTTCAAAAATCTGATTCCCCTTGGAGGAACGCCTTTCTTACAATCCGTCGCATAAATATGGCCTGCCACCAGATAAGATGCTCCCAGCTTTTCTGCTTCAACCGCTTCTTCCACCGAATGAACGGAAGTCCCTATCTGATAAAATACTCTGCTGTCCTGGTTTTTCTCCTGTATCACGGCCTGATCCACCAACTGTCTCAGCACAGGCAGTGGGAGATGAATCTGGTTACAGTTTAATTTTACCGCAATCTGCCAGAAATTGTGAAGAATACATGGTACTTTATACATTTCACAGATTTTCATTACCTGTCCGGCCAGTTGTTCATACTCCGCTTCTGTCAGATCCTTTTCCCTTAAGATCAATGCTTTGGGATGCCATTCACATACTGCTTTGATCTGCTCAAGGAACGGTCTCTTACATAAATGCCGATTGCTGACTGCGATCACATTTTCGCAGTACTTCTTATATTCCTGACTCTCCTTATACATAGATATAATCACTCATAACCGGCTGAAGATGATTTGTCAGCAGTGCATCATAAACTTCCTTCACTGACCGTCCATCGGAAATCTCAAACTGGTCATCGCCTTTCTCTTCAATTTCTTCCACATGACTACCAATTCCTGTACTGACCCCTGCAGAAATTTTCGTCGCTGCAATCTGAACAAGATGATCTCTTACCCGTTCGCATTCCCTTGTCGAAACCGTAATGCTGGCAAACGGCATAAATAACCGGTATGCACAGACAACCTGCAGCAGCTGTCGTTCATGCACATCCATCGGATTGATCCGGTCATTATTGATAATCGGGCGAAGTCTCGGACAGGAGAATGCAATCTCGGCATGGGGATATTTTCTTTGAAGAAGATATGCATGATATCCTGTCGCAAATGCATCTTTTCTGAAATCATCCAGTCCCAGCAAAGCACCGAACCCCACACCACGCATTCCGCCCATCAATGCACGCTCCTGTGCATTGACACGATACGGATAGATTCTTTTATGTCCTGCCAGATGCAGTGTCTCATATTTATCTGAATTATAAGTTTCCTGAAATACTGTCACATAATCTGCTCCACACTCATGCAGATAAGCATACTCATCTGCATTGACCGGATAGATCTCAAGCCCGATTACTTTGAAATATCTTCTTGCGATCTTACATGCCTCTCCAATATATTCTACGTCTGATCTGCTCCGGCTCTCACCTGTCAGGATCAGAATTTCCTGCAGTCCCGTCGCTGCGATCGCCTGCATCTCTTTTTCGATTTCTTCTGCATTCAGCCTTGCTCTGTTGATCTTGTTATGGCAGTTAAATCCACAGTAAATGCAATAGTTTTCACAGTAATTCGCAATGTAGATCGGAGTGAACATATAGACGCTGTTCCCGAAATGCTTTCTTGTCTCTACCTGTGCCGCCTGTGCGATTTCTTCCAGATACGGAAGGGCTGCCGGGGACAGAAGTGCCTGAAAATCCTCCGGTGTACGCTGTGAATGTGCCAATGCCCTTTTTACATCTGCTGCCGTATACTGATCATAATCATACGCATCCATTTCTGCCACAACCTGATCCAGTATTTCTGATCCAATGTCCTCCATTCCCGGAAGGTATGTCATATGGTCGATCCGGTTTTTTTTCTGATCCTCCAGAATTTCCTTACTCAAAATACTCTCATTTGTATGTTCCATTTTACTGCCTCCTAATCCTGAAGAAATCCAGTCAGTGGTGAGGACGCACTGCCGCCTCGCTCCATGGTTCTTCCCAGTCCTGAAAGATACGCATTTCTTCCTGCCTCAATCGCTTTTTTGAAAGCTTCTGCCATCATCGGCACATCTCCGGCCGTTGCGATCGCTGTATTTGCCATCACGGCATCTGCTCCCATCTCCATTGCTTCACATGCCTGAGATGGCCGCCCGATCCCTGCATCCACAATCACCGGAACCTCAATTTCATCAATCAGGATCTGAATAAACTCTTTCGTACTCAGTCCTTTATTGGAACCGATCGGTGCTCCCAGTGGCATTACGCATGCCGCACCTGCATCCGCCAAAGCTCTTGCCACATTCAGGTCAGGATACATATAGGGCATGACAACAAATCCTTCTTTTGCCAGTATTTCCGTTGCTTTTATCGTTTCATGATTATCCGGCAGTAAATATTTTGAATCATGAACCACCTCGATCTTAACAAAATCTCCGCATCCTACTTCTCTTGAAAGTCTTGCGATCCGCACTGCCTCCTCTGCATTTCTTGCTCCTGATGTATTTGGCAGAAGTGTGACATTTTCCGGGATATAATCCAGGATGTTGGCAAGCCCGCCCTCATTCGCCCGGCGGAGAGCCAGTGTGATGATCTGTGCATCTGCTTTTTCAATACAGGCTTTCACCAGTTCCAGTGAAAATTTTCCTGATCCTAAAATAAACCGGGAAGTAAATTCATGACCTCCCAAAATTAATTTGTCTTGTGCTGTCTTCATTTTTTAATTTCTCCTTCTTTTTTATTTTCTCTTTAAGCCTCTTCTTCCCCAAGAATCAGTCTCGTGATCATATTTGCCTCATGAGCGGCACAGACCGCAACTCTCGCTGCCATCAGTCCCCTGCCATATTCCGGTTCGCTTACCCGGTCACCACAGAGGTAAAAATTTTTCATCAGTCTCTGCGTCCGGATCGTATTACTGCTTCCATAACCTGCCATCCCGGTTGCAGAAACTAATTTCTTTTCCGGGAAATGTTCCAGTATCCCGTTGACCAGCATTGCCTTTGCCTCCGGTCTGTCGAAAGCTTCACAGACGATCGGTGCATCAGCAAAAAGTTCCTGTAAATTTTCTTCCGTCACCTTCACTGTATCTGTTCGGATCTCTAAATATGGATTGATTCGCTCCAGCAGAGATTTCAATGCATCGGTTTTATACATTCCGATCTGATCGATAAAGTACTGCTGTCGGTTCAGATTGGTGATATCCACCACATCAAAATCAATCAGATGCAGATGCCCCACCCCGATCCTTGCCAGTGCAGATGCCACATTTGATCCAAGACCACCCAGACCTGCGATCGCCACATGACCTTCTGATAAAAGCTGCTGCTTTTCCGGTGAATGCCGCTCATTCAATGCCTCTATGATTTCTTCTTTTGTCAATGTCATTTTCAGCCTCCTCCAACAAATGTCACGATTTCCATACTGTCACCATCTTTCAGACGAGTCTCTGAGTATTCGTATTTTGGAAGGATCCCTCCATTTAACTCCACAGCGATCAGATTCATCCGATAACCATTTTCTTCAAGATAATCCGCAACCGTCTGCTCTTCCTGATCCTTTACTTCTTTTCCATTTACTGTAATCATTTTCTCCTCCTTCTGCTCTTTCCTGCACCTCATCTTATGCGTCCCGCTGAAGATCTTATATATGATCGAGATACTCATCATGGTATATGAAAAAATCTACTGGATTTTTTCATATACCTGACAACAAAAAAGAAGTCCACAAAGAACTACACCCGCGGTGGTGTACCCCTTCATGAACTTCTGCCCACTCTAAATCAGTATCTCTATTTATTTTCAATAAAATATTCTCAGCAAGATTTAGTATAAAAGACTTTCCTGAAAATGTCAATCTTTTACATCCGGCTTACTTCCATCTGATGCTTATCTGAGCATATAATCTTTCAACTGTCCTCTGCTGTCAATCCCCAGTTTATTAAATACAGAGGTCAGATGCTGCTTCACCGTCCGTACCGTCATTTCCATATATTCTGCAATCTCCGTATTTGTCCAGCCACGGTTTGCAAGCATAGCGATGGTAAATTCTGTTGTTGTTAAGTTGTCTGCAACATCCTCCTGGGTATCCGGGTTATGTATCCTTCTCCATCCATAGCTGAAACGGTACGTGATCTCAATGATACGGCTGTAATCTTCCGGGTAATCCACTTTCATGCACGTTTCAATCAATCCCTGAAGCAGTCCGTGGTGTTCTCCGATTCCTTCGATCAGATTATCCGGCTCTGCCAGTTTCCAGGCTGCCATAAAATAAGTCTTTGCCTGTTCCTGATTCCGTATATTCATGCAGTCCATTGCCGCCATCAGATTCAGATAGATCATAGCGATCGGGTAAATTTCAGTACTCAGTGTCAGACATGCCTGTACGATTCCCAGTGATTTTTCATACTCCTGCTCTAAATATGCTTCATGGGCAAGTACATAACAGCCCCACAAACGCATTCCTACAGGCAGTTCGCCAAGATATTCTGACATCGGCGGCATTTCTCCCAATGGAAGATGCAGCAGAGTCCTTCCTGCTCCTGCCACAAATACATACATGGCGATGGTTTTCTTATCAGCACCGACAGACAGAACCTGATTCAGATTTTCTTTTAAACTGTTCATGGCTCCCCGTGCCG
The DNA here is from genome assembly GCF_934330165.1 of uncultured Mediterraneibacter sp. Taxonomy (GTDB): domain Bacteria; phylum Bacillota; class Clostridia; order Lachnospirales; family Lachnospiraceae; genus Mediterraneibacter. Next base: position 8,999 of record NZ_CAKRGI010000014.1, read on the forward strand.
CATTGATCCGGTTCAGAGACAGGTTCGCAAATGTATGGATCAGACATGCGGAAAGGCGGAGCATGGAATCCGGATGATTCAGATACAACTCGGTAAGATCCACTGCTTTATCATGCTGTCCTGTAAAATAATAGTACTCTGCATATGCCATTTCCCGTGCGTCATGATCTCGTATTTCCCCGATCAGTTCCAGGCACGTTCCCGGAGTAAATGCTGTACTCATCAGCCGCATCGGGATCTGTTCACTGGTTTCCAATTCCTTCTTTTCATCCGAAAGTCCCAAAAGATAATCTGCTGACACTTTCAGCTCTCTTGCAATACGGATCAGCATATCACTGCTGATTGATTTTGTATTTTCATTCAGAATACGGCTTATCTGGGATGGTGCTACATGAAGCCTTTCAGCCAGTTCTTTTCTTGAGATCCCGTATTTCCGGCAGATCTGCTCAATCCTTTTCCCCGGTGACATCGCATCTGCTCTTTTTGTTGCCTCTTCCATTACAGTCATCTCCTTTGTCCGTCTTATTTATTTTAATTTCTTTTTTCCTGCTCTTTCTAACTTCCCAAGCCTCTCTGCCTGCTCCAGAAGTTTCCCGATCCTGCGGTTATACGTTCCGATCTGCACCCCGGCATCGATCACTCTTCCGCATCGTTCTATCATTTTCTCTGCACTTGCAAGAGTTTCATCCGAAATTTCCTCGAAAGCTTTTTCTGTGATCACTTCCACTGCAAGCTGTTTTGCCAGCTCGCAGTCAATATCATTGTCATACAAAATGCCGGCTGCAAAAGGGATCCTCTCTTTTCTCAGTTTCCTGTATACCGGGATTCCGCTGCCGCCTGAAGAAATGACCAGCACTTCCGGCTCTCCCTTTATTCCCGGCAGTTCAATACTTCCAAATCTGGGATCAAAGGAGCCGTTCGTTATCTCATATAAGTCACGGATGATTTCTTCCTGAAATACCTCTTCCGGCTTTCCGAAATGGGAGATATTTTCTCCTTTCACGCATACGATCTTGTCTGATACTTTCTGTGCAAGGTCGATCTCATGCAAAGACATGATCACCGTCATTTTTTTCTCTCTTGCCATCTTTTCCAGGATTGCCAGAAGCTCCAGCTTGTGCTTCACATCCAAAAAGGAGGTCGGCTCATCCAGGATCAGGATTTCCGGCTCCTGACAGATTGCCCTCGCCAGTAAAACTCTCTGCCGCTGTCCATCGCTGATCGCATTGAAATCCCGGCTGCCCAGTTCCTGTGCATGGACTGCCTCCATTGCTTCTTCCACCAGCTCTTCATCCCGCTTTGTCAGGATTCCAAGTCTGCCGGTATACGGATACCGCCCGGTTGCCACAATATCATGACAGGTCATCAGTTCTGTCTTGATCCGCTCGGTAAGGACCACCGCCATTGTGGAAGATAACTCTTTATATGACAGTTCCATCAGAGACGTATCATCAAAAAATACAGTTCCGCCGATCAGCTTTAATTGTCTTGTAATACTTTTTAAAATCGTAGATTTCCCAGAGCCGTTTGGTCCGATCAGTGTCACGATCTCGCCTTTGTCTATCCCGATATTGATATCCCGGATCAGCGGATTTCCATGATACCCGACTGCCAGGTCTTTTAACTGAAAATAAAAATCCGCCATACACTACCTGCCCTTCTCCCGTTTCACCATCATATAAATGACGATCGGGGCACCTAAAATGGATGTTACTGTACTGATATTCAATTCCACCGGTGCAAGTGCCATTCTTGCGATCAGGTCACAGATCATACAGAAAACCGCCCCCGCAAAGAATGTTCCCGGAATAATCACGATCGGTTTCGATGTTCCGAATGCCTTTCTTGTCAGAAATGGAACTGCAATTCCCACAAAGGAGATCGGTCCTGCAAATGCCGTCACACTTGCAGACAGCACACTGGAAAGCAGGATCAGCACCACCCGGAAGACTTTGATATTCACACCCATACTCTGTGCATATGCCTCACCAAGCTGGTAGGCACTGACCGGTTTCGACAACAGGAATGTGCATACAAATGCGATCCCGACCACCACTGCCTCCACCTGCACGTTGCTCCAGCTCATTCCTGAAAAGCTTCCCTGCGACCAGCCATGCAGATTGACAATGTCTGAATCATCTGCAAACGTTACAACGAAATCTGTGATAGCAGAACAGATATAACCGATCATGATTCCTCCGACCAGCAGTGCCGCCATATGATGTACTTTTTTTGACATCAGAAGAATGAAACCCGTCGAGATCAGTGATCCGATAAACGCTGCCACGATCAGTGTATACGATGAAAAATGACCCATATAGTTCAAAAAAATAATCATCGTCAGTGCTACGACCATTTTTGCCCCGGAAGAAATTCCAAGGACAAACGGTCCCGCAATGGGATTGGCAAAGAATGTCTGCAAAAGGAAACCGGACAAAGATAATGCTCCTCCCAGCATCGCTGCCATCAGGATCCTCGGAAGGCGGATCCTCCAGATAATGCTGTATTCCGTTGCCGCCCCGTCACGCAGAAAAAGAATCCTGAGGATCTTAGGAACGGAAATATGCACATTTCCTGTGTTGATATTGAGTACCACTGTCACTGCAAATGCAATCACCAGCCCTGAAAATACAGCTATGTATCTGGATCTCCGTCTGAAATTTTCTCCGTGAAAACTTGTATCTTTCATAGTTTCTCCATTATTTCATCTTCTCAAGAAAGGTCATTTCTTTAGGATCCCCATCTGTCAGCATCAGATGCATATCCATGATCAGCTCTCCAACCGTATCCGTTGCCTGATACAGGTTCTTTCCTGTATACCATACATTTCCTTCTTTTACTGCCTTAAATTCGGAAAACAAATTACTCTTCGCTTCCAGGTCACTGATACTCTTCACCTGCCCGTCGATTGTTCCGTTATAGATCAGATAATCAGCATCCACTGCTGTTGCATAAAATTCTTCCATAGTCAGTTTGACTGACGGAGCATTGCTGTCTGCGTTTTTCAGGTTCTTGAACGCATAACGTCCTCCTGCGATCTCAATCATGGAAGGAATATAATCTTCTGATTTTCTTACCACGATAGAACCATCTGTATTCACATAAAAATATACCACAGTCTTTTCTGTATTTTCAAAGCCTTTCAGCTTCTCGATCACCTGAGCCTGCTCTTCAAAAAAGCGGTCGGCTGCATCTTCTTTGTTCAGCATTGCACCGTACAGTTTGATCCATTCGGTTCTTCCTAATGGGTGGGATTCATAACTGGAGTAATCCACAAAGACCGGTATATCCAGATCTTCGATCATCTCCTGTACTTTCGGAGTATGAAGGATCATCGTTGATTCTACGGCAAGATCACACTCTCCGTTCACCAGAGTCTCATAATCCGGCTCACTGTATTTTCCTGCGTAGATCATTTCACCGGACTCCATGGCTTTCTTTGCACCTTCTACATACCAGCCGGATGCATTGACACCGGAAAATTTTACCTGATCAATGGCATCCACTGCATCCACCAGAGACATGATCGCTGTTGCTGCCATATAGATATGATCCAACGGCTGCTGCAGGACTACAAGATCCTCCGGCAATCCTTCCGGGGCTTCTTTCCCTTCCGGCACAACAAGGTACTGTCTGTCTTCATGTACATCCAACAGCTTGTATCCGTCCTTATAATAGTATACATCAAATTCTGTCGCATAGGTTAAATCCATTGTCGACTCATAGGTAAGCCCCTCGATCTCCGGCCCTTTTTTATCACTTTTTGACTGATCGTCTTTTGTATTCCAAGTCTGTTCTTCTGCCTGCTGCGTACTGTCTGTACTTTTTTTACCAGCTCCCGGCTGACTGCAGCCCCCCAGAGAGAGAGCCGCTGCCAGCAGCAATGCAGTTATTTTACAAAGCTTTGTTTTCATTTACTGATTCTCCTGTACTCCTGCTTCATCTACTGCCTCTTCAAACATCTTGTCCATTTTCTCTTCACATCCGAACAGTACTCCATATACCTTGATCCACTCGTACTGTGCAAGTTCCGTCTTTTCATCTGCACTCCGGTCAATGATCACCGGGATACCAAGCAATGCAAATTTTTCGGTGATTTCTTCCATTCTTTCTGTCTGCTCTTCTACGGTCAGTTCATCAGGATCATCGGTTGACTGCTTTTTTGTCTTCTTATCCTCTGTCTTTGTGCTGTCTTTTTCTGCATCTTTCGGCAGGAGTTCTCCCGGAAGCAGTGCAAGGGACACTTCTTTCTTCACAAGTGCCTTTAATTCCGGTTTTTCAAAGCTTCCCCCGTAAATAACTTCAGCATCCGCTTCATCTTCATCCTCATTTACCTGCATTTTTTCTGCAATCTCAGGAACAGTACAAGCTTTCTGCTCCATTCCTACTGCTGCCACAGAGTCAAGGAGATCCAGTTCTTTCATCTGTTCAAGGATCTCATCTGATGCCACATAGGTTTTATCTGTCGGCATTTTCACAATGATCATATCCTGATCCAGACCGACCGGTACTTCTACGTCTTCCGGCACAAGCAGATATTTTACAACATTGCCTTTATACAGTTCTGCTGCCAGTTCTTCTTCACTGACTCCATTCTGATCGGACGTGGAGTCTCCACTTTCTTCTTCTGCAGCGTCACTCTTACTGCTCTTATTTTCTGTGCTGTCTTTCTTATCGGACTTGGAAACCTCTTCCTCTGTATCCTCAGAAGTTTCTTTGGATGTCTTTTCAGAATCATCTTTTGAAGCCTCATCTGCATTTTCTTCCTTTTCAGGATCTCTTGCCGTATCTTTTGTCATGTCTACTTCCAACAGGACGATTCCCTGATCGTAATGGTAGATCTTGAAATATTCTGCATATTCCAGTTCGGTTTCTGACTGATATTCAAGTCCCATGATCTCCGGTGCTTTTTCGTCCAGTGTCTTATTACTGTTCTCCCCGACAGTTGTACCATTTCCTGCTGCGGCAAGATAGACGAAAATACTGTACTCGATCTCATGTGCCACAGACATCTTATCTGTCATTCCAAGGATCTTATTATTTTTATTCAATGCGATCGGGATAACTACGGTCGCTGTTCCTCCGCTCTTTGTCGTATAATATGTATTTCCGTTGGCTTTTACATACTGGTAATGGTCACTGCTGAATACCAGTGTTGCATAAGCCTGTCCATTTTTGATCGTTACTTTATTACAGGTAATCCTTACTTTTCCTGTACCGCCGGACCACGTAAAGCGATCCGGTGTATATACTCCGTCTTTTAAGGCCGTTGTGCTGTCTACGTGTCCTGTAGAACCACTGGTATCTGCCTCATATTTTGACTCATGATCAGCCTTGCCGTCATTCTTTCCATTAGAACCGTTGGATGGTTTCGTTGACGGTGTCGTTGGTTTTGTCGGGTTGGACGGTTTTGAATCATTTCCCTGATCATCTTTTCCGATATCACCGGTCTTTACAAGCGTATCAGACTTAAATGTCAGCATTCTGTCATACCAGATCTTATTTTTGATCGAATAAGCTGCAACTGCAATTTCCTTATCTAATGACTCCACCGGAATTTCATAAGTATACTTTTCTCCGTTCTCTGTCATCTTTGTCTGGAATGGAATCCAGCTTGATTTGTCTGCTGCCGCTGCCTGTTCTTTTGTTCCGACATACAGATAACCATATCCCGTACCGCTCAGCGTCAGAACCGCCTTCATCTTTCCATTTTTTACAGTCAGTTCACATCCAATGACACGGAACATAGACGCACTGGAATCCACCTGGATACTGTAAATTCCATCTGCCGGAACTTTTGTGCCAGGTTCCGGATCTGGTGTCGGATCAGGATCCGGTGTCGGAAGTTCTCCTGTCTTTGGCAGAATTCCGTTAATATGGAAAGTACTCTGCTTTTCTGCCCATTTATTTGATTTCTGAATGTGGACTACATAATTGATCTCTTTTCCAAGATCCCTGGTCGGAATCGTAAATGTAAATGTCTTATAACCACTGGCGATCTCGGACTTATCCTCGGCACTGATGGCAGCGGCATCTTTCGCAGTATCCGCATCTGTCACTGATCCGATGTATATTTTATCATAAGAGGATGCCTGCGTAACCATAGTCACGGTTGCTGTATCCCCATTGATAGAAATACTGCTGCCCCGTTCAAAATTCAGGCTTGCATAGCTGCTGGTCGGATATGCTGAACCGTACAGATCATAAACTCCATTTTCTGTTACATTCGCTTTTCCTTCCAGATTCGGCACATTGATATATAAATCTCTCGCCCAGGACATCCACGCAGAAGCCGTTCCCGGTGTAACTGCAAGGTTCATTCCCTGCTTTTCTGCAGGAACTGTCAGTGTAAATGTCGTTGTATCATCATCTGCACGATAAACTCCATTTACTGCAGATGTCTTATCTGCATCTGCCTGAACTCCCTGATACAGGCGGGTCCATTTCTGACCTTTCACATTCAAAGTCAGGATTACATTTTTCCCTTTTAATACAGCCTTTGAAGAAACAATATTGAAATCATTGTACGCTGCACCCGTTCCCCCGGCGATCACTTTTACCTGATTTCCTGTAACAACCGGAGCCTCCGGCAGCTTCACTACTGCTTCGGAAGAAGTGACACGCATTCCTGTCGCATCAGAAACAATACAACGATACTTTCCTGCCGTCTCCAGAGACATGATAAATGTATATGCTGCAGTCTTTGCAGTAATTCCGGTACAGTCTGCCCACGTTGCGCCATCGGCACTAAACTGCCACTGATAATTCAGATTGATTCCTTCTTCACCGGATGCCTCCACCGACAGTGCCACAGAACTTCCGCTGCCTGCCTCAGTCTCCTGCTTCGGCTGCGTTGTGATATTGATTTCTGACGGTTTCACAAAATCGTCCATTGCAGGAAGCTTGAAAGCCAGTGAACTTGAAGTACTCCACGTCTGTTTTCGTCCATTTCTTGGTACAAAAGAGACTTCTCCGCCTGCCTTTTCAAGTGGCACGGTAAAGGTAAATTTTTCAAGATTTTTTTCTGTATCGACTTCGCCTAAGATAATCGGCTCTTTTGTCTCATCATTTCTATTTCCAATATAAATCGCATCATAAGTAAAACTGCCATTGGTTGTCGGTTTTACCCAGACCGAAACCTGCAATGCCCCGCCTTTTACAACCACTTTGGATGAAGCAATATTAAACATTGTGTAAGCCTGTCCCGGCTTCTTTGCATCATCAGAACCATAAATTGCCGTAACTCCGTCATTTGCCTGATAATCTTCTTTTTCTCCTGATGTCTGCACATCCGGGATACTCATCCACAGCAGATTTTCTGACCATGTTCCTTTATCTGAACGTCCTACCGAAACCGGAATCCAGCTGTTCTTTGCGGAAACCGGAACCTGGATGGTAAACCGGCAGGTACTTCCGGTATTCGTACCCTGAACATAATTGCTCTTATCCTCGTCTGTCGCCGCACCGAGATACAGGCGGTCAAACACAGTCTTTGTACCGGTACTAAAGGAAATCTCAATCTTATCCCCTTTTACGGTACACGTTGCATCTGTGATCGGGAACATTCCATAAGAAGTTCCATTATTTTTCAGAACTTCAACCCCCGTGATCTCTTTTGTCGGTGTCACAAGTATCTCTTTTGCAGTTGTCTCATCGGTCTGCTTTGCAGTTTCTTCCGAAGATTTCTCTTCTGCATCCTTTTTCTCCGCATCAGCTTTATCGGACGGATCATCTGATTTTTCATTCATTTTTTCAGAATCTTTTCCTGCCCCTGCCTCGTCAGAAGTATTCGGATCTTCTCCCGGATTTTCACCGGTACTGCCGGAATCCTGTGACGGTGTATTCTGATCCTGTGAACCTGTATTTTCTGAACCGGCATTCTCAGAACCATTTTCTTTTGATCCGTTTCCGGTATGATCTGCATCAGCAGACTGCGATCCATCGGATGTATTTGCTCCACCAGAGGCTTTTGTTCCACCAGAGGCATTTGTTCCTTCCTGAATGCCTGCTCCGTCTGCCAAATTTTCTCCTGCATCCACCTCTTCTGCCGACTGTGCGGTCTCCGCATTTTCTGCGTATGCCTTCGTATAAGACATCGGTGAAACTGCCATAGAAAACGCAAGCAGCATGGCAAGATATTTAACCTTTTTGTTCTTCATTTTTTCCTCCTGTCTTGAATATACGGGAAATAAACTGAACTTATCTGAAAGTAAGTAAGAAATGTCAGAAAGACAATGAAAATAAACCGGGTTCTTTGAGCTTCCTGAGTCAGAAAAGAATTTCTTTTAAGAAAAGCTCCCGGATCCATTACTTTTCGGTACAATCAATTACTCGTGATCTGGAATGTACATTCCCCGCACCAGCGACCGGCAGGTTTCCTGACTTACAAATCTTATGCCCGAACGCCTTCCCGGTCTCCCAGTGGCTGCGTCTTCACGCCTGCCGGTCACATTTGCTTACAGTGACGAGTTCGTGCAGGAATTGCACCTGCTTCCCTTTTACCTGTTGCTATATCTTCCTATTTAAAATATAAACAGAATTTCTATATAGAACAGCACCGAACGCTTTATTTGCTTTGTTCTTCGCTACTATAGCATGATGCCATAGGAAAGTCAACGTTACGCCTTTACCGCCCAACGCATCTTCGTGGATCTTGCACGCCCATTCTTTGCACATTCCTGTGCAGACGGGCGGACCACATCCTTCGCATAATCAGAATAGATGCCTGCTTTATAACCTGCTTTTAATGCTTTCTTTACCAGCTTGTCCTCACCGGAATGAAACGTCAGGATTGCAACTCTTCCCCCCGGACGCAGTGCATCCGGCAATTTCTCCATAAACTCATACAAAACTTCAAACTCATTATTCACATCGATCCGCAGAGCCTGAAATGTTCTCTGACAGGTCTTCTTTACGATATCCTTTTTTTCTTTATTGTCTGGAAGAAAAGAAAGTGTCTTCTCGATCACGTTTCTGAGCTTTGTCGTTGTATCAATCCGGTTTCCTCTGTGAATCTCATCCGTGATCGCCTTTGCAAGTTCTTCACAATATGGTTCATCAGAATTTTCATACAACATTCCGGCAAGTTCTTCCCTTGAGATAGTATCCAGACGCTCTGCTGCACTGATTCCTTTTTCCTGATTCAGCCGCAGATCCAGAGGTCCATCTGCTTTAAATGAAAATCCTCTTTTGGGATTGTCGATCTGCATGGAGGATACGCCAAGATCTGCCAGAATAAAATCGAACCCTCCCACTTTCTCTGCAATCTCATCAATCGTGCAGAAATTTTGAAGGCAGACCGTCAGGATTTCCTCTCCGAATCCCTGCTCTTCCAGTCGCTTCTTCGTCTTTGCAGATTCCTCCGGGTCTACATCTGTAGCATAGATATGCCCCTGTCCTTTCAGACATTCCAGCATGGCTTTTGTATGCCCGCCATATCCCAGCGTTGCATCAAATCCGGTCTGTCCCGGCTGAATATTCAAGAAATCCAGTATTTCCTTTACCATAATTGAAATATGCATCCCGGCAGGAGTATTTCCCTTGCGGATCACATGCTCCACGGTCTCCTGATATTTTTCCGGCTGAAGTTCTTTGTATTTTTCCTCGAATTTCTTCGGATATTTTCCTTTATACCGCACACGCCTTTTGTGCGGGGTCTGCTGCTCCTGACTCATATTCTTTTATTTCCTTTCCTCAAATCCACGCTGACTGAATTTTTCATTTTTATATATTATTTTATCAAATATTTTTGCACATTCCAAGGTCATCCGATGCGGGACTATGCTGCTTTCAGTCTTACCATTTCGTACACAGTCAACCATTTCTTTGATTTCATACACAAAACCATTTTCCGTTACCTGATCGGAATATTGCTCTATCAGCTTTCCCTGCCCATCGTACAAAACGATCTGATCTGCATAATGCGGATGCCGGATCATTATTTTTCCTTCTGATCCTGTCAGTTCCAGTCTTTCATCTACATTTGCCAGATACGTGGTAGTCATAAATGAAAGATGCTCCTCATACCGAAGTATAACATGTTCCGTCACATCCACCTGATCTTCATTGTAGATTACCTGGATCTGTTCTTCCTTCCAGTCTTCACCAGAAAAATACATCGTCAGTGCCAACGCATAAATTAACAGATCCAGTGCCGCCCCTCCACCGGCTTCTTTGTTAAAATAGCGATTTTCTTTATTCCTGGGAGCCGTAAATCCGATTTCAACATTACTGACTGCAAGTTTACCGATACGCCCCTCCTGCAACCATTCTCTGGCTTTTCTATTTGCGGGAAGAAAAAGACTCCATACTCCCTCCATAACAAAAATTTTCTTTTCTTCTGCCAGCCTGAAAATTCTTTCTGCCTCTTCCAAACTTCCTGTCAATGCCTTTTCACACAACACCGGAATCCCATATCTGATACATAATTCTGTCAACTGCACATGCATTCCGGTAACTACACCAATATAGACCCCATCCAGCTTTTCTTTCTGAAGCATTTCTTCATAATTTCCATAATAGGTATGTATTTCATATTTCTCTGCAAACTCTCTGGCTCTTTCTTCTGATCTCGCTGCTACAGCAGTCACACAGACATCTTCTATCTTCCCTGCTGCATCACAAAATTTATTTGAAATATTTCCGGCACCCATAACGCCAAAGCGAAAAGCTTCTTTCTTTTCCATCCCTTTTCTCTCCTTTACAGGTTATAATCTCGTCATGGCAATCGTTCCTGCGGTCAGAAGTACCAGCCCGACTGCAGCTTTCTTCTTCAGTTTCTCTCCAAACACGAAATAGGAAAATACTACCGTCACAAGTACACTCAGTTTATCTACCGGTGCTACCACACTTGCCAGTTCTCACTGCCGTCGCTACATTTGAATCCGTATCCTTTATTCCACATTTTGCAAGAATGGATGTCACTCCTGCAAAAAATGCACTGCCTGCCGCAAAAAGCAACCACATATTTTTTCCCTACATTTCTTAAATTTTCTGCTTTTTACCTGAGAGGATCGGCATCACCGTCAGGAGCATTGTTCCAAAGCTTGCGATCCCACCAATATAATTGCTGACCGGCTCTGCAACAAAGACTCCCTCAACTCCCATAAAATATGGAAGTAATATCGTCAATGGCACAACGATCACAACTTTTCTCAACAGACTGAAAAAAATTGCCTGCTTCGGGAATCCCAGTCCCACGAATGTCGCCTGTCCACAGAACATAAATCCCATCATAAAAAATCCTGCAAAAAAGAGTTTCAGTGCCGGTGCTGCAATCTCAGCCAGTGCTTTGTCAGATGTAAAGAGTCCCACCAGGAAAGACGGGAAGAAATGAACCGTCAGCCATGCCAGTACCATATAGCTCATGATCATGCCGCACGTAGCAAAAATTCCTTTCCTGACCCTCTCATATTCCTTTGCTCCAAAATTATACCCAAGCACCGGCTTCGCACCTTCCGCCACACCGTTTGCCGCAAGATTGAAAATTTCACGCACAGAATTTAAAATCGTCATCGCACCGACATACAGATCTCCACCCCAGCGTGCCAGCGTTGCATTGCAGGCGATCTGACTCAGACTGTTCGTAACGCACATAATAAAGCCTGACAGTCCCAGACCCAGGATCGAAAGAATCATTTTTCTGTCTTTTAGCTTCATATACTTTCTCTGCAATGGGTACTGCACCTTTTTTCCGGTCAGAAACCACAGAACCCATATACATCCTGCCATCTGACTGAGAACCGTTGCGATCGCTGCTCCCCGTACTCCCAGTTTCCACACAAAAATAAAAAGCGGGTCTAGGAAGAGATTCAGAACAGCCCCGATACAGACTGTCATCATTCCCATTGTCCCGAACCCCTGTGCATTAATGAACAGATTCATCCCTGAACTGATCATGATAAAAAGTGTCCCCAGCAGATAAATCTGTAAATAGGACGCTGCCACAGGATAAGTTGCATCCGATGCTCCCAGAAGATACAGGATCGGCTTCATAAAAATATAAAAGACACCCATCAATACAACTCCGGTTAAAATAAGAAGTACAAAGCTTACATTCTCAAGCTTTGATGCCTTTTCCTCCTCTCCTGCACCTCTTGCGATAGACATCAGTGGTGCTCCACCGCCTGAATAAAGCTGCGTAAATGCACTCACGATCGATATGATCGGAAATACCAGCCCCACACCGGTCAGAGCCTGATCCGCTCCCTGACCGATATGTCCTAAATAGACCCGATCTACCAGATTGTATAACAGCTGCACCGCCTGTGCGATCGTGACCGGAACTGCCATGGACAAAATATTCCGGATCATTGATCCTTTTGAAAAATCATGTTCAACATTCATTTTATTACTTTTTGCTTTCATACTAACTATTATAGTCTTCTTTCCACAATATTCCATGAACTGCCTTAACGGGTTTTTCGATTGATATACCTTGCCTTATACTTTGAATAAACGATCGTCTGATCTTTATACAAACTGTAATATCCCGACAGGGCATAACTGATGGAAATAGCGATCAGGTAATACGCTGCCCCTGAAAATCCGAATAATTCAAATGAGATCAGCATGGATGCGATCGGACAGTTTGTCACGCCGCAGAATAATGCAACCATGCTTGCCGCTGCAGCGACTTCCGGAGAAAATCCAAGCAGTCCGCCTGCCACGCAGCCAAATGTGGCTCCTACCGAAAATGCCGGAACAATCTCACCGCCACGGTAGCCCGCCCGCATCGTGATCGCTGTCAGGATCATTTTCCACAAAAAGTCGAGCGGTCTTGCCTTTCCCTGCTCCACTGCCTTTGCGATCAGCTCGTTTCCTGCTCCCATATAATCACCTGTTCCGAGGAGCATTGTGATCCCGATCACCAGGCATCCTGCCACACAGACACGAAGATACGGATTCTTCAGATATTTTCCATAAATCCCGGACACTGCCTTCAATGCCACGCAGAATAAAATACTCAGTAATCCACAACCGGCTGCGATCACTGCCATCTTCAATCCGCTCTCAACACTTAACTGTGGAATGCTTGCAACCGGAAATGTCTCAGGATTCAGTCCTACTCCTGTCGCAAACTCTGCGGCGATGATCGATGCGATCACACACGGCAGTAATGCTGCATAATACATCACACCCACGCTGACAACTTCCATCGCAAAGACCGCTGCTGCCATCGGTGTCCCGAAAACCGCTGCAAATGCCGCACTCATTCCGCACATGATCATCACATGATGATCCGGTTCGTCCAGATGCACCAGCTTTGCCAGCCAGTTTCCGATACTGCCTCCAAACTGGATCGATGCACCTTCCCGTCCTGCAGAACCTCCGGTCAGATGCGTCAGTAATGTAGAAATGAAAATCAGCGGAGCTGAGATAAAGGGGACATTATCCCTGGACTTGATCGTTGATAAAACCTGATTCGTTCCTCCATCCTGTCTTCCCAGCTTTTCATACATAAATACGATCACGATTCCTGCCAGCGGAAGGCAGAGGAACACCCATAAATGACTGTTCCTGTATTCTGTTGCCGCACTGATACAGGCTGCAAATGCACTGCTTGCCCCACCGACCACCAGTCCGGTCAGAATTGCCAGTAACATCCATTTGATAAAATTAGTAACGTCCCGTCTGATCCGTTCGTGATAATATTTTATAAGAATTTTCTTTTTTGAAAATCCATTTGATGATCCTGTCGATGACCCATTTTCTTTCTCTGTCTGCATGATATTCCCTTTCCCTCTTTTCTATGTTCCAGTGTATCAAAAAAGCGGGATAAAGGGAAGTGTGAACGGCACTTTCCGGTTAAAGTACTTTTGCAATAGCATTATTTCTTTTTGCATTTATCGTAAAATGCGAACATTCCTGCCAGTAATGTGCCTGAAATTGAATGCCATGTACAGGATACTGCACAAATGATCGCTGACTCCGGTGTAGCTGCAAACTGAGCTGTCGTTGTTGCAAGATTGGTTGCAAGTCCTGCATTCTGCATACCGACCTCGATTGCGATCGTTCTCTTCTTCGCTGTATTCATACCGACCAGTTTTCCGGCCCCGTAACCAAGCAGATAACCAAGTCCATTGTGAAGGAAGACCGCAACAAAGATCACAACTCCTGACTCAAAGAATTTTGCACCCTGGGAAGATACAACTCCACCAACCACGCATGCCAGTCCAAGCACTGCGATTCCCGGCATTATTTTCTGCAATTCGCCAAATGTCTTTTTCTTTCCGAATAAATAATTCAACAAAAATCCAAGTGCAACCGGGAGAATGACTGTCTCTACGATAGATACCAGCATCGGAAGTGCCTTGATTGAAATATGTGTTCCGCTCGCAAGGAATGAAACTAAAAGTGGTGTCATCACTGGTGAAAGGATCGTGGAAACGGTTGTCATTCCAACAGAAAATGCTACATCTCCTCCACACAGATAAGACATGATATTGGATGATACTCCTCCGGGACAGCATCCGACCAGGATCAGTCCCAGTGCGATTCCGTCAGGAAGGTTCAAAAGCTTTGTCAGTCCTAATGCCAGAAATGGCATGATCAGATACTGGGCGATCGCACCTACACAGATATCAAAAGGTCTCTGGGCAAGGATCTTAAAATCCTCGGTTGTCAATGTCAGCCCCATACTGAACATGATGACTCCGATGATGATCGACTGGCATGTAAACTTATTGGATACCGGATCTGTAAATAACTGGAGATTAACCCATCCCATCATTCCCGGTATAAAGAACGTAACCACTGCGATCGCAATTACTACGATCGAAGTATAATCTGATAAAAATTTGCTGAATTTCTGTAAAGCTTTCATTCTATTTCCTCCTTACTTCTGTCCACTCAATAAAAAAGTCCCTTTTCAGAAATCAATCTGAAAAGGGACGAATATAATCCGCGTTACCACCCTGATTCCGCAAAAAAACTGCGGCTCTTCACATACCAGCATATGCTATCCATATAACGGTGGAGACCGGCGAGGTTTACTGACGTGCATCACGCTTTCAGCCCGCTTCTTAGAGAGGATATCCTTATCCGGTTATTACCTGCTCACACCACCCACAGGCTCTCTGAAAATAATCTCGAATATGACTTTGTTCTCATCAACGAATTTGGTGAACAATATTTTCTTTACGGGGATTATTATAGTCCTCTCACGAAATAAGTCAAGTGAAAATTTTTACTCTTCGCTCTGCTGATTTTGTTCAATTTTTCCAACTGTCACATGATGAATCATTCCAAGAACTGATTCGTTTGCATTTACCGGAATTAACCGGATTGATGGATGTCGGTTCTGAAATACCCGGAATATTTCATCTGCAAACCCCTGCCCCATGAAATCAATTCCCTGAAAATCAAAAATGATCTCCTCAAACTCATCCAGCCGACGCAGAATCCTTCTTGCCTGTGAACGTGCCACCGGATTTCCCAGCGGACACATCTCTCTCATTGGGATTTCGGTTCTCACAAACCCTCTTTCGATCGGCGCAAAACGGTCAAATATATCCTTTGATGTATGTGCTGGCTGATTTTCCAATTTCATCACTACCATCGTCCCCACTTTCTCTAACCTCGTATAATATGCAATCAGATGCGACCGGATAAAACTTTCCCTGTTTTCGCTTTTCATGGAAAAAATCGCATGATCTGATAATATTGCAAACTCTGTCAACATCCTTGATGAAAAAAAGATGCCTTCTCCTGAATGTTCTTTTAAATTTGTCGTAAGCTTTCCTTTATATAATTCAAGAACTGCCTGTTCTGTACTGACATTTTTTATCCCATGAGCTAAGAGATACTTCTGTATATTCTTAAAAACTCCAATCCCATCATCTACAATAGAAATCTCTGTATACAGGCAATCTCTCTTTACTGCATAACTGATCTTTTCTGCTTCTGAATGCTCGATAGCATTATTCATGATTTCAGCAAATGTATATGCCCATATATCTTCTGCATTTTTCGAAATTTCCTTCAGTTCCGGTAAAATCTCTGCGTAAAAGATTTGATCCTCTTCTAAAGTTCCATCATTACTGACACTCCATTTTTTCTCATAAGTTACAAGTCGATAACCACACTGATTTTTATTTGATACTTCAATCAACTTTTTATCTATGCACATCTTTACATAACGCCGTACAGATGTCTCTGAAATAGAAAATACTTCTGCTGTCTTTTTCAGAAAAAGTGTATTATCCATACGGATTTTTTCTAACATATATAATTGTATCGCTTTTCTCTTTTCTTCACTGAATGACACGCTTCCTTTTCCTTTCTTTAAACCATAATTTTTCAACTATATTTTCTATTTATTAAACTATAGCATTTCTTGATTTAATTTTCAATACACAAAAAAGACCTTCTCCGGTGTGCGAATTTTTCCACATTCATCCACCGGAAACGGTCTCTTTTTCACTTTTCTCTAAAGTTATCCACTGTTTATTTCACTTCTACAAGTTCAATCTTAAAGTTAAGCTCCTTGCCTGCCATCTCATGGTTTGCATCAAAAGTGATCGTCTTCTCTTCTTTTTCCAGTACTTTTACCGGAAATGGCTGTCCGTACTGGTTAGAAAGATAAACCTGCTGTCCAACTTCCAGGTTCTCTGATCCAGGGAGCTGTGCGATCTCAAGTGTAAAAATTGCCTCCGGATCCGGCATACCATAAGCTTCTTCCGGCATCAGATGGATATCTACAACCTGTCCCACTTCCATATCTGCTACAGCCGCATCAAATCCTTTGATCATCTGACCAGCTCCGCAGACAAACTCCAGTGGCTCTCCACGGTCATAAGAAGAGTCAAACTGGGTTCCGTCATTAAAAGTTCCTCTGTAATGTGTACGGCATGTCTTTCCGACATTGCGTCCTGTCAGTGTGTTCTCATTTGTTCCTGTATCTGGCATTTACAAATCCTCCATTCATTTTATTCAGTCTCTGTGGAACCAGTATAAGCTGATACGCCTTTAAAAGCAAGCCCCAACCCTTTACTGCATACTACTGTATACACCGCACCAAATACATTTGCTCCGATCCTGAGTGCCACCGCATACGGCATCCCGAAAAGTCCTGAAGCGATCGACAATGCACCAAATGTGTTAAATGCAGTCTGCCATGCGTACCCCGCAGAATATCCTACTCCGATTCCACCGATCATTCCGATATATGGATAAAATGATTGGGGGAGCAGCAGATACAGTCCGGCAAATAACAGACATCCTACTATATTAAATGCAGCTCTTTTTCCGGCTCTCTCCAGCCCGTCTTCCGGGAATGGAAGACATACCGACATACAGGCGATTCCCGCCCACATTCCCCTGGGTAATCCTGCCAGCGACATAAACAGCATTGCACTGGCAACGATCAATGCCAGCCGGATATACCATCTGCTTCTTGCGGAATGGACATCAAACTCCCTGAACAGATCAAGGAATGCCCTGCGATATGGTCTGTTCTTCTGATTTTTATAAAATATGATCATACAAAGAATCATTCCAACCAACAGTCCCTCCACTCTGCGGACATACATCCTGCCTGTTACGTCATATCCCTGGAGCAGAAGATACCCCAGTACAAAAGTAGAATGATTATACATGATCACATTATGGCATCCCAGGATCATCAAAAGTAAGATGCAGATTACATTAATAAAAAATGCAGGAACCGGAGAAACCAGATTGCTGATCCTCGGTCCTGTCATCAGGATCGTAAAAATTCCCAGGATCGATCCAAGGCCATGTGTAGTCCGTATTCCAAAATCTGCCTGTCGCAGTACAAGCACAGCTAACAGGACTGTAACTCCTACTACACTGTTATCCTTTCCCGTCAGACTACTGTACAATGATACCACTGCCACACAAAAAGCCATGACCAAATATACCTTAAAATTATAGATCAGAATATGTCTTCTTTTTTCCTTCTTATCTTCTGTTGCCCGGATCAGTTGCTTCGACCCAACCGAACTAAGCTGTAGTTCCTGATAAATTGTCATACTGCCATTTCCTCCTGCTATTTTTCCATTTCATATGTAAATCAGTTCTTTATCTTTCAGGTTTTTTCCAAAGCAACGAGAAACTATAATACAATTTTGCAGATACGTCAAGCTGAATCTGGCATAAAAATACCCCCGGGAACTTGACTCATCCCCGGAGGCACCCATACCTGTTCTTCTGAATCCATTTGTCAGGCAACTTATTTTATTAAATTTACTCTTTTTCCCTGTAGATTACAACCCTATCTTTCACACTTTTTTTGTAAGCTGCACGATGCTTAATCCTGCTCCAAGAGAAAGAACCAACATGGTCATCCAAAGAGCAAGATCCGCGGTATCTCCGGTCTTCACACTCTTTGCCTGCGTAACTGCCTGGGTCTGGCTGTTCTTTTTGCCATCTGCACTGACTTTATTTCCACTCGTCTTATCAGAACCATTTTCCTTATCTACGGCACCGTTATTTCCTGCATTGGAATTATTATCATTTCCGGAATTATTTCCGTTATTTCCATTATCTCCATTTCCGGAATTATTTCCGTTGTTGCCGTTATCTCCATTTCCAGAATTATTTCCATTATCGGATGAATCCTTTGTAATGTTGAAAATAATCTCTTTTGACATGCCTGTATAATTGCCGATTCCGGTAATTGTCAGTACATATTTTCCGGCTTCAACAAACTTTGCTTCCTCAAACGGTCTTGCTGCAGCGTCATCACCAAATACATAAGTAATGACATAATCTGTTCCTGCGACAAGCTCTTTATCTCCGTCTTTTACGGTAACAGTCGGGATTTGATTATTTCCGTCATAAATAACAGAATCTACATCTGCCGTTACCTCAAATAAACCGGTAGATGGTATTGTCACAAATTTTTCCAGTGGCGGAACTGCATCTACACCGGTTGTCCAGTAAAGATCTGCCAGCGGATCATTTGTAACCTCATTCCCGATCAGTGTTCCATCTGCAATATGTCTTCCGGAGCTGGTAACTTTGATTCCGTCTTCCAGAGCCTTTCCCGGTGTTGCCTTATTGGAAGTACGGGCTGTTGCTCCCTGAAGGAATACTTCATTTGTAGAAATAGTTCCATTTCCTGTCACGGCATTTCCACCGTCACCCCAAAGTACATCGCCACCGATCGCAATGACTTTTCCATTTCCTGTGATTGTTCCGTTATCCAGCTCAATGGCTGTACCGCCCTGTGCATAGAGCTGCACATTTCCGCCACCGCCATAAGTAACAAGTACCGCACCGTCTGCCAGATTCAATGTGCCGTCTTTCACTCTAAGGGCCGTCTGACCTTCCTCACTTCCGGCCTCATCACCTTCAATAAATACCTGTCCCTTTACTGTTACATTTCCAGTTGTCGTAACAACCGGCTCTGCACTGCTACGATCAGTCAGCTCTCCATTGGCAAGGTAGTTAATATGAGAATAAATTGCTGCATTTTCCAGAATCGATCCATCTTCCATACGAAGCTGTCCACAAATCGAAGAACCTGTTGTAAATTCCTGATTAAAGGAATCATAATTCATAGAAAATGTACCACCGCTTTGTACTTCTATAATTCCCTGTACTACAGAATCTGAAAGTGTCAGCTTTCCGCCATTTTCCACAACAATACGCACACTGCTGAGAATTTCCATATTAGTCAGTGTCAGATTGCATCCTGACGGAATGTAAAGTGTCTGAGGAATATTTCCTTTCTTCACTTCTTTCCATGCAAGATCATAACCAAGATATCCATAAGTTCCGCTTTCATGAGAACCGAACCATGCTTCTAATGCTGCCGGTACACGAACACTGTTCTCTTCACCGTCTACATTACTTCCAAAATTTTTGATCGCCCATGGCTCCATGATATCCCATGCGTACAATCCACTTTCATACTGTCTGAAATTCTCGACTTTCAGCCGGTCTGCCAGGGTTTCTTCTCCTGTATAAATGCGGAATGGAAGTGTATTGCTGACAGCCGTACGTCCCTGCATATCAGTAATGGAAACCGAAATCTTGTAAGTTCCTGCATCCTTTGGCGTACCATTCAGTGTCAGGTCACTGCTGAGTGTCATATAAACACCTTCCATACCACTGTCACTGCTCTCCGGTGTTCCGGCTTCTGTGTCCGGTACAATGCTTACTTTGCACTTACTTCCGTTCAGGCTGATCTGAGAGGAATGATCCAGCTCTTCCCAGTCACTCTCTGAAGGCTCTGTTCCTTTTTCCGTAATTGCTCCATAAACCTTTACGGCACTGTTCTTATTGCCCGATGCCCCGCCAACACTCGCACTGGATATTCCGTCATAATCTTTCTGTCCTACAATCGCTGCCTCAAAAGAGCCATCGATCTTCACATGAAGTTCATATGGATCACCCTGTCCGTCATCTGGCTGTAAAGAAATCGTTCCATTCTGATCTACAACAAATTTGAATGAAAAATCTTCATAACCATTTGCTGTGATCGTCACAGAATCTCCGCTTTTTAAAACCGGTGAGTCTGAACTTCCACTGAAATCTTTTGCAGAAAATACAATCTGATTATTTTCTGTATCAATAAAATATTTTCCTCCGGCCGACGGTTTGAAAGATGATTTCTCCCAGGATGTTCCGTTGACTTTAACATCGGCAACTGCTGCCACATAACCATCTGCATTTGCAAAGACCAGATGCCACTCATTTCCAAAAAAGTCAGTCTCCATACTTACCTGGCTTAAATCAATGCTGCCCGGCTCTACCGATGCAGTTTCCCTGAATGTTGCCGCTACCGTTACATTTTCAGATGGCATTGTAAATGTATAAACGCCTTCTGTATTCTGCACATCTACAGACGCACCGCTCACTCCATTAACATTCACCGCTTCTACTTCATATCCTGCATCCGGTGTAGCTGTTACAGTAACCGTTTCTCCTGCCTGAATCCCTTCCGTTGCACTTAAGCTGACGGTACCATTTGTGGCTGCTGCCGCAGTTGCCGTATAAGTTTTTTCTCCTGACGGTGTACTTACGACTGTCGCTGTATAAGTATAAGGATAACTCGATGTATCTTTCGTTACCTTAAAAGTCACATCCTCATATCCGTCTGCTGTCACAGCAATCGTCAGCGGATAAGTTCCCGGGCTTACGATCTTCAGAGCTTTATAACTTCCAAATGCTCCGGTCGCATTCCCAATTTCCCACAGATTTGTATCACTTCCAAAGGAATTGATCGTTCCTTTCGTATATTGAACCTCATTAACTGTTACACTGCTGATCTTATCCATCCAGGCTGTATCTTCAAATCCCAGACTTAAAACCTCTGTCCAAAAACCACTGACTTCACAATTTGTAACTGTCGTCGGAGCTGCTTTTTTCTCCGCTGCCATGACAGGTGTTCCTGCTGTTGTCAGGATCACCATCACGGACAGAACCAGTGATAGTAATTTTCTCCAATTTCTTTTCATAAATGCCTCCTTAAAAGTTCGATAATAATTTTGTCTTTCTGATAAGGTTTTCGCTATGAAATTTCCCCTTTACATCAATCAGATACCTGACGCCTTTCCTTTTCAACTCTTTTCAAACGCCGGATATCATATTGAAATATGCCTCCTTTCATGCTATACTTTCACTTGATTTCCTTTGGTTAGACTATGCTAATCATCGTTGCACAATGCTAACACCATTCATTTTCTTTGTCAATCAAAGAAAAAAAATTCTCTTTTTATTGAAAAATTTTTACCATTAATTACCATTTGGAGGCTTTCATTTATGAAAAAACTTTTATTTTTTTCCGCTCTTTGTGCCTTTTTGCTCTGTGGATGTTCCGAATCTTCCACAAATTCTTCTTCCGGGCTACAAAAAAGCAATTTTTTTGCTATGGATACTTCGATTGAATTTAATATTTACGGGGATGCTTCTCTGTTAAAAGAGGCACAGAATGTGCTGACCGATCTGGAATCTGAAGTTTCTGTCACAGATCCTGACAGTGAAATTTATAAGATCAATCAGGATGGAACTGGTACACTGACCGGGAATGCTGCTGACCTGATGCAGGAAGCTTTAGAAATGTGCAGACGTACAGACGGTACATTGGATATTTCCGTTTATCCGATCGTACGTGCATGGGGATTTACTACAGGAGAATATCAGGTTCCTGAGGAAACAGAGATTGAATCCCTTCTCCCGCTTGTTGATTATACAAAGATCCAATATGATACTGCTACAGGAAATGTATTCATTCCAAAAGGAATGACCATTGATCTTGGAAGTATTGCAAAGGGATACGGTGGACAGCTCGCTGCTCAGTTGCTCCGCGAAAAAGGTGTGACTTCCGCCCTCCTGAACCTTGGCGGGAATGTGCAGACCATTGGAAGTAAACCGGATGGATCTCCATGGCAGGTGGGCATCCAGGACCCGACCGGCGATACTCCCATGATGGTCCTTTCGGTTTCCGATCAGGCAGTCATCACTTCCGGTGGTTACGAACGCTACTTTGAACAGGACGGAAAGACTTACTGGCACATTATGGATCCGTCCACCGGCCACCCGGCAGACAGCGGGCTTTGTTCCGTCACGGTGGTTGGAAAAGACGGTGGAATCTGCGATGCTCTTTCTACTTCTCTTTTTGTCATGGGACTTGAAAAAGCCGCAGCACTCTGGCAACAAAGCAATGACTTTGAAGCTGTTTTTGTGACCGATTCACATGAAGTCTACATTACTGAAGGATTAAAAGACTGCTTTGCTCTCACAGAAGACCATGCGGATACCCATGTAAAAGTACTTGAAAAATAGCTTCTTTTCGCAGGAGCTTCACTATTCTGTCATCCCAAGTTTCACCATCTTTGGTACATGCTTCAGTGCCGGGATCACTTTCCCGATCAGATCTTCCGTCGTAAATTTCAGGCTGGAGGTATTGATGCAGGGATGACAGCCAAAATATCTTTCTGTCAGTACCTCTTCGTCAATCAGAAGCTGTACTTTTCCCTCTATATCATTCATCAATCCCATAACGCTGACCGAACCCGGTGTGATGTCCAGATATTTCTCCATATGTTCCGGTTTCGCAAATGAAAGCCTTGAAGACCCGATCTGTGCCGACAGTTCTTTTGTCTTGAACGGCTTATCCCCCGGCATCAGGAGCAGATAAAATTCCGTTGCCTGTCGGTTGCATAAGAACAGGTTCTTGCAGATCACTGTTCCCTCTCCTAATACACGGTCAATTTCCTCACACGCTTCCATTGTCATAGCAGTCTCATGATCGACTCTCTGATACGTTACTCCCAGCCGGTCCAACAGGTCATATACCCGGATCTCTTTTTCCAGTCTGCCTTCTGTATTGTCCGGTCTTCCATTTTGTAATTCCATTTTTATCCTCTTTTCTCTATAAAACAATTTCTTATAAAGCAGTATAGCAAAAACATTCCCGTCATGCTATAGTAATAAAATGTTGAAAACAAAAGTTTTAACAAAATAAATGAAAGTATTTGTTACTGCTCACCTCTCTGTGATCAGCAACTAAAAAGGAATGTACAGACTATGAAAAAAGGAATGAAAAAAATACTAAAATATCTCGGGATCATCGTGTTGATCGTCCTGGTTCTTCTTCTTGCATACATCATCTATCTTTTTGCAAGTTACCACCGGATTCCCGATAATCAGCCGCTTCAGGTTGAACAGACAAAAGAGAGTATTTCATCAGGAGATACCCTGACGACAGAGAAAGAATACTCTGCCCTGACTTACAATATCGGCTTTGGTGCCTATACCCCGGATTTCAGCTTTTTCATGGATGGTGGCAAATCCTCCTGGGCTAAGAGTAAGGAAAGTGTAAAAAAGACAGTTCAAAGTGCCGGAGAACTGGTTGCTTCTAAAGATCCTGATTTTGCACTGATCGAAGAAGTGGATCTTAATTCTACCAGAAGTTACCATGTGGACGAATATTCAATCCTCAAGGAAACGATTCCAAGTTATAATACCGTATTTGCACAGAATTATGATTCCGCTTTTCTCTTCTATCCATTTAACCAGCCACATGGAAAAAGCCAGTCCGGACTTGCACTTTTTTCAAAATATCCGGTTACAGATTCTCTGAGAAGAAGTTTCCCCGTATCCACTTCATTCAGTAAATTTTTTGATCTGGACCGGTGCTACAGCATTTCCAGAGTTCCTACAGACAACGGAAAAGAGCTGGTTATCTTTCTGCTGCATATGTCAGCCTACGGAAACAGCGATGCAATCCGTGAGGGACAGATCCGTATGCTGAGTCAGGATATGCAAAAAGAATACGAAGCCGGGAATTATGTTCTCTGCGGAGGTGATTTCAACCATGATCTGAAAGCCTCCAATGATGACAATGATGATGCCGCTGATCATGAATCCTGGGCTTATCCATTCCCAAGAGAAGAACTGCCGGAACACTTTTCTTTCTGCATTGATCAGCTTTCTGACACAGAACGTGATACTCTCTGGGACAGTGCAAGAAATGCCGATATGGAATACATCCCCGGTGAAACTTATACTGTAACGCTGGACGGCTTTATCATTTCAGATAATATAGAATGTCTTCATTATGAAAATGTCAATACCGGTTATTCTTATTCTGACCATGATCCGGTATATATGAAATTTAAACTCTTAGATAACTAAAAAAGAGCTTGCCCTATACCTGACAGCTAAAAAAGGAACAACTGATCATTTTCCGGTCAGTTGTTCCTCTTTTTAATGCGTCTTTTTCAAATTTTCAACGATTCTTCCAGACGCTTTCTTCAATTATGTATTCTTTTCAGCTATTTTCTTTGATGATCTTCTTTAAAATCTCCGCAGAACTTTTTAACTGTGTCAGTTCCTTCTCACTTAACTCAATCGGAACGACCGTTTCGATTCCATTTGCATCTACCACTGCCGGAATACTCAGCACCACATCCTCCAGTCCATACTCACCCTGCATCAGACTTGATACCGGCATAATCGACTGTTCATCACGGACGATCGCTGCACAGATTCTGCATACTGCCATCGCAATTCCATAATAAGTTGCATGCTTTCGTGCAATGATCTCATAAGCACTGTTCTTCACATGATCGAAAATCTTCTCCATGGATGCATCATGGTCAAAATGACCTCGCAACTCACAGAAATCATTGATCGGAAGTCCGCCAACTCTTGCATCGCTCCACGCTGCCAGTTCACTGTCCCCATGTTCTCCGATAATATACGCATGCACGCTCCGGCTGTCTACACCTAAATGCTCCCCCAGCTCATACCTGAATCTTCCTGTATCCAGAACTGTACCTGAACCAATGACCCGGTTTGCCGGATACCCCGACTCTTTCAACGCAATATAAGTAAGAATATCTACCGGATTTGACACGATCAGTAAAATGCCTTCAAATTCGCGTTTCTTAATCTCTCCAACGATCGACTTCATGATCCTGCTGTTCTTTTTAATCAGATCCAGCCTTGTCTCATCCGGTTTCTGATTTGCTCCTGCTGTGATGACGATCACAGCCGCATCACTGATATCATCATAAGTTCCCGCATAAATTTTCATCGGACTGGCAAATACCATTCCGTGACTGATATCAATTGCCTCTCCCTCTGCTCTTTTCTGATCCGCATCAATCAGTACCATTTCTGAAAATAACTGACTCTGCATTAAAGCAAATGCAGAAGATGATCCTACAAATCCACAACCTACAACCACTACTTTTCTACTGTTAATTCCCATATATGTATCCTCCTTCTCTTAAAATCTCCAATTTTTATCTCTAAATTCATAAAATTATTTCTTTCTGATTCAATTATATCCTAATATTTCCTCTATGTCAATATTAATAATTATTACTATTATTAAATATCAGGGCTATCTTACATTCCTTTGAGTAGATTCTTTTTCTTGTTCCGGCACAGATTCAGGCTTATTACTTGCGTAAATAAAAGGGAACTATCCGTCATTCATGAAGCCATCTTCATATGACAAATAGTTCCTCACTACCTTTTATTCCTCTTCTGTATTGCTGTCCTGCACTTTTCGTTTACTCTTCCGGCAGTTTCCACAAAACTTCAAAGGATGCTGCCTGCTTAATATCGTTCAACGGAAGGGTCGGCCTTAAGATAACCGGGATATCCAACAATCCCACCTCTGCCAGCTCTTTTTCCAACCTCTCTTTTACCTGGAAAGTTCTCTCTTCATCATATTCATTCCAATCCAGTAAAATATATTTCAGTACATCCGGATTCAGCATCATCTGATTTTTATTCCAAAATGTAGTATGATGCATTGTGAATGAACGGAATGGATAATCAAACTTCGTTCTCCGCAGTTCGTCGATTGAAGTATAATAGCGTTCTTCATACGGCATCTCTCCAAAAGACTCTTCCCTTTTTGTATTTCCCGGATTTACTTTCGTAATCCTGAGCGTTGAACCTGGATCAAGAAGCACCCTCTCATCTATCACGAAGGAAACCGGACCATATGCACTCCTCCTTCCGGTATTCAACCGGATATCACAGTTGTCAAAAAAGAGATCATTATAAACTCCGTCCCTTTTGTCTGATTCATCGGAATCCTGAGCCGTCTGAAACCCGCGGAAGTAATACTCTCCATATTGTCTTGAATACATCATTTTATTCTGTATATATGTAATTGCTGTCGAGACGCTGTTGGCATGATAAAGTCCATCACAAACCGTCATTTTCATTCCATGCTCCTCATCATACCAGTCCTTTGCACGATAATTCGGAATATTGCAATTCAACATTTCTTCCTTTTTCTCCATCAGATACTTGTAAATCTCCGATCTTGGGATGGTCCATATCTTTCTAATTAATTTTTTTACATTTCCATCCTCCACACTTACCTTATCCTTTACCAGTCCGGTATAGTCACGTAAAATTTCTCGGTAAAAATCTCCTACCTGCGAATTTTGTGTATAGGTAAGCGTTCCGTACACCTGATCGCACTCCACCGCAATATTGATCAATTCTTTCATTTCTTCCGGTGTCCACTGAATATCCTTTTTTAATGCCTGAATCGTTCGGTGCGTGTCCATATAACTCGCACTTTCTCGTAACTGCTTTATAAATTCATCCTTTTCCAGCATAGAGTGCCTCCCTGCGTTAATTTCTTCTCTCTGAATTTTCTCTGTCCAAATCTTATCTGTCTGAATTTCTATCGGTGATCCAGTCATTTTCCGGTCAATGCCAGCCCCGCTTTCATTAACCCTGCCAGCACCATCACCCAGACAGGATTTATTTTGGTCTTTCTTAAGAATATCACACAAAGGATAAAAATAGCAACCATACTCCATTTTGTTCCTTCAAAGGATATTGCTGATGCACTGCCCCAAAATGCTGAGAGCACGATCAGAATCCCTGCTGATGCGATCAGTGCCACAACCGCAGGACGCAGAGAGCCAAGCACACCTTGAAGCAGTTCCATATTCCGGTATTTCAGATACAATTTTGCAATCACCGTAACAAGGATACAGGATGGAAGTATGCACCCTGCTGTCGCAGCTATCGCACCGGGCAATCCCGCAACTTTAATTCCGACAAAAGTTGCCGAATTGACCGCAATCGGTCCCGGTGTCATCTGTGAGATCGTGATCAGATCCGTAAACTCCGACATGCTCAGCCACTGGTGCGTTGTAACAACCTGGCTCTGAATCAGCGGCATAGCGGCATAACCTCCACCAAAGCTGAACAGTCCCACCTGCAAAAAGCTAAAAAACAACCGAATGTAGATCATTTCATTTCCCTCCTTTTTGCAAAAAGAGTGCGAATCACACCCAGAAAACCACATCCCAGAATGATAAGAACTACATTGACTCCGAAAATACAAGAACACATAAAAGCTCCGATCATGATTCCAACCGAAACGGCATCCTTCTCCTTTACGATTCCTGCTCCCATTTCATACGTAACCGATGCAATTACTGCCCCTACTCCTGCCTGCATCCCCTCCAGCATCTGACTGATAAAAAAATTACTGCGAAATGCCTGATAAAAAACCGAAATCACTGATATGATGACAAATGGGGGAAGAATTGTCCCCAGGATCGACACCAGTACCCCTGCGATTCCTGCCAGTTTATATCCTACTACGATTGCTCCATTCACTGCGATCGCTCCCGGTGAGGACTGTGCGATTGCCACAAGATCCAGCATTTCTTTCTCATCGATCCAATGCAGATCATCTACGAATTTTTTCTTCATTAATGTAACGATCACATAGCCGCCACCAAAAGTAAATGTGCTTAAATATAAAGTTGAAATAAAAAGTTTCCATAAAACTTTCGCTTTTGCTTCTTTTCCCTTTTTCTCCATAAAATTTCCTCCAACAAAACCAGTATATTACTGTTCGGGGAGGATGTAAAATATTTTAAAAAGGTCTATCTCATTTTTCTAAAATCAAATTCATCGGTACGATTCAACAGTTGTGACCATCTTGCTGAAATCAGCTTGGCATACTGGATTGGAAGAAGTCCATAACTTCCAAGTGAATAACCATCATTCATTTCCAGAAATACTGTCTGAAGCTTTCCATTCTTTTCGATTACGGCAAAATCCAGACTTCCTCCCATGGGTCTTTCACGGATCATTCTAAACGCTTCTACTACCTGATCCACTACTTCCGCATCAAAATGATAATGGTAATCTCCCTGATACGGTCTGATATCAACCAATTCATCATAAATAATAAACCCTCTCCATTCCATCCTGGGATCAATAACATCGCAACAAAGTACTTCATAATTTTCATAACAGCTTCCACAGCCTATCAAATCCTTTGATGATCGAATCACATGTCCGGTAAATGCTTTGCTTTTTACCGGTTTTACAAAAATTCCCCATTTTTCTGGATGAGTATTGATCGAATTGATTGTATCTTTCCAGACATTTCTTCCCATAAACTTTCTTAATTCCACTGGATAATCTTCACAAACCGGAACTACACCAAACTTTTTTAGGATTATTTCCACCTGAGTAATATAATCCAGTACAATATCTTCCTTTTTGACGCTTTCATAAATATCACTGATTTTTTGATATCTGACTATTTCTGCTCCCATTTCACGAAATCCATAAACTGCCTGTGAAATATTCTGCGAATGATATTCCCCATTCTGTCGAATTTTCGCATAGACCTTCATTTTTCTTCCTTCCCCTTTTTCTCTTTTTCATATCATTGAATTATGTAGCAAACCACACTATGTCCTCTCTTTGTACCACAAGGATCTCATCAATCGTAACCTCCAGTACTGCTGCCAGCACCACCAGATTGTCAATCGTCGGCATTGCTGTCCCATGCTGCCATTTATAAATAGCCTGTGGTGTCGTAAATCCAAAAATGTTCTGCATTTCTCTTACTGACAAGCCTGCCGCCTTTCTCAATTTCATAATATTTCTTCCTGTAGCTACCATATCAATAGCTGGTATCGTCATCATCTTTCTTCCTTTCTGCTTCCGGCAGAAAAATTTCTTTCATCCATTTTTCCTGTCTGAGTACATCACCCCAGCCAGGTTTCCCTGCCGGCAGATGCACTACTCAGAAGCTTTAAAATTATAAACTGGTTTCATTACATCAATCACATCTACGGACTCTCCAATCACATCAATGATATCGTCGAGTCTTTTATACGCCATTGGTGCTTCATCTAAAGTATTTTCATTAATTGATGTGGTATAAATTCCTTTCATTATATTTTTGTATTCATTCATACTAAGCTCGGTTTTTGCCTTTGTCCGTGACATCAATCTTCCTGCTCCATGTGGTGCAGAAAAATTCCATTCAGCATTTCCTTTTCCGATTGCAAGCACACTTCCATCTCTCATATTAATCGGAATCAGCACTTTTTCTCCTTTATGTGCTGCAATAGCTCCTTTCCGCAGAATCATTTCTTTTATATCAATATAATTATGAATTGTATGAAAAGCCTCTCCTCCCATCATGCCCGTCCTCTCCAAAATGATCTCTGCCATTTTTTCTCTGCTTCGCTTTGCAAATTCCTGACAGATTTCAACGTCATACAAATAGTCATCAAGATATTTTCCTGATAAAAAGCACAAATCCTCAGGCATATTTGTCTCCGATTCATATACTTGCCAGTGGAGCTTCTCTAAAGCCCGTTGAATCTCTTTTCTACGTCCCTGTTCTTTGTAAGTTCTGATAATTTCATCACGTTTTTCAAGATACTCTCCATATCCCCGGTCAAGATTAACTGCAAGTTGTTGATAAAACTCTGCAACCTGCTTTCCAAGATTCCTCGATCCGGAATGAATGATCAGATATTTTGTACCATCTGCTGCTTCGTCAATTTCAATGAAATGATTGCCTCCACCCAGTGTACCAAGCGATCTTTCTAGCCATTTTGTATTTTTTAACTCTCGATAACACCGAAGTTTCGTCAGATCAAATTTCTCCTGTCTTCCTTCCCAGACATTTCTCCCTGACGGAATAAAATGTGCTGCCTCATCAACCTTTTCAAAATCAATTTTGATATTTCCGAGATTTACGGTATACATCCCACATCCAATATCTACACCTACCATATTGGGAACTACTTTATCTTTGATCGTCATTGTAGTTCCGATCGTGCAGCCTTTTCCCGCGTGAACATCCGGCATAATACGAACTTTCGTCTCTTCCGTTATCACATAATCACACATTCGGCGAATTTGCTCAATCGCTTCTGGTTCTATCACTTTCGCATAACAAATTGCCGTATTCACTTTTCCTTTTATTTCAAATCCACTCATTTTCTTTTTCCTTTCCTGATAAATTATAAGAAATCGGCTTATCAACTCTTTCAAATATCCTTTCAAGTATCGTAGTAGTCTTCCAGGTTACTTGCATAGCTTAAATACCCTGATGTCAAAAAACCGCCTATCCAGTGCATCCACACAAGATAAGCGGTTCTGAAATCTATATGGTTATCTGTTGCCATTCTCTACCCGAACGACCTCACACCCCTGACTACAGTATTTTCTTCAAGCTTACTCTTATCTGAATACACAAAACTGACACCACACTCTTCACATTTGAGTGCCGCATCATCTATAATTTCCAGATCTAAATAACTTGAACGAATGACTGTAAACATCTTTTTCTCCTTCCTGATAAGCCCCATTATAACAGTCCTGTCCTCTCTCTGCTGTATACATTAACATAAAATTATATATTTGTCATTATACTCGTGGTATATAAATTTGTATTTGCTGAAGAGGAAATGTTCTGGCATCAAGAAGGATTTTGACAGAAGAGTGTTCATATCCGTACTTGTTGTTGCATCGCAGTGCAGGACCCGCTTTACCTCAGCCCGTTGACAACTTGTAACAGAAACGTGGAAATGCTCGTGCAAAGGCACTCGCATTTACGTTCCTTAACAAGTTGGGCAAAGTGTCTTCGGAACGCTCCCTGTCAATGCACTGCTCACGCAACAGCAAGGGCGGATATTGGGCTTTTCAAGTCAGAAAGCGTTTCTCTCACCGGAACATTTTCTTCCAACAAACACGAAATTTCAATAAGAAATAAAGAGCCGGATGGCTATCGACTAAGATCAATAATCTGTAAGATGTAGTATTTGATATTTACTGTCTGACACTTACCATCTTAGTCGATAACCTTCCGGCTTTTCTTGTCATTTTCAAATTTGCATTGTTGAGTGAATACGCTGTGAAGCCAGTGTAACTTCTTATTGAGGTGACCAGCGGAAAGCAGGGGGGTTCCTGAGCAGGTGCATTAACGTAGAGCGTTCCGAAGACACTTTGCAGCGTTTGTTAGAGAAAGTAAATGGGAGTGCCTCTGCACGAGCATTTCCACTTTCGAGTTACAAACGGTCAACAGGCTGAGGTAAAGCGAGCCTGCACCGCAAAGGAATATCCCTGCTTTCCGCGTCCGCTCTGCCACATAGAAGTTTTCTACTTTCCAGGCGTATAATCCAGACAATTACAAATTTTATACTTATTTCATACAATTTTTAAACTCTCTTCATTGCTTTTCCTCTTACACTATCTTATACTCTTCTCACATCAAAAGCTCAGACAGATTCTATTTCCATTTTCTATGTCTGATGTCCAGTATGCAGGAAAGCCTAGGGGAAAAATTTTAACCCCCCTTTTAAGAAGTCTTTTAAAATTTTATTCTTAGGACTCTGCTATGGACGCATCTCATATTTCAGGACCATTTCGGTCAGAGATTTTCATTTTGATGATAACGATTATATTTTTTATTAGGGAGGACTTGCCTATGGGACAAGCAGATGTAAATGTTAATCTTTGGCTTAAGGATACGAAACGGTTCGCAGACCTGTTCAATGCCATTTTATTTCATGGAGAAACCGTGATCCTGCCGGAGAATCTTCACCCCAGCCCGGAGACAGCCGCAGTCAGTCTTCAGGACGCCCAGGGGAAAAATGTCGTAAAAAAGCAGTACCGTGATATCATCATGAACTGGCAGGATCAGGCTGTCCTGATGTTGCTGGCAGTAGAATCCCAGACTGCGGTCCATTACGCTGCACCGTTAAAAGTCATGCTCTATGACAGTATGGAATACGCAGAACAGGTACGGGTCAAATGGAAAGAACATCCACCCCGTCTTTCTTCGGCTGAATTTCTTTCCCGGTTTCAAAAGAATGATAAACTCATCCCGGTGATTACTTTGGTCTTCTATTATGGGACAGAGGAATGGGATGGACCGCTGGAGCTGCATCAGATGTTTGATCTTGGTACAGAAAAAAGCCACGCAGAATTACTGAAAAAATACCTTCCAAATTATCATATTAATCTGGTGGATGTCAGAAGACTGGAGAATTTAGAATCTTTTCAAAGTGATTTACAAATTGTCTTTGGTATGCTACAATGTAGTCAGGATAAATACGCAATGCGTACATACATAGCAAACCATAAAGAGTATTTTCAAAAGCTGGATCTAGAGACTTATCATGCACTTGGTGCATTTTTAAATTTCCGGCAGCTGATGGAGATAAACGTAAAACAGAAAGAAAGGGAGGAACTGGATATGTGTAAAGCACTGGAAGATATTTATAACGATGGCGTTCAGGCTGGTATAGAAGCGGGGATAAAACAGGGCAGGGAATCGGGGATCGCTCAGGGAGAAGAAGCCCATAAGAAAGATGTTGCCTTTCAGATGCAAAAGCTTGGTTATCCTTTGGAGGCAATTGCGGCAGTACTGAGAGAAACGGTTGAAGGCATCAGCAAGATACTGGCTGTAGTTAGATAACTTTGTATTTGTTGAGGGGGAAATATCCCGGCAGCAGGAAGGGGCTTGACAGAAGAACGTTCATATCCGCCCATGTTGTTGCATCGCAGTGCAGGCCCCGCTTTACCTCAGCCCGTTGACAACTTGTAACAGTGCAGTGGAAACAGTCGTGCAGAGGCACTCCTGTTTACTCCCCTTAACAAGTTGGGCAAAGTGTCTTCGGAACGCTCTCTGTCAATGCACTGCTCACGCAACAGCAAGGGCGGATATTGGGCTTTTCAAGTCAGAAAGCATTCCTCGCACCGGAACATTTTCTCCCAACAAACACAAAATTCCAATAAGAAATAAAGAGCCGGATGGCTATCAACTAAGATATCAGATACTGCAGTTTGCAGATTGTTTATCCTGGTCAATAGCCATTCGGCTTCTTTCTACCGTTTTTAAATTTGCATTGTTGAGTGAATACGCTGTGGAGCCAGTGTGACTTCTTATTGAGATGGTCAGCGGAAAGCAGGGGTGTTCCTGAGCAGGTGCATTAGCGTAGAGCGTTCCGAAGACACTTTGCAACGTTTGTTAGAGAAAGTAAATGGGAGTGCCTCTGCACGAGCATTTCCACTTTCGAGTTACAAACGGTCAACGGGCTGAGGTAAAGCGGGCCTGCACTGCGAGGGAATATCCCTGCTTTCCGCGTCCGATCCGCCACATAGAAGTTTTCTGCTTTACAGGCGTATCACCACAACAAATACAAATTGTCCTTTCTCCTCAATCGTGCTACAATGATCTCGTCCGAATGAATGGTGGTTATTATTAAATATTATTTAGTAGACAGTGAGAACGTCAACGACAACTGGTTGATGCTGCTGGATCTGAGTGACGAAACGGATAAGATCATCGTGTTTTATACGAAAAATTCACCTCATATGTCCTATTCATCAGTCATCAAACTGCTCGGATGTACTCGCGAAATCAAATTTGAAGAATGCAATGAGGGAAATAATGCTCTGGATTTTCAGTTGATCTCTTACCTTGGTTATCTGATGAAGAACGAAGAATTGAAAGATTCTGAGTTTATTGTAATGAGTAACGATACCGGTTATGATCCTGCGGTCAACTTTTGGAAAAAAAGAGGGTTTCCTGTGAACAGAATTAATGTGAATTACTGCAAGTTATCTTTGCAGCGGCAGAAGGAGGCAGCCCTTCGCCTGGCAGAACAAGCCGTTTCTGTCAAGATGCAGTCTGCAGAAGATTTTTCCGGCGAAGAATCTCATCCGGGATCTTCCGCTGAAGAACTTCCTTTTAAAGACAGACCGGAAGAAGTTCCTTCTTCCATTTGTCCTGAGCTTTTAAAAGAAGTTCCGACTTCTCAGAAGCCCTGTTCTTTTGATAAGGAAGAAGTCGATGCTCTCATCAACTGCCTTGGCAAAGATAATCTGATTGCAATTCACGAAACCCTGGTTCATGTATACGGGCAGAAGCAGGGACAAAGTATTTACAAAACCGTAAAAGATAAATCTTATTCTTTTGCACCTGAAACTCTTTCACGCAAAGATAAGGTACACTATTTTACTGATATCATTTTTTCACACAGTGACCTGAACGATCCTGGAAACTTCTTAGATTTCCTTGAAAAAAATAAGGACAAATCTAAAAATCTCAATGGAGTCCGCTCT
Source organism: uncultured Mediterraneibacter sp. (assembly GCF_934330165.1). Taxonomy (GTDB): domain Bacteria; phylum Bacillota; class Clostridia; order Lachnospirales; family Lachnospiraceae; genus Mediterraneibacter. The sequence goes on from NZ_CAKRGI010000014.1 coordinate 43,853, forward strand.
GCGATCACCAAGGCTTATGGAAATAATACCGGGATGAAATACTACAGTCTTTTCAAGCCTTATTTTAAAACGATATCAGCCTTAAAATAACGAACGACAGAAAGGAAATTCGGACAAATTGGAACGGATATCTGATGAATACGATTAGTCAGAAGGTATCGTTCCAATTATTTTATTTCCACGGTCATTTAATTACTTTTATTCTGAATCTTTCATTTTATACAAAAGAACCGTCCCTATTTAAAGAAAAAAGAAAAACTTCTCTGTTTACAACTTGAAACCATTTCACTGACATGATAGTATATCTAATTAGCACATAACCATTAACGCATCCATCTGCCATCATTTGAACATTGATTTATCTTATCATAGTCAGACGCGATGCAAATACATCAGATAGGAGATTTTATGAATCAGAAAATGAACACTGCTCCTGCAGCAGAAAATAAAATGGGAACCATGCCCATTGGCAAACTGCTATTTAATATGTCACTGCCAATGATGATTTCCATGCTGGTACAGGCACTTTACAACATTGTTGACAGTATCTTTGTAGCAAAATTATCTGAAAATGCTCTTACAGCCGTCTCTCTGGCATTCCCACTGCAGACATTGCTCATTGCCGTGGCAACCGGTACCGGTGTTGGTATGAATGCATTACTTTCCAGAGCACTTGGAGAACGCCGTTCCGACGAAGCTGATAAAATTGCCATAAATGCTGCATTTATTTACTTCCTGAGCTATCTCGTATTTCTGGTACTCGGATTTATTATTGTAAAACCTTTCTACGCAAGCCAGATTGGAAGTGCGGATGCAGAAATTATGGAAATGGGAATTGACTACTTGAAAACGGTCATGATCTTTTCCTTTGGACTGCTCTCCCAGATATTTTTTGAGCGTCTGCTTACCTCTACCGGAAGAACAATCTTCAGTATGACCTCACAATTATGTGGAGCGATTACGAATATTATTTTAGATCCGATCATGATCTTTGGATTACTCGGATGTCCCAAAATGGGCGTTACAGGTGCTGCCGCTGCGACAGTCATCGGACAGTGTGTCGCTGCAATCGTTGCATTCACCTGTAATCACAAGTTCAATCATGATGTAAAACTACATTTTCGTGGTTTCCGCCCAAGAGCAAAGATTATTGGAACCATTTATGCGATCGGCGTACCTTCTATTATCATGCAGTCCATCGGTTCTGTTATGACTTACTCGATGAACCGAATTTTGATCGAATTTTCTTCAACTGCAACCGCAGTTTTCGGTGTATATTTTAAACTGCAGAGCTTCTTCTTTATGCCTCTGTTCGGTCTGAATAACGGAATTACACCGATCATAGCTTACAATTATGGTGCTCAGAACAGAAAGCGTATGGTCAAGACGATCAAACTTAGTCTGATCACTGCATTTTGTCTTACTTTTATTGGGTTCCTCTGCTTTGAGGGAATCCCACAGATCCTGCTTGGAATGTTCAACGCTTCCGAAGATATGCTTACGATCGGTATCCCGGCACTGCGCATCATCGGAATCCACTATCTGATCGCATGGTTCTGTATCGTTTGCGGAACAGTATTTCAGGCTCTTGGTAAAGCCGTCTTCAGTATGATCGTGTCCATCATGCGACAGCTTGTTGTGCTGATTCCTGCTGCTTACATTTTATCGAAGCTCGGCGGACTTCACGTTGTATGGTGGTCTTTCCCGATCGCAGAGACTGTTTCCCTTGTGGTATCACTCCTCTTCCTTTTAAGGATCAACCGGACAGTAATCTCCAAAATCCCGGATGGAAGTGATATTCTGTAAAGATAATATCTTCACTTATTTTTCAAAGCTAAATATCTTCACTAATGTCCTATGATCGACAATTCTGAATACCTTGCAAATAACGCAAGGTATTCTTTTTCTACTTCTGAAAAACTGCGGACTTTATAATTCAGTTCAATATGAAGCTGTGGTGCTTCGCCGGATTGTGGTTCTTTCAGGAGTCTTTCCAGATCATACCAAAGCATTGCACGATCTATTTCTTTTAATTGTATTTGTTCTTCTTCCGACAGGTCTGAGCCAAGAAATTTTTTATAGACCATACTGAGCAGGCGGTTTTCTCTTTCCTGATATTCCGGTAATTCTTTCTTAAACGGTGCCGGCACATCCGACAGATAACACTCACTTGCATCATGAAGCAGACATGCAAGTATCATACGATCTGAAAATCCTCTCGCTGCTGCCTCTTTTGCACAGCAGATACAATGCTCTCCCACAGACCAGAATGTCTGCACATGCCCATTTCCCCTGCAGATCAGCGACAGAGCATGGGCAATATCCTGTATTCTGATCAAATCCAAATCCGGCTCTGTCGGTCTGAAATGTACTCCAGTATAGGTAGTTATATATTCACTCATCGTATTCCTGCTTTTCCTTCCTACAACCCTTCCCGGTATACTTTATTGATCATTGTCTGTGCATGCTCCAATTCTTTTTTCTGAATGATCGCATTCCGGTCGCTTAAAATCGCCAGCATTTCATCTACAACATCCTCCGGTCTCGGTTCTGATATCCTGTAAAGATACCCCAGCATCCGGGTTGCAGTATAATCGGTATTCATCTGCCTGTATGCAATTTCCCGGCAGAAATCCTTCGGGTATCCTTTCAGTTGTAAGGCATCATATAATTCGTCCTGTCTTGATCTTGTCATCTTTCTCCTCCGGCTGTTACCAAAAACTATATTTTCATTCTCCTGTTCTGTCAGACATTTTATTGCGGCAACTGATATTGTCTCATCAGTCTTTCACCTTCTGTCTGCATCTGTTTTACAACTTCCTCCGGTCCTATGATCTTAATCCCCTCTCCAAGAGAAAAAATCCATCCCAGGAACTGCCTGCTCACATGTACATCCACATTCACCGTAAAGTGTTCGCCATCCACAGGAATCATCATTACATCTTTTCCAAACCGGTCAATGATCACGCCTGCCAATGTATTATTCACCTTCATTTTTACGGTTCTTTCTTTCCCACCGAACATTCCAAAACTCTTCTTCGCATAGTCTGCCATGTCAAGCTTTTTAAAATATTCTTTTCCCTCTCTGTTCTCATTGGACATTTTGATATGAAGCATCTTATCTACTCTATAGTGCTTGATCTTTTCTGCATCCGAGTCATAACCGACCAGATAATAATTTTCATCATCCCAGGAAAGTCCCCATGGGCTGATATGATACCACGCTCCATTATGCCGCAATTCCATTTCTTTTTTTACATTCCACTGATAATACTGAAATTTGATCTTTTTATTCTCCGATATCGCATTATGAATTGCATCTACTGTATAATAGATGCTCTCATTCATCGTCTTTATTCTTCCTGATACATATACCTGACGCTGCAATTTCTGTGCATCATATTTACTGAGCAGTGTCTCCAGCTTTTTTATCAGTCTGTTGCTCTTCTTCTCCGTAATAAACTTTGAAGACTGAATTGCATCCACCAGAAGCTTTAACTCCGGAAGTTCAAATGACCGGCTTACCACATGATAGTGATAACGGTTTCCGATCGGCTCACCTTCCACCTCGATCCCAAGTATACTTAGATCTCGTAAATCTGCATATAAACTTTTCCTGTCTGCTGTTACGTCATATTTCGCCAGCTCTTCTATAATTTCCGGCATGGTAATATAATGCTCCTCATCTGTCAGATCCTGCATAATCTGAGCAAGCCGATATAATTTAAACTTCTGATTACTTCCTTTTGACACTTATTTTATCTCCTTTTGCATCATAATCCAGGTATATCACCGATACTCTAAGTATAACATACGCGGAAGACTTTTGCTCATGGCTCACGAAAAAAGAGACAGCAGAAAATTTTTCTCCTGCTGCCCTTTTTAAGAACTACACTTTTTTAATTTAGATGTTACCAGTGCAATATCCGAAAAACCACTCTTATTTTTTACTGCAGTGACATTTTAAAAATACTCTCGCATATTGGATCTATTTAAAAATGCATGGAACTTGACTTCCGACGATACAATAGCATTCCTGCCAGCACAACTGCTCCTGTTATCATCATTAACCAGTTAAACTCCAATGGATCACCAGTCCGCACACTCTTTTCCCCAGTGAGTACATTTTTCACAGACTTTCCATTCTCTTTCACATCTTTTTTTGTCTTATCTTTTGTACTGTTCTTTGCGGCATCCTCTGTATCATCTTTTGTATCTGACTTTCCTGAATTCGATGCTACAATCTGATACTCTTTCGATACTTCTCCCTGAAGTACATAATTTTCTTTTTGTGCCCCTGTTAATCCTGTTACTTTTGCTGTATATTTTCCGGGGTTTAACGCAGTTCCACCTTCTACTACTGCCTGACAGTCATCCCCCGGTAATACACCTGATAAACCGGCAGTTACATTGACTTCTTTCCCCGTGAATGCTATGGTTCCCTCCGTATTCCATACACACTGAACCGGCTTTGGCCGGACTGTCACCGGAACTTTCAAAGTTGCTCCTTTATAATTGGGATTATACGGTATGAAGATCATTTCTTTCTGACTTCCAGTCTCAGCCACAGAAAGTTTTTCTGTATCATCTACAAATTTAAATGCTCCGTCGCCTGAACCATTTGTAAACTCTGCCTCTTTCAAACTGTCTCCATAAGTTATTTCTGCTGTCGGAAATGTCACCTGAGGCTCTGCCTGCGTAATTTCATACTGCCAGCTACGAGCTGCCTGCGTCTTCGGAAGATAGTAATTTCCATTCGTCATTCCAACTGCAGCTGCCTGATACACTCCGGCATCTGTATTTTCCGCATTAAATATTTTTACAACCTCACAGCTATCCCTTCCAAGCAGACTCTCCGATGCCACCTGGGCCTGGATCCCAAATGAATTTCCAGTATAGGTATACTGAGACCTGGCATTCCAGTTAAGACTTGCCTCTTTTGGTGTAATTTCGAGAAATGACGGTATCACAATGACATCATAATTACTGTTCGTTGCATTGGCTTTTGTAATCAGGTACGTTCCCTTATTTCCATACTTACCCAATATTTCATCGCCATCTGCATCTGTCGTACTTCCATTCATAATATTTTCCGACTTAATCGTTGTTGCCTTTAATGTAATTCCAAGATCTTCTACCGTATCTCCCGGTAAAAGCTTTGACCTTTCTTCATCACTGATCGTAAAACTCAGATCATTGTCTGTCCATTCCTGTCCATATGCTTTTCTCTTCTTCTGTACCCGAACAACGATCCGCGTTCCTGCCTGGCTGGAAACCTTATCTTCCCGGCTCTGCAAAGACATAATAATAAGTGGGTTTATAACCAGATCATACTCGTCCAGATGAATCCAATTTACCCGAAATCCACCTACAGTTTCCGGGCACTTGATATGATAGTAACCCGCATTCAGAATTCCATCCAGAGATTTTCCGGTTTCTTCAAGGGTCATCTCCTTTGTAACATTTGCGAATAATGCATCTGTTTCTTCAGCTGTCAAGAAATCATTTGCTTCTACCGCATAGGAAATCTGTGCTTTCTGCCCATATGAAATTTCCTCTATTCCAAGATATGCTGTAATTACACCACTCTTATTCAATTTTTCGACCGGTACCTGCATCGTAACGGAATTGTAATGTCTGTTATCTTTTGGTCTGAATGTCAGTTCAAAGGTCCTTTTTGTTACAACATCTTCGTCTGTCACAAAATATCCTGCATCTGTAAATGTCCAGGTTCCTTCTATTGCTCCTTCGATTCCTTTCAGTTCCGCCTGTGCCAGACATTCTCCATAATTCAACTCCACTTCCGGTACCGGAAGCTCTGGATCAACTCTCACACCGGTAGTTGTCCCCCAATCTTCTGTTCCTATATTTTCTGCCTCTGCATTTACAGGAATCACCGAAAACGCCATTGACAGGCACATCAAAACCGCAAAAAGTCGTTTCTTCTTTTTCATACTATTTTTCCTCTTCTTCTTTCTTTTTATTTTCAGCATTCAAGTTTTCTATTATTATATTTTTAATTCCATTTTCTCTCAATTCCCCTGTCATGAATCGACAAAAAATAGCACGAACCGTAATTCTATGCTATACTTAAAGTTATATAAATCGGGAGGATTCTTTCATGATAATTGGAATTGTTGATGATATAGCAAGTGAACGTTCCCTGTTACGCTCACGCCTTGAAAAGCAGCTAAGTACGCATGGAATTACAGCCACTTTTTTTGAATATGAGAATGGTGAAGATTTCCTCAAGGCTTCAGAGGAACAAACATTTCAGGTGCTGTTTCTTGATATTTATATGGAGGGTGCCAATGGAATTGAAATTGCAAAAAAATTCCGTAGATCTGATAAAAATTGCCTGCTAATTTTCACTACAAGTTCCACGGACCATGCACTGGAAGGGTTTCAGGTACGAGCAATGCATTATCTTGTCAAACCTTATACAGACATCGAACTTTCTGCTCTGACAGATGAGATTCTTTCGAGAATACCTGCACCGGAAAAATATCTCTCACTAAAAATAAATGGAACGCCTCTGCGTATTCCTTTAAAAAATATCATCTATGCAGAGCACTTTTCCCACATGATCCATATTCATACGACAGCTGGCAAGGAACTGATCACCCGTCAGTCCTTTAAGTCATTTACAGATCTGTTAAAAGATGATCCCTGCTTCTTTATCTGCAACCGCGGAACTGTTATCAATTTGGGACATGCGGTTGATCTTAGTGGATCGGTATTTCTTCTTGATGATGAAAGCAAAATTGGGGTCAGCCGTGATCTTGTAAAGACCGCACAACAGACTTTTATGGATTATCTATTTCAAAGGAGACCTTTTTAATGCATACAATTCTTTGTCCAGTTCTTGAATTTACAATTATTATTCCCGGTATGCTGCTTGCATATTTGCCTGTAAGTTCCTACCTGAAAAACTCTCCTGCCAGGCTTGCCAGCTGGCTGCTTCCACTTCTTTTGGGAATTTGCATCTTATCCGGACTGGTTTGCTTCCGCTCGAATCTCCCGACAGTAGTTCTTCTGCCACTGGTTTTATGCTTCATCATGTTCATTTATCATAAAACGCTGTCTGTTTCACTCTGGAAATCCGGTAATATTTTTTTAGCCGTCTGTGCGGTCTTTACATGTCTGCACAGTCTCACCAGAGCATTTCAGTCAGCACTGTTACACTTCTCTGGCAAAAATAAATTATGGTTTCTTCCTGACGCCGGCATTTGTTATAATGTGCTCTGCATCCTTTTTGTTTTCATTGCATGGTATCCGGCTTCTCATACTGTAAAAGCTATGATCGAATATGAGAATATGGTGCAGACCTGGTACGTATTCTGGATTTTTCCAGTTGCATTTATCGGGTTAAACCTGCTCATAAAATCTGACATTCCGCTTCACTCTGAACAGGACTGTCAAATATACACTGCCATTTCCCTGGCATTACTGATAATTCTTGCACTATTTTATACACTGTTTTTTTTAATGGCAAATATGCTCCATCAAAACGCAAAACTTCAGCAGGAAAACCATCTTCTTTCTATTCAGCAGGAGCGCTATAAAAGTCTCTCCACCGCCATTGAAGATGCGAGACAGGCCAGACATGATATCCGGCATCATTTTCTTCAATTATCATCCATGGTAGAAAACGGACAGATAGAAAAACTAAAAGAATATCTCAACAATGCTATTTATAAAATTCCCTGCCTTGACTTCCATTTTTGTGAAAACGAAGTTGCTGACCGGGTCATTGGTTACTATTATGCACTTGCTCAAAAAGAGGAAATCCCATTTTTTGTACAGGCTGATCTTCCATCCAGTCTTTCTGTTGATGAGACTGACCTGGGACTTGTCCTTTCAAATCTTTTAGAAAATGCATTTGAGGCCAGCCAGAGAACTGAAAAATCCAGGCAAAAAATCTGTCTGGAAATTTATATGCATTTTTCAACCTTTCTTTTAATTAAAGTTGAAAATGCATTTGACGGAAATATTCAAAAGAAAAACTACCGCTTTCTGTCCTCTAAAAGAAATGCTGAAGGAATTGGCATCCAGTCCGTCCGCCGAATTGCAGAAAAGACTGGTGGATCCAGTAGTTTTTCTTATGAAAATGGGGTATTTACAGCCAGGGTTATGTTACGGCTTCATCAATTTATCATTTAATCCTGCTGCACCTAAGTTAATTTTTTACCAACGAACAGAGTCTGGTAACACAACGCTTTTACTCCTCTGTTCGTTACCGGTCCTGTATTTCCTTCTATGAATGTCGTTACTCCTGAGGAATAGGTGGCATTTCTTCAAAGATATACTTAAGCTCATCTACCATGCCGGCCTTTGACTCAGCCTTTCTTTTTTATCTATTATGCAGCAATTTATGTTCCTTTCCCTTCAGGATTCCCTCATAAACCTCTGCAATGATCGGATTTTCATCAGATCTTTTAATCTGTGCCATGCTGTCGATCTTATACATTCCTTCCAAACGGGCTTTTTTCGTCCTCGGTCCGATCGGCACCGGCTGTCCACCACCGGCAATACAGCCTCTCTTACATGCCATCACTTCTACAAAATCATACTGGACTTCACCGGCTTTGATCTTCTCCAGCAGTGTTTCTGCACAGTGAAGACCATTCACTACTGCAATTTTCACCGTCCTGTCCTCAAGCTGGATGGTGGCTTCTTTGATTCCTTCAATCCCACGGATTCCTGTAAAGCTGATTTCTTCCAGGTCTTCCATTCTGCTGCTGTGTACCAGGCGTCTCAGAACTGCCTCGGTCACACCACCCGTTACCCCAAAGATCGCTGCTGCCCCCGAAGCCAGACCAAACGGCATATCCAGTGCCTCCGGCTCGATCTGCGACAGATCCATTCCGGCTTCTTTGATCATACGGGTCACTTCTGTCGTAGTCAGTACATAGTCTACATCCTGCTGCCCTTCTGTAAAATGCTCCGGTCTTTTGATCTCTGCTTTTTTTGCTGTACATGGCATAATGGAGATTACAACCGTCTTGCGGATGCTCCGTCCTTCTTTTTCCGCTTCTGCCTCTTTCATCCTTGCTTCTTCTTTCAGCAATGCACCGAACATTGCCTGCGGAGAACGACAGGTAGAAATATTTTCACGAAATTCCGGGTAACGGTTCTCACAGAACTTCACCCAGCCCGGGCAGCAGGAGGTAAATAACGGAAGATTCTCACCGGATTTCAAACGCTCCAGTAATTCGGCTGACTCTTCCATTACCGTCAGGTCTGCCCCGAAATTTGTATCATATACCTCATCAAATCCCATACGCCGCAGAGCTGCCACAAGGCGTCCCAGTGTATTTTCGCCTTTCGGGATTCCGAATTTATCTCCGATTGCCACCCGGACAGCCGGTGCGATCTGTGCCACAACTCTGGTATTCTTATCTGCCAGTGCTGCCCATACTGGATCAACATCCTGCCGGATACTGATCGCACCAGTCGGACAGACCGCCCTGCACTGTCCGCAGCCTACGCAGTCAGTCTCTGCCAGTTCTCTGTTAAATGCCGGCATAACCTGCATTTTTGAACCCCGGAAAGCAAAATCCAGAATGCCAAGTCCCTGGATTTCATCACAGGTACGCACGCAATCCCCACAGAGAATACATTTATTGGGGTCTCTTATTACACAATCTGAAGATGTATCCCGTGGAAGTGGTTTCTTATTATTTTCAAATCTGATCTCTGAAATGCCTAACTGGCTTGCCAGCTTCTGTAATGTACAGACTCCATTTTTGGCACACGTTGTACAGTCACGGCAATGGGATGACAACAGCAGTTCAATGATCATTTTCCTGTGATGCTGCAATCTTGGTGTATTTGTATAGATCACCATCCCATCCCGTGGTACTTCTGAACAGGATGCAAATACCTTTCCACGTTCATCTTCCACCACACACATCCTGCACGCCCCATAGGTTGACAGTTCTGAATGATAACAGAACGTAGGAAGATCAATCCCCGACTTTCGGATCACTGAGAGGACATTTTTTTCATCTGTAAAAGCCACTCTCCTGTTGTTGATTGTCATATAGCCCATACTCTGTTCCTCCTACCCTTCAATATGAATTGCACCAAATGCACAGGCACTCGCACATGCTCCGCATTTGATACATTTTTCCGTATCGATCGTAAATGGTTCCTTGATCTTTCCGCTGATCGCACCGACCGGACAGTTTCTCGCACATTTTGAACATCCTTTACACCGCTCAGGACTGATGATAAATTTTCGTAATGCAGTGCAGGTATGGGAGGCACATTTCTTTTCAACTACATGCTCCACATACTCATCATGGAATACTTTCAGCGTACTCATAACCGGAAGTGCCGCACTCTTTCCAAGACCGCACAGTGCAGTTTCCGTGATCATATTTGCCAGTTCTTCCAGCAGATCAAGGTCTTCCAGCTTTCCATTTCCTGCCACGATCCGCTCCAGGATCTCCAGCATACGCTTTGTTCCTTCACGACATGGCACGCACTTTCCACAGCTTTCATTCTGCGTAAAATTCATAAAGAATCTTGCCACTTCCACCATGCACGTATGGTCATCCATCACAACCAGTCCGCCTGAACCGATCATTGCCCCCATTTTTTTCAATGAATCAAAATCCAGACTGACATCCAGATCTTTCGACACCAGGCATCCTCCTGACGGGCCTCCGATCTGCACCGCTTTGAACGCTCCGTCTCCTTTGATGCCACCACCAATATCGTAGATCACTTCCCGCAGGGTCGTTCCCATCGGCACCTCGATCAGACCTGTATGCCGGACACTTCCTGTCAATGCAAATGCTTTTGTTCCCGGACTTTTCTCCGGTCCGATGGAACAAAACCATTCTGCCCCTTCATTAATGATCATCGGAACATTGGCAAATGTCTCTACATTATTAAGAACAGTCGGCTTTCCAAACAGACCCTGTTCCACCGTCCTTGGCGGTTTGACACGCGGCATACCTCTTTTTCCTTCAATGGACGCAGTCAATGCACTTCCTTCTCCGCAGACAAATGCTCCTGCACCGCGGTTAATATGTAAACGAAATGAAAAATCTGTTCCTAAAATATGATCGCCTAAAAGACCGCTTTCCTCTGCCTGTGAAATTGCCCGTTTCAGACGGCTGATCGCCAGCGGATACTCCGCTCTCACGTAAATATAGCCTTCTCTGGCTCCTACCGCATAAGCCCCGATCATCATTCCCTCGATCATCTTATGCGGATCTCCTTCCATAATACTCCGGTCCATAAATGCTCCCGGATCTCCCTCATCACCGTTACAGACTACATAACGGGTCTTTTCCTCCTGACGGGCTACCTGTGACCATTTATATCCCGTTGGGAATCCACCGCCTCCTCTTCCCCTTAAATTGGATGCTGAAATCTCTTCCACCACTTCCTGTGGTGTCATCTCAAACAGGACTTTTTCCAATGCCTGATAGCCTCCGGTGGAAATGTATTCCTCCATATGCTCTGCATCGATATGTCCACAGTTTTTCAGGACATTTCTCGTCTGCTTTTTATAAAACGGGATCTCTTCCTGCTTTTTATACTCAATCCCGTCCTGCTTAAATAAAAGATGACGGATAACATCTCCCTTTTCGATCGTTCTGTGGAAAATCTCATCGCAGTCTTCCGGCTTTACTTTTGTATAAAGGATTCCTGCCGGTTCGATCCGCATCAGCGGTCCCATTTCACAGAATCCGTGACATCCGCTTTTCTTCACTTCCAACGGACCACTACCATGAGCAATCTCCGGTCCAAATTCCACGTCGATATCCGGGTTTTCTTCTGCAAGTTCCCTCATCCGCCTGTATATCTCACCTGATCCGCCTGCCAGACACCCGGTTCCTGCACAGATCAAAATCCTGCAACGGCTGTCGCTGATCTTTTTTGCCGCTTCTTCACGAATCTGATGAAGTATTTCTCTGCTCGTAATTTTTTCCATGCTTATTCTGCTCCTCTCAATTCGTGAATCAATTCTGCCGCAGCATCCGGGGTCATTCCCGGATAAACCTTATCATTTACTGTCAGAACCGGGGCAAGTCCGCACGCTCCAAGACAGGAAACTGTCTCCAGTGTAAATAACATATCGTCCGTTGTTGCCTTTTCTTCTGAAAGTCCAAGTTCACTATAAAGCCGTTCCAGAATCGGAATTGACTTCCTGACATGACAGGCAGTTCCATTACAGACTTTAATAATGTACTTTCCCTTTGGTTCAAAAGAGAAGTTTTCATAAAATGTTGCCACACTGTATGCCTTTGCTTCATTAATTCCAAGTTTCTTCGCCACATACCTCAGAAGTTCCGGTGGAAGATACCGATATTCACTCTGAATGTCCTGAATGATCGGAATCAGTGAAGACGGTTCAAGTCCATGCTGCGAAATGATCTCATCTGCTTTTTTATAGTAGGTTTGATCTAACATATAGTTCCTCCTTCAATATTTTTGTGCAGTTCTTATTATACTTTGATAATTTTCTATCAATTTGTTTTTATTATATGGTATTTTATATAATTAATCAATAAACATCGCTTTTAAGATGTCTATTTTTAACAATCTTGGTTTTTCTTTTTTATTTTTACTTGATTTTTTTTAGAAATTTTAATTAAAATATATCAAGTAAACGTTTTAAAAATCACTCTTTATTTTCTTAATTTTTCCTTTATTTCCAACAAAAAACAGGCTTTACAGTTTTTCTGATTTCTTGCTTATTTTTTTATATATATTGTCTTTTAGTTCCGAATTTGACAAAGAATTGCTGTTTTAGTTCTTAATAAAATCATAAGGAAGTTTAATTTTCTTTTATAAATTGAACATAATTTGGACACATTTTATGATTATACTAAATGTCAGATAGTTGATTAACAACTATCTCCCCCCTCATAAAGTGATGGCATCCCGGCAGACCCGGGGTGTCAGACTTTAACTCTCATTCCTTTAGATAACTATAAAAAAACGAAAACCCGTTGGCCGAAAGGTCAGCGGGTTTTCTCCGTTCTTATCGCTCTTGTCTCATCCTCACTCTTATCTCATACAGACGAAAAGGTTCTGCCTGAAAGACCATCTTTCCGGTACTTCCATGACAGAACCTCTTCATTTCATCTGCCTTTTCAGACTGACGTTATATTCTTAGACTGATCCCGGGAACAGGGCTGTTGAAATCTTCTCCATATCAGAATCACTGATTCCATACTGACCATCAGAATCTTTTGTTACAGCAACTTCGATCGTCGTTGTATCACTATATGTATTGCCATCGATCGACTTCTGCATACTCTGGATCAGCAGATCCTGGAACATACTTGCATCCGCCTGGCTTACATCCTGACCCTGATCCATCATCTCCTGTGCAACTGCAGTCGAGTTATCTTCCAGAGTCTGATATACATCAGACGGAGTTACCTCAATCGTTACTGTAAAATTGCCATCCTTATCTTCCTTAGCTTCTTTTACTTCGTATTTTGCAAGATTATCAATCTTTACAAGCATATCCTTGTATTCCTGCTTTTCTTCCTCTGTAAAAGTTCCCAGATCTTCCAGTCCACTCAGCTCTGTATCGACCTGCTCGTCTAATGTATCCTCAATCTCTGCCTTTGCATCTTTTTCTGAAATACCTCGTGCTTTCGCATACTCATCGTATTTCTGCTTATAATTGGCATCCAGCACACCTCTTACATAAGCTTCTGCATCAAACTTCGTTGCTCCACCGCATGCGGTTGCACTTATTACGAAAATGAAACCCAGCATAAGTGCGAGAACTTTTTTCATTTTTCCTCTATTCATAAACTTTTCTCCTTTTTATTTGAACCGTCTGCGGAGATTCCCAGTCTCCACAAAGATCCATCAGTTACGAGATAATTTTATCATTTTTTACTTATATCATCAAGTTTTTCTAATTTGTTAATGAGATATTTATATTTTTTCTGTTTGTTTTAGAATTTACTCACATTTTTGACACACATTTTGTCTATACTAATACTCAGATAGTTGATTAACAACTATCTCCCCTCATAAAGTATGGCACAGAAAGTGCCAGCACTTTACTCTCATTCCTTTAGATAACTATAAAAACCACGCCCCCCCTCACAGCCAATGCTGTGAGGGGGGGCGCTGTCGTGAGTAATCCCTCGAATTGGTTTATCCCAAACTTTTACCCAACTTTGTTTATTTTTCATTCATTGAAAAAAGACGGACAGTCATTGAAACCGTCCATCTTGAAATTTATTTTTCCATATCCATCTTTTTAAGCTGTTCTATTTGGTCTCTTCTTCCATCTGCTCCTGAGCCTGCCTCGTAATCTTTATTTCGTAGATTTCAGACAATCTTATGCCCTCTTTCTTAAATCTGCGAATACATCCTTTGCTGACCTTGAATCATCTGCTTTTGCCTGCGTAAGACCTTTTTCCATAATTGAATCGAATTTTGTATCTGCCATTTCATCTCTTGTCGTAATTGTCCTAGATACATTTAAGGCAAACGGAACCCCATTATTCGCAATCACTTGTCTATAGGTCATATCTATAAAGACAGAAACCGGAATCCCCAATTTTTCTAAAATTGCCTCTGCTGATTCTTTAATCTCTGGTTGTATTCTTGCCGTAACATTTGCTGTTTTAACTGCCATATTAAGCACCACCTTAAATGAAGCTATATAGCCACTTCTCATTCCCTCTCTATATCAAACCTATTCATGGTTGTTCTCCTTTGCTCATCCATGTTTATGTTCCAACGCCAATCCAATCAACCGGTCGGCTTGATCTGCCATAAACAGTGGAATATTCAGCACATCATC
>NZ_CAKRGI010000015.1 GCF_934330165.1 uncultured Mediterraneibacter sp.
CTCTGCACTGCGAAGGAATATCCTGCTTTCCGCGTCCGATCCGTCACTAAGAATTTATATGCCTTCTAAGCGTATCACCCCAACAACTACAAATTTAATAACTCCTGTAAATCTCTCCTTCTTTCGTCACAAAAATCGCCTCTACATCATCCATTTCCTGAATCAGCTTCATCCCTTTTTCAAGTCCAAGGACATAGCAGGTCGTGCTTAGAGCATCCCCATCTGCGGAAGAATCTGAAAGGATTGTAACCTGATCCAGTTCGTTTTGCACCGGCCACCCGCTTTGTGGGTCAAGGATATGATGATAGATTACGCCATTCTTCTCAAAATATCGTTCGTAATCCCCTGATGATACCACCGAACGATCATGAATTGAAAGGACTTCTAAGACTTCTCCATCCGCTGCAAACGGTTTCTGAACCCCGATCTTATAATCCGTCCCATCAGGTTTTGTTCCGATTGTCAGCACATTTCCTCCAAGGTTGATCGTTGCATGTTCGATTCCCTCTTTTTCCAGATATTCTTTTAACCGGTCAGCAATATACCCTTTTGCGATTCCGCCAAGATCGATCCTGCATTTTGGATCTTTCATGGTTACAGTCGTTCCGTCTACCTGGATATTCTTATAATCAATATGACTGACTGCCTCTGCCAGTACTTTCTGATCGGGTATTGCTTTTTTTCCATCATGGAAATCCCAAAGTTCTGATGCTGACAGAACTGTAATATCAAATTTTCCATCTGAAAGTTCTCCGTAATGAATCCCCAACTGAATCAGTTCTGCGGTTTCCCTGGATACACTGACAGATTTTCCCTCTGCCTGGTTAATCCTTCCAATATCACTGGATTCAATCTCTGCACTAAAGAGATTTTCATATTTCCTGCACAGATTCTTACAATGTTCCAGGATTTCTTCATCCGCATCCCATACCTGCAACTGAATCACTGTATCAAAATAAGTTCCTGTCATCGTAAGAGGTTCTTTTGTCTTCGCCAATGTACAGCCGGTGAATATCACACATACAATTACCATTCCCAGCATGCACGGGAAAAGATAATGAGTTCCTTTTTTCATTTATTTGCTCCCTGAACTGTCATTTTTGATATCTAGTATACCTTTTTTATAATAATAGTACAACTAATTTAAATTTTCTCCTTTACAGCATTCCCACTTTACAGTGATGCTCACAGCGATGATGCAATCGAACATGTGGTTGCATTTAAGAAGCGATTGTGCTATATTATTGAAATAGATAAGCAGATGAATTTTTCGGATTCACAATATTGCATTCTGCTAACTGCATCACAATAATACGCAGACAGCACAGACGGGAGACTGGCATGAAAAAAAATGACTGGCTTTTAGCCGCCGGGATCACAGGGCTTGCCCTTATGATCCTTGCTTTTCAGATTCTGACCGGAAAGACGGAGCATGCACAGGTCATTGTAAGTATAGATGGGAATCCATATGGAACTTATGATCTTAATACAGACCAGACTGTAAATATTAACGAGTCGAATCAGATCCGTATCCAGGACAGAACTGTCCGCATGACAGAGGCTGACTGCCCGGATCAGATCTGCGTCAACCATCTTGCGATATCAAGAGACGGGGAGAGTATCATCTGTCTCCCGAACAAAGTGGTGATTGCAATAGAAGCAGGCGGTACCCACAATGAGATTGACAGCATTTCCCGGTAAAAAGCGTTTCTTTTCAGGGGAATCGCCCTTTGGTCTCTGCATATTGTCATTATTAGAAGGAGACAGTATCTCAAATGAAAAATAAAGTTGCAGTTTTTGGTGTATTTACATCTCTGGCCCTGATCTTAAGCTATGTAGAACTGCTCATCCCCATCAATTTTGGAATTCCCGGAATGAAGCTGGGACTCGCCAATCTTCTGGTTGTGATCCTGCTGTACAAATGTGGTCCACGGGATGCTCTTTTACTTTCGGTAATACGCATTTTATTGTCGGGCCTGATTTTTGGAAATATGTTCAGTATATTTTATAGTCTTGGTGGAGGACTATTAAGTCTTGCGGTTATGATTTTTCTAAAAAGGACCGGGCAGTTCACTGTCACCGGTGTCAGTCTTGGTGGTGGAGCTTCACATAATGTCGGACAGTTGTTGATTGCTATGTTCGTAGTGCAGACGTATCAGGTTGGTTACTATCTTCCTGTACTTTTAATTGCAGGAGTGATCACCGGAGCTGTTATTGGAATTTTGTCCGCAGAGGTGCTGAAACGCACCCAGAGTATCCGGTTGTAATTTTCCAACCGGTTCATTGTTGAAATAAATAAGAAAGAGGAAGAATTATGATATCTTACATACGAGGAGAATTATGTGATATTGAGGAGCAGAAAGCTATCGTTGATGTCAACGGAGTCGGATATGGCATTTATATGCCACAGCAGGCTTTATCCTTACTCCCACCCATAGGACAGCAGGTCAAAATCCATACTTATCTGAATATAAGAGAGGATGCTATGCAGCTGTTTGGATTTCTGACCAAAGAGGATCTGAATGTATTCCGTCTTCTGATCGGTGTAAATGGCATTGGTCCAAAAGCAGGATTAAATATTTTATCCTGCCTTTCTCCTGATGAACTGCGGTTTGCAGTACTTTCCGGAGATGCCAAAGCAATCTCAGCCACACCGGGAATTGGGAAAAAGACAGCTGAAAAGCTGATCCTGGAATTAAAAGACAAGCTGAATATTGAAGATATGCTGGAGCGTGCTGCTCATGGAAGCGACTCTGAGGATCTGGCATCCAGTACGGACACTGCCTCCAATACCATGCAGGCAGAAGCAGTCCAGGCACTTACAGCTCTTGGTTATGGCAGTGCTGAAAGTCTTCGTGCAGTTAAAAAAACTTCTCCGGAATGTTCTTCTGTGGAGGATATCCTGAAAGAAGCATTAAAATTTTTACTTTAATGACAGAGGTTAAACTATGGGAAAGCGAATCATTACAACAGAAAATCTGGAAGAAGATATCAAGATAGAAGGACAGCTCCGCCCTCAACATCTGACTGAATATATCGGTCAGGAAAAAGCCAAAAAGACTTTGGGAATCTATATTGAAGCTGCCAAAGCCCGGGGAGAAGCTCTGGATCATGTGCTTTTTTATGGTCCGCCCGGACTCGGAAAGACAACGCTTGCCGGAATTATCGCCAATGAAATGGGTGTAAATCTGAAAGTCACCTCCGGTCCTGCGATTGAAAAGCCAGGAGAGATGGCCGCGATTCTGAACGGACTTCAGGAAAATGATGTACTTTTTGTAGATGAAATCCACCGGTTGAACCGGCAGGTAGAAGAAGTTCTGTATCCTGCCATGGAAGATTATGCCATTGATATCATGATCGGGAAAGGACCCGGAGCCCGTTCTGTACGGTTGAATCTTCCTAAATTCACACTGGTCGGAGCTACCACCCGTGCCGGTATGCTGACTGCACCTCTAAGAGACCGCTTCGGTGTTGTCAACCGACTGGAATTTTATACAGACCGGGAACTGATGACGATCATCCTGCGTTCTGCCCGGGTACTCGGCGTAGAGATTGAAGAGGCCGGTGCAATGGAACTGGCACGACGTTCGCGTGGAACGCCACGTCTCGCCAATCGCCTGTTGAAGCGGGTGAGAGATTTTGCACAGGTAAAATATGACGGGGTCATTACCGAAAAAGTTGCCAATTATGCATTAGATCTTCTTGATGTGGATAAGTATGGACTTGATCACATTGACCGCAGTATTCTTCTTACCATGATCGAGAAATTTCAGGGAGGACCTGTCGGACTCGATACACTTGCAGCGTCTATTTCTGAAGATGCCGGTACACTGGAAGATGTCTATGAACCCTATCTGCTCAAGAATGGATTCATTCAGCGTACTCCCCGTGGAAGAGTTGTAACAGCCCTCGCATACAGTCATCTTGGGATTCCCCAGCCTCAATAAACCAGAAACAGAAGCATTCTGATCCCGGATAACCTGAATCCGATGAAAAAATAGTTGGTTTTTGCTGGTAAATAGTTTATAATAGCAATTAAGAAATGCGAGGAGGATGCTATGAGTTCAGCAAAACATTTTACAGAAGTATTAATCGGAGGGAAGGTCTATACTCTCAGCGGTTTTGAAGGAGAGGAATATTTACAGAAAGTATCTTCCTATCTGAATCATAAAATTACGGAATGCACTAACAGTGAGGGCTACAGAAAGCAGAGTGCCGATACCCGTAATGTACTTCTCGCCCTTAATATTGCAGATGACTATTTTAAAGCCAAAAAGCAGGGAGATTCTCTGGAAAGCGATATCGAACTTAAGGACAAAGAGATGTACGATCTAAAGCATGAACTGATTTCAGCACAGATCAAACTTGAAAATGCTGAAAAAGAACTTGCAAAGATGAAGGAAGAGAACAACGATCTTCAGATGCAGATTGTAAAGCTTGAAACCGAAATGAAAAACCGTAGAAGGTAACCAGAAAAAGCTGTCATTCTGACAGCCTTTTTCTTTCACAGCCTTTTTAACCAGTTTAGCTTAAGAACAGGAATCAGATATGAAAAAAGAACAGAAAATAGAAATTCTTGCCCCGGCAGGATCATACGAGTGCTTTCATGCTGCGATCCGGGCAGGTGCAGATGCCGTCTATGCAGCCGGATCAAGATTTGGAGCCCGTGCATATGCTGACAACTTTTCACAGGATGAACTGCTCCGTGCGATCAGGGAGGCTCATCTTTATGACAGGCGATTTTATCTTACTGTGAATACACTTTTGAAAGATGAAGAACTTGCAGACCTTTACGATTATCTTGCACCTCTGTATGCGTGTGGACTGGATGCAGTAATCGTCCAGGATATCGGAGTCTTCTCCTTTATCAGACAGCATTTTCCGGAAATGGATCTTCACGCAAGCACCCAGATGACCCTGACCAATGCTCTTGGAGCAAAATTTCTTGAGCAGGAAGGTGCTACAAGAATTGTTCCTTCCCGAGAGCTTTCCCTGAATGAGATCCGTAAGATTCATCAGGACACGAATCTTGAAATTGAATGTTTTGTGCATGGTGCACTTTGCTACTGCTACTCAGGTCAGTGCCTTCTTAGCAGCATGATCGGTGGAAGGAGTGGTAACAGAGGGCAGTGTGCCCAGCCCTGCAGGCTTCCTTATACAGTAGATGGAAAGCAGAAGTACTATCTGAGTCTGAAAGATATCTGTACTCTTGAGCTGATCCCAGATCTGATCGAAGCAGGAATTAATTCGTTTAAAATTGAAGGAAGAATGAAAAAGCCGGAATATGTAGCCGGTGTAACTTCTATGTACCGGAAATATGTTGACCTTTATCTCAAAAATGGAAAGAAGCATTTTTCTATAAATGAACAGGACCGGGAAATGCTGATGGATCTATATAACCGCGGAAATTCCCATACCGGTTACTATACCTGTCAGAACGGACAGGATATGCTTGCACTGGATCGCCCCAACCATGCCGGTGTTGCTGCTGTCAGAGTAACTGCTCAGAGCGGACGGGAAGTTTCCGGTGTTGCCATGACTCAACTCCACGCACAGGATGTTCTGGAAATTGCAGGAGGGAAAAATAATTATACATTTGGTAAAGATATAAAAAAGGGAGAGAATGTTCATTTTCTTGTTCCGAAGAAAATGAATTTTCCAAAAGGAACTGTTTTTCACCGTATCCGCAACCAACAGTTAATTGAGCGGCTTGACCAGGATTATATAAATGGAAAACTCCGGGAAAAAATTTACGGATTTTTCTCTCTTATCATCGGGCAGAAAGGCTTTTTTACTGTCTGTAAGGGAGGCATTTCTTTCACAGCTTATACAGAAGTTCCTGTTCAGGCTGCAGCAAACCGTCCTTTGGAAGAAGAACGGCTCAGAACGCAGCTTATGAAGACCGGGGAAACGCCTTTTGAGTTTGAGACACTGGAACTTCAGATCGATCCTAATTCATTTCTGCCGATGAAAGAATTGAACCGTCTGCGGCGGCGTGCATTGGATGGATTAGAAGAAGCGATAGTGGATTCTTTCCGCAGGGATTTGTTATCTCAAAATACCATACACCAATCAGAACAGGATCTTCCTGATTCTGCTGACATGGTTTTGGGTGATTCCCATGTGGCTGATTCACCATTGAAGAGTTCTGGTTCTGTCTCTCACAGCCAGAATCCAGGACTTTCCATTCTCGTTGAGACAGAAGAGCAGTGGAAAGCAATAATCGGTTTCATTCTTTCCAGTCAGGATCATGGAAAGATCCAACGGCTTTATCCTGATTTCCGGTTATGCACAGCTTCTTCATTTGATACAGACCTTAAGGCTCTGCAAAACCGGCAGATTGAGATCTGTCCTGTATTTCCTTATATTTTCAGAGAAAAAGCTGTTGCACTATTCAAAAAACTGTATCCAAAGTTGTCTCTTCTCCCTGTCAATGGGATTCTGATCAGGAATTATGAATCCTATCAGTTCCTGAAAGAACATGGATTTGACAAAAAAATAATTTTAGACCATAATCTCTATATATTCAACCAGTCTTCCAGAGCTTTCTGGGTGCAGCATGGAGTTTCTGAAATGACTGCTCCCCTTGAGTTAAATGCACGTGAACTTAGCAGTCTTGGACTCACGAATATGGAATTGCCGGTCTATGGTTATCTTCCTGTCATGATCTCGGCACAATGTATCCAAAATACTGTTCATGGATGCACGCACACTGCCGGTCTTATGACGATGTCAGACCGCAAAGGACTTTCTCTTCCGGTGAAGAATTTCTGTGATCTTTGCTATAATGTGATCTACGATCCTTCGCCACTTTGTCTGTTGGAATTTTATGCAGAGATACAGGAATTAGCACCACTGAGGAACAGATTACAGTTTACGTCCGAGACAGCAGAGCAGGTATGCCGGATCTTACGTCTCTTCTGCACAGAAAATAATTATACGAAAAGAACCTCCGTTGAAATTCCTTTTGACTACATGACCGGACACTTTCATCGGGGAATTATATAAAGCAGGTGTAAAATGACTAATATTATAATACAGATTTCTAAATACATCATCATCCTACTAATGGCTGCATATACCTTTTCATGTTTCTCGATTTTTACGAGAAATTATGAAGATGAAGAGAATAGAGTACTGATCCGTCAGGATGTTCTCTTATTTTTACTGCAGCTGGTTGCTTTTTTTGCCATGTATACTGCGAAAAAGGATCTGCGTGTTCTTTTTATTTATGCAGCACTGGCTGTTGTCATACTGGGAGTGATCCTCTTATATAACCTGATCTACCCCAGTGTATCGAGGCTGGTCGTCAACAATATGTGTATGCTGATCACTGCAGGAATGATCATGATCACCCGTTTATCCGCAGACAGTAAATCTCCGTACGGCATTGCTGTAAGGCAGCTTGCTTTTGTTATTGTAGGAGTCTCCTTCGGTCTGATCGTACCGGTATTGATCCGCAAGATGGAATTTCTTGAAAACTGGACGTATATTTATGCCGGTGTCGGAGGAGCAGCCCTCCTGGTCGTTGCACTCTTCGCAGCTACCTCCGGCGGAGCAAAATTAAGTTTTAACCTTGGCCCTGTAAGCATCCAGCCTTCAGAATTTGTCAAGATCCTGTTCGTATTTTATGTTGCCTCCAGCCTGAAAAAATCGATTGAATTTAAGAACGTTGTGGTGACAACTGCCGTTGCCGCAGCCCACGTACTGATCCTGGTCATCTCCACCGATCTTGGAGCAGCACTGATCTACTTTGTAGTCTATCTGATCATGCTTTATGTTGCCACAAGGCAGCCGCTCTATGCAGTCACAGGCGTGGGAGCCGGCTGTGGTGCCGCTGTCATAGGGTATCATATTTTCTCCCATATTAAGGTACGTGTTGCCGCATGGCAGGATCCATTTGCCACTTACAGTAGTGGCGGATACCAGATCGCACAGTCGCTTTTTGCAATCGGTTCGGGAGGATGGTTTGGTACAGGACTTTTCAAAGGACAGCCGGATACGATTCCGGTAGCGGAGACGGATCTGATCTTTTCTGCGATCACGGAGGAAATGGGGATGATCTTTTCTCTCTGTCTGATTCTGATCTGCGTGAGTTGCTATGTGATGTTTTTAAATATTGCGATGGAACTGCGGAATCAGTTTTATAAACTGGTTGCACTTGGACTCGGCACATGTTATATCTTCCAGGTATTTCTGCAGATCGGCGGTGTCACAAAATTTATTCCACTGACAGGCGTTACCCTGCCATTTGTAAGCTATGGCGGAAGTTCTCTTCTAAGTACTATGATCATGTTCGGTATCATTCAGGGGCTATATATCGTCAGGGAAGATGAAGAGGCCGAACGGGAAGAAAAACGTCGAAAAAAACTGCAGCATGAGAAGAACGCAAAAAGAAGAGAAAGGGAATTAAAAGATGGTTCGGGAAGAAAGACCAAGAAAAAATCAACAACAGAAGATAAACCGAGATTCGAGGAAGTCCCAAGGCAGAGAACGCCAAAAAAAGCAAGGTCGCACAGCCAACAAAGAGTTCGCTAGAGTCACTTACTTTTTTGTTATCCTTTTTATTGCTCTCATGGGATATCTCGTATATTTCTCCATCGTCAGGGCAAAACTGGTTGTGAACAGTCCCTATAACCAGCGTCAGGATGCTTATGCACAGAGTGTGGTCCGTGGAAAGCTGGTCGACAAAAATGGAAATACTCTGGCTGAAACCGTTGTTGATGAGGATGGAAATGAATCCAGGAATTATCCATATGGAGATGTATTTGCCCATGTCATCGGATACAGTAATGACAAGCTTGGAAAGACAGGTCTTGAATCAGTCGAAAATTTTGAACTGCTCACCTCCAATGCTTTCTTTATCGAAAAACTGAAAAATGAATTCAGTGAGACAAAGAATATGGGAGATACGGTCGTTACGACACTGGATGCTGATATGCAGCAGGCTGCATATCAGGCATTAGGCGAAAATAAAGGAGCCGTTGTTGTCATGGAGGCAGCTACCGGAAAGATTCTCGCAATGGTATCAAAACCCGCTTACGATCCGAATAATATCGTTGCTGCCTGGTCTGATTTAAATTCGGACGATACGAACAGTCCGCTTCTGAATCGTGCAACGCAGGGATCTTATGCTCCCGGATCTACTTTTAAAGTGGTTACGGCACTGTCTTATATCCGTCAGAATGCCTCATACCGCGATTATACATATGACTGTAGCGGAGAGATCACCGAAGGAGATATTACCATTCACTGCTTTGGAGGCCACGCACATGGACAGGAGGATCTGAGAAGTTCCTTTGCAAACTCCTGTAATGCATCTTTTGCAAATATAGGCTTACAGTTAGATATCTCACAATATAAAAAAACTGCGGAAGATCTGCTTTTCAACAAATCACTGCCGGGAGACCTGAATACCTCCCAAAGTTCTTTTGCACTTGATTCCTCTTCCAGTTCAGGTGAAATCATGATGACCGCAATGGGACAGGGGAAGACGACAGTCAGTCCTTATCACATGGCTCTCATCGCAGAGGCAGTTGCCAATGGTGGAACCGTTATGCAGCCTTATCTTGTGGAATATGTAACCAACTATACAGGAACTCAGATCCGCAAAAATGTTCCAAAAAGTTACAAAAAAGTAATGACTTCCGATGAAGCCGCACAGTTGAAAGAATATATGTCTGCTGTAGTAGAAGAGGGAACTGGTGCTGTACTCCGTGGCAGAAGTTATACCGTTGCCGGAAAGACCGGAACTGCTGAATACAGTATGTCCGATGGAGAGAAAACCCATTCCTGGTTTATGGGATTTACCAATGTAGACAACCCCGAACTCGTCATCAGTGTGATTACCGAAGGTTCTGACGGAAGTTCCAGTGGTAAGGCAGTATCAATTGCAGGAGAGATTTTAGATTCTTATTATAATTAGAATTAGCAGGAAGGCGGCAGGTATGCAGATTACTTTTTACTGTCATTTATATATGAGCGAAAATCTGAAAAGGAAAGAAGCAAAAATTAAAAAGAAGCTGTCAGCCAATAAACTCCAGCCCTCCATTTACGTTATTGCTTTTTCTCAGAATCCTCAGAATCAACTGGATTTTTTCCCTTCCCTGCTCTTAAAGCAGCACATTTACGAGGACAGCCCTCTATTTGTGGTCGGACTGGCTGACGGATATAACAGTGCTTTGGAGCTGATCCGGCGGATTACGGAGGAAGTTTTCGCTGCTACCCGGAGTGCTGATATCCGGCATTATATCCTGCAGAAGCACAATGAATCCATAAAAGAAAACCGGAGGTGTCAATGATACATATTTTCTTTTTGATCTTAAAAATACTTGGCATGATCCTGTTAGGCATTTTAGCTCTTCTTTTGCTTGTGATATTGATTGTGCTGTTCAATCCTTTTTGTTACCGGGCAAACGGAAGAGCTGATGGATCTGTTGATTCTGCACAGGCAAAAGCAGTTTTTCACTGGCTCTTTCATCTGATTTCAGGAACAGTCTCATATAAAGAGAGCAGATTTCACTGGCATATCCGTATTGTGTGGAAACACTTCGGGAATGATATTCCAGCCCCCTATTCTTCTCATCAGGAAGAAGGAAGCAGTGAGAATACCGTTCCTTCCCCTTCGCATCACAAAGAGGATAGTACTGACGATATCATTCCCGACACATTTCACCAGGAAAAGAAGAATGGTGATACTATCGTTCCCGACGCTCCTCCTCAAATAGAGAAGGAACGCCTCAGCAGTTCTTCTTATCAACAACAGACTCAGGCTGATCCAGAGTCAAAAAGCCGGATAGAGCGGTGGTGGAAAAAAGTCAGGGCAATAGCAGAAAAGATAAAATGTACATTTGTCCGGTTCTGTGATAAGATAAGAGCATTAATAAAGAAAAAAGAAAAGCTGACAGCATTTCTGACCTGTGAACCACATAAAAAATGTTTTTCAAAAGTGATTTGCGAGGGGAAGAAATTTCTTTTCAGAATCCTTCCAAAAAATTTTTTACTGAAAATACACTTTGGATTTGAAGATCCTTCCGTTACCGGATATGTTCTTGCAGGACTGAGTATGGCATATCCCCTGATTGGAGAACATACAGATATTACTCCTGATTTTGAGAACAAAGTCCTACAGGGAGATTTTTTTGTCCGTGGAAAACTCAGGATCATTCATCTTGCAGTTCTGATACTGAAGCTCCTGGCAGATAAAAATGTCCGGATCACTTATCAGCATTTTAAAAAGATTAAATTATAAATTTAAGGAGGACGCAATTATGGCAGGCTCAAATAGTTTTAAAGAAACCGTAGAATCTCTTTTTCATGGAATGGACAGTGTGATCACTTCAAAGACTGTCGTAGGAGAGGCGATCCACATCAACGGAACGATCATTCTCCCTTTAATGGATGTTTCCTTTGGAATTGGTGCCGGTTCGTTCAATGCAGACAAAAAAGAAAAGGGTATGGGTGGAATTGGTGGAAAAATGACTCCAAGTGCTGTTATTGTCATTCAGGACGGTAAGACAAAGCTTGTAAATATTAAGAATCAGGACACTGTCACGAAACTTCTTGATATGGTTCCGGATGTGATCGACCGGTTTACTTCCAAAGATGAAAAGCTCTCTGAAGATGATGTTGCTGATATTCTTGATTCTGCAGATGAGTAATTCCATAGATGAATCATCTCATATGTCTGGAAACTGAAAGCTCCTGTCATCTTGGCAGGAGTTTTTTCATATATTAAATCAACCGACTTTTGAAAGCAGTAATTCTATTTTGAAAAGACTGGTTGGTTTCGCATTATTCTGGCTCTCGGTCGGCATGGTGATCATGATGTTCCTTTCTGATATTTTCTGGGGAACAGTACTGGTGATCATGTGCCTGATCCTTGCTTATTGTCTTTTTTGCAAATGAAAAAGAGCTGTATCTTGATCACTCAGGATACAACTCTTTATTCCGTGTCATTCTTAATCATCAATTCTAATGAACTGTCCTGCAATTAAGCACGCTCAACGCGTCCTGACTTCAGGCAGGATGTACATACATACATTTTCTGGGATCCGCCTTCTGTCTTAACTCTTACAGACTTAACATTTGATTTCCACATTTTTGGTGATTTTCTATGAGAGTGACTTACATTGTTTCCAAAATGAGCACCCTTTTCACAAATAGCACATTTAGCCATGACTGCACCTCCTAACAATCTGAACTGGTCATTTAGACTCATAACAATGATATTCTAACAGAACCCAACCACAAATGCAAGTATTTTTTTAAAAAATCAAAACTGTATTGTAAAACGTCAGAACAGATAGTATAATAAGTTTGTTATTTATGGTAAAAACCAATAGAACTGGAGGTAATAAATGATGAAGGGTAGTATGAGCACAGATCTTGGTATCATTACTGTTAGTCCTGATGTCATTGCGAAGTATGCCGGATCTGTAGCGATCGAATGCTTTGGTATCGTAGGTATGGCTGCTGTCAATGTAAAAGACGGGCTGGTGCATCTTTTAAAAAGAGAAAGTCTCACGAGAGGAATTAAAGTCGGAATTTCTGATGAGAATATTCTCACCCTGAATTTTCATGTGATCGTTTCATACGGTGTGAACATTCTTTCTGTTTCGGACAACCTTATGAGCAATGTTAAATATAAGGTAGAAGAGTTTACCGGCATGAAAGTTGGTAAGATCAACATCTTTGTAGAAGGTGTTAGAGTCATAGATTAAGGAGGATATATCGTGGCAGTTAAGACGATAAATACAGAGATGCTTCAGAAGATGTTCCTTGCAGGTGCAGCCAATCTTGAAGCAAAGAAGGAGATCATCAACGAACTGAACGTATTTCCTGTTCCAGACGGAGATACAGGTACGAATATGACGCTGACGATCATGTCAGCAGCAAAAGAAGTAAAAGCTTTAGAGAATCCGAATATGCTTGCCATTGCAAAGGCAATTTCGTCCGGATCACTGAGAGGTGCCCGCGGAAATTCGGGCGTTATCCTTTCCCAGCTTCTTCGCGGATTTACAAAAGAGATCCGTGAATATGACGAGATTGATACATCCATTCTCGCAAGAGCATGTGAGCGTGCGACAGCCACTGCATATAAAGCAGTTATGAAGCCAAAAGAGGGAACGATCCTTACGGTTGCAAAGGGAGCTTCCCAGAAAGCAGCAGAACTCGCTGAGACGACAGACGATCTGGATACTTTCATTTCAGAGGTAATCGCTTATGCTCAGGAGGTTCTTTCCAGAACTCCTGAGATGCTGCCTGTCTTAAAAGAAGCTGGTGTAGTTGATTCCGGTGGTCAGGGACTTCTTGAAGTACTGCATGGTGCATACGATGCTTTCCTCGGAAAAGAGATTGATTATTCTGCAATTGAAGCCACTTCCGGAACTACAATGGTAAAACCAGGACAGCAGGCTGAGACAGATATTAAATTTGGATACTGCACAGAGTTTATCATTATGCTTGAGAAGGAGTTCACTTCAAAAGATGAGGCTGAATTCAAGGCATATCTTGAGTCTATCGGTGATTCTATCGTATGCGTGGCAGATGATGATGTCGTTAAGATCCATGTTCATACGAACGATCCGGGACTTGCCATCCAGAAAGCACTTACATTTGGACAGCTTTCCCGTATGAAGATTGACAATATGCGGGAAGAGCATCAGGAAAAGCTGATCAAGGACGCTGAAAAGGTCGCAGCACAGCAGGCTGAAAATAAAAAGAAAGAGCCTCGTAAACCGGTTGGATTTATTACCGTATCCATCGGTGACGGCATGAACGATATTTTCAAAGAGCTTGGAGCTGACTATATTATTGAAGGTGGTCAGACGATGAATCCGAGTACCGAAGATATGCTGACAGCTATTGACCACGTGAATGCAGATCATATCTTTATTCTGCCGAACAATAAAAATATCATCCTTGCCGCAAATCAGGCTCAGTCCCTGACTGAAGATAAGGATATTATCGTAATTCCAACCAAGACAGTTCCACAGGGAATTACTGCCATCATCAATTATATGCCGGAAGCTGATGTCGATACGAATATCGATGCTATGAATGAAGGCATTAAAGCTGTCAAGACCGGACAGGTAACTTATGCAGTCCGCGATACAAAGATCGACGATAAAGAGATCCATGAGGGAGATATCATGGGAATCGGTGATGCCGGAATCCTTGCTGTCGGACAGTCTGTCGAGGAGACTACAAAAGAGATGCTTGCTGATCTTGTCGATGAAGATACAGAACTGATCAGCCTTTATTATGGTCAGGATGTTCTGGCTGAAGATGCAGAACGTTTTTCAGCAGAAATAGAGGAGCTTTATCCTGATGTAGACGTAGATGTTCATTCTGGCGGACAGCCGATTTACTATTACGTTCTTTCTGTTGAATAATTTTGTCAGATCAGGCAGTTTCTGCCTGTATTATATCATTAAAAAACCGGAACACTTCTCATAGGCGAAAGTGCTCCGGTTTTTGTAATCAGAATCAGGAGAAAAAGACATGAATAAAAATGCCGGGATCAGCACATTAAAGGGGATTGGAGAAAAGACCGAAAAATTATTCCTTAAGCTTGGTGTATCCACCGTTGACGATTTATTGCATTATTATCCGCGTACCTATGAGATCTTTAGTCCACCCGTTCCTGTCAGTGAAGTTCAGGAAGGACATATCTGCACCGTTTCAGGTGTTGTTTTCGGGTGGATACAGGTGTCCGGGACAAAAAATATGCAGGTGACAACTCTTTATTTAAAAGATCTGACCGGAACTTTAAAAGTGATCTGGTTCCGTATGCCTTTTTTAAGGAATACATTAGGCAGGAGCGGCCCGGTCATTTTACGCGGCAGAGTGGTTCGTAAACGTGACGGACTGGTCATGGAACATCCACAGATCTATGACCCTGCTGCCAGATACAATGAAAAGCTCCATTCCATGCAGCCGATATACGGGCTTACTGCAGGACTGACCAATAATGCCATCATCAAAGCTGTCCGGCAGGCACTGGAAAGTAATTCCATACCCGAAGATTTTCTTCCTGAAGAACTGGAAACTGCTTACGATTTTCCACCCTATGAAGCTGCACTGTATGAAATGCACTTTCCACATTCCAAAGAGACCTTTATTGAAGCAAGAAGACGTTTTGTCTTTGAAGAATTTCTCACTTTTATCCTTTCACTGCGATATCTAAAAGAATCCGGAGAACGGATGAAAAACCACTTTACCATGGAGCAACAGCCCGCCATCGATACATTTCTGCAGTCTCTTCCCTATGAACTGACTGCAGCCCAGATGCGTGTATGGAATGAAATCCAGAAAGAAATGACCGGAGACTATGTCATGTCCCGGCTGGTGCAGGGAGATGTCGGTTCAGGTAAGACGATCGTGGCATTTTTAGGACTCCTGCTTGCCGGACTCAACGGCTATCAGGGTGCATTGATGGCTCCGACAGAAGTGCTTGCCCGACAGCACTATGAAAAAATTTCCGAGATGCTGGAACAATATGGACTTCCTCTGAAAGCAGAACTTCTGACCGGATCTATGACTGCAAAGCAGAAGCGTGAAGCCTATGCCCGGATCGAATCCGGTTCTTCTTCTATTATCATTGGAACCCATGCACTGATCCAGGGAAAAGTAAACTACAGAAACCTTGCCTTCGTCATCACAGATGAGCAGCACCGCTTTGGTGTCAGACAGCGGGAACAACTCGCAGGCAAAGGACTTACACCGCATATTCTCGTTATGAGTGCAACGCCTATTCCACGGACACTTGGGATCATTCTTTACGGAGATCTTGATATTTCCGTGATCGATGAACTTCCTATGAACCGTCTTCCGATCAAAAACTGTGTGGTTGATACAGGTTACCGTCCAAAGGCCTACGCTTTTATCCGTCAGCAGGCAGAACTGGGGCGGCAGTGCTATGTGATCTGTCCTATGGTAGAAGAAAGTGAAAATCTGGACGCTGAAAATGTTACTGACTACAGTCAGATGCTTCAGGAGACCCTTGATCCTTCCATCCGTGTCGGCTATCTGCATGGAAAAATGAAAGAAAAAGAAAAAGATGAGATCATGAGTGCTTTTGGACGCAATGAGATCCAGGTTCTTGTATCTACAACCGTTGTAGAAGTCGGCATCGACGTGCCAAATGCAACCGTCATTATGATTGAAAATGCGGAACGCTTCGGTCTTGCCCAGCTCCATCAGCTCCGCGGGCGGGTTGGCCGTGGGAAATATCAGTCCTACTGCATTTTCATGACCGCCTCCAGGTCAAAAGAGACAAAAGAACGGCTGGAGATCCTGAATCATTCCAATGATGGTTTTTATATTGCAAATGAAGATCTCCGTCTCCGCGGACCGGGAGATCTGTTCGGTATACGGCAAAGCGGGGTGCTTGATTTTAAAATTGCTGACGTTTTTCAGGACGCAGCACTGTTGCAGGAAGCAAATGCCGCTGCTGAAAAACTTCTTCTTGAAGACCCGGATCTCTCCTGGAAGCAGCACCGGAAACTGAAGGATCATTTGCAGAAAAAGCTGAAAGATCTCATGCTTGAGACAACGCTGTAACCACCGGAACTTACCCGTTTCAATTTTGGCTCTGAGCAACTTATTTTCTATCAGAATTGCTAACTAAAAGTGGAAATATTTTCCTGATCTGTGGTATACTGACAGAGTAGCAGAGATACATCAAAAAATGCTAGGGAGGTACTTATGAAAAAGAATACAATTAAAAAATTTACCACATCAGCAACGGCTGCAGCAGTGATTTCCTCCAGCCTGATTGCCGGTATCGGAACTGTAGTTCAGGCAGACGAACTGCCAGATTCAAATGAAAAAGCAGATCAGAAGATCCAGAAAGCTGTCAGCAAGAAAGAAAAGTTAGACGCTGCAAAGAAAAGACAGGCTGAAACCCAGAAGGCTGAAGATCAGGCAAAAGCAGATTATGATCAGGCAGCTGCCAAAGCGGATACAGCAAAAAAGGCTGCGGATGACGCTGCAAAAGAAGCAGATAGTGCAGTAACGGATGCTCAGGAAGCCTTTGCTGCCGCAAAGAAGACTGCTGCGGAGAATGAGCAGAAGGCACAGAAAAGCTACGATACCTCAGCCGCTGACCGTCTAGCAGCAGAAGATGCTGTACGTCTGGCAAATGCGGCATATCAGCAGGCAGCAGCCGAGAAGCAGGCAGCTGAAAAAGCCATGCGGGAAGCTGAGGACAGAATTTCTGTAACTGGAGCGGACGTTACCGCTAAAAAGAATACTTTAGATTCTGCACAGGCAGAACTTTCAGAAAAGCAGAAGGCAGCAGAAGATGCTCAGACTGCACTCGATCAGTTGAAGGCTGACATCAATTCCAGTGATGAAAAAATTGCGGAGCTTAACACCAAATTGCAGGAAGCAAAAAGTGCCTTAGATGCATCCCGGCAAAAAGTAACTACTGCACAGCAGGCTTACCTTGATGCACAAAATTCCTATAATCAGGCCAAAGCAGATGCAGAAGCCGGCTCTGCTGAACTTTCAGCAGCACAGAAAAAAGTGGAAGATGCTCAGACTGCACTCGACGAAGCAAAGCAGAATCAGGAACGTTTAAATTCTACTCTTGCTGCTGCACAGCAGGAACTGACAGAGCTTGAGAATCAGATCAGTGAGGCTTCATCTGAACTGGAAAGAGCCGATTTGGAAAAAAGGATTGTCCAGGCTCAGTATCAGGTGGCAGTTGCACAGGAAGAGCTGACCGCTGCCAATGCTGATGTTGCAGCGAAACAGTCTGACCTTGATGCCGCAAATGCAAGGGTCACAGAACTGGAAGCAATATTAAATGAAAAGCAGACAGCCGTAAACGAAACCAACACCCTCTATCTTCAGGCTCAGGATGCATACAATACTGCCAATACAGAAAAAGATGCGGCAGTACAGCAGCAGACTGAAATGGAAACTGCATATAATAATGCTGTCACCCTGAAGAACAATGCAGCCCAGCTTCAGGAAGACGCAGAAACCGCATTAACTGCTGCACAGACGCAGGTTTCCTCTGCTCAGACAGCTTATGATGCTGCCAAAACGGCTCTTCAAGATGCTCAGGCAGCTTATGATACTGCCAAGGCAGCTGCTTCCTCTGTCAGTGAACAGATCGCAAAGGGTTCTTCCGGATTCTTCGAGGAAAATGGCAGCACGTCTGCACTCCAGGTATTTCAGGATGAAGCATACAGCCAGTATACCCATATGGGAGAGGCGAAAGATGCCACTTCCCTGGAAAATATGAAAAGTACGCTCGATTATATTAAAAAATGTAACGATCTCCGTAAGCTGAACGGTCGGTCGGAACTGCTCATTACTGATTATATGATGGCAGTTGCACAGTATGATACAAATGCTTCTGCTTATACAATGAATCATCTCGCCCATTTTGCTGTCGGAGAGAATCTCGCCTGGGGCTACACCACTCCGGACAGTGTATTTGGCGGCTGGTATGATCAGGAAAAAGAACAGTATGAAAAGGATGGGAATGCAGCTGCAGCCGGTCATTATTTCAATATCATTAATGCAGGTTATAAGGTGACAGGCTTTGCACTCAACCAGTATGGCTCTTACGGTCGCACATTTGGTCAGACATTTGCTTCTAGCACTTCTCAGGGTGGATATACGCTGGAAGAATATACTGCTAAATTCATGGCATACTACAATCGTCTGATGGAAGCCCCGACTCTGGAAGAAGCTGCCAAAGCCAAACTGGATGAGGCGAAAGAAACTTTGGAACAGGCCCGCCTTGTACTGGATACTGCACAGGCAAATGAAAGAGCAGCTTCTGAACAGTTAGACCAACGGAAGCAGGAAACTGCAGATGCCACAGCAGCAGAAACTGCAGCCAAAAATAATCTTGACGCTGCAAAAGATTCCGTTACTGAAAAGACGGCTCAGGTACAGACTGCAGAAGAAGCTATGACGACAGCCCAGACAAACTGGGAAAATGCAAAGGCAGAAGTCTCCCAGGCCAGTGATCAGCTGAACGATGCAAGAGAAGCACTCAGTGGTCCATCTGCCAGCCTACAGGAAGCACAGCAGAATGCAGCAGCAAAAGAAACTGCATTCAACTCTGCAAAGGAAAATTATTATACCCTTGGCGGCACCGTGACCGAATTTCCTTCCAAAGACCAGGCTCAGGAAAGTTATACCGCAGCTCAGACGCGATACAATGAAAAACTGGCTGCAAAAGAAGCCCTTGAACAGCAGAAGACTGCAAAAGAAACTGAAATTGCAGGAATCAATACGGAGATTGAAAATGCTGCCTCAGTTGTTGCTCAGAAATCCAGTGATCTCACCACAGCCCAGGAAGAGAGAAATACCATAGAAGCTTCGATCAGCGAGAATCTGACAACACTTCGTCAGACAATGGAACAGAAAGCTGCTGAATACACTACTTCTCAGGAAGAAGAGCAGGCTGCATCCACTGCCTGCGATCAGGCACAGAATGCTTATAATGCAGAAGTTTCCAATAAGGAACAGTTAGACGCAGATAAGACCACAGCAGAACAGCTCGTACAGGATTCTCTTGCTGCCGCCACAGCCGCTGCCGCAGCAAAAGATACAGCACAGGCAGACTATGATCAGGCAAAAGCTGATTATAATGTATTAGTTGATGCAAGAAAAGCTTTAGAGGATGCCCAGGCAGAAGAAAGCACTGCAAAAGAAGCTTATGATACTGCCCAGGCTGCACTGGATACAGCGACCACAGACCTGCAGAATGCTCAGAACGCACTCCTGGCTGCTACTGATCTCAGCCAGAGAGCTGGCAATCTCTCCTATGAAGACACTCTTGAGAATGAAATCACAGACACTGACTTTACATACCTGAATGCATCTGTAGAAAAGGTCAGAGAACTGAAAGCCGCAGCTCAGAATGCAGCAGATGCTTATAATACCGCATACCAGGCTGTTCTTGACGCTGAGGCAGTTCTCAAAGAAGCGAAAAAGGAGAATGCTGAAGCCATCGCACAGCTTGCCATTGCACAGGCTGAGTATGATGCTGAAGCGAAAGATACAGAAAATAAAGATACGGATACAAAAAAACCGGAAGCCAAAAAGGATACTACAGATACTACGGTAGTCAAAAAGACCGACAAGCAGTCTGCTCCGGCAGCAGACTGCAGGAAGACAGCTTCAGCCAATACAACTCCGAAAACCGGTGATTCTTCATCACCATTTGCATTTGCACTGGCAGGAATAGCATCCGTTTACGCCGGACTGGTTTCCTACCGGAAAAAGAGAAAAGACGTATAAAAATTTTATAACCACCAGAACTTACCAGTTTAAATTCACTGTTCCTCCACATACTAACATCGTAACAAAGGCGGACGGAACCAGTAATGTATGATGACCGGCAAAAGCATGGTACATACAGAAACTGACCGGTCATCTTCGTTACGATAACTCAGAAAAAGCAGTCTCCAGACAGACTGCAGGATGCAAAAGGAGGAAATGGATCATGGCAAGTCGTTCATCTAACAAAGCAGCAGTGCCTGAAGCAAAGGGTGCACTCGACAAGTTCAAGTATGAGGTAGCAACAGAACTTGGAGTACCGTTGACAGACGGATACAACGGCGACCTGACATCCAAACAGAACGGATCTGTCGGTGGATATATGGTAAAGAAAATGATCGAACAGCAGGAAAAGCAGATGGCAGGGAAATAACCTGAAGCCATCTTCCCGGCTTCTGCTGTCAGTACAGTCGTAGCCGCGACAGACCAAATGTACGTCAAAAAATACAGCAGAAGTCAAAGAGAAAAGCACTCGGCATTGACCCGGGTGCTTTTTTCTGCTAAAATTCAGCATAGTTAATGATTGGAGGTGTCGATGCATGAGAGTAATTGCCGGCAGTGCCAGAAGTCTGAAACTGAAGACTCTGGAAGGGATAGATACAAGACCAACCACCGACAGGATCAAAGAGACCCTGTTCAATATGATCGCCCCTTATCTGTATGACTGCGAATTTCTGGATCTGTTTGCGGGAAGCGGAGGGATTGGGATCGAGGCTCTCAGCCGCGGTGCAAAAGAAGCCGTCTTTGTAGAAAAGAACCCCAGAGCTATGGAGTGTATTAAAGAAAATCTGAAGTTTACCCGGCTGGAGAGAAAAGGAATCACGCTGACCAAAGATGTACTGAATGCACTGTACCAGTTAGAGGGAGATAAGGTTTTTGATTATATTTTCATGGATCCGCCTTATGATCGGGAACTGGAAAAGCAGGTACTGGAATATCTCGCCGGTTCCTCACTCGTCTATGAAGATACTGTGATCATTGTAGAAGCCTCACTGAATACTGATTTCTCATATATCGGGGAACTTGGCTTTTCTCTCATCAAAGAAAAAAGATATAAGACGAACAAGCACGTCTTTTTGGAAAAAGCCGGAAAGGAAGAAATATGTTAAGAGCAATTTATCCGGGAAGCTTTGACCCGGTTACATACGGACATTATGATATCATCTGCAGATCCTGTAAAATCGTGGACGAACTCATTGTCGGAGTATTGAATAATAAAGCGAAAATGCCGTTGTTTTCTGTTGAAGAACGTGTTAAAATGTTAAAGGAAGTGACAAAGGATCTGCCAAATGTCAGGATCATTCCGTTTGACGGACTTCTGGTGGATTTTGCCGAACGAATGGACGCAGACATGGTAATAAGGGGACTTCGTGCAATTACGGATTTTGAGTATGAACTTCAGATGTCTCAGACAAATCATAAACTCAGTCCGAATGTTGAGACCATGTTTCTGACGACCAGTATTGAATATTCTTACCTCAGTTCAACTACTGTACGGGAGATTGCAGCCTTTGGCGGAGATGTTACTCAGTTCGTACCACAGGTCGTTGCAGTTGAGCTTGAAAAGAAGATGAAAGAAAAAGGAGAGTGTAACTGATGAGTAGCCGCATTGAACAGATCATTGAAGAGATTGAAGAATATATTGACAGAGACTGTAAATTCCAGCCCCTGTCCCAGACCAAGATCATTGTAAATAAAGAGCATATGGATGAGTTGCTCCGTGAGCTTCGCATGAAGACTCCTGATGAGATCAAGCGTTATCAGAAGATCATCGCGAACCGGGATGCGATTCTGGCAGATGCAAAAGCAAAAGCAGATGCTATGATTGAAGAAGCACAGGTACAGACCACCGAACTGGTCAGTGAGCATGAGATCATGCAGCAGGCTTATGCACAGGCAAATGAGATCGTGACCCAGGCAACTGCACAGGCACAGGAGATCATCGACAATGCAACCATGGATGCCAATGAAATCCGGATTGGTGCGATCCAGTATACAGATGACCTTCTTGCAAATGCGGAAAGTATCATCGGTCATACACTGGACAGCTATACAACCAAGTATGACGGTCTGATCAATTCCCTGCAGGAGTGCTACGATACAGTCCGCACCAACCGTGCAGAATTGGATGTTCCTGAGACCGATTCTTCTGATTATGGTTACGATACCCGGAATGGTTCAGATCAATAGGAAACAGATATCTATTGCCATCCGATTAAATACATTTAAAAGTTGAATTTCGAATACAGTATTGCGAATCCACTGGCTGCCACTGCGGTAGCCAGTTTTTGTATGATATAATCTGAAAGTTTCAGTCCTGTTCCACGGATCATCGATTTCGTCTGTGCCAGAGAGCAGATGCCTCCCATGGAAGTCAGTCCGATCAGCAACGGATAGGCTATGCTTATTTCCGGGAATCTTTTCGCAATCATAAGAATCCCGTTTGTAACTTCCAACGTTGAAAGCAGGAGAGTTGCAGTGATATTTTTCCGCCCGGTCTGTTCTGCCAGTTCCAGTAATACAGAAAAAATAATTAAATATCCCCCGACTTTCACGATCGTCTCAAAGCTGTCCATCATACAGCTCTCCACACTTTTCTTTTTCGTAACACAGCTTTTCTGCTTTTCCAATATATTCCTGCCCGTACTTCCTTTTCTCCCCCTTTTGTAAATGCTTCTGAAAAGGAAACTCATAACAACCGGTGTTCCTAAAAGGATCATCAGACTCGGAAGCAAAAGCTCTTTTTTCTCCAGCGTTTTCCATACAAGAAAATTGATGATGAAGATCGGACTTGTATTATTGCAGAAGGAAAGAAGATAAGTCCCTTCCTCGACACTTATGGACTGATTTCTGATCAGATCTGCCGTTATTTTTGCTCCCATGGGATACCCACAGAGAAATCCTGCAACTACTGCAAAAGTGCCTTCCCCGGAAACCCGGAATAAAATTCCGAAAGGAACAGACAGTACTTTCGAGATCATCCTGATTCCGCCGGTTGCCATCAGAAGATCTGTGATCAACAGGAACGGAAACAGCGTTGGGAATAAGATCTGAAACCATAAAAGGAGTCCTTCACTTGCCCCGTTGAACACTTCTTTCGGGCAGCAGAGCATCAGCAGAAAAACTCCGATCATACCAATTCCTGCCAGGTTCTTTTTTGAAAGTTTCTGCTTCATACTCCACCCATTCTGTCATTACGGTTCTTCTTTCACTATTTTATGATTTCCCTGAAAAAGTATGCAGTTATCCGGCACCTTTGGCATATGCATTATTAACTTCTTCACTGCAAAGGAATTGAGCCAATGATTTCTGTTCTTTCTTTTTTCCGGTCACATTTTCTGAAAAGGACATGGATCTTTCTTTGTTTTGTTGCATTTTTCTGCGGATTGATGATTCCAAAGCTTCCATTTCTCGCCAAAAAGAATCTTTTAACCCCGACTACCGTTGAAAGCAATGAATTTCGGAGTCAGCCGGTATCTGAAGACCTTTTTCCGATTCTCGCATCCTCTGATGATCCCGGCAGATTTCTTGGCATCTACTGGCTTGAGACTCGGTTTCAGGCAGATCCTCACGCTCTTCACACCTGCCTTACAGCTTTGGATCATTCGGGTGAACCGACCGCTTTTTCTGTAAAGAAATACGAACCACGCTGGAAAAACCTTCCTGACTGGAACGAATACCTGAAACTCTGCCGTGCCATATGGAATGATCTTCGGTATTTTCCGGTCGCTGCATCCTCCGATCGTCCTGACTACACCGTCACATTTGAAAATTCCTGGCAATACGAAAGAACCTATGGAGGAAAACGCCATCATGAGGGTACCGACATTATGGCCTCCGTTAACCAGAGAGGTATCTATCCCATCATAAGTATGACCGATGGAACGATTCAGAACCTTGGATGGCTGGAACTTGGCGGTTACCGGATTGGAATCCTTGCCCCCGGAGGTGCTTATTTTTATTATGCACATCTTGATTCCTATGCTCCTCTTACAGAAGGACAGCAGATTCATGCCGGAGATCTGCTAGGGTATATGGGTGATACCGGATACAGTAAAACCGAGGGGACAACCGGCAGATTTCCGGTTCATTTACATCTCGGGATTTACCTGACCGTCAACGGAAGAGAAGTCAGTGTCAATTCCTATCCGGCACTTCGTCTGACAGAACAATGGAAAGTGAATGCAGTCTATGAATAACTCTTTTCTGAATATCGGTTTCGTGGTATACTGAATGTTATGGAAAATTTACTTTGTAAAGGAGTTACAATGAACTTACCAAAAGAATTTGAAGAAAAGATGAAGACTCTGCTCGGGTCTGAATATGAAGAATATACCGCCTGCTATGATGAGCCAAGGCATTATGGTCTGCGTGTCAATACAGCCAAGATCTCTGTTGAAGATTTTTTAAAGATCGCACCCTGGCCGCTGGAGCCGGTTCCGTGGATCGAGAATGGATTTTACTATGACGGAGATCATATCCAGCCTTCTAAGCACCCATATTATTTTGCAGGACTTTACTATCTGCAGGAACCAAGTGCCATGACCCCTGCCAGCCGTCTGCCGGTGGAGCCGGGAGACCGGGTACTGGATGTCTGTGCTGCACCGGGCGGAAAAGCAACGGAACTGGGAGCAAAATTACAGGGGACTGGTGTTCTTGCAGCCAACGACTTAAGTAGTTCCCGTGCCAAGGGGCTTTTAAAGAATCTGGAGCTTTTCGGCATTGGCAATGTTCTCGTATTAAGCGAAGAACCCGGTAAATTAGTTTCTTATTTTGAAGGTTATTTTGACAAGATCCTGATTGATGCTCCCTGCTCCGGTGAAGGAATGTTCCGTAAGGATAAGAAAATGGTAAAAGCGTGGGAAGAACATGGTCCGGCTTTCTTTTCCAAAATTCAGAAAAGTATCATTACCCAGGCTGCACAGATGCTCCGTCCTGGAGGTATGCTGCTTTACTCGACCTGTACTTTTTCACCGGAAGAGAATGAGCAGACGATCGAATATCTGCTGCAGGAATATCCCGAATTTCAGATCTGTGAGATGGAAGGGTATGAAGGATTTGTCAATGGAATGCCACAGGTGACCGAGAACAGAAATGACGAGCTGAAAAAGACCGTCCGTATTTTTCCTCACCGGATGAAGGGGGAGGGGCATTTTCTTGCCCTTCTTCAGAAGGGAGAAGCACATCCGGCTCTTCCTTCCGGGAGCGATACCGGAAAGCAAAAAAGGCTGCCCGAAGAACTTACTTCATTTTTAAGTCATGTACATCGGGAGTTTCTTCCTTCCAGAATGGAAATGCGTGGCGATAAAGTATACTATATGCCAGCCGGTCTTCCTTCCATCCGGGGAATCCGTTTTCTACGTACCGGACTGCTGCTTGGAGAACTGAAAAAGAACCGTTTTGAACCGAGTCAGGCTTTTGCCATGAATCTGAAAATGGAAGAGTACGATCAGATCCTCAATCTTCCTGTCAGTGATGAGCGGGTGATCAAATATCTCAAAGGTGATACGCTCGATGTGGAAGATCTGGTATCTCCGAAAGAGAAAGGCTGGTATCTTGTCTGTGTAGACGGATACCCGCTTGGTTTCGGTAAACTGGTCGATCAGATGCTGAAAAATAAATATCTTCCCGGATGGCGGTGGAACGGATGAAGTTAAGACTGGATAAATATCTTGCGGATATGGGACTCGGGACAAGATCCCAGATAAAAAAGGACATTTCCAAAGGGCAGGTGCTTGTCAATGGAACCGTCAGCAAAGATGCCGGAACCAGGATCGATACAGAAAAGGATCAGGTCTCCTATCTTGGGCAGACTGTTACCTATGCGGAGTATGAATACTATATGCTGAACAAACCTGCAGGTGTCGTTTCCGCGACAGAAGACCGGCATGACCGAACCGTTTTAGACCTCATCGATACAAAGCAGCGGAAAGATCTTTTCCCTGTCGGAAGACTGGACAAAGATACCGAGGGGCTTCTGCTCATCACGAACGATGGGGCATTGGCTCACCGGCTTCTTTCCCCTAAGAGCCACGTCGACAAAGTCTACTTTGCCCGGATTGAGGGAAAGGTTACTGCAGAAGATGTGTTCCTTTTTCAGAAAGGTGTAGACATCGGAGAGCAGGCACTTACGCTTCCCGCACTGCTTGAAATTTTAAGCAGTGATACCGTCTCAGAGATCCGGCTGACGATCTGCGAGGGAAAGTTTCATCAGGTCAAACGGATGTTCGAGTCAGTTGGCAAGAAAGTTCTGTATCTGAAAAGGCTTTCCATGGGAACACTTATTTTGGATGACTTACTGCCACCGGGAGCTTACCGTACACTGACTGCCGGGGAGATCAGAAGCTTACAGACAATATCAAAAAAAGAAACAGGAGATAAAGAATGAATGGTGGATTTTTACCTGTCAGCAGAAAAGAAATGAAAGAACGTGGATGGGATCAGGTCGATTTTGTCTATATTTCCGGAGATGCTTATGTAGACCATCCTTCCTTTGGTCATGCCATCATCACAAGGCTACTGGAATCCCGTGGCTACAGAGTGGGAATCATTGCACAGCCGGACTGGAAGACACCTGACAGCGTCACGGTTTTTGGCGAACCACGTCTTGGATTTCTTGTATCCGCAGGAAATATGGATTCCATGGTCAACCATTATTCCGTATCCAAAAAGCGACGGAAGACCGATGCTTACACACCCGGAGGTGTTATGGGAAAGCGGCCGGATTATGCCTGTGTTGTCTACGGGAATCTGATCCGGCAGACTTATAAGAAAACTCCGGTCATTCTGGGCGGCATTGAAGCCAGTCTGCGAAGGATGGCACATTATGATTACTGGTCTGACAAACTAAAGCGTTCCATCCTTTTAGATTCCGGTGCGGATATTCTTTCTTACGGAATGGGAGAACACTCCATCATC
Organism: uncultured Mediterraneibacter sp.; assembly: GCF_934330165.1. GTDB lineage: Bacteria > Bacillota > Clostridia > Lachnospirales > Lachnospiraceae > Mediterraneibacter. Next base: position 27,232 of record NZ_CAKRGI010000015.1, read on the forward strand.
GAGATTGCAGAGGCACTGGATGCCGGCATTCCGGTGGAAGAGATTACCTATATCAACGGAACTGTCGTCAAAGCAAAGAATCTCGACAGCGTCTACGATGCAGAGATCCTTCCCTCTTTTGAAGAGTTGAAAGCAGACCGGCTGACTTATGCAAAAAGCTTCTATACCCAGTATCTTAATACCGATGCTTTCAATGGCAAACGGCTGGTAGAGCCTTATTCTGACTACCTCTATGTGGTACAGAATCCACCTGCACTTCCACTGACCGAGATAGAAATGGATGATATCTATTCTCTGCCTTATATGAGAACTTATCATCCTTCCTACGAGGCACTTGGCGGAGTTCCTGCTATCTCCGAGATCCGGTTCAGCCTCATCAGCAACCGGGGCTGTTTTGGCGGATGCAGTTTCTGTGCATTGACCTTTCATCAGGGACGGATCATCCAGACCCGCAGCCACCAGTCACTTTTAGATGAAGCCAGACAGATCACAAAAGAAAAAGATTTTAAAGGATACATTCATGACGTAGGAGGACCGACTGCCAATTTCCGGCATCCTTCCTGTAAAAAGCAGTTAAAGTACGGTGTCTGCAAGAACCGCCAGTGTCTGTTCCCGGCACCCTGTAAAAATCTGAATGCAGACCACAGTGATTATGTCCGGCTTTTAAAAGAACTACGTGCGATTCCGAAAGTTAAAAAAGTCTTTATCCGCTCGGGAATCCGATTCGATTATCTTTTAAAAGAAGAGGACAGAACTTTTTTACGGGAACTTTGTGAATATCATGTCAGCGGGCAATTGAAGGTTGCACCGGAACATGTTGCAGCACCGGTTCTCTCCCTGATGGGAAAACCAGAACATAAAGTATATGAGCAGTTTACCGAAGAATTTTATAAAATGAACAAAAAGATCGGAAAAGAACAGTATCTTGTTCCGTACCTGATGTCATCCCATCCCGGTTCAACGCTGAAAGAAGCAGTAGAACTGGCAGAATATTGCAGGGATCTCGGTTATATGCCGGAGCAGGTGCAGGATTTTTATCCGACTCCGTCCACACTTTCCACCTGTATGTATTATACCGGTGTTGACCCCCGTACCATGAAGCCGGTCTATGTACCGAAGAGTCCACATGAGAAGGCCATGCAGCGTGCATTGATCCAGTATCGCAACCCGGAACTGTACGATCTTGTATCAGAAGCACTCCACAAGGCAGGAAGAACCGATCTCATCGGTTTCGGTCCAAAGTGTCTGATCCGGCCACGGAAATTTGCCGATCAGAAGAAAAATGAAAGAGAAAAGAACAGCAGTCAGAAGAAAAAATCCATTCGGAATGTACACCGAAAGAAATGAGGTCAGAATGAGAGTAGCGATTGTCACCGGAGCATCTTCCGGTATGGGACGTGAATTCGTCCTTCAGATCGGAGCTTTATATAAAAACCTGGACGAAATCTGGGTGATCGCAAGGAGAAAAGGAAATTTAGAAAAAGTGGCAGAGCAGTCCCGTCTGCCTTTGCGTATCTTTGACGGAGATCTTCTGAAAAAGCCTGTCTATAAAGCTTTTTGCAAGGCACTCTGTGAAGACACTCCTGATATCCGTATGCTTGTCAACGCAGCCGGATTCGGAAGATCCGGTTCTGTAGAAGAGATCAGTATGCAGCGGAGACGGATCCAGACAGACATGGTTGGCTTGAATTGCCAGGCTTTAACAAGAATGACCCTTCTCTGCCTTCCTTACATGCATCCTGGAAGCCGGATCGTCAATCTGGCATCGGCAGCAGCCTTTTGTCCACAACCGTATTTTGCGGTTTATGCGGCAACGAAATCCTATGTGCTGAGCTTTTCCCGTTCGCTCAGAGAAGAGCTTAAGACCCGCGGTATCACCGTCACAGCGGTCTGCCCCGGTCCGGTTGACACTCCCTTTTTTGATGTCAGTGGAAAACCTCAGAACTTCTTGAAAGAACTGACTATGGCACAGCCAGGACCGGTGGTACATCAGGCACTGAAAGACAGCCGGAAAAGGAAGGAGCTGTCTATTTACGGACTTCCGATGAAACTGACCTATGCCGGCACGAAGCTGCTGCCACATAAATTGCTCCTGCGTATACAGAACCTGTAGATAATCGATCTTTTAAATGAAAAGGAAATCAATCATATGAAGAAAGTTGAAAAGGGGAAACCCGGTTATTTAAATTATAAAAAGAAAGCAGAGATTCTCCGTACAGTCATTTATTTTGCCATTGTCGCAGCCATCTTTCTGCTTGGATACACCCAGACGCATACCCGTCTCAACCTGATGACTGTTGTGGCAGTTCTCGGCTGCCTTCCGGCATCCAAAGCACTGGTTGGTGTCATCACCCGCTTTCCGTACCCGTCCATCGATCCTGACAGGGCAAAGGAGATTGCAAAAATTTCCCGCCATCTGACGGTCTGCTACGATACAGTCATCACCAGCCGGGAAAAGATCATGCCGGCAGACTGCTTTGTTATTTCCGGGCATAATCTTTATGGTTATACTCATTATGAGAAAGTGAATCCTGAGGAACTTGCAAAGCACATCCGCTCGATTCTTTCCCAGAACGGTTACACCGGACTGACAGTCAAAATTTTAAACCAGTATGCACCTTTTCTTGCAAGAGTAGAAGGGCTTGATAATATTGCAGCAGTAGAACAGGAAGATACAAAGCAGACCGAACAGGAAATCCGACACCTTCTGCTGAACATTTCCATGTAAAATGGTTCTGGATTTCGGAGAAAAGACAATGAAAGAAATTATAATTAAAAAAAATGAAGCCGGACAGCGGTTCGACAAATTTCTTGCGAAATATATGAACCAGGCTCCTAAAAGCTTTTTTTATAAAATGCTCCGCAAGAAAAATATCACCCTGAACGGGAAAAAGGCAGCAGGAAATGAAATTCTCGAATTAAATGATACCGTCCGTCTGTTCCTTTCCGACGAGACCATTCAGAAATTTTCAGGCACCATACAGCAGTCCCCCGGAGATCCCGACTGGATCCTGGCTCATGCCGGAAAAGAGCCTTCCATTATTTATGAGGATGAATCCACCATTTTCCTGGACAAGCCCGCAGGGATGTTGTCCCAGAAGGCAAAACCAGACGACATCTCCATGGTAGAACACCTGATCGCTTATCTGCTGAACAGCGGTCAGATTTCCAAAGAAGAACTGCGGACATTTCATCCTTCTGTCTGCAACCGTCTTGACCGCAATACCAGCGGACTGATCGCTGCCGGCAAGACCCTGCAGGCACTCCAGCAGTTAAGTGAAATGTTCCGTGACCGCAGCCTGAAAAAATATTATCTCTGTCTTGTCCGTGGAAAAGTTTCTTCCGACAGTCATATCAGCGGCTATCTGAAAAAAGATTCCCGGACGAACCGGGTCACTGTCAGCCGGACTCCGTCCGCAGCAGCTTCCCCGATTGAGACAGAATATCATATAATAAAGCAAACTGAAGATGTTACACTTCTAGAAGTTCATCTGATCACCGGAAAGACGCATCAGATCCGTGCCCATCTTGCATCCATCGGTCATCCCATTGCAGGAGATTACAAATATGGAAACCGGGCTTTCAATGAGACTCTGAAAAAAGAATATGGTCTTTCCTCACAGCTTCTCCACGCATACCGTCTTAATTTTCCGAAGTGTGGCGGAGATCTTTCCCTCCTTTCGGGAAAAGAACTTCAGGCACCACTGCCTCCTCTTTTTCAGAAAATCTGTCAGGAAAAGGGTGTGATATAAAATGGCAACCTGGAATTCGAGAGGACTTCGTGGTTCGACTCTGGAAGAATTTATCAATCATACCAATACCCGCTACAGTGAAATGGGGCTTGCACTGATCCAGAAGATTCCAACCCCCATCACTCCGGTAAGGATTGATAAAGAGCATCGGCATATTACCCTTGCCTATTTTGATAAGATCAGTACCGTAGATTATATCGGTGCCGTGCAGGGCATTCCGGTCTGCTTTGATGCAAAAGAATGTAATGCTGATACATTTCCACTTCAGAATGTCCATGAACATCAGATCCGTTTTATGGAAAAATTTGAGCAGCAGGGAGGAATCGCATTTCTCCTGATCTATTATACAGCCCGTGAGGAGCTCTACTATATGCAATACCGGCAGATCCGCCGATTCTGGGACAGGGCAGAGGCAGGTGGAAGAAAAAGCTTCCGGCTGGATGAACTGGAACCGGACTGGTTTATGAAACTTCAGAATGGCTTTTTTATTCCTTATCTTGATTCCATCCAGAAGGATTTGGACACGAGGGATTGACAGAAGCAGAGAAAATCCGTATAATTACAAACAGGTTTTAACGTATTAGCAGACTAAAGTGTTTAAGAAAGGTGAATCTACATGGAACAGAAACTGCATACACCGGAAGGCGTCCGGGATATATATAATAAAGAATGTGAAATTAAACTGACATTGCAGAAAAAACTTGGCACCGTACTTCATTCCTATGGTTATCAGGATATTCAGACTCCGACATTTGAATATTTTGACGTATTCCGTAAAGAAATCGGTTCTACTTCTGCAAGAGAAATGTATAAATTTTTTGATCGGGAGGGAAATATCCTTGCATTACGCCCGGATATCACGCCTTCTATTGCCAGAGCCGTTGCAACGCTTTTTGAGACAGAAGATTTTCCAATCCGCCTGTGCTATGCCGGCAATACTTTTATCAACCATTCCAGTTATCAGGGACGGCTGAAAGAGAACACCCAGCTTGGTGCTGAGCTGATCGGTGTCGATTCCATCGAGGCAGACGCAGAAATGCTCGCTATGGTGGTGGACGGACTGAAGAAAACCGGACTGAAAGAATTTCAGGTCAGTATCGGACATGTAGACTTTATCCAGAGTCTGTTCCAGGCAGCAGGTCTTGAGGAGGATGAAGCAGAAGAGCTACGTACCCTCATCGCCAACCGTAACTTCTTTGGAGTAGAGGAAGTACTGGATCATATGGATGTTGCTGACTCTGTCAAAGAAGCATTTCATCTTCTGCCTGAACTGACCGGCGGAGCAGAGATCCTGGATCAGGCACTTTCTGTTGCCCCGGGAGAAAAAGCCGGTCAGGCGATTCATCGCTTAAAGCAGATTGATGAGCTTCTCCGCCTTTACGGAGTGGAAGATCATATCACATTTGATCTGAGCATGAGCGGAAACTACGGATACTATACCGGTATCATTTTCCGTGCTTATACTTACGGAACAGGAGATGCTGTCGTACGCGGAGGCCGTTACGATCATCTGCTTGAAAAATTCGGTAAGAATACTCCATCCATCGGTTTTGCCATCATTTTAGATGAACTGATGAATGCCCTGAACCGGCAGAACATCCAGGTAGAGACCGGCAGCCGCAATCTCCTCGTCTATACACAGGCTACTGAAAAGTGGGCCATCTCCCTTGCAAGAACATTCCGCAGTAAAGGGAAAAATATTGAAATGCTCAAGCGTAATACTGAGGATGACCGTCAGGTATACGAGGAATACGGAAAGCGATCTTCCGTCATGACCATGCTGTATCTCCGGGATGACCTGAAGATTGAGATGATCAATTTCCGCACAGGCGAAAAGAAGATCATGGACACGAAAAAGCAGAAGTAAAGGAGCAGAACCTATGAGATATTTAACATTTGCACTGACCAAAGGGCGTCTTGCCAGTAAGACTCTTGATATGCTGGAAAAGCTCGGAATTACCTGCGACGAGATGAAAGATAAAAACTCACGCAAACTGATCTTCACCAATGAGGAACTGGGACTCCGGTTCTTCCTTGCAAAAGGTCCGGATGTACCGACCTATGTAGAATACGGTGCCGCAGATATCGGTGTAGTCGGAAAGGATACCATCATTGAAGAAGGGCGAAAAGTCCATGAAGTACTTGACCTGGGATTCGGGAAATGCCGGATGTGTGTCTGCGGTCGTGAAGAGACAGCAGAAAAACTGCAGCATCATGAACTGATCCGTGTTGCCACAAAATACCCGAATATTGCGAAAGACTATTTTTATAATAAAAAGCATCAGACGGTTGAGATCGTAAAGTTAAATGGATCTATCGAGCTTGCTCCGATCGTAGGGCTTTCCGAAGTCATTGTAGATATCGTTGAAACCGGTTCTACACTGAAAGAAAACGGACTGGTCGTATTAGAAGAGGTATGCCCTCTGTCCGCCCGTATGATCGTCAATCCGGTCAGTATGCGTATGGAGAATGACCGCATTAAGGAACTCATCACAAATCTCAGAAACCTGCTCAGGGAGGAATAAAAATGCGTATTGAAAAATTAACAGAAAGTACAAAGAAAAATCTGCTGGAAGACCTTCTGAAAAGAAGTCCCAACAGCTACGGAAAATACGAAGCCAGTGTCCAGCAGATTCTCAACGATGTAAAGGAAAAAGGAGACGAAGCTCTCTTTGGTTATACAGAAAAATTTGACGGAGTAAAACTGGATGCTTCCCAGATCCTTGTCACAGATGCTGAGATTGAAGAAGCCTATACAGAAGTAGGAGAAGAGCTGCTCGGTATTATCCGGAAAGCTCTCGTCAATATCCGTACTTATCATGAAAAGCAGATGCAATACAGTTGGTTCGACAGCAAGCCGGATGGAAGCATCCTCGGTCAGAAGGTCACTGCACTCCAGAGAGTCGGTGTCTATGTTCCGGGCGGAAAAGCGGCTTATCCGTCTTCCGTACTGATGAATATCATGCCTGCAAAAGTAGCCGGAGTTGATGAAATCATCATGGTAACTCCTCCGGGAAAAGATGGGAAAGTAACTCCTACCACATTAGTTGCGGCAAAGGAAGCCGGAGCAGATAAAGTCTATAAAGTCGGTGGAGCACAGGCCATCGGAGCTTTGGCATACGGAACAGAAAGTATTCCGAAAGTTGATAAGATCGTAGGACCGGGAAATATCTACGTTGCACTGGCGAAAAAATCTGTTTATGGTCATGTAAGCATTGATTCCATCGCCGGGCCAAGTGAGATCCTTGTCCTGGCAGATGAGACAGCTAACCCACGGTTTGTGGCAGCAGATCTTCTCTCCCAGGCAGAACATGATGAACTGGCTTCTGCCATCCTGGTAACAACAAGCATGGAGCTTGCAGAGAAGGTTTCCGCACAGACAGATGCATTTATCAAAGAACTTTCCAGAGGAGAGATCATTCAGAAATCTCTGGATAATTACGGACATATCCTTGTTGCAGACACTTTGGAAGATGCCATTGATGCGGCAAATTCGATTGCATCCGAGCATCTTGAGATCGTGACAGCCAACCCGTTTGAAGTGATGACAAAGATCCGCAACGCAGGAGCAATCTTTATCGGAGAATACTCCAGCGAGCCGCTGGGAGACTATTTTGCAGGTCCGAACCATGTTCTGCCTACCAACGGAACTGCCAAGTTCTTCTCCCCATTATCTGTAGATGATTTTATCAAGAAATCCAGCATCATTTCCTATTCAAAGGATGCACTGGAAAAGATCCATACAGATGTCGAAAAATTTGCCGAAGCAGAACATTTAACTGCACATGCAAATTCCATTAAAGTAAGATTTGAATAAGAGGAGTTGGCAGGATATGAAAAAGAACCGCATTGCAAGCTGTAAAAGAAAGACAAAAGAAACCGATATCGAACTGACCATCAACCTGGATGGTCATGGGAAAAATCAGATTGACACCGGAATCCCTTTTTTTGATCATATGCTGGACGGCTTTGCCCGTCACGGACTTTTTGACCTGACCGTCAGCGTCAAAGGCGATACAGAAGTAGATTCCCACCATACGATCGAAGATACCGGGATCGTGCTTGGTCATGCCATTGCAGAAGCTCTAGGCGATAAAGCAGGTATTAAACGTTATGGCTATTTTATACTCCCAATGGATGAGACACTTGCACTCGGAGCTGTCGATCTTTCTGGCAGACCCTACCTGAACTTCCAGGCTGAATTTACCGTACCTTTCCTCGGAACAATGGATACCGAAATGGTTCGTGAATTTTTCTATGCCGTATCGTACAGTGCCGCTATGAATCTTCACCTGAAGATCCTGGATGCCGGAAATAACCATCACATGGCAGAAGCTCTTTTCAAGGCATTTGGAAAGGCTTTGGATCTGGCAGTATCCGAAGAACCACGGATCAGTGAAGTATGGTCCACGAAAGGCAGTTTGTAGGCTGATTTTTTGAAAGCCATCCCTTAAAAGGAAATAAAGGAGTAACCCAGACATGAGTTATAAGAGATTAACCCCATGTATTTTTATAGATAAAGGAAAGGCAGTTACATGGTTTGACGATTATTCTGTTCTGTCAGACGATGTCATTGCCCTTGCAAAACACTACAATGAAAAAGGAGCAGACGAACTGATCGTATTTGATCTGTCTGACTCGGATGAAGAACATGATGAATCCATCGAACTGATCAAGCAGATCAACCGTGTGATCAGTATTCCGATGATCGCAGGCGGTAATATCCGTCGTGCTGAAGATGTAAAAAAGATCCTCTATGCAGGTGCTAAACGTGCCATGCTGAATTTCTCAAAACCACTTTCGATTGAACTGATCAAAGAAGTTTCCCAGCGATTCGGCAAGGAACGGATTGCAGTTTCACTGAATGATTTTGACGCACTGTTCAAACAGCAGCATCTGATCGAGGAGTACAGTACAGAAATGATCTTTATGCACCGTCTGGATCTTAATTCTGTTGTAAATGTCACTGAGATCCAGTGCGTAGTCGTAACCGATACCATGGAAGAGAGTGAGATCCTCAATATTCTTAAAAGCGACGGTGTCAAAGGCGTTTCAGGACGCTTTATCAGCCGGCTGGATATGGATTTTAATGTATTCAAAGATATCTGCGTGAAAAATGGAATCCGCATGACAACCTTTGAAAGTCTGATGGATTTCGGTGAATTTAAACTGAACTCAGATGGACTGCTCCCGGTTGTAACACAGGACTACAAGACAAATGAAGTCCTCATGGTAGCCTATATGGATGAGGAGGCCTTTGAGCATACTGTCAAGACCGGCCGCATGACTTATTTCAGCCGCAGCAGACAAAGTCAGTGGAGCAAGGGAGAAACTTCGGGACACTTCCAGTATGTAAAATCTCTTGCCATCGACTGCGATAAGGATACCCTTCTCGCAAAAGTAGAACAGATCGGAGCTGCCTGCCATACCGGCAACAGATCCTGCTTTTATACAACCATCGTCGGAGCTGACTATGATGCGAAAAATCCGCTTCAGATCTTTGAATCCGTATACAATACGATCTTAGACCGCAAGGAGCATCCAAAGGAAGGTTCTTACACTAATTATCTGTTCGATAAAGGATTAGACAAGATTCTCAAGAAAGTGGGAGAGGAGGCAACAGAAGTTGTCATTGCCGCCAAGAATCCCAATCCGGAAGAAGTAAAATATGAGCTTTCCGATTTTCTGTATCATGCAATGGTGCTTATGGCAGAAAAAGGAATTACCTGGGATGACATCACCAAGGAACTGGCAGACCGGTAGGAATCAATTAAGTCTGAAATCCAGTAAGATAAATTGAGACTGAAATCTGATAAGATAAATTGAATCGGAAATACATTTCAGATTTGAAAAGTTCTGAAAAAAGAAAGACAGACATAGGATATTGTAACTTCAGTATCCTGTGTCTTTTTATTGCCGTGCATACATCCAGAAGATCCCGTGAATCTTTTTCGTTTGCCTGCACAACGAGCCACGGGATTCTATCAGCAGGAGAACAGACTATGAATGATTCCGAACTTCGTCGCCGTGAACTCTTAAAGCAGACCCGCAGACTCTATCAGGATTCTGCTGCCATACCCGCCGTTCATCCACGCTACGGCCATATCTATCACGAACTTTATGATACTCCTGATTCCGGGGAAGGCGAACACCATTCAGGTTCTTTCTTTGCCAGGCTGATGCTGGCAGTCTTTCTCTTTTTAAGCTTTGTCTACATAGAACAGAACCATCTGAAACCGGCAGATATCAGCAGCACACAGATCGTCAACGAGATTCAGAAAGAAATTCCCGGAAATGGAATGGATTTCATCAGTCGGATCAAACTTCACTGAAATTATGGATACATTAGTGTTCATGTTGATGTTTTGAGTTGAATATAAGGGAAACAATTCATAGCAAGAAATGTATATTTGATTCAATTATATATTTCTTGCTATTTATATTTCAACATCATTTGTATCCATTATTTAAATTTTTGCAAGAACATTTTTGTATCCAATTTGTTTTTCGAGCAATTTTGTGAATGGAATGAAGAACTTTATTTTGCTTCTAATAATTTTATTACATTGGTGCAACCTTTTTTGGTGTTTATTGTGTGTTTTATATATTTTCATTTCTTCTTTTATTGTATTTTTAAATATTTTTTCACCTAAGGCTATGCTTTACCAGATATAATATGTATGCTTTGTTTATTTTTCTTGTCTTATTTCTTTTTTTATTATATAATTTTATCAAAATCAAAATCTTCAGTCAGCTCACGGGCTGGGGATTTTTTATTTTAAGAGAGGAGAGATGTTTATGAAAAAATTAAAATATTTTTCCATCCTGCTTTTATGTTCTCTGTATTGTCTGCTGTTAAGTGGATGTTCCTTTCAAAAAAAAGAAGAGATCGTCTGGTATATTTCCAATCCCCATTTCTTTCATATTGAAGATGCAGTTCCTTATGAAGATCTGAGTTCTGAACGGTTCGACCTGTTCAACAAACGGCTGGAAGAATTGGACATTCCTGCAAAGGTTACTTTTCGGTATCTGCCGGATATGGATATGTCTTCTGATGAATCTGACAGTATCACTGATACTTATAAAAAGAGTCTTGACTTTTCTGCTCATCTTATCCGGACTCTGAAAGAGCAGGATCCTCAGGCTGACATAGTACCATTTTCTCCTATGGAATACAGGGAGTTTGTTGCTTTGGACGATTCTCTTGCATCTGAAAAAAATTCTTCCGTTTTAGATTCACTGCCTGATCCTATATGGAATGTCAACAGGATCAACGGAAAAACTTATCAGATTCCCCGTGGATCTATGCCGCTTTCTGATACTATTTACAGTTTTTCCGCCTCATTTCTTAAAGACTATAACCTGACTCTTAACGAACAGGAAATCACCTCTATGACTCCTGAAGAGGTGATTGATTTTCTGTTCCCTTATTTTGAGGATAACCGATTGCTGGACAAAAAATACTATTTAACTTCTGCCGATGATCTTTCTTTAGGCAACTGTAACTATTATAAGTATCTGCCGCTTTTGCGTGGCTTTTCGGATTCCAGTCTCGCTGTCGACCGGGAAAATGGTAAAATTATAAATCTGCTGACTACAGAAGAAATGCAGAACAATCTCACATTAGCTCAAAGGATCTACCGTGAAGATCTGGATATTCATACAGAACTTCAGACAGCAGTGCCGGTATTTACGATTGAAACCATTCCAACTTTAGAAGAACTGACTGTCTCAACTGCTTATTCCGACAGGATTCGTTTTTCTCTCGGAAAGAGATATCTGTGTCCTTCAATTGGAAATGGTGTTCTCAATACCAGTTCCAACCAACAGCTTGCCATTGAAGTTCTTGCTGCATCCATGTACGATGAGACGCTGTCCAATCTTATGATCTATGGAGTTCCTGATAAAGATTATACGCTTGAGAATGGACACGCTATCTATAAATTTAATCAGGTAATTTCAAGTGTAGGCAGTTTCAGTCCGGTAGGGAATAATCTGATAGCTTATCCGAACGAATATGAAGTAACTGATAAAGTTCAGGTTTCAGAGAAACTTTTAGAGGATGAGTCTCTCCTTCTTCCTTGCAGCAATTTTGTTCCTGATGTTGATGATACAACATGGGAACAAATATCAGGAATTGCAGCCATCTGCCATGAAGCAGTTTTCACGGCTGAAAGTGAGGAGATTTCTGATCTGAACACATTTTTGAAAGAGCAGAACCAGAAATTGTATGATGCAGGTATTGAATCCATCCTTTCCGGGATTCAGTCTCAGCTTGATGCTCAAAAGGAGGACTAAACCATGCTTTTAGAAATGAAGAATCTCTGTAAATCTTATGGTGAAACTATTGCCCTGGACAGACTTAACCTTCGGCTGACCCCCGGCATTTATGGACTTCTTGGTCCAAATGGTGCCGGAAAAAGTACCCTTATGAAATTAATCTGTATGCTGATCCAGCCAACTGATGGTTTTGTCTTATTTGACGGAGAGGACATCCGTATGCATCGGAGCAACTTTTTGGACCGTCTTGGATACATGCCCCAGCATTCCTGTCTTTACCCGGACTTTACAGTACAGGAATATCTCTATTATGTCGGTGCATTAAAAGGCATGCATAAAAAAGAGGTGGCTCTCAGAGCAGAAGAGCTTCTGCTCCGAACCCGGCTTATAGCTATGAAAAAGGATAAAATCCAGACTCTCTCCGGTGGTATGCAGCAACGGCTGATGTTTGCCCAGGCTCTTTTAAATGATCCGGAAATTCTGATTTTAGATGAACCTACCGCCGGACTTGATCCACAGAAGCGACTTGAACTGAGGAATTTGATCGCTGAATATTCAAAAGATAAGATCATCCTGCTCGCAACACATATCGTAAGCGACATTGAACTGATCGCATCGCAGATTTTGCTATTAAAGAAAGGGAAACTGATCAAAGCCGATCCTCCCGGTGCGTTGACCAGCCAGCTTACATCAAAGGTCTGTGAGATAAATTTTTCCCGTCCATTGAAAGAACTCGAACCGTACGGCAGAATCAGCAGTATTTACCGACGTAAAGAAGATATTTTTGTCAGACTCATATTAAATGATCCTGCCATACTTCCTCCACAGGCTTCTTTCGTTTATCCGACACTGGAAGATGTCTACCTGTACTATTTTAATGACGAAGAGGAGGTGTCCCATGAACATTTTTCTCTTTGAATGGAAAAAAGTCTGGAAAAACGGGGCAGTACTGAAAGTGGTTCTTCTTTTTCTGATGTTATCTGCTGCCATATTCTGGGCTGATGCAGCCATGGATTCTGAAATCCGTACCGCCTACCTCGACTACCATAAAACTCTGGATTCCCTTCCTGCAGATGAGGCTGCTGACCTGTTAAATGCTTTTACCTTAACCGATGAGACAGATTATATAAAAGGTCATGCTCTTGGACTCATCCATTCTGAGATGGATTCCATAACCGGTTATGAAGATTACCGTCAATCTATCCAGAACCGGTATACCCAAAGCCAGAAAATTTCTGTCTTTCAGGGAACTGCTTCGGGACAGAATCAATATATGCAGAGAATTGCAGAACGATATAAAAAACTCACCCTGCATTTTCCGTTAACGCTTCAGCCATATCAGGGTATCCGAAAGCTGATGGAATTTTACCCTGCGGATTTATTTACAGTAATCCTGCTCATTTATCTGACCAGCATCGTATTTATACAGGAGCAGAGAAGCGGACAGTACGCCTTTTCTCTTACCACAAAAAACGGGCAGCGGCGACTGTACCCGGCAAAATTTTTAACTGTCTATTTCAGCATTATTGTCTATCTGTTACTGACTTTTTTATTTTATTTTGTTCTGTCCGGTTTTCTGTATGGCTTTCCTTCAATGACTGCTGCCATACAAAGTATTCCCGGATACCATGCTGTTCCATATGACTGGAATATTTTAACTTATTTTTGCATCTTCCTGCTTTTGAAGAGCTTTGCATTCTTTCTACTTACCAGCCTTGCTGTCTTTTTGGCTCGCCGCCTTAATTCTGAAATGGCAGTTTCTTTTTTGCTTGCCGGATTTGTAGGATTCAGTTTTCTGTTGTCAGACAGGTTTCAGGGGAATGACAGTAATTCGATCCTTCGACTGTGGAATATATGGACGCTTTTGCAGGGAAAATCTTTCATTCGCAGTTATGACCTGATCCGCTTTCATGGTCTGCTTATAGAAGTATACTGGGGTATTCCCCTGTTATTCATTTTTTCTCTGCTCTGCCTGCTATTCGGGAAAAAACAGCACCAATCTGCAAAAAGAGCGAAAGTTTTTTCTTTCCATCGCAGCAACAGGGTACATGGTTTGTTTTTCTACGAATTAAAGAAAACTTTTATCTGTCAGAAAGGATTGATTCTTTTTCTTGCCTGTATCATGATCCAGATATTCATTCTGTCACAATACAACGACTATTTCGGGACGGATGAATATTATTATCAGAATTATATTGATCAGTTTGGCGACCGGATTGATGATCAGACTGATGAAAAACTTCAGAATGAAGAACAGCGGATCGCAGCTTTATATACAGAACTCGAAACCACTGAAAACTCTGTTACTGCTTATAAATTACAGCAGGAACTGGAATGCGAAGGCGGCTTTCAACGATATGCCGACCGAGTCCGGGAACTGCGGGAAGACGGAAGATCCCCCCTTCTCCTGAAGGATGCACAATATACACTTTTATTTACCAATACACCCTTGTCGCGTTCCTGGGTCATCCTGCTTTGTATGTCTTTTGCCTTTCTTGTGATTTCGGTTTTTTACAGAGAAAAGGCAACCCATATGGAATTATTACAAAAATCCAGCCTTTTCGGCAGGAGAAAACTTTTTTATTTTAAGTTTTCGACATTACTGCTTTATTTTATCCCTTTTTGTCTGCTGGGTGCAGTTCTGCGGCTGGTATGGAGTATCACCCATTATCGGCTTGACTGGGACGCTCCTGCCAACTGCCTGGAAATTTTCAGAGATACCGGGATTACCTGCTCCATCCGTTCCGTTTTTCTCCTTGGAACCCTTTTGCAGTGCATCCCCGTAGTCCTGGCATTGCTCCTCTTATCCAGACTTGCAGAACTGTCAAAAAGACGCTACCTGATGCCGGCTATTATTCTGGGATGTACAGTAATTCCAACACTGCTTTCCCCCTATTTTCCAGTCGCATGGCTTCAGATAGTCCACAACTTATTTTTTATATTTACAGCATCCGTTTACTTTATTTCAGGCACATTATTGATCCTTGCGGTCTGTGCCGCTTTCATCACAGAAAGGAAGATGAGGAATGAATAAAAAGAAATGTTTAATGCATCTGATACTGGTATTTTTTATCTGTCTGCTTCTGCCGGGATGTAACAGTCAGTCTTCAGACCGAAAAGACCCTGATAACCCATTTAATTCCCACGATCGCTATATTTCCATGCTCAGTTATTGCGAATCGGATCAGGGAATCTATTATATAGAATGGGAATCCGAACTGTGCAGACTTTATTTCATTGATAAAAAAAGCTCTAAAAAAACCGTATTATGTCAAAAGGTAAATTGCAGGCATGACTCTGCGGAGTGTCCCGCGGTAGAAGTCTCCCCTGGTCTGATGGGATCCGTAGCCTATTGTGACGGTTTCATTTATTATATCGTTCAGGCCTTTGATTCCGGCGAACAGAACGATGTCCTGAAATTATACTCCATGAAGGAAGATGGTACAGAGAAAAAGGAACTGCACACTTTTCAATACGGAAGAGTCTATCCCAACGCTGCTGCATTTTATAAAGACAGGATCATTTTATCCGTCCAGACATTAAATGATTTTGAAGATGGAAGTGGCAGCTATACAGCCGAGCCATCGATTATCCTGTATGATCTGAAAACCGGGAAAGAAACACTGATACTGAATGGAACGGAAAACAGCGGTCTGTATACCGTTCCTGCCGGTGCTGATGAGGATCATTTATATCTTCTTCAACAACCCTTTAACGATTCTGACATTGATGGACGCTGTACCTATCTTCAATATGACCTGAAAGAGCAGACCATGGAGCCTTTGTATGAATCCAGGGTAAAAGATTCACAGATCATTGCAGATAATACTTTATATATCCAGCCGGACAACGAACACCGGCTCGTAAAATATAATCTCCAAACCAAAAAACAGGAAGATGTTCTTGACTGGGATGCCTCTGTCGACAAAGTCTGGGTAATTGATCGGGATCTTATTCTTCTTATTAAGGAGACACGTTCCGAAGATTCCTCTAAAATACAGTATGTCAACTGGTATGACCTGGAAGAGCAGCAGTACCTTTTTGATGAATACTCTGACTACAACACCCTTGATGTTATGGGAAAGACAGAAAAAGGATTCCTGGTCTGGAAAGAAGATGAACTGTATTTTTATACCCCGGACGATCATCATTGGGAAAAAATTGAGGAGATTTCATGACGTCAAAATTCCTAAAAGAGGTTGCTTTTTCTCTTTGTTAAAGCTATGATTATGTAAGTATTTTTTCAAAACCAAGGAGTAACCATGAGAAAATTAGCATTAGATGATGATATTTTACTGAATATTGAAAAGCCCGCCCGTTATATCGGCGGCGAAGTAAATGCGGTAATGAAAGAGAAGGAGCTGGAAGCCGGTGAGATTGCGGTACGCTTTGCCATGTGCTTTCCCGATGTCTATGAGATCGGAATGTCGCACCTCGGCATCCAGATCTTATATGATATGTTCAACCGCAGAGAGGATGTATGGTGTGAACGTGTCTATTCACCATGGATGGATCTCGACAAGATCATGAGGGAGCAGGATCTCCCTCTTTTTACGCTGGAATCTCAGGATCCGGTCAGATCTTTCGATTTTCTGGGGATCACGATCCAGTTTGAGATGTGCTACACGAATATCCTTCAGATCCTGGAATTAAGCCATATTCCGCTTCATTCTTCCGATCGTACACTGGAAGATCCTTTTGTCATTGGCGGTGGTCCATGTACCTACAATCCCGAACCACTGGCTGAATTTTTTGATCTGTTCTATATCGGAGAGGGAGAAACTGTTTACGACGAATTGCTGGATGCCTACAAGGAGTGGAAGGGCAGTGGCAGATCCAGAACAGAATTTCTGGAACGTGCCGCACAGATCGAGGGAATTTATGTACCTTCGTTTTATGAGGCTGAATATCATGAGGACGGCACTTTAAAGTCTTTTACTCCGATAAATGACCACGCACCTGCAGTCGTCAGGAAGCAGATCGTCATGGATGTGACGGATGCACCTTATCCGCAAAAGCCGGTCGTACCGTTTATCAAGGCCACGCAGGACCGGGTGGTTCTTGAGATCCAGCGTGGCTGTATCCGTGGATGCCGTTTCTGCCAGGCAGGAATGCTTTACCGTCCGACCCGTGAGAGGAATGTCGACCGTCTGAAAGAATATGCACATGCCATGCTGAAAAATACCGGACATGAGGAAATTTCTTTAAGTTCCTTAAGTTCCAGCGACTATTCCGAACTGAAAGAACTGGTTCTTTTCCTGATCGATGAATTTAAGGAGCAGGGGATTAATATTTCGCTGCCATCCCTGCGAATCGATGCATTTTCGCTGGACGTTATGAGCCGCGTACAGGACATCCGGAAAAGCAGTCTTACTTTTGCCCCGGAAGCCGGTTCCCAGAGAATGCGTGATGTGATCAATAAAGGTCTGACAGAAGAAGTCATCCTGAACGGTGCCGGACAGGCCTTTGAAGGCGGCTGGACCAAAGTAAAACTTTATTTTATGCTGGGACTTCCGACTGAGACGGAAGATGATATGAAAGAGATCGCCCATCTTTCCGAAAAAGTAGCCCGCAGATATTATGAAATTCCAAAGGATCAGCGGCATGGTAAATGTCAGATCACTGCAAGTTCTTCTTTCTTCGTTCCAAAGCCATTCACCCCGTTCCAGTGGGCTCCGATGTGCAAAGCGGAAGAATATATGAGACGTGCCCATCTTGTCAACGATGAGTTTAAAGCACAGCTTAACCGGAAAAGTCTGAAATATAACTGGCATGATGCAGAAGTCACCGTCCTTGAGGGCGTGATGGCACGTGGTGACCGCCGGATCGGAAAGCTGATCGAAGAGGCTTACCGGCTCGGATGTCTGTTTGATTCCTGGACAGAAAGTTTTCATAATGAACTGTGGATGCAGGCCTTTGAAAATACCGGCATTGATCTGGAATTTTACAACCTCCGTGAACGCAGTGAAGACGAATTGTTTCCATGGGATTTCATTGATATCGGGGTCAGCCGGAAATTCCTGAGAAGAGAATGGGAACGTGCCATGAAAGAAACCGTGACCCCGAACTGCCGGATGCAGTGTTCCGGTTGTGGGGCAGCAAAATTTGGAGGAGGTGTCTGTTATGAAAGCAAGAATTAAATTCAGAAAATACGGGGCACTCCGCTTTATCGGACATCTTGATGTCATGCGTTTTTTTCAGAAGGTCATGCGGCGGGCTGACATTCCGATCGCATTTACAACAGGATACAGTCCCCATATGATCATGTCCTTTGCCAATCCGCTTGGCATCGGACTGACCAGCGACGGAGAATATTTTGACATAGAACTCCGGGAGGCTGTCAACAGCCTGGATGCTGTCAGGAGAATGAATGAAGCCTGCGTGGAAGGCATCGAGGTACTCAGTATCCGCCGGATTTCCGATGAGAAGAAAATGACCGGAATGACGATCCTTGCCGGTGCAGATTATCTGTCCACGCTCCGTAAAGGAGAACTCCCCTCTGACTGGAAGGATTCTTTTGTCCGGTTTATGGGACAGCCGGAAATCCGTATTCTCAAGCAGACGAAACGCAGTGAAAAAGAAGTGGATATCAAGCCTCTTATCTATGACTGGGAGATCCGGAGAGATTCTATCTATACAAAAGTGGCAGCAGGCAGTGTGGAAAACCTGAAACCGGATCTGATCCTGGAGGCTTTCTGCTGCTTCCTCGGTCTTGCTTTCGATTCTCTGAAATTTCAGCATCACAGACTGGAGATGTATACAGACCGCAGTGAAGATGGCTCTCTGATTCCACTCGAAGCAATGGGAACAGAGATGGCAGGTGACGAAGAATGAAAAGAAAGATACTGATTGAAAAAAAAGAGAAGAAAGTCTGGACTTTTCTTTTAGAAAATGACAGCATTACCGAGATCCACTGTACTCCTGAAAATGATGAAAAAGCCCGTTATCAGATTGGCGATATCTACATTGGAAAGGTTCAGAATATTGTTGCAAATATCGGAGCTGCTTTTATAGAGATTGCCCCGGGTGTCAACTGTTATTTTGACCTGCAGGGAGTGCCTACAGCTCTTTTTACGCATAAGATCGGCAAAAAGCCTCTCTGTATCGGAGATGAACTTCTTGTCCAGATCAGCAGGGAGGCAGTTAAGACAAAAGCTCCCACCGTCACCGGAAATCTGAACCTGACCGGACGCTATGCAGTCCTCACGCACGGAAATACCCGGATCGGAGTTTCTTCCAAGATTCCTAAAAAAGAACGGGATGCCTATAAGCTGCGGCTTCAGGCATATCAGAATGACCGGTTCGGGATCATTGTCCGCACCAATGCAAAGGAAGCTCCGTTTGAGGCGGTCGTAAAGGAGATTGAGGCTCTGAAAAAAGAGTATGAGAGGCTGACCTCCAATGCCATGTCAAGAGTCTGCTTTTCCTGCCTAAAATCGGCACCTCCGTCCTATATTACGGATCTGAAAAATGCTTATATGGATGGAATGCAGGAGATCATTGTAAATGATCCGGATCTTTACCATACAATCTGCAGTTTTTTTGACCGGGAAACACCGGAACGTTCTTATCTCATCCGGCTGTATGATGATGCCGGCTATCCACTGGGAAAGCTCTACAGCACTCAGACTGCCATCGAAAACGCATTGAAAGAACGGGTTTGGCTGAAACACGGTGGATACCTGGTCATCCAGGTCACAGAAGCTTTAACGGTTGTGGATGTTAATTCCGGCAAAAGTATTAAAAAATCCAAAAATACACCGGATGCTCTGAAGCTGAACCTCGAAGCTGCCCGGGAAACTGCCCGGCAGATCCGGCTGCGAAATCTTTCCGGCATCATTCTGGTTGACTTTGTAAATATGGATGATCCTGAAATGGAAGAAACTTTATTCCAGGAATTTCGTTTTTATCTTGCGAAAGATCCGATTCAGACGACGCTGGTTGATATTACAGCACTGGGGCTGGCAGAAGTCACGAGAAAAAAAGTACGCAAACCACTCTATGAAATGATAACTGTATAAAAATCAGGAGGCGGTCATATTGAGTAAAAAAGAATTAAAAACAAATGCAATGCGGTTTCTTGACCGAAATAAGATTCCTTATGAATATCAGACTTATGAATGCGATGAATTTATTGACGGCATTTCCGTTGCTGATAAAATCGGACTTCCCCACGAACAGGTTTATAAAACTCTCGTCACAGTCGGAAAAAGCGGTGGACATTATGTCTTTGTCATTCCGATCGCGGCAGAACTGGATCTGAAAAAAGCTGCGAAGTCCGTAGGTGAAAAATCCGTTGAAATGCTCCACGTAAAAGAGATCACCAAAGTAACCGGTTACGTCCGGGGCGGATGTACTGCCATCGGAATGAAAAAGCAGTTTCCGACTGTAATTGATGAAAGTGCGTGTAAGCAGGAACTGATTTACGTCAGCGGCGGGAAAATCGGAATGCAGATCCGGCTGAAACCGGATGATCTGAAAAAGGCTGCCAATGCAGAGTATGCAGCCATCACTTTCTGACGGGAATTTCTGATGGGATTTCCGTTTTTTATTTACAACCTACCAGGAACGAGGTATAATATTGAACCGATAGGTTCTGATGCAGGGCATCGGATATGATCCATCTGGTTCAGAGTATCAGAATTAATATGGATATCATACGCAGAATGCACAATTTACATTTTGGAGGAAGTTAAAAATGAAGAAAGTAGTAAAGTTCGGTGGAAGTTCTCTTGCAAGTGCTGAACAGTTTAAAAAAGTCGGAAATATCATCCATGCGGATTCATCCAGAAGATACGTTGTACCGTCAGCTCCGGGCAAGCGTTTCTCTGCCGACATAAAAGTAACTGATATGTTATATGACTGCTACGGGGCAGCAGAAAGAGAAGAAGATTTTACTGAAAAGCTTGCAGCCATCAAGACAAGATATCAGGAGATCATTGATGGTCTCGGTCTGAAGTTCTCTCTTGATGCAGATTTTGAAGTGATCCGGGAAAATTTCGAAGCAAAAGCCGGTTCTGACTATGCCGCTTCCCGTGGTGAGTTCCTCAACGGTAAGGTGATGGCGGCTTACCTTGGTTACGAATTTGTAGATGCGGCAGAAGTGGTACGATTTGAAAAGGATGGTTCCTTCAACGCTGATGTGACAAATGAGATCCTGTCTGCCCGCCTTGCAGAGCTGGAGCATGCAGTTATCCCGGGATTCTACGGTGCTACTGAAGACGGAACAGTCGTTACATTTTCAAGAGGAGGTTCTGATATCACAGGTTCCCTTGTTGCTCTGGCAGTCCAGGCAGATCTGTATGAGAACTGGACAG
Organism: uncultured Mediterraneibacter sp.; assembly: GCF_934330165.1. Classification (GTDB taxonomy): domain Bacteria; phylum Bacillota; class Clostridia; order Lachnospirales; family Lachnospiraceae; genus Mediterraneibacter. The sequence continues at coordinate 48,581 of NZ_CAKRGI010000015.1, forward strand.
ATGTATCCGGTTTCCTGATCGCTGATCCGAGAATCGTAAAGAATTCAAAATCTATCGAGACGATCACATATAAAGAGCTTCGCGAGCTTTCCTACATGGGAGCCAGCGTACTCCACGAGGATGCGATCTTCCCTGTAAGAAAAGCCGGTATTCCGATCAATATCAAGAATACAAATGCACCACAGGACAAGGGAACTCTGATCGTAGAAGCAACCTGTTGTCAGCCGAAGTACACAATTACCGGTATCGCCGGAACAGACGGTTTCGCTGCTATTACAGTTGAAAAAGCAATGATGAACTCTGAGATCGGTTTCTGCAGGAAGGTCCTTCAGGTATTTGAGGACAATGGAGTTTCCATTGAACATATGCCATCTGGAATCGATACCATGACAATTTTTGTTCACAAGGATGCCTTTGAAGAAAAAGAGCAGAAGATCCTTGCGGGAATCCATAAAGCCGTAAATCCGGATCATATTGAGCTTGAGTCTGATCTTGCACTTATCGCGATCGTTGGTCGTGGAATGAAGTCCACAAGAGGTACAGCAGGAAGGATCTTCTCTGCACTGGCACATGCCCATATTAATGTCAAGATGATCGATCAGGGATCCAGCGAGCTGAACATTATTGTTGGTGTACGCCATGATGAGTTCAAACATGCGATCCGTGCGTTATATGACATTTTTGTTCTGACTCAGATCTAAATGATGTTATAACTAATCTTTTTAGAGGATCGACCACAGAACAGACAGCATATAAAAGGACAAGATCAAGATGAATATTTTATTTTTTCTCAAGCCAAAAAGTGAAGTTGCATTTATCTATGACCACAGTACGCTCCGTCAGGTGCTGGAGACGATGGAATTTCATAAATATGCTTCCATTCCCATGCTCAATAAAGCAGGAGAGTACGTCGGCACTATAACCGAGGGAGATCTTCTTTGGGGTATTAAAAAATATACTCACCTGAATGTAAAAGAAGCAGAGACGATCTTTATTCAGGACTTCCCGCGAAAGGCCGATTACGAAGCCGTTTCAGCCGATGCGGACATGGAAGATCTGATTCAGAAATCCATGAATCAGAATTTTGTACCGGTTGTTGATGATCAGAAAAAGTTCATTGGAATCATAACAAGAAAAAGCATTATTGAATATTGTTATGAAAAGTTAAAAAAATCCAAAGAACCTATTGACTAAACCGGTATCTGTATGCTAATATACACTGGTATGCCGCACAACGAGGTTTTCAAGTTCTGTATATCAGACACCGCAGTTGGCGAGTAATGATAATAGGAGGTGCCATATGTACGCAATTATAGCAACAGGTGGTAAACAGTACAAAGTAGCTGAAGGCGATATCATTAAAGTGGAGAAGCTTGGTGTAGAAGCTGGAGAAACTTATACATTTGACCAGGTGCTTGCAGTGAACAACGACAAGATGGTTGTTGGTAATCCGACAGTAGAAGGAGCAACAGTTACAGCTTCCGTGATCGGTGACGGCAAAGCAAAGAAGGTTATCGTTTACAAGTATAAGAGAAAATCTGGATACCATAAAAAGAATGGTCACAGACAGCAGTATACAGCAGTTAAGATCGAAAAGATCAACGCTTAATCTGTTATCCGATGATTAAGGTAACCATTTATAAGACCGAACGGCACGAATATGTGGGATTTGATACCGAAGACCATGCCGGATACGGTGAGCAGGGACAGGATATTCTGTGTGCTGCCTGCTCTGCACTTGTCATCAACGCACTGAACTCCATTGAGAGATTCACAGACGATGAGACAAGCTGTGTATCTGACGAGGATACCGGAAGTATTTCCTTCCGTTTTAACGGAAAGCCTTCCCATGATGCCGCATTATTGCTGGATTCCATGATTCTTGGTCTGGAAGAGATAGAAGACAGCAATGAATACGAACAATATATCGACATAATTTTCAAGGAGGTGTAATTACCATGATGAAAATGAATCTTCAGTTTTTTGCTCATAAAAAAGGAGTTGGTTCTACAAAGAACGGTCGTGACTCCGAATCAAAAAGACTGGGAGCGAAGAGAGCTGACGGTCAGTTTGTAAAGGCTGGTAATATTCTTTACAGACAGCGTGGAACAAAGATTCACCCGGGTCTTAATGTAGGACGTGGTGGAGACGATACTCTGTTTGCACTTGTAGACGGTGTTGTAAGATTTGAAAGAAAAGGAAGAGATAAGAAACAGGTTTCTATCTATCCAGTAGCTGAGTAATCGGCGTTGACTGGAAAGTTCCGACGGAATCTTTTCACTCGCACAAATGGCAACAACAGAAGCCTCAGACTTATTTCAGTCTGGGGCTTTTTATCAACTTATCATTATTTTATAAATTAAAGGAGAAAAATATGTTTGCAGACAGAGCTAAGATATTCATCCGCTCCGGTAAGGGCGGAGATGGGCATTGCAGCTTCCGAAGAGAGCTTTATGTTCCCAACGGTGGTCCTGACGGCGGAGACGGTGGCAAGGGCGGAGATCTGATCTTTGAAGTGGATGAAGGTCTCAATACACTTGTAGATTACCGTCACAAAAGAAAATATGCCGCCGGAGACGGAGAACAGGGCGGTAAACGCAGATGCCATGGCAAAGACGGGAAAGACCTTGTCCTGCGTGTACCGGAAGGTACCGTGATCAAAGAAGCCGTTTCAGGAAAAGTCATTGCCGATATGTCGGGAGACAACCGCCGCCAGATCGTTCTCAAAGGTGGTAAGGGCGGACTTGGGAATCAGCATTTTGCGACTTCTACCATGCAGGTCCCGAAATATGCCCAGCCTGGACAGCCGGCCCGCGAACTCGAAGTATATATGGAGCTGAAAGTCATTGCTGACGTAGGACTGATCGGATTTCCGAACGTAGGAAAATCCACCCTCTTATCCCGCGTGACAAATGCCGAACCGAAGATTGCCAATTATCATTTCACAACTCTCAATCCTAATTTAGGAGTTGTTGACCTGGACAATGCCAAAGGATTTGTCATGGCAGACATCCCCGGACTGATTGAAGGTGCTTCTGAAGGGGTCGGACTGGGACATGAATTTTTACGTCATGTAGAACGTACCAAACTGATGATCCATGTCGTTGATGCTGCAGGAACAGAAGGAAGAGATCCTGTCGATGACATTTACAAGATCAATGCTGAACTTGCCGCTTATAATCCTGAAATTGCCCAGCGTCCACAGGTGATTGCGGCAAATAAGACCGATCTGATCTACGAACCGGAAGTTGATCCGGTACAGCGTCTGAAAGATGAATTTGAGCCAAAGGGAATCCGCGTATTTCCTATTTCAGGTGCAACAGGCAAAGGAATTTCCGAGCTTCTCTACTATGTGAGCAGCCAGCTGGATCAGATGGATACAGCACCTGTCATTTTTGAGCAGGAATACTTCCCGGATGACGAACTGATCTATGAGGATCTTCCATATACGGTAGAGCAGATCGATGGAATGTATGTCGTAGAAGGTCCTAAGATTGAAAAGATGCTTGGCTATACCAACCTCGATTCTGAAAAAGGATTTGCTTTCTTCCAGAAATTTCTGAAAGATTCCGGCATCCTTGAGGATCTTGAAACTGCAGGCATCCAGGAGGGCGATACAGTCCGTATGTACGGATTACAGTTTGATTACTATAAATAAGAATCCGCACAGAAACCGGATTCTGAATGATTTTGAAGATTAGGAGAGAAGATTATGACAACAAAGCAGAGAGCCTATTTAAAAGGGCTTGCCATGACAATGGATCCGATTTTCCAGATTGGAAAGGCAAGTATGAACCCCGGACTTACGCAGGCTGTATCCGAGGCACTGGATGCCCGTGAACTGATCAAGATCAGTGTCCTGAACAACTGTATGGACGATCCGAGAGAACTGGCTGAAACTCTGGCACAGAGAACCAGATCTGAAGTGGTTCAGGTAATCGGAAAGAAAATTGTACTTTACAGAGAAGGTAAGGATGATAAGAAAAAAATAATCCTTCCATAAGGAGTTGCTTATGAAAGTTGGAATTATGGGAGGGACGTTCGATCCGATCCATATTGGTCACCTCCTTCTTGGTGAATTTGCATACGAAGATTTCGGACTGGACGAAATCTGGTTCGTTCCCAATGGGAATCCACCACATAAAGAAACCAAAGATTCTGAGCAGGCTTTGAGAAACCGTGTGGAAATGGTTCGTCTTGCAATCGAACATATTCCCTACTTTAAGCTTGATCTTTCAGAAGCTGATACCACAAAACATTCTTACACGTATCAGACCATGAAGGAATTTAACCGCCTGTATCCGGATGTAGATTTTTATTTCATTCTGGGAGCTGACTCCTTATTTTCCATTGAAGAGTGGCGGTTTTTCAGGGAGATTTTTACAACCTGTACGATTCTTGCAGCAATGCGGGATGACAAGGACATTTCTGCCATGCGTGGACAGATCCTGTATCTGAAACAGACTTATGGAGCAAATATTGAACTGCTTCGTGCCCCACTGGTAGAGGTTTCCTCGACTACGATCCGAAAAAGGGCTTCCGATGGTCTTACCGTCCGTTTTATGGTTCCTGACAGTGTTGCAGATTATATCCGGGAGCAGAAGCTCTACAGGGAGGAAGACAGATAAATGACAGAACAACTCAAAGAGATAAAAAAATTACTTTCCAGGCGGCTGAAAAAAGACCGTTATGAACATACTGTCGGTGTTATGTATACCGCAGCGGCTCTTGCCATGAACTACGGGGAAGAAATCCAGGCTGCCCTGACTGCCGGACTGCTCCATGACTGCGGAAAATACTGTTCTGCGGAGGAACAGATCCAGTTTTGCAGGAAGAAGGAGATTGCTCTTTCCGATGCAGAAGAACAGATGCCTGCACTGGTTCATGCAAAGCTTGGAGTTTATCTTGCAGAACATGAGTACGGAATCACTGACCAGAGTGTCCTCGATGCGATCCGATGGCATACCACCGGACGTCCTGACATGACACTTTTAGAAAAGATCATTTATATCGCTGACTATATTGAACCAAACCGGAAACTCATTCCCGGATTACCGGAAGTAAGAAAGCTTGCATTCCAGTCAATTGACGATGCTATCTGCCTCTGTTCCAAAAATACGGTAGAATATCTTCGTGAAGCTGGCAAGCCGGTTGATCCGATGAGTATTGAAACTTATAATTTCTATTGTAAAAAAGAAGGAGAATAATATGAATCAGGCAAAAGAAATGGCACGTATTGCATACGAGGCTCTGAGTGAAAAAAAGGGAGAAGATATCAAGGTAATCGACATTTCCGGTATCTCTGTTCTCGCAGATTACTTTCTTATCGCCCATGGCAACAGTGACAGCCAGGTAAATGCACTTGTAGAAAATGTAGAAGAGCAGCTTCACAAAGCCGGTTATCCTCTGAAAGAAAGAGAAGGACAGGCTTCCGGAAAATGGGTTCTGATGGATTTCGGTGATGTGATCATCCACGTATTTGACAAAGAAAACCGTCTCTTCTATAATCTCGAAAGAATCTGGAAAGACGGAAAAGAGATTCCTGCAGAAGAATTATAAACTCTTATAAGTTTATATATCTGAAATTAAAACTTTTTCTGAAGACGGAAATAGGAGAGTATTGCTTCTATACAGGGGGCTGTGAAAAAAGAAAAAGAATAGTCCCGAAAAAGAAAGACCAAGCGTTTGTAATGAACGCATGGTCTTTCTTTCTGTTATAATTAATTTACCTATAAAACCAGATCTCATATGTCGGTAACTCTTTAGAACATTTCTTTTTACACTGGATATTTGATATACGGTCCGGTTGCGTTTTCCCTATGCACTATCATACATGGATTCCCTATTACTACACTATGTGCCGGTATATCCTTATTCACCAATGTATTTGGTGCAATTAAAACATCATCACCAACACTTATTCCTCCCAGTAATGTAGCATTAAGCCCTATGTAAACTCTATCGCCGATAATCGGAGCACCCGGATGTCTACCATTCGATAGTCCAATTGTCGCACCTTTCATAATATTGCAGTTTTCGCCAATTTGTGCATACGGAGAAATCGTAATGTTGTATGCATGAGTCATTATGAATCCCTTTCCTATTTTTGTTGAAGTTTTTATTTCTATTCCATATTTTCTGCTAAGTCTGAAAAGTTTATATTCTAAAGCAAATTTAATTAAATGATTTTTAGTTTTTTGTGCCAAACGAAAATACACTATATACCTCAACCTATGTTGAAATATAAAATCTTTTATGAAATGATGTAATATAAATCTGTTATCATCTGTACTCCTATAATAATCTGGATACCACACCGAGTTTTCAAAAATTCCCGTCTGTCTGTCTGTCTGTCTGTCTGTCTGTCTGTCTGTCTGTCTGTCTGTCTGTCTGTCTGTCTGTCTGTCTGTCTG
>NZ_CAKRGI010000016.1 GCF_934330165.1 uncultured Mediterraneibacter sp.
TCTGCACTGCGAAGGAATATCTCTGATTTCCGCGTCCGATCCGTCACTAAGAATTTATATGCCTTCTAAGCGTATCACCCCAACAAATACAAATTTACAACTTATTTCTCTCATGCTAAAATGTTAAAGTAGCAAGGTCGAATAGAAGAAAGTTCAGAGAAAGCAGCCAAAATGGACAAGATGATAATTTTTAGTTTTACAGGAGAAGGCACGCAGTTAAATAGGAAACTGACCCAATTTTGTAAAAGAAATGAGATTTTAGTGGAAAGCTATTCAGTGGAAAGGTATGCAGAAAATGAACTCCTGCCACTTCCACAGAAAAGGCAGGAGTTTATCAGAGAAAATTGGGGAAAGAGCGGATTTATTTTTATCGGGGCAACTGGCATAGCTGTCCGTTGGATCGCACCTTTTGTAAAGGATAAATTTACAGATTCACCGGTACTTGTCATGGATGAAAAGGGAAAGTATGTAATTCCAATCTTGTCCGGTCATATAGGCGGTGCGGTTGAACTTGCAGAGCAGATCGGTATGTGGATAGAGGCAGAAGTCGTTCATACGACAGCGACTGATGTGCAGCAGAAATTTGCAGTAGATGTTTTTGCCAGAAAATATCATTTGTTGTTTAAGGATCGGAAGAAAGCGAAAGAAATTTCTGCAGCAGTACTTGAAGGGGAAAAAATAGCATGTCTGATTGAGGATCAGGATATTATAATAGAAGGGAAAATTCCAAAGGAGCTTATTATCTGTAGATCCAGGAAAGACTGGGAGTTATATCCGTATAAGGTGAAGCTGGAAAGTTTCAGGGAAAAGGGAGCAGAGAAAGCGGAAGAGCCGGGAGAAATGAAAAGTCCGGATGCAGAGAAAGAAGAGTTCCTTTTGCTGAGAACCCGTAATATTGCAGCCGGGATTGGATGCAGAAAAGGGGTGTCAGAGGAAGTGATTGAATGGGGACTTCAGGAAGTATTGAAAGAATATGGATTAGAGATGGCACAGCTCTGTGGACTTGCCAGTATTGATCTGAAAAAGGAAGAAGCCGGGCTTTTGCAACTGTCAGAAAAATATAAAATCCCTTTTGTAACTTATAGTGCAGAGGAGCTGATGAAAATTAGAAATGTATCAGATTCATCGGACTTTGTGAAAAGGGTTACGGGAGTAGATAATGTATGCGAACGTGCGGTGCGAACTTATGCACCAGATGGAAAAATGATCTGTCCAAAATGCAGAAAAGAAAAATTGACAGTTGCACTGGTGGCAGAACCAGTCAGAATCCGTTTCTGAAGGAGGGAAGAAAAAAGGAATGAGAGAAAAAGAACGGAAATTATTACTTTTTGCAGGAACGACAGAAGGGCGGATGCTGGCTGAATATTTATCAAAAAAAAGAATTGCATGCTATGTAAGTACTGCTACAGAATATGGAAAGAGTCTTCTACAGGAGGAGCAGCTCTCTGATATTATAATCCTTGCAGGAAGGATGAATGAGGAAGAGATAAAGAGGTTCCTGATAGAAAAAAAGATTGAATGTGTTGTTGATGCGACCCATCCATTTGCAAAAATTGTCACGGAAAATATCGTGAATGCCTGCAAAGGGACGCAGACCGGCTATATCAGGTGTCTGCGGGAGACGGAGACTTCCGGTGAAGATCTTGCAGGTCAGGAGCAGGTGAGAGTTTTTGAATCTGTCAGAGCGGCAGCAGAGTTTTTAAGGACGACAGAAGGAAATATCCTGATTACGACCGGGAGCAAAGAATTGAAAGAGTATACAAAGATCGGGAATTATCAGGAAAGATGCTTTGCAAGAGTGTTATCTACAAAAGCAGCGGTAGAAGAAAGTGTGAGGCTTGGGTTTGAAGGTAAGCAGCTGATTGCTATGCAGGGACCGTTTTCGGAAGAAATGAATCTTGCATTGCTTCATCAGACCCGGGCGAGATATTTTGTCACGAAGGAATCAGGAAAAGCCGGTGGATTTGAGGAAAAGCTGAAAGCAGCAAAAAATGCAGGAGCTGTACTGATCGTGATCGGGAGACCACAGGAGAGAGGAAGGAGTGTTCAGGAAGTCTGCCATTTTATAGAAAGCAGCTTTGTAAAGAAAGAACAGGAGTAAAAAGCGGATGGAAAAGGGATTGGTTCATATTTATTGTGGCGATGGAAAAGGGAAAACTTCAGCGGCGATCGGACTGGCAGTGCGGGCAGCGGGGAATGGAATGAAGGTACTGTTTACGCGATTTTTAAAGACGGAAGATTCAGGAGAGTTGAAAATTCTGGATCAGATCAGCGGGATTGAGGTGATTCATCTCAAGAAATCATTTGGCTTTTATAAAACTCTTTCTGAACAGGAAAAGAAAGAAATGTCCGAGATGTATTTTTGCCTTTGGAAAGAAATTTTGGTTAAGGCAAGGAAAGAAGAATATGATGTCCTTGTTATGGACGAATTTATGGCAGCATACAATTATGGGCTGATTCCAAATGAGGATGCCATTACGTTTCTGAAAGAAAAACCGGAAAAAATGGAAATTGTATTAACCGGGAGAAATCCGGACATGCAGCTGATCGAACTGGCAGATTATGTGTCGGAGATAAAAAAAAGAAAGCATCCGTTTGACCGGGGAATCTATGCAAGGAAAGGGATCGAATACTGAAAAGGCATTGTAAAATACTGAAAAGGCATTGTAAAATACTGAGAAGGTACTGAAAGATTGAAAAGGTGGTGGGAAAGTGGTGTATGAGATCGGAAGGACAAAATCCGGACTGAGAATGGGATTTACGACAGGAAGCTGTGCGGCAGCAGCAGCAAAAGCGGCAACTTATATGCTGCTTTCAGGAGAGACAATCCAGCAGGTAAAGCTGATGACACCAAAGGGAATAGAACTTTACCTGGATGTGGAAAAAATTTGGCGGACAGAAAAATTTGCGGAGTGTGCCATAAGGAAATATAGCGGAGATGACCCGGATGTGACCAATGGCTTACTGGTTTTTGCAAGAGTAAAAAAGGAAAAGGGGACAGCAGATACTGCATTTTATGAAGGTAATCTGAGTCTGGATGGAGGCGTTGGTGTTGGGAGGATCACGCATCCCGGACTGGAGCAGAAAGTAGGACAGGCAGCAATTAATCAGATCCCGAGAAAAATGATTTTTGATGCGGTTCGGGAAATTTGTCTGCAAAAGGAATATCAGGGAGAACTTTCTGTTGAAATTTCTATTCCGGAGGGAGAAGACGTAGCAAAAAAGACGTTTAATCCGAGACTTGGTATCAGAGGTGGAATTTCAGTTCTTGGAACAAGTGGGATCGTAGAGCCTATGAGTGAAAAGGCACTGACGGATACAATTTATCTGGAAATGAAAATGCTTCGGAGCAGTGGATATGAGAGGTGTTATATCGTCCCGGGAAATTATGGAATGGATTTTCTGACAGAGCAGTTAGAACTGGATGCAGAGCTTACCGTAAAGTGCAGTAATTATGTGGGAGAGGCTATTGAAGATGCAAGACTGCTTGGTATGAAGGGAATCCTGCTTATTGGTCATGTGGGAAAATGGGTCAAGCTGGCGGCAGGTGTAATGAATACACATTCACGGCAGGCAGACTGCCGGATGGAAGTGCTGGCAGTTCATGCAGCCATGCTAGGAGCAGACAGGGAAAGTGTATGTAGGATCATGCAATGCCTGAATACGACAGAAGCCCTGAAAATCATCCGGCAGCTTGGAATATTAGAACAGGTTATGGCAAGCGTGATGGAGCGGATTGATTTCTATTTATCGGGAAGAGCCGGGGGAGAATTTGAGATTGGTGCAATTATGTTCTCGAATGAGGATGGAATTCTGGGAAAAACTCCGAATGCAGAACAATTACTGGAGCAGATTCAAAATGAAAGGAAGCAGAAATGACGAAAGGAAAACTGACAGGTGTAGGAGTCGGTCCGGGGGACCCGGAACTTCTGACATTGAAAGCGGTCCGAAAGATCAGGGAAAGTGATGTAGTTGTTCTTCCGGTGTCAGACAGAGGTCTGGAAGTACCGGTATTTTCAGGCGAGAATGAAAGAGAAGAGGATGGACTGAACAATTATCGAAATAAATGTGTCGCTTATCAGATTGTAAAAAAGGCAGTTCCCCAGGTGGAAGAAAAGTTAAAAATGTATCTGCCTATGCCGATGATAAGAGAAAAGGATAAGCTGGAAAAAATTCATGATACGGATGCAGATGCGGTCTGTGAATTGCTGGAAGAGGGAAAGAATCTGGTTTTTCTTACGATTGGAGATCCTTCCATTTATTCAACTTATATGTATCTTCACAAACGGATTTTGAAAATGGGTTATGAAGCGGAAATGGTTCCCGGAATTCCCTCTTTTTGTGCGGCTGCATCGAGAATCAATGATTCACTGGCAGAGAAAGAGGAACAGATTCATATTATTCCGGCTTCTTATGGGATTGGGAAAGCCCTGAAACTTTCAGGAACGAAGATATTTATGAAAGCAGGAAGAAAATTGCCTGAATTAAAAAGAAGATTACAGGGACGGTCAGAAAAGGTCATTATGATAGAAAACTGTGGAATGGAGAATGAAGCGGTTTATCAGGGGACAGAGTGTATCCCTGAAGAAGGCGGTTATTATGCACTGCTGATTATGAAGGAGGAAAAAGAATGATTACATTTGTCGGAGCAGGACCGGGAGCAGAAGATCTGATCACTGTAAGAGGACAGAATAAACTGAAAGAAGCGGACGTTGTGATCTATGCAGGTTCACTTGTGAATCCGGCATTGCTGAAGATGTGCAGAGAAGAGTGTGAAATTTATAATAGTGCAAAGATGACACTGGAAGAAGTAATGGAGGTCATGATCGAAGGAGCGGTTTCGGGAAAAAAGGTGGTGCGTCTGCATACGGGAGATCCCTGTCTGTATGGTGCGATCAAAGAACAGATGGATGAACTGGAAAGACGGAAGATTCCATTTGAAGACTGTCCGGGAGTCAGTTCTTTTTGTGGAGCGGCAGCAGCATTGAAAGCAGAATATACTCTGCCTGGAATTTCTCAGTCGGTGATCATTACAAGGATGGCGGGAAGAACACCTGTACCGGAAAAGGAATCGATCCGAAGTTTTGCGGCACATCAGGCAACCATGGTATTATTTTTAAGTACCGGAATGTTAAAAAAGCTGTCAGAAGAACTGGTTGCAGGCGGGTATCAGAACGATACTCCAGCAGCGATCGTATATAAAGCGACCTGGCCGGAAGAAAAAGTAATGCACTGTACAGTTGGAACACTGGCAGAAACTGCGGAGAGGGAAAAGGTCACCAAGACCGCACTGATCGTAGTTGGAAATGTACTGAACACAGAATATGAAAGATCGAAATTATATGATCCGGCATTTACGACGGAGTTCAGGAAAGGAAAAGAAGTATGAGTACAGTTTATGTGGTCGGTCTTGGACCGGGAGCGGGAGAACAGATGACGGTCAGAGCGGAAAAGATACTTGAGATATGTCCTGTGATCCTTGGATATACGGTATATATTGATCTGATCAGAGAGCAGTACCCGGAAAAGAAGTTCCTGAGTACGCCTATGAAGCAGGAAGTGAAACGCTGTCAGATGGCATTTGAAGAAGCTGTGAAAGGGCAGGATGTCGCAATGGTATGCAGTGGAGATGCCGGAGTGTATGGAATGGCAGGGCTGATTTATGAAGTGGGAAAAGAGTATCCTGAGATAAAAATTGAGATTATTCCGGGAATTACAGCGGCTACCGGAGGAGCAGCAGTATTGGGAGCACCGCTGATGCATGATTTTGCGGTGATCAGTCTGAGTGATCTGCTGACACCGTGGGAACAGATTGAAGAACGTCTGGAGGCTGCGGCAAAAGCAGGATTTGTGATCTGTCTTTATAATCCATCCAGTAAAAAAAGAGCAGACTATCTGCAAAAAGCATGTGATATTTTTCTGAAATACCGTCGCCCTGATACAATCTGTGGGTTTGTGAAAAATATCGGAAGAGAAGGGGAAACTTATCAGATATTGCCGTTGGAAATATTAAGGGAAACGGCAGTTGATATGTTTACTACAGTTTATATCGGAAGTGAAAAGACGATGGAGTTAAATGGAAAAATGGTAACTCCCCGTGGATATAGAGAGATAAAAAAAGAAAAGGCATGAGAAAAAGATCATGAGCAAAAAGGAATGAAAAAAGCACAGGGAAGAGCGAGGCATGAGAGTAGATAAGAACAGAGAGAACAGCGGAGAAAAAAGAAGAGAGATATTTTTGACAGGAATTGGAATGGGAATGCCGGAAATGTTGACCGTCCGGGCAAAAGAAGTGATTGATCAGGCAGACTGCCTGATCGGTGCAAAGCGGATGCTGGAATGTGCAAAGCGGATTCTTCCAGGTGAGATGCAGGAGCAGAAAAAGATGATGGTGGAATACCGTCCAAAGCAGATCGCAGAGATTATAAAAGCGGAAAAAGAGGATCAGAAAATAGGAATTCTTCTTTCAGGAGATATTGGATTTTTCAGTGGAGCAAAAAAGCTGGAAAAGGTACTGGAAGGTTTTGCAGATGAGGTAATACTGGTTCCGGGAATTTCTTCGATTGTATATCTGAGTGCAAAAATCGGGATCGCATGGGAGGATGCAGCAATCATCAGTCTTCACGGAAAAAATGAAAATTTTATACAGACGATTGATAAAAGAGAAAAAACATTTCTTCTGCTTGGAGGAACGGATGCCGGAAAAGTGTTTTATAAAAGAATGCTTGAGTATGAGATGAATGAAGTAAAGATCCATATCGGAACAAATCTTTCTTATGCAGATGAATGGGTAAGATCTGGTGTACTTTCTGATTTTCAGGCAGAGGATTTTGAGGGATTGACAGCGGTGATGGTTGAAAATCCAGTTCCGTCTAAGGTGGCAGGACCGCATAGAAGGGATGAAGAGTTTCTCCGTGGAAAAGTACCGATGACGAAAGAAGAAATCCGGGCAGTCAGTGTTGCACAAATGGAACTGACAGAAGATGCTGTTGTCTATGATATAGGAGCGGGTACCGGATCAGTTTCAGTGGAAATAGCATTGTCGGGAGAAAAAATAAAAGTTTATGCGATCGAAAAGAATCCGGAAGGAGTGGAACTGATCCGGCAGAACAGAAAAAAATTCCGGGTCGATGGAATTAGAATTATTGAGGGAAATGCACCTGAGGTATTGGAAGATCTGGAAATGCCAACGCATGTATTTATCGGAGGAAGCTCAGGAAATCTGCGTCAGATCATAGAGAAGGTGACGACGGTAAATCCAGAAGTGAAGATTGTACTGAATGCAATTTCACTGGAAACGCTTGGAGAGGTGATGGAACTTTCAAAAGATGGTCTTTTAAAAGAAATTCAGGTGACTCAGTTGTCTGCAGCCCGCTCCAGAATCCTCGGAGATTATCATATGATGACAGGTATGAATCCGGTTTATATTATCCGGTCTGAAAGGAGATCGACTGAAAGATGAAAAAAATACCGAGGATCTTACTGGCAGCGGTGTCAAGTAACAGTGGAAAGACGGCAGCAGCCTGCGGTATGCTGTCTGCTTATTTGCAGCAGGGACTGGATATAAGGAGCTGCAAATGCGGACCGGATTATATTGATCCGATGTTCCACGGGGAGGTGCTGGGAGTCGATTCTGAAAATCTGGATCTGTTCTTTGCAGATGCAGAAGAACTGACAAAGAATTTTATCCGGCATACAGAGGGAGCAGATCTTGTGATAGCAGAAGGCGTTATGGGATATTATGATGGAATGGGTCTGGATACAGTCAGGGGAAGTTCTTATGAGATTGCTTCTGTGCTGAAATTTCCGGTTATTTTAGTTGTGAATGCACGTGGAGCAGCAATGACGCTGGCGGCAGTACTCAAAGGAATGGCGGAATATGTACCGGAAAGCAGGATTTGCGGAGTAATTTTAAATCAGATATCCAGTATGCTCTATCCAAGACTGAAGCAGATGCTGGAACAGGCATTACAGAGGATGAACCACAGTGAGATCAAAATTGTAGGGTATTTGCCGAAGGCAGAACCGTTCGTGCTTGAGAGCAGGCATCTGGGACTGGTGACACCGCAGGAATTACGGGGATTGAAATTACAGATGCAACAGGCAGGAGAGATTGCAGAAGAGACGCTGGATCTGGAAGGTATCAGAAAGATTGCAGAAAAAGCAGAAGAACTGGACTGGGAATGGCAGCAGGAAGATCTGAAGTGGCAGCAGAGAGATGTCTCCTTTCTAAAATCCTCCTTTTCTGCTGCTCAGGCTGAAAGTGGAGAAAAGAGAAAAAAGCGGATTGCGGTTGCAAGAGATGAAGCGTTCTGCTTTTATTATAAAGAAAATCTGGAAATCCTGGAGACGATGGGGTGTGAGCTGATCTATTTTAGTCCGTTGCGGGATAAGCAGCTTCCAGATGGAATAGAGGGAATGATCTTCGGAGGTGGGTATCCCGAGTTATATGCACAGCAGTTATCGGAAAATAGAAGTATGCTGATGTCAGTAAGAGCGGCATTGGAGAAACAGATTCCCTGCCTGGCAGAATGTGGAGGATTTATGTATCTTCACGAAAAAATAAGAGATCGGGAAGGCAAAGAATGGTCAATGGTTGGTCGGATCAGGGGAATATCATATCCTACAGGAAAGCTTGTCAGATTCGGTTATGTTAATGTGATTCCGATGAGTGAAACCTGTAAAAAGGAGTGGCTGCCGGAGGGAACATGCCTGCGTGGACATGAATTTCATTACTGGGACAGCACAGAAAATGGAGAAGACTGTATGGCTGTGAAACCGGACGGAAAAAGAAGCTGGAGCTGTATTCATGCAGAACCCGGACTTTTTGCGGGATACCCTCATTTATATTATCCATCGAACCGGGCATGGATCGAAAATTTTCTGAAGTGCAGGTAAAGTAAAAAAAGAGTAGACAAAAGTGAAAAGCAGAGGAATGGAATGGCAGAAAAAGAGAAAAATTTTCAGGGTTGAAAGACTGGTTTTCGATAGAAAAGCACTCATTTCAGGGAACAGAGATCAGATTTTTTCTGATCAGAATCCCCCGGGTGCCAGAAAGCATCCGGGGGCTCGCATCAGCTGGCTTGATAATCATTCAAATTTAAGCCGATTATTTGATATCCAGTTCTATCGGTTCATCTAAATGTTCGGATACATATTTCCCATTCTTTTTCCGCTGGCGGACACATTCGGTCAATAGATATTCAATCTGCCCATTAACGGAACGAAAATCATCTTCCGCCCAGGCTGCAATGGCATTATAAAGCTGGGCAGAGAGCCGAAGTGGAATCTGCTTTTTCTTATTATCCTTTTCAGCCATAAGAATTAATAAAGACTTCCTGAATTAATGATCGGCTGGGTGTCGTGGTTGCCGCAGAGAACAACGAGCAGATTGGATACCATTGCAGCTTTTCGTTCTTCATCCAGTTCTACTACACCCTTTTCATTTAACTGGTCTAAAGCCATTTCAACCATTCCGACAGCACCGTCAACGATCATCTTTCTTGCATCAATGATCGCAGATGCCTGTTGACGCTGAAGCATTACGGCAGCGATTTCCGGGGCATAAGCAAGGTAAGTGATGCGGGCTTCAATAATCTCAAGTCCTGCATCGGCTACTTTTTTCTGAATCTCATCACGGATTCTTGCCGCTACGATCTCACTGGAGCCGCGAAGACTTCCTTCATCTGCCTGACCGTCTCCGGTTGTATCGACATCAGGGGCTGTGTCATAAGGATAGATCCGCACGATATTGCGTAAAGCACCGTCGCACTGGAGAGAAAGATATTCCTTATAATTATCTACATTGAATACTGCTTTTGCAGTATCCACAACACGCCACGTAACAGCAATTCCGATCTCGACTGGATTACCAAGGCAGTCGTTGATCTTCTGTCGTGAATTATTCAGAGTCATGATCTTCAAAGAAATTTTCTTATTGGAAGATTCATCTGAAATGGAAAGACTATTGCTGCCTAAGAGGCTTGCGATAGAAGTATCTTTTTTAGAGTGATTGTCTACATCACCGCTCTGGCTTAATTTTGTCTTTGCAGCAGGATTGACTCCGATAGAGAATGGATTTACAAAATAGAATCCTGAATCTTTCAGAGAGCCGATATACTTTCCAAAAAGAGTGAGGACAAGTGCTTCCTGTGGCTTTAATACTTTCAGTCCGGCAAAAGGAATCCATCCAAGAACTAACCAGATAATGCTGAGAACCAGTCCGGTTATATTGAGTGGCGTGATGGCATTGCTCATAGAAACAGATGACAGGACGCAGACTGCAACCGCTGCAAGATAAAGCAGAGAGGTAAGCAGCAGAACTGCCATACCATTTTTTTTGGTTGTTAAGATTTTTTCTTCCATAAAAACCCTCCTTAATATAAAAAGAATTTATTTGATATCATTATGATATCATCTTTTGGAGGAAAGTCAATATATTTTGATTATCTATACAAAAAAACTGTTTATGGTAACAAAAGCTGATTATCAAAACAAAAAAGCTATGGAAAATGAAATTTTGAGAGGTTATCTCATTTTCATTTCCATAGCTTTTTTGCGTATTATATTCTATTCATCCATAAAATGGAAAATCAGAATCATCTCAGGCTGTTGCCAGATTCTTATAACTGAGGACCAGCAGCAACCAGTGCTTTACCGGCTTCATTTCCTTCGTATTTAGCGAAGTTCTTGATAAATCTCTCAGCAAGATCTTTTGCCTTAACATCCCACTCAGAAGCGTCAGCGTATGTGTCGCGAGGATCAAGGATTCCTGTATCAACACCCTCAAGCTCTGTAGGTACTTCAAAGTTGAAGTATGGGATTGTCTTTGTAGAAGCATTGTTGATAGCTCCGTTCAGGATTGCGTCGATGATTCCACGAGTATCTTTAATGGAGATACGCTTTCCTGTTCCGTTCCATCCTGTATTTACAAGGTAAGCCTTAGCTCCGCTCTTCTCCATCTTCTTAACAAGCTCTTCTGCATATTTTGTAGGATGCAGTTCAAGGAATGCCTGTCCGAAGCAAGCTGAGAATGTTGGTGTAGGCTCTGTGATTCCACGCTCTGTTCCGGCAAGTTTTGCTGTAAATCCAGACAGGAAATAGTACTGAGTCTGATCTGCTGACAGGATAGAAACCGGAGGAAGTACTCCGAATGCATCTGCTGACAGGAAGATTACGTTCTTAGCTGCCGGTGCAGAAGAAATCGGGCGAACGATATTCTTAATATGGTTGATCGGGTAAGATACACGAGTATTCTCTGTTACGCTCTTGTCAGCGAAATCGATCTTTCCATTCTCGTCCAGTGTAACGTTCTCAAGAAGAGCGTTACGAACGATTGCATTGTAGATGTCCGGCTCAGATTCTTTGTCAAGGTTGATAACCTTAGCGTAGCATCCACCCTCAAAGTTGAATACGCCGTTGTCATCCCAGCCATGCTCGTCATCACCGATGAGGAGTCTCTTAGGATCTGTAGAAAGTGTTGTCTTACCTGTTCCTGACAGACCAAAGAAGATTGCTGTATTCTCACCGTTCAGGTCTGTATTAGCTGAGCAGTGCATGGAAGCCATTCCCTTCAGTGGAAGGAAGTAGTTCATCATGGAGAACATACCTTTCTTCATTTCTCCACCGTACCATGTATTTACGATAACCTGCTCTTTGCTTGTGATGTTGAACATTACGGCTGTCTCAGAATTAAGTCCGAGTTCCTTGTAGTTTTCAACCTTTGCCTTGGAAGCATTGTAAACAACGAAATCTGGTTCGAAGTTTTCAAGCTCTTCTGCTGTAGGCTGGATGAACATATTTGTTACGAAGTGTGCCTGCCATGCAACTTCAACGATAAAACGGATTGCCATACGAGTATCTTTATTAGCTCCGCAGAATGCATCTACAACGAAAAGTCTCTTATTGGAGAGCTCTTTAATTGCAAGATCTTTTACAGCAGCCCAGGCTTCCTGAGTAGCCGGGTGGTTGTCGTTCTTGTATTCGTCGGATGTCCACCAAACTGTATCTTTGGAGTTCTCATCCATAACGATGAATTTATCTTTAGGGGAACGACCAGTGTATACACCTGTCATTACGTTCACTGCACCAAGTTCACTTTCCTGACCTTTTTCGTAGCCTTCCAGCTCAGGTTTCGTCTCTTCTTCAAATAACATCTCATAAGAAGGATTGTATACAACCTCTGTAGTTCCGGTAATGCCATACTTACTTAAATCAATTTTTGCCATCTTACATTTACCTCTTTCTTTATAGTAATATAGAACTTTTCTGCAAATGCAGCCGTTACAATATCCTTTTCTAATTATACATATTATAGGGATAAAATCAACAAGAATCCTGTAAAATTTTTAACAAAGAGAATGAAAAAAGTAGAAATAAATTCTAAAATTTTTCAAAAAAGTAAGGAGTCCTGTGAAAAAGAAACCTTGATTTTAAGTATATCGCAATTGCTTATTTTATGGTAGAATAGCGGAGAAATCCCAGGAAGGAGAGTCCTCAGTGAAAAAGTTACTTAAAATCAGAGATAGTATTTGCTGAAAAAAGAAAAATATGCTGGAAAAATTTTTAAATGAGAAGTTGGAAAAAATAAAGCCACTGGATGTGGAAAGTATGAGGCAGGCGGAAGAACGTTGGAAGACGGTTGCAAAGCCGCTGCACAGTCTGGGAAAGCTGGAAGAGGCAGTGATCCGGATGGCGGGCATCCGGGAAGATGCGGATTTTATAATGAAGAAAAAAGGTCTGGTGATCTTCTGTGCGGATAATGGAGTGGTGGCAGAAGGGGTGACGCAGACGGGGCAGGAAGTGACTGCGATCGTTGCGGATAACTTCACAAAGGGTGCAACGAGTGTGTGTATTATGGCAGAAAGAGCCGGTGTGGATGTCCTGCCGGTCGACATAGGAATGGCGGTCGATGTTGCTTCTCTGACCGATCCCTCCAAAAAGATCAGTTACGGGACAGAAAATATGGTCCACGGTCCGGCGATGACGCGGGAGCAGGCAATCCGAGCCATTCTGACCGGGATCGAGATCGCAGGTGAACGAAAAGCAGAGGGGTATGATCTGCTGGCAACCGGTGAGATGGGAATTGGAAATACGACGACCAGCAGTGCAGTTGCTTCTGTATTGCTTGGAAAAAATGCAGAGGAAGTAACGGGCAGAGGAGCAGGATTAAGTTCGGAAGGATTGAAAAGAAAGATCCGGGTGATCCGGCAGGCACTGGAAAAAAATGATCCGGATCCCGGTGACGTGCTGGATGTAGTGGCAAAGGTCGGAGGATATGATATTGCCGGAATGTGCGGACTTTTTTTAGGTGGTGCAATCTATCGGATTCCGGTGTTGATCGATGGATTTATTTCCTCAGTCGCAGCACTCTGTGCAGTCAGGCTGTCACCGCTTGCTGGGAAATATCTGTTTGCGTCCCACTGCTCAAAGGAGCCGGGAGGAAAGATGGTGCTGGATGCTCTGGGAATGTCAGCCATGATCGGGTGTGATCTGTCACTAGGAGAAGGAAGCGGTGCGGTTGCGGCGGTCCCTCTTCTGGAAATGGGACTGGATGTATATCGGAAAATGAGTACCTTTGAAGAGATTCAGGTAGAACAGTATCAGGAGTTAAAATAGGAGTTAAGAAAATGTGGATCTTCAGTTCACTGATCATTGCGATTGCAATGTATTCAAAAATTCCCATGCCACAGGCAGAGTGGAATGAAAAAAATATGAGATATGCGATGTGCTTTTTCCCGGTTGTGGGAGTGGTGATCGGAGCTTCAGAATTTGTGGCAGGGTATGTACTTCTTCACTGGCTGCATTGTAAACCGTTGCTTTTTTCGGTGGTTATGACGCTGATTCCGGTGCTGATCACGGGCGGGATCCATCTTGACGGTTTTGCAGATACAGTGGATGCCATGAGTTCTTATGCAGAACGGGAAAGACGGCTTGAAATATTAAAAGATCCGCATACGGGAGCATTTGCCATTATTGGACTTTGCTGCTATTTCCTGGCAAATGTCGGAATATGGAGTGAAATAGGCGAGAAGAAATTACTGGTCGCCTGTTGTATTTTCGCATTTTCCAGAGCTATGAGCGGACTGGCAGTAGTCAGTTTCAAAGCTGCAAAGAACAGCGGATTGCTGCGGACATTTCAGGATGGAGCAGCAAAGCGGAGAGTCAGAGTGGTTATGATGCTGTGGGCAGTACTGACGGCTTTTATTCTGCTGAAAATTTCACCAGCAGCAGGGACTGCAGCGTTGGCGATGGGAATCGCAATCTATGTCTATTATTATTTATTCAGCAGAAAATATTTTGGTGGAACGACCGGAGATCTTGCAGGATATTTTCTGCAGCTTTGTGAGTTGGGGATGCTTGCGGGAATTATGCTTGCAGGATAAAAGATAAGGAGAAAAAATGGAACTTATATGGATCAGACATTTGCAGACACCGGGAAATGAAAAGCGACAATATATAGGAAGTACGGACGAACCATTGTCAGAGAAGACAGTAGAAGGTTTTTTGAAAAATCCTGCAGAATATTCTGAAGTGGAGCGGGTGATCTGTAGTCCGATGCTTCGCTGTATTCAGACAGCAGAACTGATGTTTCCGGGAACGGAACGAAAGACCGAGCCGAGGTTAAGAGAGTGTGATTTCGGACAGTTTGAAGGAAAGACGTATGAAGAACTGAAGTCTGTACCGAAGTATATTGCATGGCTGAAATCGAATGGTACGATTCCATTTCCGGGTGGGGAAGAACAGAGCGTTTTCCGCAGAAGGAGCGTGGAAGGTGCGATTGAGCAGATCGAATGGCTGATTGAAAAAAAGGTACAGCGGGCGGCTTTTGTAGTACATGGAGGCACGATCATGGCAGTATTTGAACAACTTGCAGAAGAAAAGAAGAATTTTTATGACTGGCAGGTGGGTAACGGTAGTGGATATCGGGTGATAATTGACGAAAAAGAGTGGAAAACCGGTAATAAAAAGCTGCGGAAGGTGGAAAAGTTATGGGATTAGTTTCGCTGGGAGCGTGTGTAGCGGGATTTGTACTGGATTTTATTTTTGGTGATCCTGTCTGGCTGTATCATCCGGTACGGCTGATCGGAAAGTGGATCACGTTTCTGGAGAAGCTGCTCCGAAGAAAGACGGGAGAAAAAGGACAGATTGCTGCAGGAGGAATCTTATGGATTCTGACGGTTGCAGTGGTATATGGTGTGACGGCAGGGATCTTGTGGATCGTACGGAAATGGAGTCCGGCAGCAGGATTCATACTGGAGACATTCTGGTGCTATCAGATTTTTGCAGCCAGATGTCTTGTCAGCGAAAGCGGAAAGGTTTATGAGCGGTTAAAAGAAAAAGATCTGCCAGGATCGAGAAAGGCAGTTTCGATGATCGTCGGAAGAGATACGGAAAATCTGAGCTTTGAAGGAGTGACGAAGGCGGCTGTAGAGACCGTTGCGGAAAATACTTCCGATGGAGTGACCGCACCGCTTCTGTATCTGCTTCTGGGAGGTGCACCACTGGGATTTTTATATAAGGCAGTGAACACGATGGATTCGATGTTGGGGTATAAAAATGAAACATATCTTTATTTTGGAAGAATCCCTGCGAAAATGGATGATCTTTTCAATTATATTCCGGCAAGACTGACGGCATGGTTTATGGTACTGGCGTCTTTTCTGACCGGGCTGAATGGAAAGAATGCGTGGAAGATCTACCGAAGAGACTGCCGAAAGCATGCGAGTCCTAATTCGGCACAGTCAGAAGCGGTCTGTGCCGGGGCATTGGATGTGCAACTGGCAGGAGATGCGGTATATTTTGGCAAGATCCACAAAAAGGAATTTATCGGAGACCCATTCCGCAAGATCGAGGCGGAAGACATTCCAAGGGCAGGAAGGCTGATGTATGTGACGACGGTTCTGATGCTGCTTGTATTTGGCGGAATCAAATTACTGATCTGTTTGCTGTAGTTGGATGAATACCTGACGAGGAACAGCGTAGAATTTCATGCCCATTCAGGCTACCGGCTTGTGGGAGAATTTTATGACTGTGGTTATAAGTTCGGAAGATGGTATAATATGGTGTGGATGGAAAAGAGGATCAATACGGATCAGAAAGTACTTCCGGTAAAATGGTTCGGGGAATACCGGGAAGAACTGGAACGGTTACTGGAGCAGCAGAGAGAAGAGCAGGAGTAAGAGATGCAGTACGCACATGGCGGAGATATTTATACATATAAAAATTTACTTGATTTTTCCATTAATGTAAATCCATTAGGACCTGCAGATGCAGTTGTTGAAGCGGCAGCCCGGTCGTTGCAGAGGATCGGAGAGTATCCCGACAGCCGGAGCAGGGAATTAAGAAATGCACTGGCAGAAAAAAAGGGACTGGAAGCAGAACGGTTTGTGATTGGAAATGGAGCAGCAGATCTTTTATTTTCACTGGTACTGGCAGAAAAACCTCAAAAAGCAATGATCGTGATACCGGCATTTTCAGAATATGAGCAGGCTTTAAAGACGGTAGGATGTGAAATCCTGTATCATGAAGTAAAAAAAGAAAATAATTTTCGTTTGGGAACGGATCTGACAGAAAAAATCACATCAGAACTGGATTTCTTATTTTTATGCTCTCCGTCGAATCCGGCGGGACAGGCAGTGGAAAAGGAGTTTCTTATTAAAATAGCTGAAAAGTGTGAAAAAGAGCGGGTCAGACTGGTGCTGGATGAATGTTTTGTGCAGTTCCTGACTTCAGGGGAAGAGGCATCCATGCAGTTGGAGACCGGCAGGTTCAGGTATCTGTTCGTATTGCAGGCTTTTACAAAAATCTATGCAGTTCCGGGAATCCGTCTTGGGTACGGGATCAGTTCTGATAAAGCACTGCTGGAACGGATGGAGACGGTACGTCAGCCGTGGAGCGTATCAACTCCGGCACAGGCTGCGGGACTCTCAGCATTGAAGGAAGACCACAGAGAAGAGCAGACACGGCAACTGGTAAAGTCAGAGCGGGAAAGAATGGAAAAAGAACTGGAAAATCTGAGAATAGAGTACATTCCGTCGGAGGCGAACTTTCTTCTTTTTAACAGTGAGATCAACTGGTTTGAAGAGTTGAAGAAGCGGGGAATCCTGATCCGGGACTGTGCAAATTACCGGGGACTCGGGAATGGCTGGTATAGGATGGCTGTCCGGATGCCGGAAGAAAATGACCGGTTACTGGAATGTATGAAGCAGGTGTTGAACGAGAGGAGCTGAAAAGATGGCGAAATGTATTATGATCCAGGGAACAATGTCAAATGTGGGAAAAAGTGCCATAGCAGCAGGACTTTGCAGAGTATTAAAGCAGGATGGATACAAAGTTGCACCCTTCAAATCGCAGAATATGGCATTAAATTCTTTTATTACCCAGAATGGTCTTGAGATGGGGCGGGCCCAGGTAATGCAGGCAGAAGCAGCAGGGATTGAACCGGAAGTGAGTATGAATCCGATCCTGTTAAAGCCTACCAATGATACAGGTTCGCAGGTTATCATCAACGGAAAACCAATTGGGGTGATGTCTGCAGTAGAATATTATCGTCATAAGCGGGATTATATTCCTTATATTTTAGAGGCATATCGGGAACTGGAAAAAAAGTATGATGTGATTGTGATCGAAGGTGCAGGAAGTCCGGCAGAGATCAACCTGAAAAAGGATGATATCGTCAATATGGGAATGGCAGAACTGGTGGATGCACCTGTACTGCTGGTGGGAGATATTGACCGGGGAGGTGTCTTTGCCCAGATTGCAGGAACCGTTATGCTGTTGGAAGAAAAGGAACGGAAGAGAATCGCAGGAACTGTGATCAATAAGTTCCGGGGAGATGTATCCATTTTAGAGCCGGGACTGAAAATGCTGGAAGACAGAACGGATATCCCGGTTCTTGGTGTTGTGCCGTATTTTTATCTGGATCTCGACGAGGAAGACAGCCTGACGGAAAGATTCCATAAAAAGGAAAAGCCGGGACTTGTGGATATTGCGGTGATCCGGTTTCCAAGGATCTCAAATTTTACGGATCTTGCACCGCTGGAGGCAATCAAAGAAGTTTCAGTCCGGTATATTTCATCTCCGGCAGATTTCGGACAGCCGGATCTGGTTATCCTTCCGGGCAGTAAAAATACGATCCGTGATCTGTTGTGGATGCGTCAGAATGGTCTGGAGGCGAAAATCCTTCGCTACAGTGGAAATGGAGGGGCGGTTTTCGGTATTTGCGGAGGCTATCAGATGCTCGGCAGGGAAATACAGGATCCGGACGGAGTAGAGGAAAAAGGCACAGTACAGGGATTGGGGTTACTTCCGGTCTGCACTGTATTTGGACAGGAAAAGAGAAGAACAAGAGTAGAAGGAAAATTCCGGGATATGGGCGGTGTTTTGAAAGAACTGCAAGGAATCCAGTTTAATGGATACGAAATCCATATGGGGAGATCAGAAGTGGATACAAAATCAGACAGGCTGGTTTCGATGAGGAAAGAAGGAAACGGAGAACCACAGGAGTATCATGAGGATGGGGTTCAGAACGGAAATGTCTATGGCTGTTATGTGCATGGTATTTTTGATGAAAAACTGGTGTCAGAAGGAATTGTTTCTGCTATACTGAAGCAGAAAGGTTATAGTACCCTGCAGATTGAGGGAAAAGACTGGAAGAGCTATAAAGAGGAGCAATATGATAAACTGGCCGATATACTTAGAGAAAGTCTGGATATGAAGGCAATTTACAAAATGATTGAATAACAGGAGGAGTTGCAGATATGGGAAGACAAATTAAATATGGGCATCTTTTACATGGCGGAGACTACAACCCGGAGCAGTGGCTGAACCGTCCGGATATATTGGAAAAGGACATTGAGTATTTTAAAAAGGCAAAGATCAATACGGTATCTGTAGGGATGTTCTCCTGGGCGATGCTGGAGCCGGAAGAGGGAAATTATCAGTTTGACTGGCTCGAAAAAGTGATTGATTCGCTTTACGCAGAGGGAATTTCTACAATTTTGTCCACACCGTCCGGTGCAAGACCGAAATGGCTTTCTGATAAGTACCCGGAAGTACTGCGTGTAAATGAAAAGAGAGAGAAGAATCTGTTCGGTGGAAGACATAATCACTGTTATACCTCACCGGTATACAGAGAAAAAGTGGCAAAGATCGACCACAGGTTGGGAGAAAAGTTCGGAAAGCATCCGGGTGTGATCCTTTGGCATATCTCCAATGAATTTGGTGGAGAATGTCATTGTCCGCTTTGTCAGGAGAAGTTCCGGGAGTGGCTGGAAAAGAAATATGGTACGATTGAGAATCTGAACAGCCGGTGGTGTACGACATTCTGGAGTCACCGGTATCAGAGCTTCTCTCAGATCGAAAGTCCTTCTTCACTGGGAGAAAATGAGCTTCATGCATTAAAGCTGGACTGGAAAAGGTTTGTGACGGCACAGACAGTCGATTTCATGAAGGCGGAAATAGCAGCTCTCAGGGAGACTGGAACGGAAATCCCGGTGACGACGAATCTGATGTATGATTATGACGGACTGGATTATAAAAAGTTCAGGAAAGATGTAGATATTATATCCTGGGACAATTATCCGGGATGGCATAAAAAAGAAGAGTGGCTGACGGCAACCGATGCAGGAATGCAGCATGATCTGATGAGAAGTATCAGAAAAGCACCGTTCCTGATGATGGAATCCTGCCCATCTGCAACGAACTGGAAGCCGATCAATAAGCTGAAGAAACCGGGAATGCTTCTGGCAGCGTCTCTGCAGGCGATCGCCCATGGTTCAGACAGTGTCCTGTATTTTCAGCTGCGTCAGAGCCAGGGAGCATCTGAAAAGTTTCATGGTGCAGTGATCGATCATTATGGTGGAGATGATACCCGTGTCTTCAGAGAAGTGACAGAAGTGGGAGAGGCACTTGAAAAGCTTCAGGAAGTGGCAGGCAGTGTGACGTGTGCAAAGGCAGCGGTTTTATATGACCGTGAGAATGACTGGGCATTAAAAGATGCACAGGGACCGAGAAATGAAGATATGCATTATCAGGAGTGCGTTCTGAAGCAGTACAGAGCTTTGAGGGCAGAAGGACTGGATGTGGATGTGATCTCCATGGAGCATACTCTTTTTGATTATAAGATCCTGGCAGTGCCGATG
The DNA here is from genome assembly GCF_934330165.1 of uncultured Mediterraneibacter sp. Classification (GTDB taxonomy): domain Bacteria; phylum Bacillota; class Clostridia; order Lachnospirales; family Lachnospiraceae; genus Mediterraneibacter. The sequence continues at coordinate 20,145 of NZ_CAKRGI010000016.1, forward strand.
GCGTATCTGTTCCGTGAGAAATACGAAGAACGTCTCAAAGAGTATGTGGCACAGGGAGGAACTCTGGTATTGACGTACTGGTCAGGTCTTGTGGATGAGACAGATAAATGTTTCCTTGGAGGAACACCTTATGGACTGATGGATGTGACAGGAGTTCGCAGCACAGAGATTGATGCTTTATTTGACTGGGAATCAAACCATGGAATACCGGAGCATGGAAACCGCCTGGGATTGCAGAAAGTTTATGAGTGTAAAAATCTCTGCGAACTGTCGGAAGTTTCTGATGCAGAAGTCTTGATGCGTTATGCAGACGATTTTTATGCGGGATCACCGCTTGTGACGCATAAAGCGTATGGTGAGGGACATGCCTATTATGTAGGGGCAGATATGGAGCAGGCATTTTATGACGATTTATTTAAAGGCGTAGCAGAAGAAGCCGGTGTAAAAAGTCTGGCAGAGGCTGTTCCGGAGGGGGTAGCTGTCAATGTACGTCAGTCAGAAAATGCAGAGTATCTGTTTATTCAGAATTTCAGCCGCAAAGGAGTGGCTGTTCCGGTGACAGGTGAGTATCAGGAGATTTATGGAACAGGCAGTGAGGTTCTTGCACCGCTTCAGACAAGAGTACTGAAATTTGAGAGAAAGTGATCCTGCTGGAAAAGCAGAAGGAGAATCAGAATTTGAGGGGAGAATATTTACAGAGACAGATCAGGGGAGAATCAACATGAAAGAACAGCACAGTGAAGCGGAGAACAGAACAGAACTTTATGAGGATGTGCTTCTTGGGAAAAAATTATGGACAAGGCTGTATAGAAAGCTTTTCTGGAATGGAGTAAGTAAAAAGCAGATTGTAAAAGCCATGCTGAAGTATATTCCGGAGGATTTTAAGGGGAGACTGTTGGATGTACCGGCGGGAACAGGACTTTTTACTTACCGGAAATACTCATGGATGAGGGATGCAAGGATCATCTGCTTTGACGAAGACGGGGAAATGCTTGACCTGGCAAAAAAGCGTTTTGCAAGAGATGGATTGGATCATGTTACCGTAAAGAAAGGAAATTGTGCGAAACTGCCGTTTCGTAATGAAAGTTTTGATGTCGTACTGAGTATTGACCGGCTGAATGCGGTGGAAGATAAGAGAGAATCCCTGTCGGAAATGACCCGCGTATTAAAGAAAAACGGAAGGCTGATCGGATGCTTTTACATCGAGGGAAGATCCGGGAAGACAGACCGTTTCGTGAAATGGTTTCTGATGAAAAAAGGGTGGTTCAAAGGACCTTTTGAAACCCAGACTTCTTTGCAGCTGAGATTGTCCCAGGATTATCAGGTGACGCATTTCCATCTGCGTGGATCGGTCGTATATTTTTGTGCAGTAAAGCGGGAAAAGCTACTTGGCAGGGAGCAGAATAAAAAAAGCAGAGGTGAAAAGCAGAATGTGTACAGCAGCAACTTATAAGACGAAGGATTTTTATTTTGGAAGAACACTCGACTATGAATTTTCTTATGGAGATGAAGTGACCGTGACACCGAGAAATTATAAGATCTTGTTCCGGTATATGGGAGAAATGGAATCCCATTATGCTATGATAGGAATGGCTTATGTGGCAGGAGATTATCCGCTGTATTATGATGCGGTTAATGAAAAGGGTGTCGGCATGGCGGGACTCAACTTTGTCGGAAATGCAGTCTATCAGGAGGCTGATGAGGCAGAAGAAGGAAAAGAAAATGTCTGCCAGTATGAATTGATTCCATGGATACTGAGCCAGTGTGCTTCGGTTAGAGAAGTCAGAGAACTGTTAAGCCGGATGAATCTGGTAGGGACACCGTTCAGTGAACAGCTTCCGGCAGCACAGCTTCACTGGATCATCGCAGATGAGAAAGAAACTATCACGGTAGAATCGATGAAGGACGGGCTGAAAGTGCATGAAAATCCGGTGGGTGTGCTGACGAATAATCCACCTTTTGAACAGCAGATGTTTCAGTTGAATAATTATATGCATCTGTCACCGAGACAGCCGGAAAATCATTTTTCAGAGAAGTTGAATCTGACAGCATACAGCCGGGGAATGGGAACAATGGGACTTCCGGGTGATCTGTCATCGGCATCCCGTTTTGCGAAAGTTGCATTTACAAAAATGAATGCAAAATCAGGAGATTCAGAACTGGAAAGCGTCAGCCAGTTTTTCCATATTTTAGGTTCGGTGGATCAGCAGAGAGGCTGCTGTGAAGTGGCAGACGGAAAGTATGAGATCACCTTGTATACTTCCTGCTGTAATGCATCGAAGGGAATCTACTATTATACAACCTATGAGAATCATCAGATCACTGCTGTGGATCTGTACCGGGAGGAACTTGACGGAACAAAACTTTCCAGATATCCGCTGATCACAGGGGAGCAGATCCGCTGGCAGAATTAAATATAGAAGAACAGATAACGATAAAAAGAAGACGAAAAGAAGTAAAAGAGAAGACAGAAAAAGATAGCAAGAGGACGACAGGATGGATTTTTCAAGACTTGAGAAGAGTATTATGGATGTGATAAAGGAGGAGCAGGCAAAGCTTGGCTACAGAAAGGAAAAGATACGGCTTTATTATCCGCTCAGTTCCCTGAACCATTTCTTTCAGGTAGAGGGAGATGTGACCGGGATGCTGGAAAAGCTGAACTGGTTTCCGGAGTATACAGAGCAGAGACTGGGACAGGTGGAAGTGACCAATGAGGGAGAGCGGTTCTGCTTTCATATCCCGGAAGAGGGCGTGGAGTATGTGCATAAGCAGATGAAAGAAAATGAGTTTATCAAAGAGCTGATCGGACTGTTGCAAAAGCATGACTGTACGATGGAGAAAATCTTTGATCTGTTCCGTTCCCATTCGAAAAAGGTGGAGATCCATGAGATGGATAACGGAGAATTTGATTACAGAGTCAGCTTTGCAGATGATCCGGAAGATTCCTATATTTATTGCTTCAAAGATGAAGGCTGTCATATCATCTATCATCGTTTCCTGCCGGAAGATTATGCGGATTTTGCATTTTAAAAGAGTAAAGCAGTTTGAAAAAATAAGATGGAATCAGAAGAACTGGATGTGATAGAGTTATGATGGAAGTCGTGACAGGGGGCAGCGGCAGTGGAAAATCTGCCTATGCAGAACAGAAGATCTGCGGATTGCAGCAGGAGACAGGCAGGCTTTACTATATTGCGACCATGTATCCTTATGGAACAGAAACGGAACACAAGATAGAGAGACACCGAGGGATGCGTGCCGGAAAAGGGTTCAGGACACTGGAATGGTATACCGGTCTGTCAGAGTGCATAGAAAAGGAATTTTCCGGGCAGGAAGGAGCAGAAAGATTAAGTGAAAGTTCGATCCTGCTGGAATGTATGTCCAATCTGGTGGCGAATGAACTATATATGGAGCAGGGGGCGGGAAAGGATACGATCCGCTCTGTGACCCAAGGAATCAGACGGTTGAAGGAGCAGAGCAGAAATCTGGTCATTGTCACAAATGAGGTCTTTTCAGAATCTGTTCCTGATTCCGTGGAAATGAAAAACTATAAGAAAGTTCTTGGTGAGATTAACCGGAATCTTGCCGGGATGGCAGATCAGGTGACGGAGGTTGTCTATGGGATTCCATGTATCTGGAAGAAAGATGCTGGCTGTACACCGGGAAGATTGGTGGAATCTGCTGTGGATCATCATAAGGAAAATACTATGAAAAATTATGAAAAAACCGGAAAGGATCCAGAAAGGAAGAACGTTCATCTGATTATTGGCGGGGCATTTCAGGGAAAATTGCAATATGCAGAAAAGTTATATCCAAAGATCTGCTGGTATGATGGAGCAAAATGTCAGCCGGAGCAGCTAGAAAAAGAGCTGACGGAGATCGACGGAATTTTTCATTTTGAGCTGTTAGTCCGCCGGTGGCTGGAAGGTGGACGTGAGACAGAGGAACTGACCGGACTGCTGATGAACAGCAAAAAAGGGCTGGTTGTGATCAGTGATGAGATAGGATATGGATTAGTCCCTGTGGATGCATTTGAGCGGAAATACAGAGAGGCTCATGGAAGGCTTATGACAGACCTTGCGGCACAGGCACAACGGGTAGACCGTGTAGTCTGCGGGATTGGAACAAGACTCCGGTAGGAGCAGGCGATAAGAAGTGTGAAAAAAGGAAAAAGGTGATTCGGAAAATGAAAATGTTGACGGAAATTGAAAAAGTCCTGCCATCAGAAATTGAGAAACGCAGTTTTGAGATCATTACGGAAGAACTGGGAGATAAGAGACTTGTTCCAGGGACAGAACTGATCGTAAAACGCTGCATTCATACCAGTGCGGATTTTGATTATGCAGAGAATCTGGTTTTCTCTGAGGGGGCAGTAGAGCATGCCATGGATGCAATCCGAAAAGGAACACCGATCGTGACAGATACGCAGATGGGAAAGGCAGGGATCAATAAAAGAAAACTTGCAGAGTTTGGAAGTGAAGTGTACTGCTTTATGTCGGATGAAGATGTAGCGGCAGCAGCAAAGGCAAATGGTACGACCAGGGCGGCAGCAAGTATGGATAAGGCAGCGGCACTTGGTCAAGATGTGATTTTTGCAGTCGGAAATGCACCGACAGCACTGGTTCGCCTGTATGAGCTTATAAAAGAGGGGAAGCTCCGGCCAGAACTGATCATTGCAGTACCGGTAGGATTTGTGAATGTAGTTCAGTCGAAAGAACTGATCCTGAGCCTGAAAGAGACTCCGTCGATCGTTGCACGAGGAAGAAAAGGTGGCAGCAATATTGCGGCATGTATCTGCAATGCCCTGCTTTATCAGATGTAGAAGAAGACATTGCAGAGCAGGAACAGATACAAAAAGAGAACAGATATAAAGCAGATTTGCTGAAAAAATTTGAAAGTAAAAATAGAAATTTTAAATGATATTATAGAAAATAATTATAGCAAATCAACAGTTGGATTATTACTGATATAAAAAGAACAATGTAAGACATTGTTCTTTTTATATATGGATCAAGAGATTATTTATGCAGTCCGGTGAGGACAAATTCACGGAAATGATGTGCTGCAGGTGAAAGTTCATGTCTGCGGCTTGTAACCATATAGATATCTCTCTGACATTCAGGATAAGAAATCTGCAGGATACGGACATTCAGCCTGAGCAGAAGTTCCATATAGGGGACAAGGGCGATCCCGAATCCGTGTGCAACGAGTCCGGCAATGACCTGATCCTCGTCAGTTTCATATACGATCTTCGGTCTTTGCCCGATCTGCTCGAAAAGAAGATCGGTCACATAGCGGAGTCCGGCACTTTGATCAAAATAAATATAAGGGTATGCAAGAGTTTCACTTAATGGAAGCCGATACTGGTCTGCCAGAGGATGCCCGTCCGGTACGATCAGGACGAGATCCTGCTTCATAACCGGTGTATAATGAAAGTCATTGCTTTCAGGCGGTTCTGATGAAAAGACGATATCATATTCTCCGGCATTCAGACTTTCAAGCAAAGCTCCGGTAGAACCGGTATGAAAACTGAATGTCGTTTCCTTTTCCGGGTTCTGCTTCAGATAACGGGAGGCAAGATCCGGAATATAATCCGTTCCCAGTGTCCGCAGAAATCCAAGACGGATCTTTCCTGCACCGGCAGCTTTACGCTTCAGGTTGTCGATCCCTTTATCGAGGATCGCAAGGGATTCAGAAGCACATCCGGCGAGATCTCTCCCACAATCGGTGAGGCTGATCGTACGTCCATCCTTTTCAAATAATTTTACTCCCAGTTCATTTTCAAGCTGGGAAATGGCATAGCTCAGACTGGGCTGGGTGATGTTTAACTGGCGTGCAGCTTTGGTGTACTGTCTTTTTTCCGCCAGTTCAAGAAAATATCTTAGCTGATACAGGTTCATAAGCTTCTCCGTTCAGATGATTCTTTGTAATAAATTCTGTTAAAATTTTAACTCAAAAAATAGAAAATGTCTATAGAATCATAGAAAAATGCTATTTGTAAAATGAAAAAGCATATGATAGATTTACCGACGGTAAAATAAGCGAATACAAAGGAGCGTATAAAAATGATATCAGCAAATAAAACGATATCCACAAATAAACTGATTACTACAGATCGAATGGCAGGGAAAGAAAAGAATTCCGGAAAAACCAACCAGACCGATGGAAAAGCAGAACGTGTGAAAGCAACTACGACAAAGACATTTCCGGCAGTCAGAGGAGAACTGGCACTTTTAGTTGTACTGGTGATCAACAGTCTTGGTGTTGTTCTGATGCTGTATTCGGGATCAGGAATTTCGGCAATTTCCAGCGTACCGTATGCATTTTCGGAAGTATTTTCCAAAATTTCACTGGGAGTCTGGACAGACATTTTTCAGACCATCCTGGTCTTAAGCCTGATGATCCTCAGAAAGAAGTTCGTGCCGCAATACCTGTTGAGTTTTATTGTAGGAGCAGGCTTCGGAACAGGAATCGATATCCATGAAACCTGGGTTCATACTCTGCCGGTGACACTGCCGCTCCGGTTTGTATACTTTTTTGCAGGATATCTGCTGATCAGTACAGGAATCGCACTTTCCAACCGTTGCAAAATGCCGATCATCCCGACGGATCTTTTCCCGAGGGAACTGGCAGATATCACGAAGGCAGCGTACTCAAGGATCAAGATCAGTTATGATGTGATCTGTCTGTCCGTGACAGCATTGCTGACGTTTGTATGCCTGGGACAGATCAGAGGACTTGGAATCGGAACAGTGCTTGCAGCATTTACAATGGGAAAAGTAATTGGTAAAATAGGGGAAGGAATGGATAAAAAAGTGAGATTTGTATCGATTTTTTCAAAATAAAGTAGGAATACGAAAGTGAGTTTATGAACAGACAGAAACTATTAAAAGAGAGTAATTATACCCATGTGATCCACCCGTTCCCGGCACTCTATGATGCCGGTTCAAAAATTCTGATCCTAGGCAGTCTTCCGTCCGTAAAATCCCGGGAACAGAACTTCTTTTACGGACATCCGCAGAACCGGTTCTGGAAGATGCTGGCAGTGGTCTTAGGGGAACAGGTTCCTGAGACTATTGAGGAAAAGAAAGAACTTCTGCATCGCAATCATATTGCTCTGTGGGATACGATCTACAGTTGCGATATCATCGGTTCCAGCGACAGCAGTATCAAAAATGTAGTACCGACAGATCTGAACCGGATTCTGGAAGAGTCAGAGGTGGAAAGAATCTTCTGTAATGGGAAAGCCTCGGGAAACTATTATAAGAAATATCAGGAGAGAAGAACCGGTATCGAAGCGACAGTCCTTCCGTCGACCAGCCCGGCAAATGCAGCTTTTTCATTGGAAAAGCTGATTGAAATATGGAAATGTATCTTGTGAGAAAGAAAAAATGGTGGTATGATGGTTCTGTTCGGTCAGAAAGGACCGAGTGAAAAAGGAAGACAGAAGGGAACAAAAGAAAGTGACCTATAAAGAAGCAAGGGTATATTTGGACGAGATGTCGAAATACGGAAGTGTACTTGGCTTGGATACAATTCGAGGTCTGTTGCGTGAACTGGGGAATCCTCAGGAGAGTCTGAAGTTCATACATATTGCAGGAACGAATGGCAAGGGATCTGTGCTTGCATACACTTCAACGATTTTAAGTGAAGCAGGATACAGGATCGGGCGGTATGTTTCACCAACGGTAATCTCCTATCTGGAGCGGATTCAGATGAACGGCAGATGGATCTCGGAAGAAGAGTTCGCAGAACTGACAGAGAAAGTGAAAGAAGCTATTGCCCGGCTGAAAGCTGCGGGGGAGAATCTCCCGACAGTTTTTGAGACAGAGACGGCAATAGCTTTTTTGTATTTCAGGAAAATGAACTGTGACTTTGTTGTATTGGAGACAGGTCTCGGGGGAGAACTGGATGCGACCAATATCGTGAAAAATACGGTCTGTGCTGTATTTGCAACGATCAGCAGAGATCACCTGGGCGTGATCGGCAATACGTTGGAAGAGATTGCACAGACGAAGGCCGGAATTATAAAAAATGGCTGTGCAGTCGTTTCAGCACAGCAGAAAGAAACTGTAAGTGAGATTCTGAAGAAGCGGGCAGAGGCATCTGACTGTAGCTACAGAGAGGCAGATCTGAGCCGGTTTCTTGTAGAAAAAGAAGACTATCATGGAATCCGGTTTTCTTATAAAGAATATAAGAATCTGAGAGGAAGTCTGGCAGGAGAGTGTCAGATCGCAAATCTTGCAACGGCACTGGAAGTGATCCGTACGCTGAATGTACTGGGAATTTCCGTACCGGAGACGGCGGTGAGAAAAGGACTGGAAGAGACGAGATGGCCGGGCAGATTTACGCTTTTAATGGAGTATCCGGTTTTTCTGGTTGACGGGGCACATAATGAAGATGCCGCACAGAAACTTCGGATGTCCATGGAACGCTATTTTCCGGGAAGACGGCTGATCCTTATCCTGGGAGTATTTAAGGACAAGGAATATGAAAAGATCGCATCGATTCTTTGCCCGCTGGCACAGCAGGTTTATACAGTTGATCTTCCGAATGTGGAGCGTACACTGCCGGCAGAAAAGCTTGCAGAGTGTGCAAAAAAATACTGTCGGCAGACAGCGGCGGCAGGAAGAATAGAGGATGCCGTGGAAAAAGCAATGAAAGCAGCAGAAAGAGCAGGGCAGAGGACGGCAGACAGTGAAACTTCAGCAGCAGAAGGAGAGCCGGTGATCCTGGCATGTGGTTCATTATCTTATCTTGGAGATGTGATCCGGCTGGTTGAAAAAAGTTACGGAACCCGGATGAGAGGTACAGGAAAGGAACGAAAATGATAGATCATGAAAAGATAGAGCAGGCAGTAAGGCTGTTGTTGGAAGGAATCGGGGAAGATGTGAATCGGGAAGGTCTGCTGGAGACACCGGACCGGATCGCACGGATGTATGAAGAGATTTATGGTGGAATGGAAGAAGATGCGGGGATTCATCTGTCGAAGACATTTACAGTAGAAAGCAGGGAAATGGTGATCGAAAAGGATATTACTTTTTATTCTACCTGCGAACATCATCTGCTCCCGTTTTATGGAAAAGCTCATATTGCGTATATTCCGGATGGAAAGGTAGTGGGACTGAGCAAGCTGGCAAGAACGGTAGAAGTATTCGCAAGAAGACTTCAGCTGCAGGAACAGCTGACCGGACAGATTGCAGATGCATTGATGGAATATATGCAGCCGAAAGGTGCGTTGGTTATGATCGAGGCGGAGCATATGTGTATGACGATGCGGGGAATCAAAAAACCGGGAAGTCAGACGGTGACGCTGGCAAGGAGGGGTGCCTTTGAGACAGATCCGTCGCTGGAAGAACGATTCTTCCGTATGCTGGGACGATAAAGGTGGCAAAATGAAGCAGGGCAGGACAGAAAGGATTGGGATGGAACGGATCAGAATGGATCGGGTCAATGCAATTTTAAAGCATAAGATGTATAGAAAGTATTACGATCAGATTGAAGAAATTGAAAAGGACAGGGACTTCTGCCGCCATCAGATGCCCCATCTGCTGGATGTGGCGAGGATCGCTTATATCACAAATCTGGAACAGGATCTTGGGTATGACAGGGAAGTGATCTATGCGGCTGCGATCCTGCATGATATAGGAAAGTCTTTTCAGTATGAAGAGCAGATTCCGCATGAGATCGCCGGGGAAAAAGCAGCTTCGGAGATTTTGGATACACTGCCGGAGGGACTGGCATTTTCAGCGGAAGAAAGACGCCTGATCCTGGCGGCAGTCCGGGGACACCGGAGAAAAAAGGACGGCACAGAACCGATCGCTGCACTTTTTTATGACAGTGACAAGCGTTCTCGCACCTGCTTTTCCTGTCCGGCAGAAAAAGAGTGCAACTGGAAGGATGAAGAGAAGAACAAGGAGATAATCATATGATCATAGGCAACAGAGAGTTTGACACAGAAAAGAATACGTATATTATGGGAATCCTGAATGTGACACCGGATTCTTTTTCCGATGGTGGAAAATACAACGGAATGGCACAGGCACTGCGGCATGCACAGCAGATGATCGCAGAAGGTGTGGATCTGATCGATGTGGGTGGAGAATCGACCCGTCCGGGACATGTGCAGATTTCAGATGCAGAAGAAATCGCAAGGGTGACACCGGTGATCGAAGCGTTGAAAAAGGAGTTCAATATTCCGGTTTCGATCGACACATATAAAAGCCATGTGGCAGAAGCAGCACTTCAGGCGGGAGCAGATCTTGTAAATGATATCTGGGGCTTAAAATATGATGAAAAAATGGCAGGGGTCATCGCAAAATATCATGCTGCCTGCTGTCTGATGCATAACCGGGAAAAAGCCGAGTATGAAGACTTTCAAAAAGATTTTTTAGAAGATATGAAAGAATGTGTCCGTCTTGCAAAGGAGGCCGGGATTGCAGATGAAAAGATCATTTTAGATCCGGGTGTCGGATTTGGGAAGACGTATGAGATGAACCTGGAGATCATTGCACATCTTGAAATCCTTCAGGAACTGGGGTATCCGGTTCTTCTTGGTACCTCAAGAAAGTCGGTGATCGGTCTGACGCTGGATCTTCCGGTAGATCAGAGAGAAGAAGGAACGATGGTAACAACGGTTTATGGTGTGCAGAAGGGCAGTGCGTTTGTACGGGTCCATGATGTGGAAAAGAATCTGCGTGCGATCAAAATGACGAAAGCTCTGATGAGGATGTAATATGAAAGCAGATAAGATAAAAATACAGAACCTGGAGGTTTTTGCCAATCATGGTGTATTTCCGGAAGAGAATGTACTGGGTCAGAAATTTGTTGTCAGTGCGGAGCTGTATACCGATACAAGAAAGGCGGGACAGACGGATGAACTGGCTGCTTCGATCCATTATGGAGAAGTCAGTGCTTTTATAGACCGCTATCTGAAAGAACATACCTTTCAATTGCTGGAACGAGTGGCAGAGAGTCTTGCTGAAGAACTGCTTATGCAGACAAAAGGACTTCAGAAGATCCGGCTTGAGATCAAGAAACCCTGGGCACCGGTCGGTCTGCCGCTGGAGACGGTCAGCGTGGAGATTGAAAGAGAATGGCATACAGCTTATATTGCACTTGGATCGAATATCGGGGACAGTGAGGCTTATCTGAAAGAAGCCATTGACAAGCTGGATCATCTGTCGACAAGCCGGGTGGAAAAGGTTTCTTCTTTTCTTGTGACAGCACCCTACGGGGTGACGGATCAGCCGGATTTCCTGAATGGCTGTCTGAAACTGCAGACACTTTTATATCCGGAAGAACTACTGCGGGAGCTGAACCGGATCGAACAGGAAGCCGGAAGAGAACGGATTATACACTGGGGACCAAGGACACTGGATCTGGATATTATTTTTTATGATGATCTGATCTGCGAGGAAGACGATCTGTGTATTCCGCATATTGAGATGCATAAGAGATGCTTTGTACTGAAACCATTGGAAGAAATCGCTCCCTATAAACGGCATCCGGTCACAGGAAAGACAGTGAGGGAGATGCTGGGAGAACTGGAGACTGCCGGTCAGGAAACCGCTGATGCATGATGAATGAGATGGTAATAAACGGTTATTAGAAAAAATAAACTGTTTTTTCAGAGAGGATATGGTATGATGATTCTGTTATCTTCTAACAGAGTAGACAAGCATCAAAAATGGAATGAAAGGGGAACAAAATGTTAGAAAAATTATTTAAACTGTCTGAGAACAGGACGGACGTGAAAACGGAAGTACTTGCCGGTGTTACTACATTTATGACAATGGCATACATCCTGGCAGTCAATCCAAGTATTCTTTCCGCAGCAGGGATGGACTCAGGAGCAGTCTTTACAGCAACAGCACTGGCTGCTTTTGTCGGAACACTTCTGATGGCAGTACTGGCGAATTATCCGTTTGCACTTGCACCTGGAATGGGACTGAATGCATATTTTGCCTATACGGTTGTTATCGGGATGGGCTATAGCTGGCAATATGCCCTGACTGCAGTATTTGCAGAAGGAATCATCTTTATCGTACTTTCCATGACAAATGTACGTGAAGCAATTTTCAATGCGATTCCGAGAAACCTGAAGTCAGCAGTCAGTGTGGGTATCGGACTTTTCATCGCTTTTGTTGGTATGCAGAATGCTCATATTGTGATCGGCGGATCTACATTGATCGAGCTTTTTTCACTGGATGGATATAACCAGGTGAATGGAGTAGAAGCTGCTTTCAGTGATGTTGGAATTACAGTACTTCTTGCAATTATCGGAGTGATCATTACAGGAATCCTGGTTATTAAGAATGTAAAAGGAAATATTCTCTGGGGTATCCTGATTACCTGGGGACTTGGTATTATCTGCCAGTTTGCGGGACTGTATGTTCCGAATGCAGAGGTTGGCTGCTACAGCCTGCTCCCTGATTTCAGCAATGGTCTGGCAATCCCAAGCCTGTCACCGATCTTCTGCAAGCTTGATTTTAAGGGAATCTTTTCACTGGATTTCATCGTAATCTTATTTGCATTCTTATTTGTAGATCTCTTTGATACGATCGGTACGCTGGTTGGAGTTTCTTCTAAGGCGGATATGCTGGATAAGGATGGAAAGCTTCCGCGGATCAAAGGAGCACTTCTTGCAGATGCGATCGCAACAACTGCAGGAGCAGTTCTTGGAACGTCTACAACGACAACCTTCGTAGAAAGTGCATCAGGAGTATCAGAAGGAGGAAGAACCGGTCTTACATCTGTGACAACAGCAATCCTTTTCGGACTGTCACTGTTCCTGTCACCAATCTTCCTTGCAATTCCTTCTTTTGCAACAGCACCGGCACTGATCATTGTGGGTCTGTATATGCTTACGAATGTAATGAACATTGATTTCAGTGATATGTCAGAAGCGATCCCGTGCTATATCTGTATCCTTGCAATGCCGTTTTTCTACAGCATTTCAGAGGGTATTTCCATGGGAATTATTGCTTATGTTGCATTAAATCTGATTACTGGAAAGGTAAAAGAGAAAAAAGTAAGTGTTCTGATGTATGTACTTGCTGTACTCTTTATTCTGAAGTATATCTTCCTGTAAAAAGAAGCGGGAAGAAGAAAATCAAAAAAGGATGTATCCCCGGAATGGCGGGAATACATCCTTTTTTGTCTTTCATCCCACGGAACGCAATGAAAGAGACTGATGAAGTTGTCAGGGTCTTATTTTGTACAGGAATAAGACTCCGGTTCATTTCCATTCGTAGATTAAAGCAGGGCTTCGAACGTATCATAGAAAGTCGGATAAGATACATCTACGCACTTACTGTCAAGAATCTTTGTATTGCCCTCGGCAACCAGAGCTGCGATACTGAAGGCCATGGCGATCCGGTGATCCAGCAGCGTATGGATGGAAGCTCCGTGGAGAGGATTTCCACCGTGGATGATCATTCCGTCATCAGTCGGAGTAACATCAGCCCCCATTGCTTTCAGGTTATCTGTTACGGTTTCGATGCGGTCGGTCTCTTTGACTTTCAGTTCTGCTGCATCTTTGATGACCGTTGTTCCTTCTGCTACAGCTGCCATGACTGCAATGACAGGAATCTCATCAATGAGTGTCGGGATGATGTCTCCTTCAATCGTTGTTCCGTGGAGTTTACTGGTGCGGACGAGGATATCAGCGATTTTTTCTCCCCCTTCGGTTCTTTCATTTAATAAAGTGATATCACCACCCATGTCTTCACATACTTTCAGGATTCCGGCACGGGTCGGATTGATGCCTGTATTTTCGATCAGGATTTCTGAATCCGGTACGATAAGTCCGGCTGCAATAAAGTATGCAGCAGAAGAAATATCTCCCGGAACCGTGATCTTCTGTCCGTACAGATCCGTACATGGACGGATGGAGGCGGTTGCCTTTGTACTTCCAATCTCATAAGTAGAGCGGATGTCAGCACCAAATTCCCGGAGCATCAGTTCTGTATGGTTCCGGGAAAGACTTGGTTCTGTGACAGAAGTTTCTCCGTCAGCATAGAGTCCGGCAAGAAGCAGACAGGATTTGACCTGGGCACTGGCGACCGGGGAATCATAGTGGATTCCGTGGAGCTGTGCCGGAGTGATATACAACGGTGCACAGCCATTCTGAAGCATACTGGCGATGTTGGCTCCCATGGAGGTCAATGGTTCAATGATCCGCTTCATCGGACGGGAATTTAAAGATTCATCCCCGGAAAGTTCAGAGTCAAAAGGCTGTCCGGCAAGGATACCGGAGATCAGTCTTGTAGTTGTTCCACTGTTTCCGACTTCCAAAATGGAAGACGGGGCATTCAGTCCGTGAAGTCCTTTTCCGTGGACGATCACTTTTGACTGGGAGAGATCTGCTTCAATCTCAATCCCAAGACTTGAAAAACAACGGATAGTAGCAAGACAGTCCGCACCGGAGAGAAAGTTGTGAATTTCCGTTATACCGTTGGCAATCGAACCAAACATCACGCAACGGTGGGAAATCGATTTATCTCCCGGTATCGTAACCTTTCCTTTTAATCCGCTCATACTGCATAATTCCATAATAAAAATCCTCTTTCTGTAATATTTTGGTATAAATGATCTGACAGGATCTGCTTAGACCTCATAAACTACATAGCGGTATTTCTGAAGCAGCTTTGAGGCATTGGCGGCAGAATCTTCATCATAAAATTCAATTCGGAGAACACCTTCTTCAAATTCACGGTTGTGGATGATCCCGATATTTTTAATACTGATATGATTGCTGGCAAGGATTGTGGCAATCGTAGCGATTCCTCCTGCCTCATCAATGATATCACAATACAGTGCGAACTGCTTTTTGATCGGTCCTGCGGAACTGTTCGGCATGGAGTTGCGGTAATCCCGTGAATCCTCGAACATAGAATATAACGCAGTCTCATTTTCAGCATCAATCTGCTCCTTTGCCTTCGTGAGGGCTTCAATATACTGGCCGAGAATGCGGGAAATATTCTCCCCGTTCTTGAGGCAGATCTGCTGCCACATCACCGGTGAGGAAGAAGCGATACGGGTAATATCTTTGAACCCACCGGCAGCGAGTGCTTTCATCAGTCCGTCCTCTGTATCGGTATCGTGGACAAAATTCACCAGTGTTGATGCAATAATATGCGGCAGATGACTGATCGTTCCGGTAATAATATCATGCTCATTATAATCAAGAATGACCGGGAGTGCCTTCAGGGATGTCACAAACTCTTTATACGCACAGATTTTTTCTTTGGCTGCTTTTGCGGCAGGTGTAAGAATATAATATGCATTTTCAATGAGATGAGCTTTAGAATTCATAAAGCCACTCTTTTCAGAACCTGCCATCGGGTGTCCGCCGATGAAAGACTCTTCCATACCAAGGCGAATGACTTCTTTGTGGATCGAAGTCTTTACACTTCCGACATCAGTTAAAATACAGTCTTTGTCGATCAGACCTTTCAACTGGGAGAGGTAGGCGGCATTGTAATTGACAGGTGCACATAAGAAAATATAAGCACAGCCACGGAAATTATCATCGATCGATGAGCAGGCAGTATGGATCGTTCCTTCCTGTACTGCAAGTGCCAGAGATTCTTTATTTTTATCAAAAGCGATAATATCATACTCAGGATAATACTGGCGGATTGCCTTTGCGATCGATCCGCCGATCAGTCCGAGTCCGATAAATCCGATTTTTTTTGAAGCCATAATAGATAGTCCTTTCTGTAAATCATAGTTGACGCAATAGAAAATGACGCATCAATATACTTATTTTAACACGTCAAAGTATAAAAGTAAATTGTTCTTGTCGCAGAGAAAAACATGGAAAATCGGGAATAATTTTTGGTTATTACAAAAAACATGAAATATGTGAAAAATAAATAAAATAGTTGTAATTACAATAAGATTTTAGTATAATTTACCCATGGCTTGTATATTCGGTTGAAAAAAGGATATACAGAATAACCACATTACAAGGAGGCAGCAGCATGAAGGTTTACAGAACAGACGAAATAAGAAATGTAGTATTACTTGGACATGGCGGAAGTGGCAAGACAAGTCTTGTCGAGGCGATGCTGTATGTATCAGGTGCAACGAACCGTATGGGTAAGATCGCAGATTCCAATACGGTAAGCGATTTTGATAAAGAGGAGCAGAAGCGTGGTTTCTCGATCGGCACAAGCCTTATACCGATCGAGTGGGAGAAAGCAAAGATCAATATTCTTGATACACCAGGATATTTTGATTTTGTAGGTGAAGTGGAAGAAGCAGTCAGTGCGGCAGATGCGGCAGTCATCGTTGTATCAGGAAAAGCAGGAGTTCAGGTAGGAACGGAAAAAGCATGGGAACTCTGTGATAAATACAATCTTCCAAGGATGATCTATGTAACGGAGATGGATGTGGATGATGCAAGTTTCCGTCAGGTAGTGGCAGATCTGACAGAAAGGTACGGAAAGAAGATCGCACCACATTTCCAGCCTATCCGTGAGAATGAAAAACTGGTCGGATATATCAATATTATTAAGAATGCAGGAAGACGTTATGTCGGCCTGGGACAGAGGGAAGAATGTGAGATTCCGGATTACTGTAAACCGAACCTGGAGATCCTCAGAGATTCTCTGATGGAGGCTGTTGCCGAGACAAGTGAAGAGTTTATGGAGCGTTATTTTAATGGAGATGAATTTTCAGTAGAAGAGATCCGTGCAGCAATGCGTACAGAGGTAATGGATGGAGATATCGTACCGGTAGCTATGGGATCAAATCTCCAGGCACAGGGAGTTGCAAACCTGCTGTCAGATATTGTACGTTTCTTCCCAAGCCCGGATAAGAGAAGCTGCGTGGGAATCAACCGCAGGACGAATGAGATCTTTGAAGCAAATTATGATTTCGCAAAATCAAAGACGGCTTATGTATTTAAGACGATGGTAGATCCGTTTATCGGAAAATACTCTTTCGTAAAGGTATGCTCGGGTGTATTGAAAGGGGAAGACATTCTTTATAACGCTGATTCGGATGCAGAGGAGAAGCCAGGTAAATTATATACTCTGTGCGGAAATAAGCCATCGGAAGTGTCAGAACTTTTTGCAGGAGATATCGGGGCGATCGCAAAGCTTACGAATACAAAAACCGGAGACACCTTATCAATGAAAAATAATCCGGTATCGTATGCAAGGACGGATTTCTCTTCACCATATACATATATGAAGTATCGCGTAAAGAATAAAGGCGATGAGGACAAAGTATCTCAGGCTCTTGCCAGGATGACAGCAGAGGATATTACCTTAAGAACGGTGAATGATAGTGAGAACAGGCAGTCACTTCTGTATGGTATGGGCGAACAGCATCTGGAGATCGTGGCAAGTAAGCTTGCATCAAGATACAAGGTGGAGATCACACTGGAGACTCCGAAGGTTGCTTTCAGAGAGACGATCCGCAAAAATTCAGACGTGGATTCCAAATATAAAAAGCAGAGCGGAGGTCATGGACAGTACGGTCATGTTAAGATGAAATTTGAGCCTTCAGGAGATCTGGAAACTCCATTTGTATTTGAAGAGTGCGTGGTAGGAGGAGCGGTTCCGAAGAATTATTTCCCGGCAGTGGAAAAAGGTCTTCAGGAATCTGTTGTAAAAGGACCACTGGCAGGCTATCCGGTTGTAGGTGTGAAGGCAACGCTTTATGATGGATCTTACCATCCGGTAGATTCCTCGGAGATGGCATTCAAGACGGCAACGATCCAGGCATTTAAGAAAGGATTTATGGAGGCTTCACCGGTTCTGCTTGAGCCGATCGCATCTCTGAAAGTGACAGTGCCGGATGATTATACGGGAGATGTCATGGGAGATCTGAACAAGAGACGTGGGCGTGTGCTGGGAATGACTCCGGTTGCGGGCGGTAAGCAGGTGATCGAGGCGGATATCCCGATGACAGGATTATTTGGTTATTGTACAACGCTTCGCTCCATGACGGGTGGAAGAGGAACTTATGCATATACTTTTGCAAGATATGAGCAGGCTCCGTCCGATGTCCAGGAGAAAGAGATTGCAGCAAGGGCAGCAGACGAATAGAACGGATTTTTTGAGGGGATGATGAGATAGTGAAAGAAAAGGGAGTGTGTCTGAACGGGCATACTTCCTTTTCAGGTTAAGAAACTGTCAATTTTGTTGTACTTTCAATATAAAGGTGCTATAATTGCTCTGTTTACTGCACGGGAGATGTGCAGCAGGCAGGAAAAATGAGACGATATCGAGGGAAAAGAAATGAAGATTATTATTATCGGTGACGGAAAAGTGGGGTATAAGCTTGCCCGGCAGCTTTCCACCGAAAAATATGATGTTGTACTGATTGACAGTGATGAGAAGAAGCTGAAATTTGCAACAGACCATCTGGATATTGCGTGTGTGGCGGGAAATGGTGCAGACGCAGAAGTTTTAAAGCAGGCAGATATCGCCCATGCGGATCTGGCTATCGCATGTACTTCAGAGGATGAGTGCAATATGCTCAGTTGTCTGATCGCAAGGAAACTTGGAGCAAGACATACGATCGCCCGTGTCCGTAACCCGATTTATTATCGCCAGATCGGACTCTTAAAGGAAGATCTTCATCTTAGCATGGCAGTGAATCCAGAACTGATCGTAGCTGATGAGATCAGCAGGCTTCTGATATTCCCGGATGCAAGTCAGATCGAGACATTTGTTAAGGGGAGAATGGAACTGTTGGAGCTTCCGGTCAGTGCGAACGGAGTTTTGGAAGGAATGCGGTTATCTGATATGTATAAAAAGTTTCAGATCCGTCTGCTTGTCTGTGCAGTTGAGCGTGGAGAAGATGTGAGGATCCCTGATGGAGAATATGTCCTGAAAGCAGGAGATCGTCTGCATATTGCAGCATCTCATAAAGATCTGGAGCGTTTTTTCAAAGCCAACGGTAAGAGAAAAGAAAAGATAAAAAAAGTGATCATCTGTGGCGGAGGAAGAGTCGGATATTATCTGGCAGCCCAGCTGTCCACTCTCGGGATGCAGGTAAAGATCATTGAAGAAAATGCGAGACGCTGTGAGGAATTGTGTGAGCTGCTTCCGAAGGCAACGATCATCAATGGGGATGCAACAGACCAGGATCTTCTTGTGGAAGAAGGGGTGGAGGAGGCAGATGCCTTTGTTGCCCTGACCGGGATGGATGAGGAAAATATCATCCTGTCTTTGTATGCAAAGAGTCAGAATGTGGACAAGATCGTTGCAAAAGTCAATGAAGACCGCCGTGCGAGAATGGTAGAAGAATTTGGAATTGACAGTATTGTATCTGTCAAGACGGCAACTGCGGATGCAATTATGAGCTATGTGCGGGCAAGAAAAAATTCCCAGGCAAGTGCCAATATTGAGACGATGTATCAACTGGTAGATGATAAGGTAGAAGCTTTAGAATTTATAATAAAATCTGCAACAGAATATACAGGAATTCCTCTGAAAGATCTGGCACTTAAGCCGAATAATCTGATCGTATGTATCGGACGAAAAAGGCAGATCATTCTGCCAAGCGGAGAAGACTGTATTGAGGTTGGTGACAGTGTGGTTGTTATTACGATGGAGAAGCAGATTGAAGATATCAGGGATATAATGATGTAGGTGCAGTGCGATGAATAAAAGAATGATTTTTTACATTTTGGGGAAAATGATGGGAGTGGAGGGAATTGTCCTTTTGATCCCGGCATTTGTTTCCATGCTCTATCAGGAGAAAACTGGCTTTTCTTTTCTGATCGTATCGGCAGTCCTGATGCTGATCTATTTTGTACTGGGAAGAAAAGAACCAAAGTCAAAGCGGATCTACAGTAAAGAGGGATTTGCGATCGTAGGACTTGCATGGCTGTTATGGTCAGCATTTGGAGCATTGCCTTTTGTACTCAGTGGCAGTATCCCACATTATATTGATGCATTTTTTGAGACTGTGTCGGGATTTACGACAACCGGATCAACGATTTTGACAGAGATTGAGATTCTTCCGAAAGGAATTGCGTTTTGGAGAAGTTTTACGCACTGGATCGGTGGAATGGGAGTGCTGGTCTTCGTTATGATGATTACCTCTCTGGATGATGATAATGCCATGCCGTTGATGCGTGCGGAAGTGCCGGGACCGGAGGCAGATAAGCTTGTTCCGAAGGCAAGACGTACAGCAAAGATCCTGTATGGAATGTATTTTGCATTGACGGCAGTGGAGACTGTCTTTTTGATGGCCGGTGGCATGAGCTTTTACGATGCGTTGCTTCATGCGTTCAGTACAGCAGGAACTGGTGGATTTTCAAATAAAAATGCAAGTGTAGGATTTTTTGACAGTGCATATATTGATGGTGTGATTACAGTTTTTATGATTTTGTTTGGAATTAACTTCAATTTGTATTTCCTGTTCCTGTTAAAAGAGTGGAAGACGGCACTGAAAAATGAAGAATTATGGGTTTATCTTGGCATCATTGGTGCATCAATGGCTGCAATTACCGGAAATATTCTCCATATTTACGGAAATATTTTCCGGGCATTCAGGTATGCATCGTTTCAGGTAGCATCGGTGATCACGACAACCGGATTCTGTACTGCGGATTATGATCGCTGGCCGGAACTGTCGAAGATGATCCTGCTGTCGATCATGTTCGTGGGAGCATGTGCAGGTTCTACCGGGGGCGGGATCAAGGTGAGCCGTCTGATCATCCTGTGGAAGTCTGTCCGTCAGGAAGTACGGAAAATCCTGCATCCGAATGCGGTGACAGTGATCCGGGTCAATGGAAGGAAGATTGGTCAGGATACGCTGAGAAACGTAAATATTTATCTGGCTTGTTACGTGTTGATCCTGGTTGTATCAACGCTTCTTGTATCCATTGATAATTTCGATTTTGCAACTTCATTCAGCGGAGTTCTGACAACGCTGAGTAATGTAGGTCCGGGAATTTCACAGGTAGGACCGGTTATGAATTTCCATAAATTTTCATTTTTATCAAAGCTGGTCTTCTGTTTTGATATGCTGGCGGGAAGACTGGAGATATTCCCATATCTGTTACTGTTCTCACCGGATTTGTGGAGAAGAAGATTTTAATGAATTTAAATGCGGGAAGTTTTGTCGGTGACAGATGATCCCGCATTGATTTTATAAGGAAAGGGAAAAAGAAACTATGAAAAAAGTAAAAGGAAAGATCCTTGGCGTGATCGGTGTGCTGGCAGTGCTTGGAATTTATTATTATGCGGCACTTCCTGCTTTTAATATCCATTCAATGGAATTCTGGATCTTACTGATTGTCCTGCTGGCACTGACAGCAGGAATTTATGGAAAAATTGCAAAAGTAAAGCCGGATAAGCTCAGAAAATCCAAAGGGATGAGAATATTCTTAAGTCTGATCCTGATCGTGATCGGCATATGGGCTGTGGGAGCATTGCTGTCTTCACCGATTGTGAATGCCGGAAAATATCAGAAGCTGATGACTGTGGAGAACGGAGAATTTTCAAAAGATATTGAGGAATTGTCTTTTGACCAGATCCCTCTTCTGGATAAGGATTCAGCGGAGATCCTTGGAAACCGGAAAATGGGAAGTATGGTGGATATGGTATCTCAGTTTGAAGTAGATGAACTGTATTCACAGATTAACTATCAGGATCGTCCGGTGAGAGTGTCACCTCTGAAATATGCAGATCTGATCAAGTGGTTTACCAACCGGAAAGAAGGGATCCCGGCATATATCAAGATTGACATGGCAACACAGAATACCGAGCTTGTAAAACTGAAAGAAGGAATGAAGTATACAACCAGCGATCATTTCAACCGGAATATTTACCGGCATCTGAGATTTGCTTATCCGACCTATATTTTTAATGAACTGAGCTTTGAAGTGGATGAAGAAGGAGTTCCGTACTGGATCTGTCCGGTGAGAAAATACAACATCGGATTATTTGGTGGAGCTACGGTGGAGCATGTTGTATTATGTAATGCCATTACCGGGGAAATGGAAGATTATAAAATTGAGGATGTACCGCAGTGGATCGATCGTGCATATTCTGCAGACCTTCTGATTTCATTGTATGATTATTATGGTACTTTGAAGCATGGATTCCTGAACAGTGTACTGGGTCAGAAAGACTGTCTTGAGACAACAGATGGGTATAATTATCTTGCGGTTGATGATGATGTGTGGGTTTATACGGGTGTGACCTCTATTACCGGGGATCAGTCAAATGTCGGTTTCGTCCTGATGAATCAGCGGACAATGGAGACAAAATTTTATGAGATCGAAGGTGCAACAGAGACTTCAGCGATGTCATCCGCAGAGGGACAGGTACAGAATCTGAAATACAGTGCGACATTTCCATTGTTGCTGAATCTTTCAGGAGAACCGACCTACTTCATTGCATTGAAGGATGATGCAGGACTGGTAAAGAAATATGCCATGGTCAATGTGCAGAAATATCAGATTGTGGCGATCGGAGATACAGTCAGCGAATGTGAAGAATCTTATACAAATCTGATGTATAAAAATGGAATTAAAACGGAAGCAAAGGATACCCGTACAGTAGAATCCATCAAAGGAAAGATTACTAAGATCGCACAGGGAGTTGTAGACGGAAATTCTCATTATTATTTGATGATGGAAGGATCGGATGAAATTTTTGATGTATCGGTTGTGGATTTTATTGACATTATCCGCTACAATGTGGGCGATGAAGTAACGGTTGAATATAAGGAAGGAGAAAAGGCAAATACGGTTCTTTCACTGACCGGGGATCAAAAATAGTCTGAGAGAACAGAATTTAACAGAAGACGGTGAATAAAAAAAGTCCATCGGAGTATCTTATAAAAGAGAGATTCCGATGGACTTTTCAGTTCCCATATACAACAAAAAAATCAGACAGGACTTTTTGTTGAATCAGGATATCAGAGAACGGTACATTCCAGAGAATCAACATCCGGGATTTCGTTCTTATCCGCACTGACGCTGAGATAGAAATCAATATTGTTCTCAGAAGAAATCTTGTTCAGCTTCTGGATGAAAGACGGAAGACTTTCCAAAGTAATATTGGCCTGCTTTAAAATGCTGTCAATGAATACTGCCTGAATATCATGATTGCCTGCAGCCATACCATAGAGGAAACCGACGAATTCTTCAAGGGTAAGGATATCAGGATAATCTGCCATACGGATGACACGAATATTAAAGTCTACTGAATAAGTATCTTTATGACTTCTTTTGATGAATACGACATTTCCACTGGATGTCTTTACCTTTTCATTTGCAAGGTCGATCATTTGCTGGGTTTTTCCGCTGCCTCTCGGGCCTGTTATTAAATTTACCATGGCGACTCTCTCCTTTATGTAAGTAAGTATTTTTGAGACTGTATGATCGCTCAAATATTTATAAGCCTATTATACACTAAAGATATGTGAGTAACAACTAAAAAAAGGATAAAAATTCAAAAATAATTATGCGGAATGACCATAAACAAATGAGAAAAGTTCTCAAAAATTATATTGAAAATCATTCTCAAGTATGATATGATAACATCAATTGAAAATCATTCTCAAAACCAAGGAGGAATCATGCCAACCGAAGTAATATCCTACTATCTGAAAAATGAAGACCGGATTGTAAGACTTGGATTTCAGGTCGCATTGCAGTGTGCACCGGTGCTGAAGGGAATAAAAATTTCCTGCCTTATTTCTATGGATGCAAGACTCTGTCCGGGATTACCGGAGATACTGACGGAGACAGATGTAAAATATCACTGCCTGTCCTGTTCACAGGGAAAATGCCTTGTCCTTTTTTATCGACCCGAAGAACTGGAACAGTATTTAAAGAGAGTAGACGTCAGTCAGCTTGCACAGGAATATGGATATAAGAAAGAGCCGGCAGAAAAAATGCTGGAGCGGCTTTCACAGAGAGTGAAAGATTTTTCAGAAAAGGGAATGGGATTCCCTCATGAGATTGGGATGTTTCTCGGATATCCGGTAGCAGATATCCGAGGCTTCATTGAAAATGAGGGCAGAAAATATCTGATGATTGGATATTGGAAGGTATACAGTAACTTGTCGCAGGCAAGAATGATCTTCAAGGAATATGACCGTGCAAAAGAATGTGCGGTTCAGGAATATCTGACAGGGAAAAGTATCCGGGAGATTTCGATGAAAAAGAAAGATGGAGGAAAATAAGATGAGTATATCAGTTGTATATTGGAGCGGAACAGGAAATACCCAGACTATGGCTGAAGCAGTGGCTGAGGGAATCAAAGCAGCAGGTCAGGAGGCAGAACTTCTGGAAGTTGGAAATGCTGATGCAGCAACGATTGCGGCAGGGAACGCATTCGCACTGGGCTGCCCGTCCATGGGTTCAGAGCAGCTGGAAGAAGCAGAGATGGAGCCGTTTGTTGATGAGATCGAGTCACTGGTATCAGGAAAGACAATCCTCTTATTCGGTTCTTATGGCTGGGGCGATGGAGAATGGATGCGTGACTGGGCAGAACGCATGAAAAATGCCGGAGCAGTATTACTGCGTGAGGAAGGAATTATCACAAATGATGCACCGGAAGATGACGTGCTGGAGGAACTGAAGGCAGCAGGTCAGGAGCTTGCACAGAAAGCGTAAAGCAAAGCGGAAAGTCGAAATTCTCCCTGATGCATAGTATAATAATTAGAAACGGTCTGTTAATGAAGGGAGAATGAATATGAATCGAATGATTTTAGCAGGAATTTTAATACCATTTGCCGGGACGACATTAGGCTCGGCAATGGTATTTTTTATGCGGAAAGAGATGAATGAAAAAGTGCAGAAACTGTTGCTTGGATTTGCATCAGGTGTCATGATCGCGGCATCGGTATGGTCGCTTCTGATCCCGGCAATCGAGATGGCGGAGCAGGAAAAGATGGCTGCGTGGATTCCGGCATCGGTGGGATTCCTTCTGGGGATGGGATTTTTGCTGCTTCTGGATACCATCACACCGCATCTGCATTTTACAGAAGAAGAGCCGGAAGGAATACCGTCTCATCTAAAAAAAACGACCATGCTTGTCCTTGCCGTCACTTTGCATAATATTCCCGAAGGGATGGCGGTCGGAGTGACTTTTGCAGGAGTTCTGACAGAAAATACAACGATGTCGATGACAGGGGCATTTGCTCTGGCGATTGGTATTGCAATCCAGAATTTTCCGGAAGGGGCAATCATTTCCATGCCACTGCAAAGTCAGGGAATCTCAAAAATAAGAGCATTTGTATACGGGACACTCTCCGGGATCGTGGAACCGGTCGGGGCATTCCTGACGATTTTACTGACGGGGCTGGTTGTACCACTTCTTCCCTATCTACTGTCATTCGCATCAGGGGCAATGATCTATGTTGTGGTAGAAGAACTGATTCCAGAAGCACAGTCGGGGGAACATTCCAATATTAGTACGATCGGGGTGGCAGCCGGATTTGTCCTGATGATGATCCTGGACGTGGCACTGGGATAAAAATACAGTAAAATGAAACTGATGAGTGACGATTAGAAAGAATTATAAGAAAAATGTCCAAAGATTTTCTGAAAATATTGCAATAGTCAGAATATCGTGCTAAACTATACTTCGTTGTGCTAAAGCACAAAAGAGAAATACTCAGGAGAGTCTCTTAAAAAAGAGCGCCGAAGGTGTAAGCAGTGCTGCTACTTTGAAAAAAGAAGTTCCCGGCAGGGGCGGGAGGGCAGGAACTGCGAGTCTCTCAGGCAAAAGGATGGAGGAATAAAGGAATGTTTGCACTAATCAACGAAATCATCAAAGTAATTGATGATGCCGTGTGGGGTCTGCCATTGATCTGCCTCATCATGGCAACAGGTATCTTATTAACAGTCAGGCTTGGCGGAGTTCAGATCCGGCATCTCGGAAAAGCTTTCAAATTCATGTTTCAGGATGAAGAAGACGGACATGGAGAAGTGACCAGCTTTGGGGCACTTTGTACTGCATTGTCTGCGACCATCGGAACGGGAAATATCGCAGGTGTTGCGACCGCGATCGCAGCGGGTGGTCCGGGAGCATTATTCTGGATGGTTGTTGCCGCATTTTTCGGAATGGCGACAAAGTATTCAGAAGGACTTCTTGCGATCAAATACCGTACGATCGATAAAGACGGTCATGTTCTGGGCGGACCTTTCTATTATATTGAAAATGGAATGGGAAAGAAATGGAAATGGCTTGCCAAGATTTTTGCATTTTTCGGAGCAGGTGTAGGTCTGTTCGGAATCGGAACATTTACGCAGGTGAACAGTATTGCATCAGCAGTAAAGAATTTTTTTGATCCGGATATGACACATACGGTAACTGTATTGGGAAATGATTATTCCATCGCAACTGTGATCGCAGGAATTCTGCTGACAGTCTTTGTAGGACTGGTTGTTATTGGTGGTATTAAGAGAATTTCAAAAGTTTCGGAAGTTGTAGTACCGTTTATGGCGGTTTTATATGTGGTACTCTGTCTGATCATTGTATTTACAAATATTAAGGCAGTACCGGGAGCATTTGCTGAAATTGTCAGCAGTGCATTTAATGGAAGTGCATTGGCAGGCGGAGCAATGGGAACCATGATCGTAGCCATGCAGAAAGGTGTGGCAAGAGGAATCTTTTCCAATGAATCCGGTCTTGGTAGTGCCCCGATCGCAGCCGCAGCAGCAAGAACAAAAGAGCCGGTTCGGCAGGGACTTGTTTCAATGACAGGAACATTTATTGATACAATTGTGATCTGTACGATGACAGGACTTTCTATTGTGATCGCAGGCTCCTGGCTGGATCCAAAACTGGAAGGTGTTGCAATTACAATGGATGCATTCCAGAAAGGACTGCCTTTCCCGGGAGTCGTTGCTACGTTTTCACTGATGTTATGTCTGGTATTCTTTGCATTTACAACAATCCTGGGATGGGATTATTATGGAGAACGATGCGTGGAATATCTTTTCAACCGTAATAAAAATGTAGTAAAAGGATATCGCTGGCTGTATATTCTGGCAGTATTTATCGGACCATATATGACAGTTGCCGCAGTATGGAATATCGCAGATATCTTTAATGCATTGATGGCATTTCCGAACCTGATCGCATTGCTTGCATTAAGTGGTGTGGTTGTAAAGGAAACGAAAGAATTTCATGCAAAGCATAATGGATCTTATTAATGAGCAGAGTCTTAAATAGGCATACAGTCTGAATTATCAGACAGCTTAAAGAATAATGAGATATACCCCCCTGAGCAATTTTGAGAAGAATGCAGTCTGACCCGTTGAAAAGACGGGGACGGGCTGCTTTTTTTGTAAAATATGAAAAAATGGTTGACTTTTAAGAAGACTGATAATTAGCAGGGGAAACAGATGATATTCCGAAAATACACTATCATGTGTTTTCCCCATTGCATTATACTATATTTTGTATTAAAATAGATTTCAGACAATATCTTGAAAGTGAGGAGACTGGTGGGATGAAGATTATCAAGAGGAACGGGTCAGAGGAAGTATTCGATATAAATAAGATCATTAAGGCTGTAAAAAAGGCAGATACAAATTCGGAAGAGAGAAGCTTAAGTGATGGTCAGATCGAGGATATTGCCGAGTATGTTGAATTTAAATGCAATAAGCTGAACCGTGCAGTATCGGTAGAAGAGATCCAGGATATGGTAGAGAACCAGATCATGGCGACAGGAGCTTTTGAACTGGCAAAGAGCTATGTCAGATACCGTTATAAGAGATCTCTTGTCCGTAAAGCCAATACGACGGACAACAGGATCCTTTCTTTGATCGAGTATAATAATGAGGATGTAAAGCAGGAGAATTCTAATAAGAACCCTGCAGTGAACAGTGTGCAGAGAGATTATATGGCAGGTGAGGTGAGCCGTGATCTGACAACCAGGATGCTGTTGCCGGAGGATATCGTGGAAGCTGACAGACAGGGAATCATCCATTTCCATGATTCAGACTACTATGCACAGCATATGCATAACTGTGATCTGGTCAATCTGGAAGATATGCTTCAGAACGGAACTGTGATCAGCGGAACGATGATCGAGAAGCCGCACAGTTTCTCTACAGCATGTAATATCGCGACGCAGATCATTGCACAGGTTGCAAGTAATCAGTATGGCGGACAGAGTATTTCACTGGCACATCTTGCTCCGTTTGTCCAGGTATCGAGGAATAAGATCCGGACAGAGGTGCTGGAAGAGATGAAGCTGGTCGGAACAGAGTACCCGGATGATATTCTGAATGAGATCGTGGAGAGACGTCTGAAAAAAGAGATCACGAAAGGAGTTCAGACGATCGAGTATCAGGTCATCACTCTGATGACGACGAACGGACAGGCTCCGTTCCTGACAGTCTTTATGTATCTGAATGAGGCAAAGAGTGAGTCAGAAAAGCGGGATCTTGCGATGATCATAGAAGAGACTCTGCGTCAGCGTTACCAGGGAGTTAAGAATGAAGCAGGAGTGTGGGTGACTCCGGCATTCCCGAAGCTGATCTATGTACTTGAAGATGATAATATTGAAGAAGGAAGTGACTATTTCTATCTGACAGAGCTGGCTGCAAAGTGTACTGCAAAGCGTCTTGTACCGGATTATATTTCTGAAAAGAAAATGAAAGAATTAAAAGAAGGCAACTGTTTCCCGGTTATGGGATGCCGGAGCTGTTTAAGTCCGTGGAAGGATGAGAATGGAAACTATCAGTTCTACGGCAGGTTTAATCAGGGTGTTGTAACGATCAACCTGGTGGATGTAGCACTTTCTTCCGGAGGCGATATGGATAAATTCTGGAAGATCTTTGATGAGCGGCTGGAGTTGTGCTATCGTGCGTTGATGTGCAGACATAACCGTCTGAAGGGAACACTTTCCGATGCAGCCCCGATCCTGTGGCAGTTTGGAGCTTTGGCCCGTCTGAAAAAAGGAGAGCCGATCGACAAGCTTTTGTATGGTGGATATTCAACAATTTCGCTTGGATATGCAGGACTTTATGAGTGCGTGAAGTATATGACAGGAAAGTCTCATACAGATCCTGAGGCAACCCCTTTTGCACTGGATGTCATGAAGCATATGAATGAAGCTTGTAATAAATGGAAAGAGGAGACGAACGTTGCATTCAGTATTTACGGCTCTCCGATCGAAAGTACGACCTACAAGTTTGCAAAATGCCTTCAGAAGAGATTTGGAGTGATTCCGGGAATCACGGACAAGAGTTATATTACGAACAGTTATCATGTATTTGTCGGAGAAGAGATTGACGCTTTTGCAAAACTGAAGTTTGAATCCCAGTTCCAGGCTCTTTCAACAGGCGGAGCGATCAGTTATGTGGAAGTACCGGATATGAAAGATAATATTCCGGCTGTGCTTCAGGTAATCCGGTTTATTTATGAGAATATCATGTATGCAGAATTGAATACAAAGAGTGATTATTGTCAGGAGTGTGGATTTGATGGAGAGATCCAGGTTGTGACAGACGAGGAAGGAAAGCTTGTGTGGGAATGTCCTCATTGTGGCAACCGGAACCAGGATACGCTGAATGTTGCAAGACGTACCTGCGGATATATCGGAACTCAGTTCTGGAATCAGGGAAGAACTCAGGAAATCAAGGAGAGAGTTCTTCACCTGTAGAAGCCAGGATAAAAGTATTAGGGTTGAACAAGGGAGATGTCCGGGTCTGTGCAGACAGATCCGGACATTTTCTCGTATAAAAGGCAGGAGAGAATATGAGGTACGGAGAAATAAAGAAGTGCGATATAGCCAATGGAGAAGGTGTCAGGGTTTCTCTTTTTGTTTCAGGCTGTACGCATCATTGTAAAGGCTGCTTCAATGAGGCAACATGGGATTTTGATTATGGAAAAGAATTTACTCAAAAGACAGAGGAGGAGATTCTGAAGGCACTTGAACCAGAGTATGTGAACGGACTGTCAGTGCTGGGAGGAGAGCCATTTGAACCGCAGAACCAGAGAGTGCTTACTCCATTTCTGAAAAGTGTGAAAGAACATTATCCAAAGAAGACGATCTGGTGCTATACGGGGTATCTTTTTGACCGGGAACTCTGCGAAAAAAGCAGGGCAAGGTGCGAAGTGACGGATGAGATGCTGGCATTGCTGGATGTTCTTGTAGATGGACGTTTTGTGGAAGAAAAAAAGAATATCATGCTGTTGTTCCGTGGCTCATCCAACCAGCGTCTGATCGATGTGAAAAAAAGTCTGGAACAGGGAAGTATCGCAGAGTGGAAACCAAAGATAAAAAGAGGAATTGACTGAAAAAAATAGAAGAAAATAAAAGAGGGATAAAAGAAAGGCAGAAAGATGATATTAAAGAGAGCAAATGCATGGATTGAAAAATGGATCGCTTTTGTGACGCCAACCTGTCTTGTTCTGGGCGTTCTTTTTCCAGAGATTGCCGGCAGGGGTGTTGCCTATGTGCCGGTTGTCTTTGCATTTATGACATTTACGGGAGCGTTGAAATCTTCTTTTCAGGATATCGGGGCAGTCCTGAGAAAGCCGCTGCCGCTTCTGCTGATCCTGGCAGTTCTGCATGTGGTCATGCCGTGTGCTGCATGGAGTGTAGGAGAGATGTTCTTTGCAGGGAATCGGGAGCTGATCACAGGGATGGTCCTTGAATTTTCTGTACCGGCAGCTGTGGTTGGAATGATGTGGGTGTCGATCTACAAAGGGGACAGTTCCATTACGCTCTCTTTGTTGGTCATTGATACGGTTCTTGCACCATTTATCATTCCGCTGACGCTAAAGATTCTTGTAGGTGCAAGGGTAAAGATGAATCCGGCAGAAATGATGAAAGATCTGGTCTTTATGATCGCACTGCCGGCACTTCTGGCAATGTGCTTAAACCAGTTCAGTAGTGGAAAGGTGAAAGAAAAATGGCCGGGAAAGCTGGCATTCTGGTCAAAGCTGTGCCTGATATACTGTGTGATCTGTAATTCATCGAAAGTAGCACCTTATGTGAGACATATGAATCTGCAGAGAGTATTCGTAGCAGTTTGTATCATGATCCTTGCAGCGGCAGGATATGCCATCGGATGGGGACTCTCTGTTCTGTTAAAGCAGGATGAGAAAACCCGGATTTCTATGATCTATGGATCGGGAATGAGAAATATCAGTGCAGGGGCGGTGATTGCAGCAGCTTATTTTCCCGGAGAAGTAATGTTCCCGGTAATGATCGGTACATTATTTCAGCAGGTGCTGGCAGCGTGCTATGGCAGCCTGATCAAAAGAGCCAGGAACAGAGCGGTAGATTGCGAAAAATAAGACTTGACTTATTTTAACATACTACATATAATAAATCGTGTTGGGGGCAAAAGCCCCCAACTTTGATACCTATGGATTGTTTCGTGCTACGCACTCCCACAATCCATCCCACTATTCGCATATCGCGGGATTAAAATTCCCTTGTATGTTTCTATGGGGCGGGGTTAAGGGCTTTCATCCACTTATGAGCAGGCTCATGTGGATTCATACCTTTTCACTCTGGTATCAGTATATTGCAAAAGCGAAGAAGAGGACTAGTAGGAAGATCTGTCTGATTTCAGAGAGCTGTCGGGTGGTGAGAGACAGTATCACGGATTCTGAACTGACCTTGGAGTTCTTCTGCTGAACCGGGATGATCCAGGACAGGCAGGAGCGGGAGTTCCCGTTACAGAATCTGATGAGTGCATCTGCCAGATGGCAGATGAATAAGAGTGGTACCACGGAACTAAAGCCTTTTCGTCTCTTGAGTTTGTGAGAAGAAAAGGCTTTCTTTATGTAATCTTTATGTAAGAATGAAAGAGAGGAAGAAGTACATGGGTACAAAGATTGTATACAACCATAAGGCAATTGAAAAAAAATGGCGTGAAAAGTGGGAAGAGAAGCCGGTAAATCCAAGAGTGGATGAGAATGGAAATAAAAAGCAGAAATATTACTGTCTGGATATGTTTCCGTATCCGTCAGGAAATGGTCTGCATGTAGGACATTGGAGAGGGTATGTTATTTCTGATGTATGGAGTCGTTATAAATTGCAGCAGGGCTACTACATCGTTCATCCAATGGGATGGGATGCGTTCGGACTTCCGGCAGAGAACTATGCGATCAAAATGGGAGTTCACCCGGCTAAGTCTACAGCGGCCAATGTTGCCAATATCAAGAGACAGATCAATGATATTGCAGCACTGTATGACTGGGATATGGAAGTAAATACAACAGATCCTGAGTTTTATAAATGGACACAGTGGATCTTTGTAAAGATGTTCAAAGAGGGGCTGGCATATGAGAAGGAATTTCCGATCAACTGGTGTCCTTCCTGTAAGACAGGACTTGCAAATGAAGAGGTTGTCAATGGTAAATGTGAGCGTTGTGGTGCAGAGGTTACAAAGAAGAACCTTCGTCAGTGGATGCTTCGTATTACCAAGTACGCAGACCGTCTGTTGAATGATCTTGACAAGCTTGACTGGCCGGAAAAGGTTAAGAAGATGCAGGCTGACTGGATCGGTAAATCTTACGGTGCAGAGGTAGACTTCCCGGTAGAAGGAAGAGATGAGAAGATTACGGTTTATACAACAAGACCGGATACACTGCATGGAGCAACCTTTATGGTACTCGCACCGGAGCATGAACTTGCAGTTTCCCTTGCAACACCAGAGACAAAAGAAGCAGTAGAGAAATATATTTATGATGCTTCTATGAAGTCTAATGTTGATCGTATGCAGGATAAAGAAAAGACAGGTGTTTTCACCGGAAGTTATGCGATCAACCCGTTAAATGGAGAAAAGACTCCGATCTGGCTGTCTGATTATGTACTGGCAGATTATGGTACAGGAGCGATCATGTGTGTACCGGCACATGATGACCGTGACTTTGAGTTTGCAACAAAGTTCAATATCCCGATCATTCAGGTTATTGCAAAAGACGGTAAAGAGATTGAGGATATGACAGAAGCTTATACAGAGGCTGCAGGAACGATGATCAACTCCGGTGACTGGAATGGTATGGAATCTTCTGTTCTGAAGAAAGAAGCACCACATATTATTGAAAAAATGGGAATTGGACGTGCAACAGTTAACTACAAGCTGCGTGACTGGGTATTCTCCCGTCAGCGTTACTGGGGAGAGCCGATCCCAATCGTTCACTGCCCGAAGTGTGGAAATGTTCCGGTACCGGAAGAAGAACTTCCGCTGCGTCTTCCGGAGGTAGAATCTTATGAGCCGACAGGAACGGGTGAGTCACCGCTTGCTGCAATTGATGAGTGGGTAAACTGCAAGTGCCCGGTTTGTGGAAGTGATGCAAAGAGAGAGACAAATACCATGCCGCAGTGGGCAGGGTCATCCTGGTATTTCCTGCGTTATGTAGACAACCATAATTCAGAGGCACTGGTTTCCAGAGAAAAAGCAGACGAGATGCTTCCGGTTGATATGTATATCGGTGGTGTAGAGCATGCAGTACTTCATCTTCTGTACTCAAGATTCTACACGAAATTCCTGTATGATATTGGTGCGATTGATTTTGATGAGCCGTTCCACAAGCTGTTCAATCAGGGAATGATCACCGGAAAGAATGGAATCAAGATGAGTAAATCCAAGGGAAATGTCGTATCACCGGATGATCTTGTACGTGATTACGGATGCGATTCCCTGAGAATGTATGAACTCTTTGTAGGACCACCAGAGTTGGATGCTGAGTGGGATGATCGCGGAATTGACGGTGTAAACCGTTTCCTGAAACGTCTGTGGAATATGCTCATGGAAAGCAAAGAGAAAGGCATTCAGCCGACAAAAGAGATGATCAAACTTCGTCATAGAATGGTATATGATATCACAACGAGACTGGAAAGCTTCAGCCTGAATACGGTTATTTCCGGATTCATGGAGTACAACAATAAGTTTATGGAAGTTGCAAAAAAAGAGGGTGGAATCGACAAAGAGACACTCGAGACAATCGCAGTACTTCTTTCTCCATTCGCACCACACTTTGCAGAAGAGATGTGGGAGCAGCTTGGACATGAAGAGACAATCTTTAATGCAGGCTGGCCAAAATATGATGAAAATGAGATGAAAGATGATGAGATCAAGATTCCGGTTCAGATCAACGGTAAGACAAAAGCTGTAATCGAGATCCCGGCTGATATCTCCAAGGATGATGCAATCGCAGCAGGTAGAGAAGCGATCGCAGATAAGCTGACAGGAAATGTGATCAAGGAAATTTATGTGCCGAAGAAGATTATTAATATAGTAATGAAATAATTGAGAAGAAATTCTCACAACAGAATAAAGTGCTTGGAAATATTGAAAAGTTCGCTTAAAATCAA
>NZ_CAKRGI010000017.1 GCF_934330165.1 uncultured Mediterraneibacter sp.
GGGCCTACAGGGCTCGAACCTGTGACCCTCTGCTTGTAAGGCAGATGCTCTCCCAGCTGAGCTAAGACCCCATATACCTGTATCTTCTGCGGTTCTGATCACTCTTTCCCGCAACCGACTTGCTTATTATACTATCATCTTATCGCAAATGTCAACACTTTTTTCAATTTTTTTAGCTTTCTATTATTTATTATATCATGATCGCCATTCGCCGCTCGCACTGAAAAAGCTGTACTCTCTCCTGCTCGCTATCGCTCATTCTATCAGCCAGACGGTTCTAAAAGCAGAAAAGTCCAGCAATCACTGAACTTTTCTACAATCCGCAATATTTTACTGCAATATTTTATTTAAAATATTTTACACCTGATTCAAAAATCTTCAGATCCTGTTCCCCATAAATATTGATCGCAACATGATCTCCACGACGCTCTGAATGAGCCATCTTACCAAGCACACGTCCGTCAGGACTTGTGATACCTTCAATCGCACGATAAGAACCATTGACATTCCACTCTTCATTCATGCTGATCTTTCCTTCAGGATCACAGTACTGTGTTGCAACCTGGCCGTTAGCGAAAAGCCGGTCCAGCCATTCCTCACTTGCAACGAATCTTCCTTCTCCATGGGAAGCCGGATTCGTATAGACTCCGCCAAGCTCTGCTCCCTGCAGCCATGGAGACTTATTGGTTACAACCTTCGTATAAACCATCTTTGAAATATGACGACCAATGGTATTGTATGTCAGAGTCGGTGAATCCTCCGTCTGACCTGTGATCTTACCGTATGGTACAAGCCCCAGCTTGATCAGTGCCTGGAATCCATTACAAATTCCCAATGCCAGTCCGTCTCTTTCATTCAACAGCTTCTCTACCGCTTCTTTGATCTTTGCATTCTGGAATGCTGTGGCAAAGAATTTTGCAGAACCATCCGGTTCATCTCCTGCACTGAATCCACCCGGGAACATGATCATCTGTGCCTGTCCGATGGCTTTTTCAAATTCAGCAACAGATCCTCTGATATCCTCTGCATCCAGATTACGGAATACTTTCGTAATCACCTTTGCCCCTGCCCGCTCAAATGCACGTTTACTGTCATACTCACAGTTCGTTCCCGGGAAAACAGGAATAAAGACGGTCGGCTGTCCGATCTTATGGCTGCAGATATGGATATCTGCTGTATTGAATAACTTTTCTTCTATTTCTTTATCAGAATCCGCTGCAGATTTTGTTGCAAATACTTTTTCAAGAGTACCTGTCCATGCCTGTTCTGCTTCTTTCAGACTGATCGTTACATCACCATATGCCAGCACTGCTTCCTCACTTACTGCTCCGATCTCTGTATAATCAGCCACAAGATTCTCCACTTCTTCCGCAGGTACCTCTGCAATGAGATCACCAAATGCCGGTGCGAACAGATCCTTTTTATCTATAGTCGTGTCAAGATGAGCTCCCAGTCCGTTACCAAATGCCATCTTACTTGCAGCAATAGCAATTCCATGACGATCAAGTGCATAAGCGGAAACGATTCTTCCGTTCTGAATATCTTCATGGATCTTTTCATACTGCTCCATCACTTTCTCATAGACCGGAAGATCATTTTCATCTCTCTCAATCTTAAGCCATACAAGCTTATTTCCTGCTTTTTTCAGTTCCGGTGTGATGATATCCTGCTCCAGTGCCATATCGACCGCAAAAGATACCAGTGTCGGAGGAACATCAATATCCTGGAATGTACCGGACATACTGTCCTTACCTCCGATTGACGGAAGACCAAATCCGATCTGTGCCGCATACGCTCCGAGCAATGCTGCAAAAGGCTGGCTCCATCTCTTCGGATCTTCTGTCATTCTGCGGAAATACTCCTGGAATGTAAAGCGGATCTTACTGTAATCTCCACCGGCTGCCACGATCTTTGCAACCGATTCTGTCACCGCATAAACTGCTCCGTGATACGGACTCCAGCTTGACAGATACGGATCAAATCCATAACTCATCATGGATACGCTGTCCGTTGTACCATTCTGTACCGGAACTTTTGCCACCATCGCCTGAGTCTCTGTCATCTGATATTTTCCGCCATGAGGCATGAACACAGATCCGGCTCCGATGGAACCGTCAAACATTTCCACAAGACCTTTCTGAGAGCATACATTCAGATCAGAAAGAGTATTCAGCCAGGCTTCTTTTACATCTTCTACTTCTTTTTTGATAAAAAGGCTGGCTTTTCTGGACGGCATCTCTACTTCTACGTCTGTCTCCTGATGTGCCCCATTGGTATCAAGGAATGCACGGGAAAGGTTTACGATCTCTTTTCCTCTCCATACAAGAACCAGTCTCGGATCTTCTGTAACAACTGCCACAACCGTTGCCTCAAGATTTTCTTCTTTCGCATATGCCATAAACTCATCTACATCTTTCGGATCTACAACGACTGCCATTCTTTCCTGGGATTCGGAAATTGCGATCTCTGTTCCGTCCAGTCCTGCATATTTCTTTGGCACTTTATCCAGCTCTACCCTCAGTCCGTCTGCCAATTCTCCGATGGCTACTGAAACTCCTCCGGCACCGAAGTCATTACACTTTTTAATCAGATGGCTGACTTCTTCTCTGCGGAACAGACGCTGGATCTTACGCTCTGTCGGTGCATTTCCCTTCTGTACTTCAGCTCCGCATGTCTCGATGGACTCCTCTGTATGAACCTTAGAAGAACCTGTTGCCCCTCCGCAGCCATCACGTCCGGTACGTCCACCCAACAGGATAATAATATCGCCCGGATCAGAATTTTCACGGATCACGGCACGTCTCGGTGCTGCACCAAGCACTGCTCCGATCTCCATACGCTTTGCGACATAATCCGGATGGTAGATCTCTTTTACCAGTCCGGTTGCAAGACCGATCTGGTTTCCATAAGAACTGTATCCATGTGCAGCCTCACGTACCAGCTTTTTCTGTGGGAGCTTTCCTTTCAGTGTCTCACCTGCTGAAACCGTCGGGTCAGCCGCTCCCGTCACACGCATCGCCTGATATACATAGGTACGTCCTGACAGCGGATCGCGGATCGCACCACCAAGGCAGGTTGCTGCTCCACCAAACGGCTCGATCTCTGTCGGATGGTTGTGCGTCTCATTTTTAAAATTGATAAGCCATTCTTCCTCGACTCCGTCTACCTTGATCGGTACAACGATACTGCACGCATTGATCTCATCGGACTCTTCCTGATCTGCAAGCTTTCCTTCTTTTTTCAGACGACGCATTGCCATCAGTGCCAGATCCATCAGGCATACAAACTTGTCTTCTCTTCCTTTAAAAATCTCACTGTGGTCTTTCAGATACTCTTTATATGTATCCTCGATGACATCTCTGTAATCTCCATTATCAAATTTTACATCTTTTAATTCTGTAGAAAATGTCGTATGGCGGCAGTGATCTGACCAGTAAGTATCCAGTACACGGATCTCTGTCATCGTCGGATTCCTGTCTTCCTCCCCATGATAATACTTCTGGATATGCTGGAAATCCTTAAACGTCATAGCAAGGCCAAGTGAATCATACAACTCTTTTAGTTCTGCCTCCGGCATATCTTTAAATCCGTCAAATACCTTTACATCTGCCGGTTCTTCAAATACCGTTACCAGTGTCTCCGGCTTCTCTGCAGCAGCTTCTCTTGAATCTACCGGATTGATGCAGTGATTCTTGATTGCTTCAAACTCTTCCTCTGATATATTTCCCTCGATCACATAAGTTACCGCTGTACGGATCACCGGTGTCTCATCTTCTTTGATAAATCTGATACACTGTTCTGCTGAATCTGCTCTCTGGTCAAATTGTCCCGGAAGAAATTCAACTGAAAAGCACCGATCTGTCTCATTCTTGGTAAAACCTTCTCTGTAAAGGATATCGACCGGAGGCTCTGCGAACACTCCGCCACATGCTTTTTCAAATGTCTCTTCTGATATATTTTCTGCGTCATACCGGATCAGAACCCGTACCCCGGTCACATCTTTAATTCCGAGATAATGACGGATCTCATGTCCAAGCCCTTTCGCTGTTACGGCAAATTCCGGCTTTTTTTCCACATACACACGCTTTACATTACTCATATACAATCTCCTTTTCCTCTTATGTGCTTATTCCTTCACACCAAATTAGAATGAACCTGTTATGCTTATCGTATCATATAATTGCACATCCGTATAATTAATAAATTTAAACTTTATCATAAGCATTCCTAATCAGTTATCTATCCGAAAAGTTTCCATGGAACTTCTCACTATTTCTCTTCTGCTTTTTACCCATAAAAATCCCCCGGTGATAACCGCCCCTGCACCGAAAATCCACATGGACCACGCTGCCATATCTGAAAAAAAGCCCTCCGGCAGCATTCGGATCATATAATCTTTTTCTGCATCGAACATCCACATCCGGTTCGTAAAAACTTTCTCATGAAACCATGTAAACCAGTAATCAAAGTTCCGGCTGACCACACCCCCGGCTGCAACACCTGCCAGTAAAACCAGACCCGCAACATTCCGGTACACTTTCCATAAAACCTTCCACAAAATTATTTTTTCAGCATCCATTTTTTCACAGAAGAAGCAGATCAGCAGAAGTACAAAAGAAAAACTCCCGGTCAATCCTGCCATAAACCGGATTCTCTTACTCCAGTCAAAAATCTGCTTTACATCCTTCATATGCAGCCGGTCCTGCTCATTAAAAAAATCTCTCCATATTCCATCCACCGTGGTTTCTGCTTTCAGTTCTTCACGCTCTCCGTTTAAATATGCCATCATCTCCCGGGTTACATAAATTGTATCTCCCATTGTCATGTTCAGTTCATCTAATACCCCGTATTTTTCATATTCTGCCCGGTACAGATCAAAATCCGAATAAAGTACAAGCCTGACACTCGAGACCAGCCACACCGCCAAAAAGGAAACCGTCAGGATCAGACTCAGGATCCGGCTTAAAATCAGACTTATTTTACTTTTCACTTTTTCAGAAGATGAGACCCGTTTTTTCACAAATTTACTCCTTTTGGTTGTATTCTTTATGTATTTATCTTATAATGCTATTATTACTTATTAGGAGGTCTAATAATATGATGGATATAAATTATGAACTATATAAGGTATTTTACCATGTTGCAACTACGCTGAATTTTTCAGAGGCGTCCAAGCAGCTTTTTATTTCCCAGTCTGCTGTAAGCCAGTCGATCAAGACACTGGAGCGGAAACTGGATCAGACACTCTTTATCAGAAGCACCAAAAAAGTTCAGCTCACCCCGGAAGGTGAGATTCTGCTCCGCCATATTGAACCGGCTATGAACCTGATCCAGAAAGGGGAGGCACAGCTTCTTGATGCAGCTTCTACCGGAGGTCAGATCCGCATTGGTGCAAGTGATACAATCTGCAGGTACTTTCTTGTACCATACCTTGAAAAATTTCATAAAATGTTCCCCAATGTACATATCAAAGTAATCAATCAGACTTCTCTGCGTTGTACGGAACTGCTCAAGAATGGGCTGGTAGATCTCATTGTGGTCAATTATCCCAATGCCAGCCTGAATAATATTTCCGCATCCATGAAGATCAAGAATTTCCATGATGTATTTATTGCAGGAAATAATTATGGAGAATTAAAAGGGAAAAAGATCTCGCTCTCAGACCTTCTTGCTTATCCGATCCTCATGCTGGATAAGCACAGTACCACCAATGAATTTCTCCACCGTCTGTTCCAGCAGCATCAGTTAGACCTTGTTCCTGAGATTGAGCTGACCAGCAACGATCTTCTGATCGACCTTGCACGCATCGGACTCGGAATTGCATTTATTCCTGATTATTGTATCTCTAAAGAACCTGACGGTATCTTCACTCTGGATATGAACGAAGAGATGCCTGAGCGTTCCCTGGTGATCGCATACAACGAGCAGCTCCCACTTTCCAAGGCAACGCAGGAATTTCTGAGCTACTTCCATCCAGTGGACGAATAACTCCCCTCCCCTCCTGAATCTGATCTGTCCGATTCCCCGGACACATTTTCCGGATCAGGAGGGACCTTTTTTCCAGAATTTTGTCAGCAGTTCTGTCACATTTTCCATCGTACATTTTCTACAATCCGACCACTCTCGCGGAAACATTCTCCTATAATGCGGGCTTTGAAATCTTTCATCCATCAGAAGAATCACCCCTTTATCTTTTTCTGTACGGATCACACGCCCTGCTGACTGAAGTACTTTATTCATTCCGGGATAGAGATAGGCATAGTCAAATCCCTCTGCTCCAAAATACTGCTTCAGTATCTCTCTTTCGTTGCATACCTGCGGGATTCCTGTTCCAACGATCATGGCTCCGATCAGACGATCCTGCGTCAGGTCGATTCCTTCCGAAAAAATACCACCCATCACGCAGAAAGCTACCAGCGTTCCGTCCTGCTCTTTTTCAAATTTTTTCAGAAATTCTTCCCGTTCTTCCTCATCCATATACTGCGACTGAAGCAAAACTTCACTTTTCTTCCCAAGCTTCAGGAATTTTTCATACACTGCCTCCATCAGGCGGTATGACGGAAAAAAAGCCATATAATTTCCCGTCTTACTGTCAATCGTTTTCCCTATATATTCTGCGATCCTGCTATACATTTCTTCTCCACGGCTCGTGTACTTTGTACTGATCCCTTCTGCCAGAAGTACACTCCGGTTCGTTTCCGGGAAAGTCGATTCTGCATAAACTGCATAATCATCCTGAACTACCGATAACAGAGACTTATAATACTGTATCGGCAGCAATGTTGCGGAAAAAAAGATCGTACTATTGCCCTGTTCCAGACATTTTTGAAGATTCTCTGCCGGGTTAACACAGAAAAGCTTTACCATAAATCTTCCATCAGACTGCATTTCGCTGTATATCACATAATTTTTATCCAGCAGATCATGGATGTTCAGAAAACTTCGTAATCCAAAGAACAATGGAAGTATCTCTTCTTCCGTTCCATCCTGCCTTCCCTGCTCTCTCTGTTCTTCTAAATAACGTTCCATTTCGGTCAGAAGATTCATCGCCTTCAGTGCAAGGACAGATACGCTGTCCAGAATCTGATAATTTTCACACTCTCTTTTCAGTTCCAGAAATGCCTTATTCATGCTCTCCAGACTTCTCGTCAGCTTTTTATCTTTTCCCTTTACAATTCTTTTCACTTCAAGAACATCTTCCTTATACAGGCTTGCACTGTACATCTCACGTCCACGTTCCACAAGGTTGTGAGCTTCGTCAACCAGGAACAGATAGTGGTTATTTCCTCCGTCTGCGAAAAACCTTTTCAGATGTGCATTTGGATCAAATACGTAATTATAATCACAGATAATCCCATCTGCCCAGACCGAAAGCTCCAATGCAAATTCAAAAGGACAGACCCGGAACTTTTGTGCCTGTTCCTCAATCTCCTTTCTTCCCATTCCGCCGCCATTTTTCAAAAGGTCATAGACCGCATCATTAACCCGGTCAAAATGTCCTTTTGCATAGGGGCAGGCCTGTGGATTACACTCTGCTTTTTCACAAAAACAAATTTTTTCTTTCGCTGTCAGGGTCACTGAACGGAACTTCAGCCCTTTTTCCTTTAAAATAAAAAAAGCCTGCTCGGCAACCGTCCTTGTGATCGTCCTTGCAGTCAGATAGAAGATCTTCTCGCCCAGACCCTCTCCCATTGCCCTGACAGCAGGATAGAGAACTGCCATCGTCTTTCCTGTCCCCGTCGGTGCCTGGATAAAAAGCTTTTTCTTTCTTGCGATCGTGCGATATACAGATGCGGCAAGATTGAACTGCCCCTCCCTGTATGGAAATGGAAATTTCAGATTGCGGATCGTCTCATCCCGCATCCGCTCCCATTCAATCTGAAGCCTGGCCCATTTTTCATATCTATGCACCAGTTCTTTAAACCAGCTTTTCAGATCTTCCAGTGTATACTCTTCTTTAAACCGTCTTATTTCTTCAGTATCCAGATGACAATAGGTCATCTGGATACTGATCTTTTCCAGTTCTTTTTCTTTTCCGTAAATATATGCATAGCATTTTGCCTGTGCCAGATGTACTCCTGCCGGTTTCTGAATCTGTTCCAGATTTCTCAGGACTCCCTTGATCTCGTCCACCGTCACCTGATGCAGCTTTCCATCTGAAGTTTCATCTGCAATGATCCCATCTGCCCTGCCTTCTATCCTCAGAGTAAATTCCTGACAAGGAACAGAAATTTTCAGCGGTACTTCTGCCTGATATCCCGATCCCATACTTTTCTGGATCTTCCGGTGAAGCCGGCTTCCCATCAACATCGCATCCTTTTCCGCAGTTCCTGCCGTAATACGATTATCAATATCGCCTTCTTTTAAAATAAATTCCACGAGATTTCTGACTGAGATCCTGACAACTTTTTCTCCCGATTCCAATTAATCCACCTTTTCTGTCACATCCGGGCGTGCTACTTCTGCGATGGTCTTCGTAAGCCCTGCAATGCCTTGCAGATCAGAAGGAATAATGATCTTTGTTGCCTTGCCGTCAGCTGCTTTCGCAAATGCATCCAGACTCTTCAGTGTCAGCACTGCCTCATCCGCACCGGCTTCCTTGATATACTCAATCCCTTCCGCAGTCGCTTTCTGTACAGTACGGATGGCTTCTGCCTGACCTTCTGCTTCTTTGATCCGCTTCTGCTTCTCAGCTTCCGCTTTCAGGATTGCTGCCTGCTTGGATGCTTCTGCTTCCAGGATCACCGACTCCTTCTCACCTTCTGCTACAAGGATCGTAGATTTCTTTTCACCTTCCGCACGGAGAATTGCCTCTCTTCGTTCACGCTCCGCCTTCATCTGCTTCTCCATGGCATCCTGAATTGCTTTCGGCGGCATAATATTTTTCAATTCTACACGGTTTACTTTAATTCCCCATTCATCTGTCGCAATGTCCAGGATCGTACGCATCTTGGAGTTGATCGTCTCACGGGAAGTCAGTGTCTCATCCAGTTCCAGATCACCGATAATATTACGCAGTGTTGTTGCCGTCAGATTTTCGATCGCAGCAATCGGGCTTTCTACTCCATATGCATACTTCTTCGGGTCAGTGATCTGATAGAATACGACGGTATCAATCTGCATCGTAACATTATCTTTCGTAATTACTGCCTGCGGTTCAAAGTCAACTACCTGTTCTTTCAGTGAGACTCTTCTCGCAACACGATCCAGGATCGGCATCTTGAAATGAAGTCCTACACCCCAGGTTTCTTTATATCCTCCAAGTCTTTCAACTACATACGCATGTGCCTGCGGAACAATCTTGATATTGCTCACGATCAGTAAGATCGCAATTCCAAGTATGATCACCCACACAATTAAAATAGCTAATCCCATGATTCTTTTTCCTCCTTAACCGGTCTTAAGATTAATTTTACACCGGAGATTGCCGTCACCGTTGCAAGGCTGCCTGCTTCGATCTTCTGATCGTCTTTTTCTGATCTGGCAGTCCATTCCAGCCCGTTGGCAAATGCCGCACCGGTCTGTTCATAATTATCCACCTGCTCCGTTACCTTGACTGTCCTGCCGATCAGGTCATCACAATTCGTCTTTTCATGATGCCTGTTGATATATCGTGTTGCAAAAGGTCTCGTAAAAAACAGGAGCAGAACTGATGCCACGATAAATGCAATACACTGCCATGCA
Source organism: uncultured Mediterraneibacter sp. (assembly GCF_934330165.1). GTDB lineage: Bacteria > Bacillota > Clostridia > Lachnospirales > Lachnospiraceae > Mediterraneibacter. Next base: position 9,685 of record NZ_CAKRGI010000017.1, read on the forward strand.
ACTGTTCCTCCGGCAAGAGCAACAAATAATGCGATCAACGCACCTCCGGCAAGCCAGATACTGGTCAGTCCGACTGTGGCAAGTTCTACAACAAGAAATAGGATCATCAGTCCAAGCCACAGAAAAACTTCTTTTTCCATATAACTCCTTTCCCTGCTTCTCTTTTGTATTCATAATATGAGCAGTCATGTTATTATTATCATAATCGCATTTTCTCTTTTATACAACTTATTTTTCTTTTAAGTTTCTAAAAGAAAGTCGCGAAAAGAAAAAAAGAAGAAAACCGCCCCGGAAAGACATCTCAATCCCCCGGTTCGGTAATCTTCTTTCTGCAAAATCAATAACTTATTCGCACTCTCTGATCCTCTTTCTCAGTGGCAATACAAGTGCCGGAGATACAGACAGCTCGTCCAGTCCCATCTTAAGAAATTCTTCCGTAAGTTCAAGATCTGCACCAAGCTCTCCACAGATACCGATCCATTTTCCCTCTGCATGTGCATTGTCTGCTGCCATTTTGATCATGGCAAGCACTGCCGGATGATGCGGATCATAAAATGTATCCAGCTTCTGGTTCTGACGGTCGATCGCCAGTGTATACTGCGTCAGGTCATTCGTTCCCACACTGAAGAAATCCACTTCCTTCGCAAGTTCACGGCTTACCATCACTGCTGCCGGTGTCTCGATCATGACACCAAGCTCTACATCCTCTTTATAAGGGATGCCCTCTGCCTTCAGTTCTGCCTGCACTTGTGCAATGATCTCTTTGATCTTCTTTACTTCACTTACAGAAATGATCATCGGGAACATAATAGACAGATTTCCATATACTGCTGCACGATAAAGGGCACGTAACTGAGTCTTGAAGATTTCCGGTCTTGTCAGACAGATACGAATTGCTCTGTATCCCAGTGCCGGGTTCTCTTCTTTGTCAAGATTAAAATAATCTACCTGCTTATCTGCTCCAATATCAAGTGTACGGATGATAACTTTCTTTCCTGCCATGCTTTCCGCAACCTGCTTGTATACTGCAAACTGCTGCTCCTCTGTAGGAAATGTGCTGTTCTCAAGATAAAGGAACTCACTTCTGAACAGACCGATTCCACCTGCATCATTTTTAAGTACTGCTCCAAGGTCGGAAACATTTCCAATGTTCGCATAAACATTGATCTTCTGACCGCTCCTGGTCACATTTTCCTTTCCCTTTAACTGATTCAGAAGCTCTTTCTGCTCCAGATCCTTTGCATGCTTCTCCTGCATTCTGGCAAGTGTCTCTTCATCTGGATCTACATAGAGGATTCCCGTAAATCCGTCAATCACTGCCATCTTTCCGTCATACTGAGATGAAAGAGTTTCTCCCAGACCGATCACTGCAGGGATATTCATGGTTCTCGCAAGGATGGCTGTATGGGAATTAGATGAACCGTACATCGTCGCAAATCCAAGTACCTTACTCTTATCCAACTGAACTGTCTCGCTTGGAGCAAGATCATCTGCTGCAATGATACACGGCTCAGTCATCTCTTTTACCCCTGCACTGACTCCACAGAGAATATCCAGCACACGCTCCGATACATCTTTTACATCGGCTGCTCTTCCCTGCATATAAGCATCATCCATTGATGCGAACATCTGTGCAAAGTTATCCGCTGTCGTCGCAACGGCATACTCCGCATTTACTTCCTGGGAACGGATAATATTTTCAATTGATTCAAGATAATCCAGATCTTCAAGCATCATCTGATGGATCTCAAAGATCATGGCATTTGCTTCTCCCACATCTTCCAGAGCTTTCTCATAAAGCTCTTTTAACTGGTCAACTGCCTGACCTTTTGCGGCTTCAAAGCGTTTCCATTCTGCATCTGCATCACTGATATGCTCTCTTTTGATGACTTTTTCATTTCTCTTATAGAACATCAGTTTTCCAATGGAAACACCGCCAAACACGCTTTTCCCCTGAATTGTTATCATAATTATAAGTTCTCCTTGAAGAATGCCTCTAATTCTGCTGTTGCTGTCTCTTCGTCCTCTCCGTCTACCTTAATCGTAACTTCTTCGCCTGTCTTAACACCAAGCCCCATAACTCCGAAGATTCTCTTCGCATCAGCACTCTTCTCGCCTTTTACGATCGTAACTGCTGACTTATATCCTGCTGCCTGCTTTACAAGGATTCCTGCAGGTCTTGCATGGATTCCTTCCGGGTCTGTTACCACATATTTAAATTCTTTCATAGTTATATCCTCCTTTTATTAAGACGTTGCGTTCATTATATAACACATCCCATCATTTTTCAATCAGCTTTCAGTGGTTTTTTCAACAAAACGATTCCTGCCATTCCCACAACTGCTCCGATCAGGATTGCTAAAAGGAACATCGGACCATGATCGATAATACCGATTACGAAAATTCCTCCGTGAGGTGCTCTTGAACCGCAGCCAAATGCCATGGAAAGGGCTCCTGCAATTGCTGAACCAACCACACATGGTGGGATGATTCTCAGCGGATCCGATGCAGCAAACGGAATCGCTCCTTCTGTGATAAAGGAAAGTCCCATAATGTAATTTGTCACGGTTGTCTGCTGTTCACTCTTTGTAAAACGGTTCTTAAAGAAAGTCGTTGCCAGAGCAATCGCGAGCGGAGGAACCATACCACCTGCCATAACTGCCGCCATGATATCGAACTGTCCGCTGGCAATTGACGCTGTGCCAAATACATAGGCTGCTTTATTGAATGGTCCTCCGAAATCGATTGCCATCATACCGCCAAGAACTGCTCCCAGTGTGATCTTACTGCCCTCTCCCATGTTCGTCAGGACATTATTAAGCCATGTATTGAATGCTCCCATCGGTGGATTTACAATAAAGATCATGATTGCTCCCATTGCTACGATCCCCAAAAACGGATACAGCAGAACCGGTTTTGTCCCCTCAAGTGCATGAGGAAGTTTTTCTAACAGTTTCTTGATCAGGACCATCAGATAACCTGCTACAAAACCCGCGATCAATGCTCCGAAAAATCCTGAAGAAACCCACTGATCTTCCGGCAGGAAAATACTTGTTCCTGCTTTTGCAAGCAGACCGCCTACAATACCGGGCATCAGTGCCGGTCTTTCCCCGATCGCCATTGCAATATATCCTGCAAGGATCGGGAACATCATTCCAAACGCTGTATTTCCGACTGTATTAAAAAACTTTGCAAGTGCAGTTCCATTTCCGAATACATCTGTTCCCGCATTTGCCCCGTCACAGATAAATGAAAGGGCGATCAGGATACCGCCACCGATAACGAACGGAAGCATATGGGATACTCCATTCATCAGTGCTTTATAAAGCTTTCTTCCAAGGCTCTCATCGCCTATGCCGGCGTTCTCTTCTCCTTTGCCATCATTATGATATACCTTTGCCCTGCCATTGATGATGTCTTCGATCAGTTCCTGCGGTTTATGGATTCCGTCTGCTACTTTCGTGACAATGACCGGCTTTCCGTCGAATCGTGCCATTCTGACTTCCTTGTCCGCTGCCACGATGATTCCGTCACAGGCAGCAATTTCTTCCGCTGTCAGGACATTTTTATCTCCACCCGAACCATTTGTCTCAACTTTGATCGTATAACCCAGCTCTTTTGCTGTATTTTCCAGACTCTCTGCCGCCATATATGTGTGGGCGATCCCGGTCGGGCATGCAGTCACTGCCAGAACACGATATCCACTGTCCGGTACATTCACTGCCTTCTCTTCCTCTGCTTCATTTTTCGCATTTTCTGCCCGATCCACAACTGCAAGGAATTCTTCTACTGTCTTTGCTTTCAGAAGATTCTGCTTAAAGGATTCATCCATTAAAAGCATGGAAAGTCTGCTCAGTACTTCAAGATGTACATTGTCTTCTGTATTCGGTGCAGCAATCAGAAATACCAGATCCACCGGCTGTCCGTCCAGTGCATCATAATCTACACCGGCAGGAATCACCATTGCTGCAAGCCCCGGTGCATTAACTGCATCGGTCTTTGCATGAGGGATTGCAATTCCTTCCCCGATTCCCGTCGTTCCTTCTTCCTCACGGGCAAAGACCCCCGCTTTATATTTTTCAACATCTGTCACATTACCGCCCTTTTCCATCAGGGCTACCATCTGTTCGATGGTCTCTTCTTTCGTCTGCGGTGTACCATTTAGTTCCACACTGCACGCCTTGAGCAAATCTGTAATCCTCATACTCATTTCCTCCTATATACCATACTCTTTTTCCGTACGTTCCAGTTTCTCTGTAATTTCTTCTCTGGTTGCAAGCCAGGATACAAAGGCTGTCGCACTTCCTGCTGCTGTCCCCAGTTCCAGTGCCTTTTCATAATCACCGGTATTCAGCCATCCTGCAAGGAATCCTGCTACCATGGAATCCCCTGCTCCAACAGAGTTGACCACCGTTCCTTTTGGTGGTTTTTTACTGCTTACAGTTCCGTCTTCCGTTACCAGGATCGCACCGTCCCCTGCCATCGATACGAGAACATTGACTGCTCCCATCTCCTGAAGTTTTTTTGCATACTCCACAATATCTGCTTCACTTTCCAGTACTTTGCCGAAGATCTCACCCAGTTCATGATTATTCGGCTTGATCAGGAACGGGTGATATTTCAGAACATTCACCAGCAGATCCTTTGTCGCATCCACCGCAATCCTGATCTCTTTTCCCTGAAGTCTTTCCATGATCCGTTCATACATATCCCCCGGAAGTGTATTCGGGATACTTCCGGCAAGTACAAGTACATCTCCTGCCGTCAGCTTATCCAGTTTCTGATAGAGTGCCTCGATCGCTGTATCTGTAATAACCGGTCCCTGTCCGTTGATCTCACTTTCCTCATTTGATTTCACTTTCACATTGATTCTGGTCAGCCCTTCTTCCAGCGGGATAAAATCCGTATAGCATCCGAATTCTTCCAGCATGGTTTCCATCTGCTCTCCGGTAAAACCGGCCTTGAATCCAAGAGCTTTACTCTTGTGTCCCAGATTAGAAAGGATTACGGATACATTATTGCCCTTTCCACCCGGATAAATTTTTTCTGATGTTGTCCTGTTCACTTCCCCAAGTGTCAGGTCATCGACCTGAATTACATAATCAAGAGAAGGATTAAATGTTACTGTATAAATCATGCTTTCACCTCTACAATATTTTTTTCCTTTTTCAGATCCTTATCCGTAAGTTCTGTAGTGATTAATTCTGCCTGATCGAATTTTGCAAACGTAACCGGAGCGATTTGACCGATTTTACTTGAATCTGCCAGAATATAGCATGTTCTGCACCGTTCCATGGCAGCTTTTTTTATCATCGCTTCCGCCGGATCGGGCGTCGTAAAACCATGCTTTTTATCTACACCATTCGTTCCAAAAAATCCTTTTGTAAAATTATACTTTTTCAGATCCTCCACAGCCTGACTTCCGATCACTGCATCCGTTGCTCCTTTAAACATCCCTCCAACCAGATAGACGGTAATCCCTTTCCTTGCCAGGCTCTGTGCATGGGCAATCCCATTCGTCACAAATACCGCCCCACTGCCGGTCATGTATTTTAGCATCTGTGCAATACTGCTTCCCGAATCCAGATAAACAAAATCTTCTTTCTCGATCAGGGATGCCGCATACTTTCCAATTAGGGATTTTTCATCTACATTCTGTGTCATCCGCGATGTGATTTCTACATCTTTGGTTGTATAATCCATCTCCAAAGCCGTCGCCCCACCATGAACTTTCACCAGTAATCCCTTTTCCGCAAGTGCTGTCAGATCTCTTCGGATCGTCGATTCTGAAGTTGCCAGCCTCTCCGTAAGTTCCTGCACTGTGACCGATTTTTCCTCTCCGAGCATTCTCAGAATCTCGGCAAACCGCTCTTCCGTAAGCATCTCTGCATCTCCTTCTTTCATTTCTCTGCCCTTATAATAAAATCATTTTCAGTCACAGTCAATCATTTTCAGTCATTTATTTTCACAAATAATCACTTTCGGCATTTCGCATAATTTTAGCATATTATTTTTGTGTAATTTTACAACCTCAATCAGATTTGCATTGACTTTTATTGTTAAATATGCTATTCTAAAACGGTATCGGGTTTTTGATTCCCGGTCTAACAACTTATTTTTTTATGGAGGGCAACAACAATGACAGGTACAGTAAAATGGTTTAACAACCAGAAGGGTTATGGATTCATCTCCGACTCTGAAGGAAATGACATCTTCGTTCACTATTCAGGACTGGTGATGGATGGATTCAAGTCTCTTGAAGAAGGTCAGGCTGTAGAGTTCGATGTAACAGAAGGAGCTAAAGGACCTCAGGCAACAAATGTAGTAAAACTTTAATCAAATATTCATTGTACCTTTTAATTATTATAGATAAGCTCGAATTTAATATTAAAAGTAATACAGGAAATAAGATTAAAAATCCCCCGGCAGATCGTCTGTGACCTGCCGGGGGATTTCTATTTCATTTTTCTTTTTTAACAGATTATATAAAGAGCCTCTGCTCCGGTAATCAGATCACGTCCCACTTATATTCGATACATACGCCTGATCCGCTTCCCAGACATCGAATCCACTTCCTCTTAAAATATCAACAACCCTTGCCGGATCATCGGTCTTAAGAACTGCAGAAGCATCTGCTCCGTTAGCGAAAGCATACATATATTCAATATTTACATCACCTTCCACGATCTGATGCATTGCCCGGCTCAGCGAACCGGTCTCATGAGGAACTCTCAGTGCAACAACATCTGTCAGCATGGAGGTAATCCCATTTTCTTTCAGGACTGCTTTTCCTTTATTCGGATCTGATACGATCATACGCAGCATTCCGTATTCGGAAGTATCTGCAAGACTTAATGCTACGATATTGATATCATTTCCCGCCAGTACAGAAAGTACCTCATCAAGACGGCCTTCTCTGTTCTCCAGAAAAACTGATAACTGCTGAATTGTGATTCCCATTCTTTCTTTCCCCTTTCTACAGATTTCTGTTGTCGATCACACGGACTGCTTTTCCTTCGCTTCTCTGGATGGATTTCGGCTCAACCAGTTTCACTCTGACAGATACTCCGAGGGCTGTCTTGAGAATTGCTGCGATCTTATCTCTCAGTGCATCCAGTTTACGGATCTCATCTGAGAACATACTCTCATCTACCTCTACCATAACAGTAAGTACATCCAGATTATCCTCTCTGTCTACGATCATCATATAATGCGGAGCTACTGCACCTCCAATACCAAGCAGGGCTGTCTCGACCTGAGTTGGGAATACATTGACTCCACGGATGACCTTCATGTCATCTGTCCTTCCGGTAAATTTGGAAATTCTCGGAGTTGTTCTTCCACAGGCACAGCGGCTATGGTCAATGCTGGTCAGATCTTTCGTGCGGTAACGCAGAAGCGGCATTGCCTCTTTGGATAACGTTGTAAAGACAAGTTCTCCGGTTTCCCCGTCTGCACAGGCTTCGTTGGTTGCAGGATTCAGTACCTCAGGATAAAAATGATCGGCATTTACGTGAAGTCCTGCGTGATGGATACAATCCATTGCCACACCCGGCCCGGTGATCTCACATAATCCATAGATATCAAAACAGTTGATATGAAGGATAGTTTCAATTTTTTTACGCATCTCTTCTGTCCATGGCTCTGCTCCATGGATTCCCACTCTGATCTTCAGCCGGTCTGTCAGTCCTGCCTCCTGAATGGATTCAGCAAGATAAAGTGCATAAGACGGAGTACATGCAAAAGCTGTTGCTCCAAGATCTTCCATGACCATCATCTGACGCCTGGTATTTCCTGCTGACATCGGGATCGTCATTGCACCTAACGCCCTTGCTCCAAAATCCAGTCCGAGACCACCGGTAAAAAGTCCATATCCATAACATACGTGCAGGATGTCATCTCTGGTAAGTCCTGCCATCGTCAGACATCTTGCTACACATTCGCCCCAGACTTCCACATCTTTCTGTGAATATGGTGCGATCGTCAGCTTTCCGGTCGTACCGGAAGTTCCCTGCACACGTACTACATCCGATTGCGGGATTGCAAGAAGCCCGAATGGATAATTGGCTCTCAGGTCTTCCTTGGTGGTAAAAGGAAGCTTGCCGATATCCTCAATGGAGCGGATATCCCCCGGCTCTACACCGATCTCTTTCATTTTCTTATGGTAAAAATCCACATGGTCATATACCCTTTTCACCACATCTACAAGACGCCTGCTCTGCAGTGCTGCCATCTCGTCACTGCTCATACACTCCACTTTGGGATCACGAATCCGTTCTTCCCAATTTTCTAAAGATACTGCCGCCATCTTTGTTTCTCCTTTTTCTATAAATCTTCTTCCTCTACCAGTTTCACATCTGCCTTCTCCAGGACTTTCTGTGCCTTGTCAAAATCGTCTGTATGGAATACGATCACCGGTGCTTTTCCCTCACGGATCACAAACGAATAAATATAGTTGACATTGATCTCTCCATCTGCAAGGATCGTCAGCATCCGGTTCAGATTCCCTTTTTCATCCTTAAGCTCAGCCCCGACTACTTCCGTGATCCTTGTGACAAATCCTTTTGCTGTCAGACTTTCTTTTGCACGTTCCGGCTCATCTACTACCAGACGCATGATTCCAAATTCCGGTGTATCAAATGTGGAGATTGCCCGGATATTAATATGGCTATCTGTCAATACAGAAGTCACTCTCATCATACTCCCCGGCTGGTTTTCCACAAATACTGAAAGCTGTCTGATCATCTTTTTTCTCCTTTCCCTGCACATATATTTAAAGATTAAATCCAACCTCAAATGCCTTTTTATTGATCTCGATCGTCTTCGGAGGTACAGTCTTTTCGATCACTTCATACCACTGTTCTTTTGTGAAATCCATATGCTGTGCGGCGATTCCAAGAACGATCAGGTTAAAGACTCGTGGATTTCCAAGCTTTCTGGATTCTTCTGTGGCATCTACTTTATATACTTTGTATTCCTTTTCCAGATCCTCAATGATATGATCCGGATATTCTGCATTTCCGATTACAACCGGCATCGGATCGATTCTCCAGTCATTTACGATCAGAGCCCCATCTTTTTTCAGAAAATGTGCATAACGGAGTGCCTCCAGTCTCTCAAATGCGATCAGGACATCTGCCTGTCCCTCTTCTACGATCGGCTCTGCAACCTTGTCACCATAACGGACAAATGTTACAACACTTCCGCCTCTCTGTGCCATGCCGTGTACTTCTGAAAGCTTGACATCATATCCGCCTGCGATGGTCAGCCCTCCCAGGATCCGGCTCGTAAGAAGGGTTCCCTGTCCGCCGACACCGACGATCATAATATTTTTTACTGCCATCTTATTCGCCCTCCTTTACAAGTTCTATCACGTTAAATTTACACAGTTTTTCGCACAGTCCGCATCCGGTACACATCGTATCATCAATATGAACACTTCCGTCTGCATTCTTTGTCATGGCCGGACATCCCGGTTTCATGCAGAGACCGCATTTCTTACACTGATCTTCATGTGCCATATACAATGGCTTCTTTCTCTTGTCAAGCAGAACACAAGGAGTCTTTGTGATGATAACAGATACTTCATCCCTTGCCACTTCTTCTTTAATCGTCTTCTGAAGCAATTCGATATCAAATGCATTCACTACATTGACATGCTTCACTCCGACTGCATGACATAATTCCGGAATATCAATGGCATAAGTCGGATCTCCCTGCAATGTCTTTCCGGTTGCGGAGTGATCCTGATGTCCGGTCATTCCTGTCGTGGAATTATCCATGATGATCACTGTTCCGGTCGCTTTGTTGTAAACCATATTCATCAGTGAATTAACACCTGTATGCATGAAAGTAGAATCACCAATCACGGCAACCCAGTTCTTGATATACTCTTTTCCTTTTGCCTTCTCCATTCCATGAAGTGTGGAAATACTTGATCCCATACACATCGTTGTATCGATGACACTCAGCGGTGCAACTGCACCTAATGTATAACATCCGATATCACCTGCTGCATGCATTTTCAGACGGTTCAGGACAAAGAATACACTTCTGTGCGGACATCCCGGACAGAGGATTGGCGGTCTTCCCGGTGCTTTTGCAGGCTCTTTCAGTTCCAGTTCCTGCTTCAGAATCGCTTTACGGAGCATATTGGCACTGTATTCTCCCTGTACTGTGAAGATTTCCTTGCCAATCGCCTGGATTCCCCAGGATTTTACCTGCGTCTCGATCACCGGATCCAGTTCCTCTACAATATAGAGTGTATCGACTTTTTCTGCAAAATCTTCGATCAGCTTTCTCGGAAGCGGATTCACCATTCCCAGCTTCAGTACAGACGCCTCCGGCAATGCTTCTTTTACATACTGATATGGGATTCCACTGGTAATAACTCCGATCTTTGTATCGTTCATCTCAACTCTGTTGATCGGAAGGGTATTGGCTGCCTCTGCCAGTTCCCTGTTCAGACGTTCGATCTCAATATGTCTCTGCTTTGCATTTCCCGGCATCATGACATTTTTCTGAATATTCTTTATATATTCCTTATCTTCTATATTTTCACGCTCACAAAGCTCAACCAGTCCTTGTGAATGTGCCAGTCTCGTTGTCGTTCTGAAAATAAACGGACGGTCGAATTTCTCACTGAGTTCAAAAGCTTCCTTAAAGAAATCTTTTGCCTCTGCACTGTCCGAAGGTTCGATAACCGGGATCTGTGCTGCCCTTGCAACCATTCTTGTATCCTGCTCGTTCTGAGAGCTGTAAAGTCCCGGATCATCCGCAACAACAAGAACAAGTCCACCGTTTACTCCCATATAAGATACTGAATAGAGCGGATCTGCTGCCACATTCAGTCCTACATGCTTCATACAGGCCATGGAACGCACACCTGCGATGCTTGCACCTACCGCTACCTCTGTAGCAACCTTCTCGTTCGGTGCCCATTCTTCATATACATCATCCCTGTACTGGACAAGGTATTCACTGATCTCAGTACTCGGAGTTCCCGGATATGCGGAAGAAACTTTTACTCCCGCCTCGTATGCTCCGCGGGCAATCGCTTCATTTCCGAGCATAATTACTTTTTCTGCCATTTTACAGTCCATCCTTTCGTAAATCTGTCACACGTTTTGCTTTTCCCTCAAACCGCTGCAGAGAGTTCGGTGCAACCAGCCGGATCTGTGTTGCAAGTCCAAGCTGGGACTTTAATCTTGTCTTAATCCGGTTCTCCAGTTCACTCAACTGTCCATAACTGTCCAGAAGACGGTCATCGATCAGTTCTACCGTGATGGTCATCACATCCAGACGGTTCTTACGCTCTACCAGAATTTCATAATGTGGTCCGATCTCATCGATCTTGAACAGAACTTCCTCAATCTGTCCCGGGAATACATTCACTCCACGGATCACAAGCATATCATCGGCACGTCCTGAAAGGTTCTCCATCCTGACTGTCGTTCTTCCACATTTACACGGTTCATACATCAGTCTTGTCAGATCTCCTGTGCGGTATCTTACAAGCGGAAGTGCTTCTTTTCCAAGGCAGGTCACTACCAGTTCCCCAAGTTCACCTGGTGGAAGGACCTCCTCTGTCTCAGGGTCAATGACTTCCGGGATAAACCAGTCTTCGTTAATATGCATACCACAAAGTTCCGTACATTCTCCTGCAACTCCCGGTCCGCAAAGTTCACTCATACCATAATTCTGGGTACAGACAAACTGCTCTCCCCAGACTTTATGCATCTCATCACGCATTGGCTCTGTCATGCCTTCCCCGCCGAACAAACCGATATGAATCTTCAGATCCTTAGAAGGATCAATCCCACGATGACGCAGTTCCTCACCTAAATGCAGTGCATACGATGGCGTTGCCACAAGAAGTGTCACCCCCATATCCTGAAGGAACATGATCTGCTTATTTGTATTGCCCGAAGACATCGGGATCACCGCCGCTCCGATCTTTTCCAGTCCACCATGAAGCCCCAGTGCTCCTGTAAATGTACCGTATCCAAATGAGATCTGTGCCACATCATCTGCAGTGGCACCACCCATACAGGCCAGTCTTGCCACATTATTCAGCCAGATATCCAGATCATTTTTTGTATATCCGACCACGGTTGGCTTGCCTGTTGTTCCTGAACTTGCATGATAACGCACAATTTCCTTTTTATCTACCGCAAAAAGTCCGTCCGGATAATGATCCCGGAAATCCGCTTTATATGTAAAAGGCAGCTTTTTCAGGTCTTCCAGCGTCTGGATATCTTCCGGCTTCACTCCGGCTGCGTCCATCTTATCACGATAAGGTTTTACTCTGTCGTAAATGTAGCTGACGGTCATCTTCAGCTTATTTAACTGGATCTTTTCGATCTCTTCTCTTGGCAGAGTCTCTTCCTTTGCCCATATCATTCCTTTTTACCTCCTTTTTAAGCATTCGCTTCTCTTAAGTATACCATAATACTTTTTCGAGTTAAAGTGCGAAATTATACAATTTCAATTCTGCTGCCTAATTTTTCTCCGCCCCGCTCTTTTTTCACGATTATCTTATTTTCGATCCGTTCTTTCAGTTCAGCCACATGAGAGATGATCCCCACACTGCGGTTTCCCTGCGTCAGATTTCCCAGTGCCTTGATTGCCTGCTCCAGTGCTTCCTCATCCAGAGAACCGAAACCTTCATCCACGAACATTGCCTCCAGGCAGATTCCTCCCGCATTGGCCTGGATCTCATCTGACAGCCCCAGTGCCAGCGACAGAGATGCTTGGAATGACTCTCCACCGGACAGGGTCTTAACACTCCGCTCGCTGCCATTGTAGTGATCGATCACATTTAATTCCAGACCGGATTTTCCTTTTTTGTCCTCCGGTGCTTTCTGCCTTTTTAACTCATACTGTCCGCTGCTCATTGTCATGAACCGCAGATTGGCACGGCGTAAGATCCGGTCAAAATACGCCATCTGAATATAGGTCTCCAGTTCTACCTTCGGTTTGCCATTCAGATTGCCGCCTGCCGTATCGGCAAGTGACTTCATCCATACATATTTCTTTTCTACTTCTTCCAGCAGATCTCTCTGTACATTGACTTTATCATAGATTTCCCGGTTTCCTGAATACCTGACATAGAGTTCTTTTTTTTCTTCTGCCATCTGGCTTTTTTCTTCTGTCATCCGGCTTTTCTCTTTCAGTATTTCTTCTTCATTTACATCTTCCAGTTGTTCAAGCTGTACCCGGATTGTCTGGATCGAAGCCTCATTTTCTGCTTTTTTCTGCAGAATCTGCTCATATTCCTGCTGATTTTTCTGCTGCAGGTCTTTCAGCTTTTTCTGTTCTTCCTGCTGCTGTAGAATCTGTGCCTTTAAGATTTCTTCTCTTTCATTCTCGGATCCGTTCTTTTCCTGCTCTTCGTTGATCCGTTCTTCTACAGATTTTCTTTCTGCCTGAAGCTGCACAGTCTTTTCTTTCTCCTGCTCCACGATCACCCGGAGTCGCTCTTCTTCTTTTTTCAGTTCCTCCCGTCTTTGGATCTTCTGTTCTACAGCAGATTTTCCTTCTATGGTTTCTTCCATGCGGGATTTTAGCAGTTCCATTCCCCATAGAGCCAGTTCCTGGATTTCTTTATTCTTCAGTGAGTCAGATTCACTCTTCTCATTTTCTGCCAGTTTCATAAGGATCTGACAGAGGTTTTCTTTTTCACCGTTCTTCTGTGCCTGGACTTCTGCCATCTTTTTTTCCTGCTCATGAAGTAACTGTTCTACCTGAAGCTGTTCTGCTTTTTTCTGTTCTTCTGCCTTCGTAAGCTTTTCTCTCTGAACAAGTGCCTCCTCTGCTTTCTCCAGTTCTTCTCTACAGTTTCTGATTTCTTTCTGCAGCCGTTCTTTTACCCGCTCTGCATCTTCCAGATGATAGCCTGCATCTTTTTCCATCTGCTCTGCTTTTTTCTTCAGCTGCTCCAGTTGTTCTTTCAGGCTGCCTGCCATTGCACTGCAATTTCTGACCTTTTTTTCTGCCTCATCCGCTGCCGCCTTCTTCTGATCTACGCTTTCTTTGGAAATTTCCTCGCCACATTTTTCTGCAAGAGCCGGATGATGAACTGAACCACAGACCGGACACGCCATTCCCTCTTCCAGCCCTTCTGCAAGAATCCCTGCCTGCGTATCCAGGAACAGACGGAACTCTCTTTCGTATGCTTCTTTCACCGGAAGATAGTTTTCTCTTGCTTTCAAATAACGTCCGGTTGTAAATTCCAGCTTTTTCTGCAATGAGCTTTGTTCTTCTTTCGCCTCGATCAGCCGGTCTGCCTGGTTCAACTGTACAGTCAGATTATTCTTTTTCTGATACAGACTCAGACGGTTCTCCCCGGCATCCCCGGATTTTTCTATCTCCTCTCCCATTTTTTTGAGCATTTCCTTCCGCTTATCCAGTTCTTCCTGCAACTGATCCATTTTTTCTGTCAGTGCAGCTTCCTTTTCCAATCTCCTGCCATATGCAGCTTTTGCAGATTCCAGCCGTTCTGCCTGTTCCTGCAGATTTGCAAGCTGTCCGCAATATTTCTCTCTCACTGCCTCCAAAGCTCCAAAACGATCCAGTTCTCTTTGAAGCTGCTCTTTTTGTGCAGTATGCTCCTGACACTTTTTCTGCACTTTTTCCAGTTCTTCTCCCAGCTTTTCTGCTTTCTGCCTCAGCGTTTCAATCATCAGGATTCTTTTCAGCCGGTCCTGGATCTTACGGATCTCTCCTCCCAGTTCTTCCGTCTTTCTTTGCAGTTCCGGATTCTTTTTCCGCTCTTCTTCTGCTTTCCCGGCTGCCTGCAGGAGCGGTTCTCTCTGCTCTTCCTGCAACCGCAGAGAAAACTCCAGTTCCTGCTTCTGCATACATTTCTGTAGTTTCTTTTCTGCCTCCGAAATGCTTTCTTCCAGCACTTTTTCTTTCTGTTCAAGCTGCGTCAGAACTTCTTTTTCTCTCTCCGTCACTTCCAGTAACAGCTCCAGTCCTTCCACAACTCTTCCCTCAAACCCGGACTTTTTCATCTCTTCCAGTTTCTCTGTGAGTTCTTCTGCCTCCTGTCCGTAACGGATTCCGTTCAGATACTGGCTGATGCTTCTTCTCAGCTCATCATACTGCTTCCATTGCATTTTCACCGCATCTTTCAGTTTCAACTGAAGACTCTGATACAACTCCGTATGAAACAACTGCCGGAAGATCTCCCCACGCTGTGCCGTTCCTGCCAGCAGAAGCTTTTGGAAATCTCCCTGTGCGATCATGGCGATCTGTGTAAACTGCCGGTAATCCAGTCCAAGAAGTTCCGTTATCGCTTTGGTAACTTCTTTCGATTTCGTCACCGGCTGACGTTCATCCGGGTAGATCAGGGCAGCATCGGATTTTCTGACTGTATACCCGGTTCCTCTCTTTTTTCGTGCCAGATATTCAGGATTTCGTATCACCTGATAAGATTTTCCATGCCACGAGAAAAGAAACTCCACATACGTTTCCATCTCTTCCGCAGCATACTTACTGCGGAACATGGCTGAATCTCTGACCTGACCGCTTGCCTCTCCGTACAGGGCAAAGGTGATCGCATCAAAGATCGTCGTCTTTCCTGCCCCTGTATCCCCGGTGATCAGATAGATCCCCTGCCTTCCGAGCTTCGTAAAATCAATCTCTGTCCTGCCTGCATATGGTCCAAATGCACTGATGACCAGTTTCTCAGGTTTCATCTGATCCCTCCTTTCCCATCTCATTCTCCCTCAGTTTTTCAAGCAGCCCACTGACAAAATCTTTCTGTTCCTGCAGCATGGGATGGTTATTCTGAAGTTCAAAAAATTCCTCAAAATATTCCAGTTCACTTTTATCTTGTGCTACCTGTGCTTCGGTGATCTCCCTTGCCTCTCGTGTTCTCTGATTATCATATTCCAACTGCATGAGGTTTGGATAGATCGTTCGCAGTTTCTGCATTCCGTCGACAACATCCTCCTCATCTGTCAGAATGATACGGACATAATCTTCTGTATTGGTATTCTCATAAAATTCCCTGGATGAGACCTTCAGGTAACTTCCCCGGATACTCCTCAGATCCCGAAGCGGTAAAAGACCGATCTCCCGGATCTTTGTGGCTCCTTTTTCTTTCAGTTCCACAACCGTCACGGATTTTTTCTGTCCACACTCGGAAAAAGAATATTTCAGTGGGGTTCCGCAATATCGCATTTTTCCATTTTTAAAATTCTGTGGACTGTGGATATGACCCAGTGCTGTATAGTCAAATGCTTCAAATGTATCTGCTGCAATCTGATCTACTCCTCCGACCGAAACTTCTTCAGAATCACATCTTGCCGCACCAGTCACAAACTGATGTGCAAGAAGCACATTTCTTTTTGACGGATCGATCTGCATATGCCGTACTGCACAGGAAACGGCATCCTGATAAGACGTGATCTCTTCCTCCGGAAATACGTGGTGCACCACTGCCGGCTTCAAAAATGGAAGAAGATGGATCCACACCTCTCCATATTCATCTTTCATACAATATTTCACCGGTTGTCCGTCATAGACCGGTGAAAAGATTACCTGACTTTCCATCATTAACCGAGAACCAAATGCCAGCCTTTCTGCCGAATCATGATTTCCACTGATCAGAAAAACCGGCACTTTCTTCTGTGCCAGAGAAGTCAAAAACCCGTCCAGAACCCTCACTGCATCTGAGGGCGGAACGGGTTTATCATAAATGTCACCGCAGATCAATACTGCATCCGGTGCTTCTTTCTCTATGATGGAGGTAATCTGATCTAAAATATATCTCTGATCTTCCAGCATGGAAAACTCGTTCACTCTTTTTCCAATATGAAGATCGGATAAATGAATCAGCTTCAAACTGCTACCTCCGTATGCTTTTCTTTTTATTCTCTTTTATTTATTCTTGACAGATTTTCTCTTCTTAGCAGAGCGGATATTTTGCTGTCAGTTCAGCTACCATGGCTTTCGCTTTTTCTACATTGTCCTCACTTTCGATCACCATGGCGATGATCTCCGCGATCTTATCCATATCCTCTTCCTTCATGCCACGGGTCGTAACAGCCGGAGTTCCCAGTCTTACACCACTTGTCACAAACGGAGAACGCGGATCATTCGGGATCGTATTCTTATTGGCTGTCACATGAGCATCATCCAGACGCTTCTCCAACTCTTTTCCGCTGATTTCTGTACCGGACAGATCTACCAGCATCAGATGGTTATCTGTATCACCTGATACGATCTTAACTCCTCTGCTCTTTAAGCCATTGCAAAGAGCTTTTGCATTTCTGACAACCTGCTCCATATAAGTCTTATATTCCGGCTGAAGTGCTTCTTTAAAGCATACTGCCTTTCCTGCGATCACATGCATCAGCGGACCACCCTGGATGCCAGGGAATACAGCCTTATTAAAGTTGAACTTTTTGTTCATTTCCTCACTGCACATGATCATTCCGCCTCTTGGTCCACGAAGTGTCTTATGCGTTGTCGTCGTCGTTACGTGGGCATACGGAATCGGACTTGGATGAAGTCCTGTTGCTACCAGTCCTGCGATATGAGCGATATCCACCATCAGGTATGCTCCCACCTCATCAGCAATCTCACGGAAACGCTTGAAATCGATCGTTCTTGCATAAGCACTTGCTCCTGCTACGATCAGCTTCGGCTGATGCTCTTTTGCAATCCGCAGTACTTCATCATAATCGATCAAACCATCTTCATTGACCCCATAATGTGCCACATCAAAATACTTTCCTGACATATTGACCGGTGAACCATGAGTCAGGTGACCGCCATGATCCAGATTCATTCCCATGATCTTGTCTCCCGGCTCAAGCATGGCGAACATAACTGCCATGTTTGCCTGTGCACCAGAATGTGGCTGGACATTCACATACTCGCAGCCGAACAGCTTCTTTGCTCTCTCTCTTGCCAGTTCTTCCACAACATCCACACACTGACATCCGCCATAATATCTTTTTCCCGGATATCCCTCTGCATATTTATTCGTCAAAGGACTTCCCATTGCTGCCATAACTGCTTTACTTACCCAGTTTTCTGAAGCGATCAGCTCGATATGGGAGTTCTGTCTCTCCATCTCTGCTTTTATCGCATCTGCAATCTCAGGATCTGTCTTTGTAATCTCATCGAAATCGTACATTCTCTATTTCCTCCACTATACTTTACTCCGCAAAAGCGTTATGCACATTATAGCACAGCACCATTTAAAAATCAAACAACGATAACTGATTGCTCTTCGGCAGATTTCCGAACAATCCCAGTTCCGACATCAGATCGATCACCGTCTTGCTGACTTTCGTCCGCTGCCGGAAATCATCCAGTGACAGATACGATCCGTCCTTTCCTGCCTCTTCGACTGCCTCTGCAGCTTTATCTCCCATACCTTCAATACTTGCAAAGGACGGCATCAGTTTCCCGTCCACGATCTGGAACATTTTTGCCTTCGCCTTATAAAGATCCACCGGAACAAACTCAAACCCACGGGCATACATCTCCTGCACGATCTTCATATCCTTCATCGTATCCTGCTCTTTTTTCGTCAGGGTATCACTGCGTCGCTTATATTCTTTCATATAATAATCCAGCTTCTCTTTTCCCTGGCACATGATCTCATAAGAGAATGCGTCTGCACGAATACTGAAGTAAGCTGCATAATATGCCAGCGGATAATTAATCTTGCAGTATGCGATCCGGTATGCCATCATAACATAAGCTGCGGCATGGGCTTTCGGGAACATATAACTGATCTTTTTGCAGGACCAGATATACCAGTCCGGCACATTCTGTGCCTTCATTGCCTCTTCCCATTCCGGTTTCAGCCCTTTTCCCTTTCGCACACTTTCCATGATCGTAAATGCCAGTGCACTTTCCACCCCCTGATTGATCAGGTAGATCATGATATCATCACGGGTACAGATTGCTGTAGAAATCGTTGCCGTTCCCGATTTGACAAGCTCCTGTGCATTTCCAAGCCATACATTTGTCCCGTGGGACAGACCGGAAATACGGATCAGATCTGACAGGGTCTGAGGCTTGGTATCCTGCACCATCTGGATAACAAAATCTGTACCAAATTCCGGGATTCCCAGACTTCCGATCTTGCATCCGTCGATATCCTCCGGTTTAATTCCCAGTACTTCTGTTCCGTGGAACAGTTCGATCACCCGCTTATCGTCCAGGGGGATCTCTGTCGCAATGAACGGATGCTCTGCATTGTATTCATTCGGCATGGCATCCGAGGTGATATAATCTTCCAGCGTTCGGATCATGGTCGGATCATCATGTCCGAGAATATCGAGCTTTAAAAGGTTATGGTCAATGGAATGATAATCAAAATGTGTCGTGGTGATCCCGCACTCCATATCATTGGCAGGATGCTGCACCGGTGTAAACTCATTGATACTGTGACCATGCGGAAGTACAACGATTCCTCCCGGATGCTGCCCGGTACTTCTGCGGATCCCGGTACACCCTTCCGTCACACGCTCGATTTCACATCTTCTTTTCCGCTGTCCACGCTCTTCATAATAATTTTTCACAAATCCATAGGCAGTCTTGTCTGCCAGAGTTCCGATCGTTCCGGCTTTGAACGTATGTCCCTCACCAAATAATACCTCTGTATATTTATGAGCTTTTGCCTGATAATCTCCCGAAAAGTTCAGGTCGATATCCGGCTCTTTATCCCCCTTAAATCCAAGGAATGTCTCGAATGGGATGTCAAATCCTGCCTTGATCAGCTTCGCTCCGCACTTCGGACACATACGGTCAGGCATATCGTATCCACAGCCTCCTGCAAAAGCACGTACTTCCTCGGAATCAAAATCACTGTAATGGCATTCTGGGCAGTAATAATGTGGACTGAGTGGATTTACCTCCGTGATACCTGACATTGTTGCCACGAACGAAGATCCTACTGATCCACGTGAACCAACCAGGTAGCCGTCCGCATTGGACTTCCATACCAGTTTCTGTGCAATGATATACATAACAGCATATCCGTTGGAAATAATGGAATTTAATTCCTTTTCCAGTCTGGAAGAAACCTGTACCGGCAGGTCTTCCCCGTACATCTCATGAGCTTTCCTGTAACAGATATCTCTCAGTTCCTGATCCGAATCCTGAATGACCGGCGGGCATTTGTTCGGATTGACGGGCGAGATCTTTTCTATCATTTTTGCGATCTTCTGCGGGTTGTCAATGACCACTTCCCTTGCCTTTGCAGATCCAAGATAGGCAAATTCTTCTAGCATCTCATCGGTTGTCCGCAGAAACAGCGGTGGCTGGGTATCCGCATCATCAAATCCTTTTCCCGCCATGATAATCCTTCGGTAGACTTCATCTTCCGGGTCAAGAAAATGCACATCACACGTAGCCACGACCGGCTTTTTGAATTGCTCACCCAGTTCTGCGATCTTGCGGTTGATCTCCTGCAGATCCTCCTCTGAATTGACATTTTTTACCTTATTGCTCTCGATCATAAACCGATTATTACCGATCGGCTGGATCTCATAATAATCATAAAAGTCCGCAAGTTCCGCAATGGTTTCTGCAGGCTTTTCTTCCAAGATTGCCTTATACAGCTCACCGGCCTCACACGCACTTCCGATCACCAGTCCTTCCCGATGCTCGTTGAGCAGACTTTTCGGGATTCTCGGTCGTCTTCCGTAATAGGTCATATGAGACTCGGAAATCAGCTGGTATAAATTATATCTTCCGATATCATTCTTTGCAAGGATGATGATATGATGCGTTGCCATTTTGCGGATCGCATTCAAATTCCGCTCGCCAAACCGGTTGATGCCCTTAAGATCCGTAATATGGTCTTTCTTCAGCATCTCTACAAATTTCACAAAAATTTCTGCTGTTGCCCCTGCATCATCTACCGCACGGTGATGGTTTTCCAGAGAAATCCCAAGTGCCTTTGCCACCAGGTTCAGCTTATATTTTGACAGCGTCGGCAAAAGAACTCTCGCCATTGCCACCGTATCTACATAAGTAAATCTGTATTCTATCTCCTGATACCTGCAGTTCTGTTCAATAAATCCCACATCGAATGAAGCATTATGGGCAACCAGGACTCCGTCCCCGACAAATTCCAGGAACTGTGAAAGTACCTTCTCAATAGGATCCGCTTCCAGTACCATTTCATCCGTAATACCGGTCAGGTTCGTGATCTCAAACGGGATCGGACGCTGCGGATTGACAAACGTACTGAACCGATCTACGATTTCTCCGTTTACAACCTTCACTGCCCCGATCTCAATGATCTTATCCCGAATGGCACTAAAACCGGTCGTTTCAATATCGAACACGATATACGTGTCATCCAGTGTCTGCGTTCCTGCATTAACCGCAATCTTGGTCAGGTCATCCACTACATAGCCTTCCACTCCGTAAAGTACTTTGAACGGATCGTCCTTATCCAGTGTCTCAATATAGTGGTTGGCATCCGGGAACGCCTGTGCTACCCCGTGATCCGTGATCGCGATGGCAGGGTGTCCCCAGTCATGAGCCCTCTTTACGATATCTTTTACTTCTGAAACACCATCCATATCACTCATTTTGGTATGGCAATGGAGTTCCACTCTCTTTAACGGGTTCAGATCTTCTCTTTTGACCGTGAAATCACCGATTTTTTTTATTCCGGTGACAGATCCGATCGTCAGTTCCCCATCAAATTTGTCAATGGTAGTGACTCCTTTGATCTTGACAAAGCCGCCTTTTTTCAGACTTCCGAGAATCTCTGCCAACTGCTCATTTTTAATGAACATTTTCACACTGATCGTATCTGTAAAATCACTGACTGCAAAAATGATGATCGTCCGTTCATTCTTGATCTCACGGGTATCCAGACTGATGATCTTGCCATGAAAGGTAATTTCTCCCATTTCTTCCACAATCTGATCCAGGTGGATCGGCTCATCTTCAAAATTCCTGCCATAAATGAGGTTCGGATCATCTCCCAGCTTCAGTGGGCGTACATAATCTTTCTTTTTAAATTCCTTCTTCTGAAATTCTTTTCTCCTGCCTGATGGTTCCTTTCCTGCATCAAATTTTTCTTTTCCACCTGCTGCCTTCTCGCCCGTTCCGACCTGCCTCTTCTTTGTATCAGATCCGGTTTCCTTATTTTCCGCTGCCTCCTGGGGTTCTTCACCACGCTGCCTTGCACGACGTTCAAAGATCGCATTGATTTCCTGCTGGATCCGCTGCTCATCGTACTCTCTTGTGCCTTCCTGATCCGTTTCTTTATAAGCTACCAGTAATTTTGCATCAATGCGGAATCGTTCCTGCAGAACCCGTTCCACCAGTGTGACAATTTCTTCTTTCCGCCCTTCTGATACGATCGTGTCCAACAGTTCCAGATGGATCAGATTTCCCTCTTCAAACCGGAGATCTGCCCTTGCGAACATATTTGCAGCAAGTATACTGGTCTTCCGCAGCTCTTCGATCAGACTTTCCCTGTATTCTGTCAGAATCGCCTGTGGCGTATAAAGCTCCGACAGTTGAAATTCTTCCACGATCTCGATCTTTACTGCTGCTCTTCCAAATAACTGTTCCTTGATCCGCTGTTCCATCAGCCAGATCTGCTTCTTCTGTATCAGATGTCTGCAAAGGATATGTATATGCAGAAAATCACGACCTGAATTAGTCGTGATCTTCTTAACTTCTACATCCGAAAAGAGCATCTGCATTTCTTCCCCGACTTTCAGCGTCGGAAATACATTAAAAAATACTTTTTCACTTTTTACCTGTTCCAATTCAACAACTCCTGTCGCAATGTATCGAGAAGTTCCTCTTCTTTTACTTTCTTAATGACCTGTCCCTTTTTAATCAGCAGTCCTTCACCGATTCCACCGGCAATACCGATATCTGCCTCTTTCGCTTCTCCCGGACCGTTCACCACACATCCCATAACTGCAACTTTGATATCATCCAGCGGAATGTCTGCAACCATTTTCTCTACCTCATTAGCAAGGTGGATCAGATCGATCCTGGTTCTGCCACAGGTCGGACAGGAAACGACTTCGATTCCACCTTTCCTGAGTCCCAGAGTCTTAAGGATCAGCTTTGCTGTACGGATCTCCTCCACCGGATCTCCTGTCAGAGATACACGGATCGTATTTCCGATCCCTTCATACAGGATAATTCCCAGTCCGACAGAAGATTTTACATTTCCTGAATATACGGTACCGGATTCTGTAATTCCGACATGAAGCGGATAAGGACATTGTTCTGCGATCAGTTCATGTGCTTTGACGCACATCAGAACATCTGAAGACTTGATACTGACCACCAGATCGTCATACCCCATCTCCTCGATCATATGCACTTTATCCAAAGCACTTTCTACAATTCCCTCTGCGGTGACTCCGCCATATTTTTCAATTAATGGCTTCTCCAGGGATCCGCTGTTCACCCCGACACGGATCGGCACACCGTATTCTTTTGCCTTGTCAACTACAGCCTTAACCCGTTCTTTTGTACCGATATTTCCAGGATTGATCCGGATCTTGTCGGCTCCGTTCTCAATGGCTGCGATTGCAAGCCGGTAATCAAAATGAATATCTGCAACCAGCGGAATATGGATCTGCTTTTTAATCTCTTTTAATGCTTCCGCTGCCTCCCTGGTCGGAACAGTACACCGGATGATCTCACATCCTGCTTTTTCCAGCCTGCGTATCTGCTCAACAGTACCCTTTACATCTTCGGTTCTTGTATTGGTCATAGACTGGATCGCAACCGGGTGATCTCCACCGATCACTACATCACCGATCCGAATCTCTTTTGTCTGATTTCTATACAATTTCTTCATCCTTTCAAAAGCTCCGTCCGGTCAGTCTTCTTCACGGACAAAGGTCTTCTGGCTTCCATATTCCATCTCTGTCAGTGTCAGGACCTGTTCATCCACACTGTATTCATATGTGCCTTCCATCACATCTGCGATATCTCTCAGATCCTGCTCTGTCAAATCTTTCGTTTCTTCTGCTGCTTTTTCAAGTTCTTCGTCTTTTATATGAACCGCAAACCTTTTTGTATTCCTGTCCATTGAATATTCAACAGGAACTGTCACGGTCTCTGCCTCCAGTGCCTGCGTGATCTCCATCACTCCGTCACTCTTGATATGAAGTACCATTCCGTTCTCTGTATCACTCCAGGTTCCTTCCAGTGGGTTTGCAGTAAAAAGCTTTGTCAGGAAGAAAATACCGATCAGAAGGATCAGTACTGTTGTCACTGCCATTACGACACGCCATATCGTATCTCTTCCTTTTTCATTCTGTTCCATCAGCATTGTTCGTGCCTCCTTTTCCTGCCATTAGTTTAACCAAATATCCCTCCAACGATTCCATAAGAAATGATCGTCATGATACATGCTGCAAGACATACACCGATCACGATCGCCGGAAACGCCTTTCTGAAACGGATTCCAAGCAGGGCTGCGATCAATGCCCCTGTCCAGGCACCTGTGCCTGGAAGTGGAATACCCACAAATGCAACCAACCCCCAGAACTCATATTTTTCAATATTGGCACTCTGGCTCATCGCCTTTTTTTCAAGCTTTTCAACAACCGGCTTCAACCTCTTTGTTCCTTTCATCCAGTCAAAAATCTTTGTGATCAGAAGCAGGATAAAAGGAATCGGCAGCAGATTTCCGATGATACTGACCGGAATCGCACGCCACATCGGGATATTCAGAAATGTCGGTCCTGCCGCAAGCAGTCCTCCACGCAATTCCAGGATCGGAACCATCGAGATGATAAAAAGGATCAGCTCTTTTCCAACCTTTCCTCCGAGATTTGTTACAAACCAGTTGATCAATACATCACTCATCTAAACTATTCTCCCTTAATATATTTCGTCAGAAAATCAAATAACACCTGCATCTCTTCCCTTGTACCCACTGTAATCCTCAGATACTGGCCGATCCTTTCTGAATCCCAGTGCCTGACATAGATATCATTTGCCTTCAGTGCTTCAAAAAGTCTGCCGGCATCTGTCTGCGGATGCGTTGCAAAAATGAAATTGGCTTTTGCATCGGGAAATTCAAATCCAAGCCGGTGCAATTCTTCTTTTGCCCATTCTCTCGTCTCTATAATCTTACGAACATGCTCCTCAAAATATTCCTTATCCCGGACTGCTTCAACACCACATGCAATCGCTGTCTGATTCATTGTATAAGAATTAAAAGAATACTTGACATCATTCAGACAGCGGATCAATTCAGGATTGGAGACTGCGTAACCGATCCTCATGCCAGCCATACTTCTGGCTTTTGAAAAGGTCTGCGTCACGATCAGATTATCATAACGGTCGATCAGTTCCAGTGCCGATCTTCCTGCGAAATCAATATATGCTTCATCCACGATCACGATCGAATCCCGGTTATGTTCCAGAATATCTTCTATGAAATCCAGTTCTTCATAAATTGCGGTCGGTGCATTCGGGTTCGGAAAAATAATTCCACCATTTTCCCGGTAATAATCTTCCTTTACAATATGGAACTGCTCATCCAGTGCCGGTGTCTCATATGGGATCTTGTACAGCTCTGCCCATACTTTATAAAAAGAATACGTAATATCCGGGAATAAAACCGGTTTCCCGGAATTAAAAAATGTCAGGAAGCACATAGATAATACATCATCCGAGCCGACTCCCACAAAAACCTGATTCTGGTCTACCCCATAATACTCAGCAAGGCATCCGGTCAGTTCTTCTGCTGCCGGATCCGGATATAACCGGAATCTGTCTGTGTCCATCTCACGCAGCACCCGCTCCACTCCCGGAGCAGGCGGGTAAGGATTTTCATTTGTATTCAGCTTGATCACCTTATTCTGCGGCTGCTCGCCCGGTACATAAGGTTCCACCTGTCGTATATTTTTTAAAAGTTCTGCTCTTACAGCCATTCGTCTAAACCTCTGTCTTTTCTCACTGTCAGATCATGTTCTGACTCTGTAAAGTTCCTGCCATAAACTGGCAGGAACTGCTCTATTTATACTCTTCCGCAAGTTCTTTGAATTTCGGAAGGGAATTTACGATCGTCTCATATGCAACGCAGTATGCCATACGCACATAACCCGGGCATCCAAAAGAACTTCCCGGAACAAGAAGAATATTATGCTTCTTCGCAGCGTTACAAAATTCCTTTTCATCTGCTACCGGAGACTTTACGAACAGATAGAAGGCTCCCTCCGGTTTGATGCACTCAAAGCCAAGTTCTTTCAGTCCGTTGTATAAAGTTTCTCTGTTCCTGTCATAATAGGAAATATCAGTCTGCTCATTCAGGCACGCTTTCACTACCTTCTGCTGCAATGTCGGTGCATTTACAAATCCAAGGATTCTCGTTGCCACATTTGCTGCTGCATTGAGCTTTTCACTGTCACATACCTCATCCGGGATCACAAGATATCCGATACGTTCTCCCGGAAGAGATAAGGACTTGCTGTATGAATATCCTACGATCGTATTATCATAATACTTTGTCAGGTATGGAACTTCTGCTCCGTCATAAGCCAGCTCTCTGTATGGCTCGTCTGAAATGAGATAAATCTCCGTGCCAAACTCTTTCTGCTTTTCTTCCATGATCGCAGCCAGCTTTTTGATCGTCTCTTCCGAGTATACAACACCGGTTGGATTGTTCGGTGTATTGACGATCACTGCTTTGGTCTTCGGGGAGAGTTTCTCCCTGAATTCATCCAGTTTTGGCTGGAATGTTGCTGTATCAGGAGAGATCTCCACGATCACTCCGTCGTAGTTATTTGTATAACTTCTGTACTCTCCAAAATAAGGTGCAAATACTACCACTTCATCTCCCGGATTGAGCAGTGCTTTCAGGATAACATTCAGTCCGCCTGCTGCTCCTACTGTCATGGTGATATTCTTTGCTGCAAAAAAAGTGCCAAATCGTTCATTCAAAGAATCTGCAACTGCCTGTCTTACATCTTCATATCCTGCATTGCTGTTGGTATAACCGTGAAGTACGATCGGATCCTCTTCATTCAGGATATCGATCATCGCCTTTTTCACTGCCTCCGGTGCCGGTACATTCGGATTGCCCAGACTGAAGTCATAGACATTCTCCGCACCATAAATTTTTGCAAGGCGGTTTCCCTCTTCAAACATCGCACGGATCGCCGAACTGTTCGCCACCATATTTTCCATTTTCTTTGAAATCATCTCTTTCACTCCATTTCTTATCATTCTGCCGGTTCGTCCTGATCCGGCCTTTTCTTTGCAGCTTTTCTGGAATCCATTCCTATTCTTCCATCTTTGCCAGCTTGGCTGTCTGATCTGCTGCGATCAGGCTGTCAATAATCTCATCCAGATCGCCGTTCAGAATACTGTCCAGCTTATGCAAAGTCAGCTTGATCCTGTGATCTGTCACGCGTCCCTGTGGGAAGTTGTAGGTTCTGATCTTCTCTGAACGGTCTCCTGTACCGATCTGGCTTCTTCTCTCTGCCGCCTCAGATGCCTGCTTCTTCTCCAGTTCCAGATCATACAGCTTGGAACGCAGAAGACGGAATGCCTTTTCCTTATTCTGAAGCTGCGATTTTTCCGTCTGACTGTAGATCACGATCCCGGTCGGATAATGGGTCAGTCGTACCGCTGAATCGGTTGTATTGACACACTGTCCTCCATTTCCGGATGCACGCATAACATCAATACGGATATCTTTTTCGTCGATCACTACATCGACTTCCTCTGCCTCCGGCATCACTGCAACCGTGATCGTAGAGGTATGGATTCTTCCGCCACTTTCTGTCTCCGGCACACGCTGGACACGGTGGACACCACTTTCATATTTCATACGGGAATATGCTCCCTGTCCTGTGACCATAAAGACACACTCTTTAAAACCGCCGATCCCGTTCTCATTCAGTGAGATCATCTCTGTCTTCCATCTGCGGCTGTCCGCATAATGCACGTACATACGGTAGACCTCTGCCGCGAATAATGCCGCCTCATCTCCGCCGGCACCGGCACGAATCTCCACGATGACGTTCTTATCATCATTCGGATCTTTTGGAAGAAGCAGGATCTTCAGTTCCTGTTCCAGTTCTTCGATCCTCGCTCTTGATCCGCTGAGTTCTTCCTTTGCAAGCTCCCTCATTTCCTCATCGGACTCCTCTTCCAGAAGCTGAAGGCTTTCCTCTACATTCTGCTTACAGTTTTTATACTCTTTATACGCCTCTACGATCGGAGCCAGATCACTCTGCTCCTTCATCAGTCTTCTGAACCGCTCCGGGTCATTCGCCACATCCGGTTCCTGAAGCTCACCCATTACTTCCTCATAACGGATGAGCAGGTCATCTAATCTGTCAAACATCTTTTCTATCCTTTACTCTTCTCTTTTACTTCTTACATTTCTCTACTCAGTGTACACGCCACAGACGATGCGGTCAAGTCCTGCCAGATCCTTTTTTACCACAACCTGACTGTACCCTGCTTTCGTCATCAGCTCCGAAACCGCTTCTCCCTGATCATATCCAATCTCAAAGAGGAGGACTCCATTCTTCTGCAAATATGCTCTGCTTTCTTCAATGATCTTTCTGTAGAAGAACAGACCATCTTCTTTCCCATCCAGTGCAAGCAACGGATCATGCAGCCTGACTTCCTCCTTAAGTCCGCTGATCACAGAGGTTCTGATATATGGTGGATTGGATGCTATCATTCCAAATCTTCCTTCCACCCGTTCAAATAAATCACTTTCCAAAAGCTCTGCCATACCTTTATTTCCGGTTTTTTCCAGCAGATCCAGATTTTCTTCTGCAATGCGTAAAGCAGCTTCTGAAATATCTGCACCGGTTCCCTGTATCTGTATTTTTTCTTTTGCTGCATAATACAGGATACTGATCAGGATACACCCCGACCCGGTACACAGGTCGAGCATCCGGACGGTCTCCTTTTCCTTCGGGACTTTTTCCTGTTCCAACAGCTTCAGTGCTTCTTCCACCAGCACTTCCGTATCCTGCCTTGGAATCAGGACATCTCCGCTGACCTGAAATTCAAGCCCCATAAATTCCTGCACTCCCGTAATATGCTGCAAAGGGATATGCTCTGTCCTCAGCTTCACTGCTTTTTCATATTCCTGTGCCACGCTTTGTTCCATCCTGCGGTCCGGGTTCATATAGTAATGTGC
Organism: uncultured Mediterraneibacter sp.; assembly: GCF_934330165.1. GTDB lineage: Bacteria > Bacillota > Clostridia > Lachnospirales > Lachnospiraceae > Mediterraneibacter. The sequence continues at coordinate 38,834 of NZ_CAKRGI010000017.1, forward strand.
CTTATCTACTCCTGTGACAAATTCCAGCAGATACCACGCATCCAGTCCTGCCTCTTCGATTCCTGCCTGCCGGAGCTGCTCTTCCCCTTCTGCATACATCGCTTTGAGCGTCCGTATTTCTTCCTGCTCACCGATCTTTTTCCTGCACATTACAAATTCTCCTTCTGCCAGTTCTTCCAGTCAAAGACTGCCTCAACTGCCCGGATTCCCACTTCGATCATATCATCATCCGGCTCTTTGGTCGTCATGTTCTGAACCCACATTCCCGGTCTGCTCAGTAAGTTCACAATGGGATTTTCACTGTTTCCTGCAAGTTTAATGATCTCATAAGATACCCCGGCGATCACCGGAAGCAGTGCAAGCCGGATCAGGACTCTTGCGATCTGTGACTGGGCGGTGATAAAAAAGCAGAAAATAATACTCACGATCATGACAAAAAACAGGAAACTTGTCCCACAGCGTTTATGCTGTCTGGAACTCTTGCGCACGTTCTCCACGTTCAGTTCCAATCCATGCTCAATACAGTTAATGCATTTATGCTCTGCTCCATGATACATAAACGTTCTCTGAATGTCCTTCATCCGTGAGATCAGTGCAATATATAGCAGGAATAATCCGACACGGATCAGTCCCTCGCAGACAGTCATGACCATTCTTGAATCGGTATAATGCTTTACCAGCCCGCTTAAATAATAAGGAAGCACCATGAATAATCCCGCCGCTATGATCACCGAAAGAACTACGGTCAGGTTCATCATGATCTTTTCATTTCTTTCCCGCTTTTTCGCTTCAGCTTCTGTCAGAAGCTCCTCTTCTTCCTCTTCAAAAAAACTCGCTGAAAAAGTCAGCGTCTTCATTCCAAGGACAAGAGAATCCACAAAATTAAAAATGCCTCTGATAAAAGGGATCTTCAGAGGTGTCTTCCATGGAATGATACTTTTGTACTGCCGGATATCCACTTCGATATCCCCGTCCGGTTTCCTGACTGCAACAGAGTATCTTCCGCCATTCCGCATCATGATCCCCTCCAGCACTGCCTGTCCACCTATATTCGATGACTTCATATATTTTCTCCTAACTGAAAAGATCCCATGGATCTTTTTGTCGTATGCCTGGTAAAAAAAGAAGCTGAGATGATTCCACCTCAGCCTCCGATCTGTTGCTCTTATTTAATACCATATTTCTTGTTGAACTTATCAACACGGCCACGAGCCTGTGCAGCCTTCTGCTGACCTGTATAGAATGGGTGGCACTTGGAGCAGATTTCTACGTGGATGTTCTCCTTTGTAGATCCTGTTACAAAAGTGTTCCCGCAGTTGCAGGTTACAGTTGCCTGATAGTAATTAGGATGGATACCTTCGCGCATGATTTTCACCTCTCTATTTTTAAATTACTTATAAATTTCTCTAAACAGCTTTCTAATTGTACCACAGACTTTTTTGTTTTGCAATACTTTTTTAGATAAACTTCTGACGGATAATCTGCTGTACCAGTTCTTCGTTGGTTTTTGTTCTTGAGAACATGGTCAGAAGGTTGTCCACAGCCTCTTCTGCTTTCATACCATTCATAGCTTTCCGCATAATATAGGCAGCCTCCTGCTCCTCTTTATTCAGCAGCAGATCCTCTCTTCTCGTACCGGACTTCGGAATGTCAATCGCAGGGAACACTCTCTTTTCCTGCAGTTTACGATTCAGCATCAGCTCCATATTACCCGTTCCTTTAAATTCTTCATAGACAACATCATCCATTCTGCTTCCCGTATCGACCAGTGCAGTTGCCAGAATTGTAAGACTTCCGCCCTCTCTCATATTTCTTGCTGCTCCAAAGAAACGCTTCGGGCTGTAGAGTGCTGCCGGATCGAGACCTCCCGAAAGAGTTCTTCCCGATGGTGGTACGATCAGATTATAGGCTCTGGACAGTCGGGTAATACTGTCTAGCAGGATCATGACGTCCTTTCCATGCTCTACCAGACGTTTTGCTCTTGCTATTACCATCTCAGAAACTCTCTTGTGATGTTCTGGAAGTTCATCGAATGTAGAATAGATTACTTCCACATTCGAACCTTCGATTGCTTCTCTGATATCGGTCACTTCTTCCGGTCGTTCATCGATCAGAAGAATGATCATATGCATATCCGGCTCTGTCTTCTGCACAGAAAGTGCGATTTCTTTTAATAAAGTAGTCTTTCCTGCTTTCGGAGGCGACACGATCATACCACGCTGTCCCTTCCCGATCGGTGAGATCAGATCTACGACTCTCATCGCCGTGGAACATCCCGGATTTTCCAGTCTGATTCTTTCATTCGGGAAAATCGGAGTCAGATCTTCAAAATTTTTTCTTTTCATTGCTTCTTCCGGTGGAAGTCCGTTGATCGTAGATACATACAGAAGGGCACTGAACTTCTCCCCCTGCGTCTTGATCCTTGTATTTCCTGTCAGGATATCTCCTGTCTTCAGTCCAAATCGCCTGATCTGTGACGGAGCCACATACACATCCTGCTCTCCCGGAAGATAATTATCGCTGCGGATAAAGCCATATCCGTCCTGATGGAGTTCGAAAATACCTTTTGCAGTTTTCCCGCTGTCAAGCTGCTCGATATCTGCCTCTTCCTTTTTTTCTTTCATTTCCTGCCGTACTTCTTCTTTTGCTTTTTCATTTGCCTGCGTCTGCTTTTCCATCTCATCCAGCTTCAGCATTTCATCGATCAGAGCACTCTTTTTCAGCGTTGAAACTCCTTTCATATTTCTTGCTTTTGCCAGTTCTTTTAGGGTTGCAAGCGGCAAAGATTCATATCTTTCACGTGTCATACATTTTTCCTTTCTTTTCATAAAATCTGACGTATTTTTCAAAAAATCAATAAATGATCCTGTCAGAAACTGTCCAATCGTCCATATTCACTCTGTCCTTAAATAATATCCCGGGATTTTCGTCAGAAATGACTTGTATCGATATCTGCATTAAATATGGTTCGTATTATACACTACTTTCTTATAAAAAGAAAGCATTTTTTCAAAAATGCAGATATTTGCAAAATGCGGATATTGCACGAAATCTGCGGGAGTGTTATTATTAATTACAAATTGATTCTGCGAGGTAAAAAATATGACAAATAACGAAAAAGCATTACAAATGCACAAAGAATGGAATGGAAAACTGGAAACTACGGCAAAATCCCACGTCAATTCCCGTGAGGACCTGGCGATCGCCTATACCCCGGGTGTTGCTGAACCGTGTAAAGTCATCGCCAAAGACCCGGAAGCCGCCTATACTTATACAATGAAAGCCAATACGGTAGCGGTTGTCTCTGACGGAAGTGCCGTACTCGGCCTTGGAAATATTGGTGCACTGGCCGCTATGCCGGTCATGGAAGGAAAATGCGTTCTCTTTAAAGAATTTGGTGGAGTCAACGCAGTTCCGATCTGCCTGGATACACAGGATACAGAGGAAATCATCCGCTCTGTCGTCAATATTGCACCTGCTTTTGGCGGTATTAACCTGGAAGACATCTCTGCACCACGCTGCTTTGAGATCGAGACCCGTTTAAAAGAACTTCTGAATATCCCGGTCTTCCACGATGACCAGCATGGAACTGCGATCGTTGTTCTCGCCGGCATCATCAATGCTTTAAAAGTAACCGGCAAAAAGAAAGAAGACTGTCGTGTTGTTGTAAACGGTGCAGGCTCTGCAGGTGTTGCGATCACGAAGCTGCTGCTTACTTATGGATTCCCGCATATTACGATGTGTGATATCAACGGAATTATTTCCAAGGATTCGCCGAATCTGAACTGGATGCAGAAAGAAATGACAGAAGTGACAAATCTTGAGGGACGGACCGGTCTTCTTGCCGATGCTCTGAAAGGTGCTGACATCTTTGTAGGTGTATCTGCCCCGAATATCGTTACCCCGGAGATGGTTGCATCTATGAATCAGGATGCGATCCTCTTTGCCATGGCGAACCCGGTACCTGAGATCATGCCGGATCTTGCAAAAGCTGCCGGTGCAAAAGTTGTCGGTACAGGACGCTCCGACTTTCCGAACCAGGTCAACAATGTCGTTGCCTTCCCCGGAATCTTCAAAGGAGCTTTAGAGGGACGTGCTTCTCAGATCACGGAAGAGATGAAGCTGGCTGCTGCCAATGCGATCGCAGGTCTTGTTCTGGAAGAAGAACTTAATGAGAATAATATTCTGCCGGAGGCATTCGACCCACGTGTAGCTGAAACTGTAAGCAAAGCGATAAAGGCTCTGATCTGATATGGCAGACAGCTTTATCAAGACCAGTTCTGTACCGATGCCTGTACGCTGGGGCGAGAAAAGATATCATTCCCTGGATTATGCATTAAAAAGTCAGTTTGGTGAAAAAGTCTACCGGATTGCATTAAACGGGGGGATGACCTGCCCCAACCGGGATGGAAAGATTGGTCGGGGCGGCTGTATCTTCTGTAGTGGCATGGGATCTGGCGACTTTGCCGGATCTGCCTCTTTCAGTATCTGCGAACAGCTTGCTGCCGGAAAAGCGGCTCTTCAGGCGAAACGACCGGTTCATTCCTATATTGCCTATTTCCAGGCATTTACAAATACGTATGCACCTGTCGAATACCTGGAAAAGATTTTTACCGAGGCAATCCTTGATCCCGATGTCCGGGTACTCGCCGTTGCAACGCGTCCTGACTGTCTGTCTCATGAGACCGTAGAACTTCTGAGACGCTTAAATCAGATCAAGCCGGTCTGGATCGAGCTTGGTCTTCAGACCATCCATCCACAGACTGCCCGCTACATCCGCCGGGGATACCCGCTGGAGGTTTTTGACGATGCTGTAGCCAGACTGAAAGCGGCCGGAATCCAGGTGATCACGCATGTCATTCTTTTTCTTCCGGGAGAGACAGAAGCACAGATGCTTAAAACCATCGATTATCTGAACCGCAATCCCATTGACGGGATCAAATTGCAGCTACTGCACATTTTAAAGGGAACCGATCTTGCACGCGATTATGCACGCTTGCCTTTTCATATTCCTGACATGGACGAATATATCCGCTGCATCGGAAACTGTATCGCACATTTACGCCCTGACATCGTCATCCACCGGCTTACCGGGGACGGTCCAAAGGATCTGCTCATCGAACCACAATGGACCGGAGCAAAGCGTACTGTATTAAACCACATCCACCAATACCTGAAAGAACAGGATATCTGGCAGGGAAAGGAGTATTATGGCTGAAACTTACACGTTATATAAACTGATTGTTCTCTATATGCTGGACAAAGTGGATTTTCCACTGACTACTTCACAGATTTCCGAATTTATACTAGACAAGGGATATACGACTTATTTCCGGCTTCAGGAAACCTTATCAGAACTGACGGATTCCGAACTTCTGAAGATCGAGACAACGCACAACCGTACACTCTACCGTCTGACAGAGACCGGTACAGACACGATCCACTTTTTCAGCAATAAGATTTCACCCGAAATCCGTACCGAAATTGATGATTTTCTGAAAGAAAAACAGTACGATCTGAAAGAAGAAGTGGCTGTCAAATCCGACTATTACCTCAAGACAGACCATCAGTTTGAAGTGCAGTGTCAGATCGTAGAAAATGGCTCCAGCCTCATTGACATGCGAATCACCGTTCCCACAGAAAAAGAAGCCAAAGCCATTGTAAATAACTGGAATCTGAAAAATCAGGAGATCTACGCATCACTGCTTTCGCAGCTTCTGTAGATGCTCTTTGATCTTTTTTTCATAACCAAGGTCGCCGGGTTCGTAGAACCTGGCATCTTTTATTTCATCCGGAAGATACTGCTGTTCCACATAATGTCCCGGATAATCATGTGCATATTTGTAGCCGGTTCCATGCCCCAGCTTTTCTGCTCCCTTATAGTGAGCATCCTGCAGATGTGACGGTACAGTCGTTTTATATTTTTTCACTGCTTCAGTCGCAGCAAAAATCGCATTCACTGCCGCATTGCTCTTCGGTGCAGATGCCACATAAGTCACCGCCTGGGATAAAATGATCTGGGATTCAGGCATACCGATCCTCTCAACTGCCTGTGCTGCTGCCACTGCCACGGTCAGTGCCATCGGATCTGCATTTCCTACATCTTCTGAGGCACAGATCATGATCCTTCTCGCAATAAACTTCACATCTTCTCCTGCATACAGCATTTTTGCAAGATAAAAAACTGCTGCATCCGGGTCTGACCCCCGCATACTTTTAATAAAGGCAGAAATGATATCATAATGGTTATCCCCTTTTTTATCATAGTTCACAACCCGTTTCTGAATACATTCTGATGCAACTTCCAGTGTAAGATGGATGATTCCGTCACTGCTGCGGTCTGTCGTAAGTATGCCAAGTTCCACCGCATTCAAAGCATTTCTTGCATCTCCACCGGATACATCTGCCAGAAATTCCAGTGCATCCGGGTCGATCTGTGCATGAAAACTTCCCATTCCTTTTTCTGTATCTTCTACCGCACGCACCAGAAGTTTCTTAATGTCTTCCCTCTCTAACGGCTTTAATTCAAAAATGCTGGAGCGTGAGATCAAAGCACCATTCACTTCAAAATACGGATTTTCCGTCGTTGCCCCGATCAGGATCAAAGTCCCATCCTCTACAAACGGCAGAAGATAATCCTGCTGCCCCTTATTAAACCGGTGGATCTCATCAATAAAAAGAATTGTCTTTTTACCATACATTCCCTGCAGATCCTTCGCCGCTCTCACGACCTCTTCCATATCCTTTTTTCCGGCTACTGTCGCATTGATCTGCTTAAATTCAGCACTTGTCGTATTGGCGATCACTTTTGCAAGGGTGGTCTTTCCGGTTCCCGGAGGGCCGTAAAAGATCAGGGAACTCAGCTTATCCGCCTTGATCGCCCGATATAGAAGTTTCCCTTTTCCAATGATATGCTGCTGTCCCACTACTTCTTCCAGCGTCGTCGGACGCATCCTCGAAGCCAGTGGTGACTCTTTTTCCTTTGCAGTTTCCCGCATATAATCAAATAGATCCATTTTTATTCTCTCCATTTATTTTTTCTTGCAGGCTCTCTGTTCTGCACATGAGCCTCCGGTAACTCAGTCTTTTCTGCCTTAATCTGAGATCATCTGATCTACTGTAATAAATTCATATCCTTTTTCCTGCAGGGCATCTACGATCCTTAAAGCGGCCTGCACCGAACTAAGATACGAATCATGCAGTAAAATAATATCTCCCGGCTCTACTTTTTCTAATACACTTTGCGTAATTTTGGACACATCTTCGGTCATCCAGTCCAGCGGATCAACCGTCCAGCCTATATAAAACCTTTGTCGGTCAACATCGCCATTTTCCGGCACTTCTCCGTAAGGTGCCCTGGCATAGATCGGGTACTTCCCGGTAATCTTTCTGACCAGTTCATCCGTTGCATCCAGTTCTGCCTGTGCCTGTTCTGCTGACATTTTTGACAGATTTACATGATGATATGTATGATTCCCGATCAGATGTCCATCCGCACTCATTTCACGTAGGATCTGTGCATTTTCCCCCTTTTCGACATTCTCTCCAACCACAAAAAAGGTAGCACACACGCCTCTTTTCCGCAGTCCCTCCAGTAACACAGGTGTTGAAGTTCCCGACGGCCCGTCATCAAAAGTCAGTGCCACCACCGGCTGCTCTTCTCCCTCCGATACCGTTCCGTCTGCAGGAACAAGCACTTCCTTCTGCCCAAAAGACAGCACAGGAAAACTCCACAGCAGATACACCACGATCAGAAACTGTATATAAAATTCTGTCAGATCACTGCTTTTTCTTTTCACACTGACAGCCCCCAATTCCAGAAAGTCACCTTATTATATGCTCCCCGGTTTCTTCTGATTCCAAAATCTATACAACAGCACGCTCCTGCTCCATCCTCCTGTCCCAGAATCAATCTGCCCGCCGTTCCATCCCCGTTCCTGAACCGGTATAATTTCTGTGCTTTTCTCTGTAAAGGGTCGGACTGATCTGCTTCTGCTTACGGAATGCCTTTGAAAAATAAAGATTATTCTCAAATCCAACAGAATATGCAATCGCAGAAACCGACAGATCAGTCTCCTTTAAAAGCCTGCATGCCTGCTTGATCCTGTACTGGGACAAAAATTCCTTTGGCGAACAGTTCATATAAGTCTGAAAAGAGCGGAACAGATGACTTCTGCTGATTCCTACATAGTCCGCAACATCTTCCACCGTCACAGGATAAGAATAATTCGTTTCTATATAATTTTCTGCTTTTTCCACATACATCATCCTGGCATCCCGCTCCGGAACTTCACTTTCATGATAATGCATAAAAACCGCAAGGAAACTGTACAACGCCCCCGTCATTGCAACCGCAGCTTCATAGGTATTTCCCTTGACATCATAAATCTTCTGCAGACCTTCCCTGATCTTCCTGTCCGGAATCTTTCCCGCAGGAATATATGGAATTTCCTTTGTGAAATCCGTATTTCTTATGATCGATGCCGCATCAGTTCCCATAAAACCGGCCCAGCCATATTCCCACGGCTTCTCCCTGTCCGCACAGTACCGCACTTCCACCCCCGGATACAGGATAAACGTATCTCCCTCTTTTAACCGGATCTGCTTTTCTCCGATCATATAAGAACCACTTCCCGAGAAAATATGGTGGATGCAATAATGATCTCTCACTCCCGGTCCCCACTGATACTCCGGATCGCACTTCTGATACCCTACATTGTATACCGACAGGGAATTTAACAGATTTTCTCCGACAATATAAGAATGCTTATAAGAATCTGACATAAACCAGCCTCCCGTCTTTGCTCCATCTTTTATCATTATAGACGTTTCTTCTTTTCACTGCAACATTTTTACATATGACAGCACGTATTTTTTATGGACGTTTCCGACTCTTTCATTTATAATAAAATCAGTATCCAGACATGGAAAATGTTTCGGGCAATATTGATTACAGGAGGATTGTAAAATGAAGCAGAAATTATTTAACAAATTCGCGGAACTCTTCGGCAATTCCGACGGAGTAAATTTTTATTTTTCCCCGGGCCGTGTCAATCTCATCGGAGAACATACCGATTATAACGGAGGTCATGTATTTCCGTGTGCATTGACGCTCGGTACTTACGGAGCTGCCCGTAAAAGAGAGGACCGCAAGATTCATTTTTACTCTATGAACCTTGATTCATTCGGTGTCGTAGAAGCTTCACTGGATGATCTCACGAACAAAAAAGAATACAACTGGGCAAATTATCCACTCGGAGTTGTCTGGGCATTTGCGGAAAAAGGGCATCCGATTTCCAGTGGATTTGATATGGTGATCTGGGGAAATATCCCGAATGGTTCCGGTCTTTCCTCTTCCGCTTCACTTGAAGTTCTGACCGGAGTTATTTTATCTGACCTTTTTGATATCAAAGACCTGTCCATGACGGATCTCGCCCTGATCGGACAGTATTCTGAAAATAACTTCAACGGTTGCAACTGTGGAATCATGGATCAGTTTGCTGTTGCCATGGGAAAGAAAGATCATGCGATCTTCCTGGATACGGCTACTCTGGACTATGAGTATGCACCTTGCGTGCTGGACGGTGCAAAGATCGTCATTACCAACAGCAAGGTGAAGCACAGCCTTGTAGATTCCGCTTATAACGACAGAAGAAATGAGTGTGCTGCGGCATTAAAGGCTCTTCAGACAAAGCTGGATATCCAGTCTTTAGGTGATCTCTCTATCGAAGAATTTGAAGCCAACAAAGAGCTTATCTCTGATGAGATCCAGCGGAAACGTGCAAAGCATGCCGTTTACGAAAATCAGCGTACGATCACCGCTGTACAGGCACTTAAGGACGGAAAGATCGAGGAATTTGGTAAACTGATGAACCAGTCCCACATTTCCCTGCGGGATGATTATGCTGTTTCCTGCGATGAGATCGATATTCTTGTTGATCTTGCCTGGGCGATCCCCGGTGTTCTCGGTTCCCGTATCACAGGAGGCGGATTTGGTGGATGTACTGTCAGCATCGTGAAAGATGAGGCCGTTGATACATTCATTGAAACGATTGGAAAAGCCTATGCAGAAAAAGTCGGACATGAAGCAGAATTCTATACTGTTGATATCGGAGACGGAGCTTCTAGACTTGCTTAACCACATTATATTTTTACCTTAAAGGAGGATTTATTATCATGCTTTATGAATCAATCAAAAAATTAGTACAGTACGGAATTAATACCGGGCTGACACCGGAATCTGAAAGAATCTATACAACGAACCTTCTTTTGGATCTTTTTAAAGAAAATAACTACGAAGATACAGACTGCGACCTTGACAACATCGTTCTTGAAGACGTACTTGCTGATCTTTTAAATGAGGCTGTTGCAAGAGGCATTATTGAAGACAGTATCGGATACCGTGATCTCTTTGATACAAAGATCATGAACTGTCTCATGCCACGTCCGGCTCAGGTTCAGGACGCTTTCTGGAAAAAATACGAAGAGTCTCCTGAAAAAGCAACTGCTTTCTACTACAAGCTGAGTCAGGACAGTGATTATATCCGCAGATACCGTATCAAAAAGGACCGCAAATGGACTGTTGATACAGAATATGGTACTCTGGATATCACGATCAACCTTTCCAAGCCTGAAAAAGATCCAAAAGCCATCGCTGCTGCAGGAAAAGCAAAGTCTTCTGCTTATCCAAAATGCCAGCTCTGTATGGAAAATGAAGGATATGCAGGACGCCTGGATCACCCGGCACGTGAAAACCACCGTATCATCCCGATCACGATCCAGAACGGAAAATGGGGATTCCAGTATTCTCCATATGTATATTATAACGAGCATTGTATCGTATTCAACGGACAGCACGTTCCAATGAAGATCGACCGCCATGCATTTGCAAAGCTGTTCGACTTCATCAAATTATTCCCACATTATTTCCTGGGATCTAATGCTGATCTCCCGATCGTAGGCGGATCAATCTTAAGCCACGACCACTTCCAGGGAGGTAACTATACTTTTGCTATGGCAAAGGCACCGGTGATCGAGAACTTTACAGTAGCAGGATACGAAGATGTTACAGCCGGCATTGTAAAATGGCCACTTTCTGTGATCCGTCTTCAGGGAAAAGATACAGAGCGTATCATCGACCTCGCTGAACATATCCTGAATAAATGGCGTGGTTATACAGATGAAGAAGCTTTCATCTTTGCAGAGACTGACGGAACACCGCACAGCACGATCACTCCGATTGCAAGAAAACGTGGTGACCTGTATGAACTGGATCTCACACTGAGAAATAATATCACTACTGAAGAGCATCCGCTTGGTGTATACCATCCACATGCAAAGCTTCATCATATCAAAAAGGAAAATATCGGTCTGATCGAAGTAATGGGACTTGCAGTTCTTCCGGCACGTCTGAAAGGCGAAATGGAATTACTGAAAGAATATATCCTTGAAAAGAAAGATATCCGCAGCAATGAGCAGATTGCAAAGCATGCTGACTGGGTTGAGGAATTTCTTCCATCCTATTCGGATGTCAATGAAAGTAATGTAGAAGAGATTCTTCAGCAGGAAGTAGGAAAAGTCTTCTGTCAGGTACTGGAAGATGCAGGCGTATACAAATGCACACCGGAAGGACTCGAGGCATTTAGAAGATTTATCAGTGTACTGTAAATTTGTATTTGTTGTGATGATACGCTTAGAAGGCATATAAATTCTTAGTGACGGATCGGACGCGGAAAGCAGGATATTCCTTCG
>NZ_CAKRGI010000018.1 GCF_934330165.1 uncultured Mediterraneibacter sp.
GTATGTAGTTTTGAAAGTATATAAATATAGAAGATAGTTTTGTAGGGAAGCAGTACTCTGGTGAGTATTGCTTTTTTGACGTTATCAGTGTTGCACTTTTCGTGTATGCAGTTTATAATGAATAAAGAACAAAATGCTATACACCAGTGAATATCAGGAGGTACAAAAGATTGAAAAAATTTATGGAAGAATTTAAGGCATTTGCACTTCGGGGTAATGTTATGGATATGGCTGTCGGTGTTATCATAGGTGGAGCTTTTTCAGGAATTGTAACTTCACTGACGGATAATTTTATTAACCCGGTTTTAAATGTCCTGACAGGTGGGAAGATTTATTCACTTGAAGATGTAGCCGGATTCGCATCCAGCTTTCTTTCGGCAGTTGTGAATTTTATTATTATGGCATTTATTTTGTTCTGTCTGATGAAAGCGATCAATAAGCTCGTGAATCTGAGTAAGACAGAAGAAAAGCCTGCAGCACCGACAACAAAAGTCTGTCCGTTCTGTCAGAGCGAGATCAGCATCAAGGCAATGCGTTGCCCTCATTGTACATCTGTTCTGGAAGAGAATGTTGCGGAAGAATTGTAAAGGGATATTTTAGTCAGCGGAAATACGGGCATGGCAATGAAAGCATTTTTCAATCTTATCAGTATGTTTGGAAATATTTGATTGAAGAATATGAATTTGAATAGAAAATAAAATGGTTGAAGATATTTCAAAAGTTTGAAATATCTTCAACCATTTTATTTTTTGCAAAATTCAGGAAAAGAATTTGACTTTTTTCTCACTGAAACACGTGAAAAAATTAACCAGTTCAGGAAATTTGTATGGGGTTTGTAGGTCATATTTGCAAAAAATATCGAACGAAAATTAGTATGATCCGTTAATTTCCGAATATAAATAAAGCAGAATGGCGGATGGAAAATAAAACCTGCTCATCAGGAAGAATCTGCCGGAAAGGAAGGAAAAATGTGGATAACGGAACGAAAAGAAGTTTCAAATGAGAAAAAGCAAAGAAACCGGCGTTGGTTCTCATTACTACTTGGAATCTGCCTGCTTGTATCAATGCAGCTAAGTGCATTTGCGGAATCGCAGAGTGCGGAAGGCATACCGGAGGCAGTAACCTCTGGATCCGGACAGTTACAAGAGCAGTCCGGAAAGACAGAAGAACGGTCAGCTGGGAACGGACAGACACAAGAAGAACAGACAGCTGAAAACAAGCAGACGATGACAGAAGAGCGATCAGCTTCAAATGAGCAGATAAAGAATGAAGAACAAAAAGAAAAGAACGGGCAGGAGACGACAGAGGATCAGTCAGTGGCAGAAAAATCTGCGGCTGATAGATCAGAACAGCAGGAACGAGCTGCTTCCGGAAAGATTGAAGCAAAAGTGTATCTTCGTTACAGTAATGAAGTGCCTTCAGCCATCAATAATGCATTTGCTATGGGAGAATTTGGTCCTTCAGGAAATGACAAGCCATATTTTACAGTAACGGTTGATCTGGATGAGCTGAATAAAAAAGTAAATTCCTATAGTTACTGGCACGATTATGGACGAGGAAACTGGGTAGAATATATCTATTATTCAATCGACAGTGACGCAAGATGGAATCAGCAAAATACGAGACTGGAAAGTGTTACAAAATTATGGCGGGAAGCAATTACTTCAGCCATGAGTGCAGCAGATCAGGCAAAGTTCACTAATGTATTTGGTGAGAATATGTTTGTAGGATATGTCCTGAAAAGAGAGGGGAGTGGATGGCATATTGATGGAGTTCTGGCAGAAGATCCACCGGTGTATGTTGTGGAGCTGTATGATGCGGAAAATAATGGACTTTTTGCCATTTCCTCAAATGATACAAAACTTCCCGGAGTTACTTACAGGGAGTTTAAAAGGAAAGCAGAGGAGATTCTGGGTGGTCAGAAGTATGAGTATGAAGAAGCAAATGACCATATTACCGTGACATATCAGAAAGACGGAGCAACATATCAGACAGAAATTGTGCCGAAGTCAGATGGTGCGGATGCGTCTTATGCAAAAAATTATCACGTATATCCTGCACAGGGGAAATTTGCATACCGGACAGTAACGGCTGATACGTATTACCTTTGCAGGCTCAAAATGACAACTAGACAGGTCAGTACAGATTTATGTATTGAAAAGAAAGTTGCCGGAGGTGCGGCAGACCCAAAAGAACATTTTACGTTTGTTCTGACAAAAGCATCGCTTGCCGGAACCAGTTACAGCGTCAGTTATGAAGGAATTACAGAGAATGACGGGGCAGGGCATCAGGAAACCCTTACATTTGATGGAAATGGAGTGGCAAGTCTTTCTTTAAAGAATGGAGAAAAAGCCAGAATCCTGCAGATGCCGTCAGGGGATGTTCAGATCAAAGAAGAAAATGGTGATTATGTAACAAAAGTTACAGTAAATGGAATTTCTGAAAAGTACAATGATGCATCGGGAATCATAATCCGCCTTTCCGGTGAGAAAACACAATTAGTTTTCACAAACCAGTTAGATGCACAGCCACCGACAGGTGCAGAACTGCTGAGTATGCCATACTGGCTGATGGGAGGAACTGCACTGGCAGGACTGCTGGGCGGCAGAATCACAGGCAGGAGAAGAAAAGACAGAAAGAAAAAGTTTTTTAGAAAGACAGAGCAGGAAAGATGGACAAGGAAAAATTAAAAAAACTTCGTAGATCAGATTTTCTCAAAGCGGTATTCCTTATCATTTTTGTATTTGTTACAGGGTGGGTCATATTTGGATTTACCCGGGTGTATGGTTCAGCAATGAAACCGGCAGCATGTGACGGGGATATTCTGATGTATTACCGTCTGCATACAGAATATAAAGCAGGAGATATGGTTATTTATCAGGCAGACGGACTTCTGCATCTTGGAAGAATTGCGGCAGTGCCGGAAGAAACTGTGCAGATCACAGATGAAGGTGAACTGGTGATCAATGGATATACGCAGGCTGATACAGAAGTATTTTATGAAAAAGGACCTGCAAATGGTACGGAAGAACAATCGCTTGGAAAAGGGGAATATTATATTCTGGCAGATGATCCTTCTTCAACGGAGGACAGCAGAAGTTATGGACCGATCTTGCGGAAGCAGATCAAAGGCATTGTGGTTACGCTGATCCGCAGAAGAAATCTGTAGAAGGGAATCCATGGTTTTTGGCGGGATCATGCTGAAGAAGCAGGAAGATCCAGAAGCCGTCAACAATCATCTATCATAGTTGGGAGGTTGTCCACAACATAATATTAGGTAGAAGAATCTAATGGATCCAATAAAAATAAAAAGAAAGGAAACGCATAAGCTTTTTGCTTCTGAAGGTTTTATGCTAAGGTGAAAAATGAAGAATAAAATGAAAAAGCTGGCAGCAGCACTGATGTCAGGAACAATGCTCCTTGGAATGGCAGCACCTGTATTTGCTGCAGACGCACAGACAGATGCAATGTCTGTATCGGTAACTGCAAATGATACGAGTGCAGTACTCACAAAAACCTGGACTGCGGCAGAAAATGGACTTCTGAAAGATGGGGAAGAATTTACATTTCAGTTAACCTATGACAGTGTGGAGGCAGTTTCAACCAACGTACCTGCAGCTCCACAGTATATGAATCAGCTTATGAGTGCAGGAATGGCAGTTGATACAACCCTGTCAGCACAGTGGAAAACCAGTGCAGCAGGAGGAAATACAAGTTCTGCAACGAAATCGTATGTAGATTTATTTAACGGGATTTCCTTTACGACACCGGGAACGTATCATTTTACCCTGTCAGAAAATGCAGGAACAAATCCGAATATTTCTTATGATACAGCAACGTATGAAATTATAGTGCAGGTAGTGTGGAAGGATAATTTTGAAGGACTGAAGATCAATGGTGTCAGTACAGCACAGGGGGAAAATAAGTTAGATGGAGCAGCCTTTGAGAATAATGCGGCTGCAAATAAGATACTTACGGTTTCTAAAAAAGTCGGAGGCGGTGCAGCCAACAAAAATGATGACTTTACATTTAAAGTAACGATTACAGGAATTGACGGAACATATTCCACCAATGTTGCCGGAAAAACAATCACCAATGGAACAGAGACAGAATTTACATTAAGACATGGCGAAACCTTTGTAGTTAAGAATCTTCCGGCAAATGCATCCTACACGGTTGTTGAGACTGATAAAAAGGGTTATCAGAAGACCGAGGTAAGTGTAAATAAAGAAGCAAATCAGACCAGTGATACAGCAGAAGGTACAATCCGGATGGATGGTGAAAATACAGTAGACTATATAAATACAAAGACTGTGCCGTCACCGACAGGAATCGCACTGGAGATTCTTCCATTTGCTGCTCTCTTCCTTGCAGCAATCGCAGGAGGCGTTGTATTTTTCCACAGAAAAAGAGGATGATCTATGGAGCGTACGGCAGAGTATTGTCTGACGCAGATCTTTCACTATCTGGTAAATGGTCTGGCAGCGATCATGCTTTTTTGCTGCATTGTCTATTCAGGATACGCACTGTGGGATAACTGGAGCATATTAAAGGAACCGGATCAGG
The DNA here is from genome assembly GCF_934330165.1 of uncultured Mediterraneibacter sp. GTDB lineage: Bacteria > Bacillota > Clostridia > Lachnospirales > Lachnospiraceae > Mediterraneibacter. The sequence goes on from NZ_CAKRGI010000018.1 coordinate 4,567, forward strand.
TAAGGGAGGACCTGATCCGGTATAAACCTGCAAATGAAGAGGAATTAAGTTACAGTTTTCAAGAACTGAAGGCAATGAATCCGGATGTATGTGGATGGCTTACACTGGATCATACGAAAATAGATTACCCGGTTGTACAGGGAACAGATAATTTTGAGTATCTGGAAAAGGATGTTCTTGGAAATCCATCGGTGGCAGGAAGTATTTTTCTTGATGCAAAAGCTGACAGAAACTTTCATGATTTCTATACTGTGATTATGGGACACCATATGCAGGGCAGAAAAATGTTCGGGGATATTGATTTATATACCGATGCTTCTTTCTTTGAAAAAAATACAACCGGAACACTTTACGTGGAAGACAGGATCCTGAAGCTGGAGACGGTCGCAATCCTGAAAGCAGATGCGTATGATAAATATGTATACCGGACAGACTGGAAGGAGAAAGAAGAAAAAGAAGAGCTGATCCGGCACATTTACGAACTGGCAGTCCATACACGGGGGGAGCGGCTGACGGTGGAAGATCAGATGATAGCATTATCTACCTGTTCTTCAGGAAATACAAATGGCCGTCATCTTCTGATCTGCAAAGTGATAAAGGAAAATACAGTGGAAGGAAGTGAAAAAGAGTGAAAAGAAAGAAAAGTTTCCGGAATATGTTCATAGCAATGACAAGTGTTCTGATGATGACAGTGATGGGAGCCTGCACAATCTATGCAGCAGAAGAAGGCGGCAGTGCCGAGGTCAACGTACAGACAAAAGTCAGTGGAACAGCACCGGAAAAAGAAGTATTTACGTATACACTGAAAGAACAGGGAGCTTCAGACAACCGGGAAAGAAAGCTGACGGTTGAAGGAGCTGGAACTGGAACATTTCTTCTTCATTATACTCAGCCGGGGGTATACAGTTATATTTTAAAGCAGGAGAGTGGGACAAAAGCAGACTGGACTTATGATTCCGGGGTTTATTATGTAGATGTCTATGTAATGTGGGATGAAAAAATGGAGTCACTGGAAACCGTGACAGTCTATTTTGACAGTGAAGGAAGGAAGAGCGAGCCGGTTTTTGAAAATAAATATCAGCAGCCGGAGAAAAGAACGCAGGACGTTGTAAAAAAAGTAAGATCTGCGAAAACCGGAGATGAAGATATCCGTCCGGGATGGGCAGTTCTGATGATACTGGCAGCAGGAACCGGTGTCTTGGCATACCTGAAAAAGGCGACCTGGCAGAGAAAATCATAAAAAAAAGAGAAAATGCAGCAGAAAGCAGGAGAGACTGTATACAGGGAATAACTTTGTATACAGTCTCTTTTTTGCTGCACAAATGTCAGGATATCAATAGTAGTATTTTTAAATAGAATTTGATACAATAGGAAATAACATAAAAACTCAAAGGAGGCAGGAATATGGGACTTATCAGGGCAGCAATCAGTGCAGTTGGCGGAACAATGGCAGATCAGTGGAAGGAGTTTTTTATCTGTGAATCACTGGATGCGGATGTTCTTGCGGTAAAAGGACAGAAGCGGATCGGCAGCCGTTCGGCAAATAAAAAAGGAAGTGATAATCTTATCACAAGCGGATCGGGAATTGCAGTGGCAGACGGACAGTGTGCTTTGATCGTGGAGCAGGGAAAGATTGTAGAAGTATGTGCGGAACCGGGAGAGTATACTTATGATGCATCGACGGAACCGACGATCTTTTCAGGAAATCTTGGATCATCACTGGACCAGGTATTTGATGTGATCGGCAAGCGTTTTACATATGGCGGAGACACCGGAAAAGATCAGAGAATCTACTATATAAATACAAAGGAGCTGATCGACAATAAGTTCGGAACGCCGAATCCGGTTCCGTTCCGTGTAGTAGACAGAAATATCGGTCTGGACGTAGATGTATCAGTGCGGTGTAGTGGAGTTTATTCCTACAGGATATCAAATCCACTTCTGTTCTACGCAAATGTATGTGGAAATGTAGAGCAGGAATACAGAAGAGAAGAGTTGGATCATCAGCTTAAGACGGAATTTATCAGTGCATTGCAGCCTGCATTTGCAAAAATTTCAGATCTGGAGATCCGTCCAAATGCACTTCCGGGACATGTAACAGAGCTGTGTGATGCGATGAATGAGGCACTGACAGGAAAATGGGCAAATACGAGAGGAATTACGGTCGTATCTGTTGCGATTGGAACGATCGATCTGCCGAAAGAAGATGCTGAGATGATCAAGCAGGCACAGAAGACTGCGATCCTTCGTGATCCGATGATGGCAGCAGCAACTCTGACAGAGGCTCAGGCCGGTGCAATGAAGACGGCAGCAGGTAATTCTGCAGGAGCCATGACCGGATTTATGGGAATGGGAATGGCAGCACAAAATGGAGGAATGAATGCTCAGAATCTGTATCAGATGGGAGCTGAGATGGCTCAGCACGATGCAGGACAGAACCAGCAGAATGTCGGCAGCCAGCCGCATATGACAGCACCGGGCAAGGGTGGTGAGAAAGAAGCAGCAGGAAAGTGGATCTGTGCCTGTGGAGCAGTGAATGAGAAAGACTGGAAGTTCTGTCAGGAGTGTGGAAAGGAAAGACCGCAGGAGGGATGGATCTGTAGCTGCGGTGCGGAAAATAAAGGAAAATTCTGCACAGAGTGTGGAAAAGCCCGTCCGAAAGATGCCCCTGTGTACCAGTGCGACAAGTGTGGATGGAAACCGGAAGATCCGAAGAATCCACCGAAATTCTGCCCGGAATGTGGAGATCCATTTGATGCAAATGATATCGTCGGATAAAAAGGAAGAAAGATAAATGAGTGAGTTGATACAATATAAGTGTCCGTGTTGTGGAGGAGCTGTAGAGTTTAATAGTACTGCACAGAAAATGAAATGCCCGTACTGTGATACAGAGTTTGAAATTGAGACACTTAAGAAGTATGATGAGGAACTGAAGCAGGAAAAGCAGAAGGAAGATCAGATGCAGTGGCAGGAAGATGCCGGAAGTCAGTGGGGAGAAGAAGAGACCTCAAAGATGAGGGTTTACCATTGCGACTCCTGTGGTGGTGAGATCATAGCAGATGAGAATCAGGCTGCCACAAAATGCCCGTACTGTGATAATCCTGTTGTAATGAAAGGACAGTTCCAGGGAAATCTGAGACCGGATTATGTGATTCCGTTCAAGCTGGATAAGGCTGCGGCAAAGGAACGGTTTAAAAGCCATCTGAATGGAAAGCCGCTCCTTCCGAAAGTATTCCGCAGTGAGAATCATATTGATGAGATCAAAGGGATCTATGTTCCATTTTGGTTATTTGATGCGGATGCAGAAGCAGATATCCGTTATAAAGGAACGACTGTGCGTACATGGAGTGATTCGGATTATAATTATACCCAGACCAGTTACTATTCTATTTTACGAGGGGGACGGATCGGGTTTGAACGGGTTCCGGTGGATGGTTCTTCCAAGATGGAAGATGATCTGATGGAATCCATTGAACCGTATGATTTTAAGGATGCGGTGGATTTTCAGACAGCATATCTGGCAGGCTATCTGGCTGATAAGTATGATGTGAATGCAGAAGAAAGTATCGGCCATGCGAACCGCAGGATCAGACAGAGTACAGAGGATGTTTTTCGTGCCACGGTAAAGGGATACAGCGGTGTGGTGGTAGAAAATTCCAATGTCCGGTTGGAAAATAGCAGGGTAAAGTATGCACTTTATCCGGTATGGATCTTAAATACTACTTGGCAGGGAAAGAAATATCGGTTTGCCATGAATGGACAGACCGGAAAATTCGTAGGGAATCTGCCGACAGATAAAGGAGCCTATGTCCGCTGGCTTGTGGGGCTGACAGCAGGAATCAGCGTAGCAGCATTTGGTATCTTATCCCTGTTGTGGATATTGTAGGAGGAGTGTGGAATATGAACAGAACAAGATCGAACAGACGAATCCTGCTTCTCTGTACTCTGCTTGTATGTCTTGTGAGTATGCTGATGATCCGGTTTTCGGCAGCAGCAGAGGAAAATGTCATACCGGAAACGAGGCAGCTTTCACGGGTGGTAGACCGTGCGGATCTTCTCAGTGAACTGGAAGAGGAAGAACTGGAAGCAAGACTGGATGAGATCAGTGAGCGGCAGCGGGCAGATGTGGTGGTTGTGACGGTGAACAGTCTGGATGGAAAGTCTGCACAGGATTATGCAGATGATTTTTATGATTATAATGGCTATGGAATTGGCACAGACAAAAGCGGTATCCTTCTGCTTGTCAGCATGGAGGCAAGAGACTGGCATATTACGACCACGGGATTCGGGATCAGAGCGATCACGGATGCTGGTCTTGATTACATATCGGATCAGTTCCTGCCTTATTTGAGTGATGGAGAATACCTGGATGCATTTGAGACTTATGCAGATCTGTGCGATGAATTTCTTACGCAGGCGAAAACCGGGAATGCATATGACGGAGATCATATGCCTAAAGGTGCGTATCCCTGGTTGAAAAATCTGCTGATCGCACTTGGAAGTGGCGTTGTGATCGCACTGCTGATCGTGGAAGGTATGAGAAGAAGTCTGAAAAGTGTAAAAATGCAGCGTTCGGCAGAAAACTATGTCAGAGCGGGAAGTATGCAGGTGACAAGACGGCAGGATCATTTCCTGTATACCAGAACAAGCAAAAGTGCGAGGCCGAAGAACAATTCAGGATCTTCCGGATCAAGTACGCATACGTCGTCTTCAGGAACAAGCCATGGTGGCGGTGGTGGAAAATTTTAAGGGAAAAATATGAAGAAAATAGTAATTATAGAAGATGATAAAATACTCAGGGAAGAACTGGAAATCCTGTTAAACGACAGTGGATATCAGGCAGAGATCCTTTCTGACTTTACTGATGTGGCTGCCCAGGTCAGGCAGATCCGTCCGGATCTGGTTCTTCTTGATATCATACTGCCCGGAGCAAACGGGCAGTATATTCTGCGTCAGATCAGGGAAAAATCGGATGTTCCTGTCATCATGCTGACCAGCAAAGACGGGGAAGTAGAAGAGATCATGAGCCGCAGCAGTGGGGCAGATGATTATGTGACAAAACCCTACAATCCAACCATCCTGCTTTTGCGGATTGAAACGATCTTACGGAGAACGGAGCAGACCGGCAGACAGTCGGAGCAAAGGGCATCTTCTGTCCGGGGAGAAAAGGCAGAGGGTGAAGCAGTTCAGGAAGAACTGCAGGATGAAGAACTCCGTCTTAACCTGCTGAGAAGTACGGTTTCTTATCACGGAGATGAAGTAGTATTATCGAAAAATGAACTGGCAATCCTGCATTGCCTGATGAGCAGGAAGGGGCAGATTGTTTCAAGGGATGAGTTGATGGATCATCTGTGGGATATGAGCGAATTTGTTGATGATAATACACTGACAGTCAATATCAACCGTCTGAGAAAGCGTCTTGCACAGATCGGTTTGGAGAATAAGATAGAGACGAGACGGGGACAGGGGTATCTGCTATTATGAGTTTAAAAAAATATTTAAAGGATCACAGGCTTCATCTTCTGCTGGGACTGCTGGCAGAGGGTGTGGCGGAGGCGGTCCTATGGTTGTTCGCAAGTCCGGTGGCACTACAGGGATTTGCTTTTTTTTGGCTGACCGGGAGTATCGGAGTGATTTTTGGATATGATTTCCTGAGAAAAAGAAAATTCTATAAAAAAGTGGAAGAAAATCTGTCGCAGCTTGAAGAAAAATATCTGCTGACGGAATTACTGGATGAACCGGAATTTCTGGAGGGACAGATCCTCTGCAGGGTGATCCAGGAAATGGAACATTCCATGACAGATACAGTAGAGCAGCAGATCAGGAAAAATGGAGAATTTAAACGTTATATTGAGACCTGGATCCATGAGATCAAGATTCCGATCGCAAGTACAAATCTGATTTTGTTCAATCACCGGGAAGATATGGAACGGAGAATGAAAGAGCAGATCAGAAGGATTGAGAGTTACGTGGAGCAGGTTCTGTATTATCTGCGGGGCGAAGTACCGGAGAAAGATTATTGTATCGGAGGTTATGGCTTAAAAGAGATTGTACAGAGTACCGTCAGGGACAATAAGGACAGTCTGATCCTGAATGGCTTTTCTGTTCTGGTTGAACTGAGAGACGAGAAGGTGTATACGGATCGTAAGTGGCTTCGGTTTATGCTCGGTCAGATTTTAAGCAATGCGGTCAAATATGCCGCGGAAGACGAAAGAAAAATCGGGATTTTTACAAAAAAAGTACAGTCCTCGGAGAACAGCTCCGGAGAAGCCGGTATCTGGCTTTGGATAGAAGATAACGGAATCGGGATCACAGAAAAGGATCTGCCGAGAATTTTTGAAAAATCATTTACAGGCGACAATGGAAGGAAAAGCAGTTCTACAGGAATGGGACTGTATATCTGCAGGAGATTATGCGAGGAACTGGGACATAAGATTCTGGCTGAATCAGAACCGGGAAAGTATACAAGGATCGGAATTTTATTCCGGGAGAGAGAAGCGGATGTCCCTGTCGGTTTTTAAAATCTGAAGAAAAGGGAATCTTACAGAAGTGTAAGGTTTTGTCAGCAAAATCAATGGCTCATTTTACCGGGAGAAGCTACAATGGCGGTAACAGGCAGAAAGGAGAAGATAAAATGAGTGAACTTCTGAAGATGGAACATCTGGTAAAATATTATGGAAATAAAACCAGTCTGACCAAGGCATTAAATGATATTTCCCTGACTGTGGAGCAGGGAGAATTTACAGCGATCATGGGGGCTTCGGGATCAGGAAAGACGACACTTTTGAACTGCATTTCTACAATCGACCGCCCCACAGGAGGAAAGGTCTGGATCGACGGAGTCTGCACATCGGAGTTGAAAAAGGGAGAACTTGCGGATTTCCGCAGAAACCGCCTGGGATTTATTTTTCAGGAATTTAATCTGCTGGATACACTGACAGCTTTTGATAATATCGCACTGGCATTGCAGATCCAAAAGTGTCCGCATGATAAAATAAAAGAGAAAATAGAGGCAGTGGCACAGAAGCTCGGGATCAGAGAAGTGCTTGAAAAGTATCCGTATCAGTTGTCAGGTGGTCAGAAGCAGAGAGTTGCCGCAGCACGGGCAATCATCACACATCCCAGCCTGATCCTTGCGGACGAGCCGACCGGAGCATTGGACAGTAAAAGTTCCAAAGACCTGCTGGAAAGTCTGAAGCTTTTAAATGAAACGGAGCATACAGCGATCCTGATGGTGACGCATGATGCCTATACAGCCAGTTATGCCCGGAGGGTTATTTTTATTAAAGACGGAAAGGTATTTCACGAACTGTTAAAAGGAACAGAAGAACGGAGAAGTTTCTTTGAACAGATCATGGATGTCATTTCACTTCTCGGAGGTGACATGAATTATGCTGATTAGACTGTCGATCAAAAATATCAGGAAAAGTATCAAAGATTATGCAATCTACTTTTTTACACTGGTACTGGGTGTCTGTATCTTTTATGTATTCAATGCGATCGAAGGGCAGTCTTCGATGCTGGAGGTGTCTAGGACAAAGTCAGATTCCATCGATCAGATGGTGTGGGCAATTTCAAGCATGAGTATTGTTGTATCCCTGATCCTTGGATTTCTGATTGTGTATGCCAACCGCTTTCTGATGAAAAAAAGAAACCGGGAATTTGGAATTTATCTGATACTTGGAATGAAAAAAGGCGATATTGCAAAGATCCTTTTCGGTGAGACGATCTTGGTCGGAGCAGTCTCGCTGACTGCAGGACTTCTTTTAGGAATCGGACTGAGCCAGTTTATGTCACTGCTGGTGGCACATATGTTTGAAGCAGATATGGGCAGATTTGTCTTTACGGTATCCATTCCGGCGATTGGGAAGACGATTTTGTATTTCGTGATCATTTATGTGATCGTGATTCTGATGGATACAGTTCTGATTATGAAGACCAGGCTGATCGATCTGCTGTTATCGAAGAAAAAGAACGAAAAGGTCCATCTGAAAAATCCGGTCATCTGCTGTATTTTATTTGTAGCAGCGTGTATCATGCTGGGAACAGCATATTATAATGTCACTGCCGGACAACTGGATACAGAAACTGAGGTCATGATACAGATCCTGCTTGGAATTGTGGGAACATTTCTGGTCTTTTGGTCCGTCAGTGGTGCTTTGTTTCAGATCGTGAAAAAGTGTTCCGGGATTTATTATAAAAGACTGAATTCTTTTGCTTTCAGCGAGATACGAAGCCAGGTCAATACTTCCGTGGCGGCAGGAACGATCATTTGCCTGTTGCTTTTTGCTACCATTTGTATTCTCTCCAGTGCCTTTGCCCTGAAAGATTATAAGGCGAAGCAGGTGAAGAAGGTAGCTGGAATTTCAGTCAGTATGGAAAAATGGACAACGGATGGAAAATCGGTCAGGGATGTACTGGAAAAATCAGAATTTGATTTTTCTGCCTTCCAGGACTGCCATGAATTTTATACTTATGAAACCAGGGAAGTTACCATGAAAGATCTGATGGGAAGTGCAGGGGAAGAACTGCTGAAGACGCAGCAGGGATTCGAGGAATTTCTGGATTCTGAAGTAGAACTGATTCATGAAAGTGACTACAACCGGGCAGCAGAACTGTACGGTTATAAAAAAGTCCACCTGGGAGCAGCCGGCTATGCGGTGAGTGCAACAACAGAATTTTCCAAAAAGTATTTTAACAAAGGATTAAAAGAAAAGGTCCGGCTTACGATTCAGGGACAGGTACTTGATGCAGCAGAGGAAAAATGCCAGGAAACGTATCTGATGATGTCGTATTCAGACCAGAATATGGGGGTAGTGATCGTACCGGATACAATATCTTTTCCCAAAGAAAGCAGACATGCTTCTTATCTGCTTGCCGATTATTCCCCAAAATATGATACAAAAGAGTTCAGAAATTATATGGACAGTGATGAATTTCGATATCAGAAAGAGTTTACGGAGGATGAGCTGCTTTCTGTCAGTACGCAGTCGGAGATCTATGATGAAAGTATCGGGTCCAGTGGAGTTGTGATTTTTGTGGCAATTTATCTTGGTCTGGTATTTATCATCAGCGGGGCAGCACTTCTTGCATTGAAAGAACTGTCCGATGCCATTGACGGAAGAGAAAAATATCGGATTTTACAACAACTGGGAGTCAGTGAAAAAGAGCTTGGGCATACATTATTTTTACAGATGGCAGTCTTTTTTGCTTTCCCGTTGCTCCTTGCCATGATCCATTCCATTTTTGGTATCCAGGTATGTATTGAACTGCTCAGTATTTATGATATAAAAGCAATCATTCCGGCATTGCTGATCTGTGCGGCGATGATCGTGGGAATTTATGGAGGTTATTTCCTGCTTTCATACAGAGGATGTAAAAGAATTATAATAACCAAAAGAATCCGTTGAAAATCGTTCTCATAAAATGTATAATTAAAACGTTGGGAACATGGTAAAGTGCTTCTGACAACATCTTGCAGGTGGCGTGAAAAGGAGAAAAAAATGAGTATTAAGATTGGTATTTTAGGTTATGGAAATCTTGGAAAAGGCGTAGAATGTGCGATCAGACAGAATGAAGATATGGAATTGGCAGCAGTCTTTACGAGAAGAGATCCTGCAACAGTGAAGATCCTGACAGAGGGAGCAGCAGTGTGCAGAGTAGAGGATGTAGAAGCATGGAAGGACAAGATTGATGTTATGATCCTTTGTGGAGGAAGTGCGACAGATCTTCCAGAACAGACTCCGAAGTATGCAAAGCTTTTCAATGTGATCGACAGCTTTGATACACATGCAAGGATTCCTGAGCATTTTGGAAATGTAGATGCAGCAGCAAAAGAGGGCGGCAATGTAGGAATCATTTCCGTAGGCTGGGATCCGGGAATGTTCTCACTGAACAGATTATATGCCAATGCAATCCTTCCGGATGGAAAAGATTATACATTCTGGGGAAAAGGTGTCAGCCAGGGACATTCTGATGCAATCCGCAGAGTAGAAGGTGTAAAAGATGGAAAGCAGTATACGATCCCTGTAGAGGCAGCTCTTGAGGCAGTAAGAAATGGAGAAAATCCGGAACTTACAACAAGACAGAAGCATACAAGAGAGTGTTTCGTAGTACTGGAAGAGGGAGCAGATGCTGCAAAGGTTGAAGAAGAGATCAAGACCATGCCGAACTATTTCTCCGATTATGATACAACAGTACATTTTATCAGTGAGGAAGAACTGAAGGCGAACCACAGTGGAATCCCGCATGGTGGATTTGTACTCCGTAGCGGAAAGACAGGCTGGAATCAGGAGAACAGTCATCTGATCGAATACAGTCTGAAGTTGGATTCCAACCCGGAATTTACTTCTTCTGTACTGATTGCATATGCAAGGGCAGCATACAGACTTGCCAAAGAAGGACAGTCAGGATGCAAGACCGTTTTTGATATTGCTCCTGCATATTTAAGTGCAAAGAGTGGAGAAGAACTGAGAAAGAATCTGCTGTAAGATTCCGTGAAAAGAAAAAGCAGACAGCCAGAGATAAGAGAAAACCTGCCGGACAGAGAAAAATGTCCGGCAGGTTTTTTATGCCCGGCTATGCAGGAGAAGCTGCCAGCAGCTCATCTGCATAGCCGGGGATTATCTAGGAAACCAATGTACAGTACCTTAAGATTTTACAAGATCCTGAAGTGGAAGAATCTGATACCCCATTTCTTCCCATCGGGTCAGAAGTTCATCGAGGATCTGTGCATTGGTTGCAGAGGTGCTGTGCAGAAGAACCAATGCTCCGGGATGAATCCGGTTCAGCAGTTTTTCAAATGCCTCTTCTTTGGAAGGCTGTTGATCCTGATACCAGTCTACATAGGCGAGACTCCAGAAAAAGCTTTTATAACCAAGTTCTTTTGCCATCTGCAGATTGGATTCACTGTATTTTCCCTGTGGAGGACGGTAGTATTTCGTCATTTCTTTTCCGGTTACATTTTTATAGGCAGTTTCTACATCCTCCAGCTCTTTCCTGAATGTATCAAGCGAGGCAATCTTTGACATATCTGGATGATGCCAGGTATGGTTTCCAACGGTATGCCCTTCGTCTGTCATACGCTGGATGAGTTCCGGTTCGGATTCTATGTAAGTGCCGACAACAAAAAAGGTCGCTTTGACCTGATGCTTTTTGAGTGCATCTAAGATGGCGGGTGTATTTCCATTTTCATACCCTGCGTCAAAAGTCAGGAAAATAACTTTTTCATCCGTATCTTTTGCATAGTATGCGTCATATTTTTTGAGGGATTCAATGGTGGCATTTCCGGTGGGAAGCTGTCCGTCTTGCTGAAAACTAAGTCCCCAGTTTCCCTCGGAAGGTGCAGTCAGGGAGGGAATGGCACAGCTTAAAGAAGTCAGGCCGGTACTGACCGGAGTATCAGTCGAGGAAGTATCGGTTGAAGAAGGATCGGCCGGGGAAGAAACGGAGGACTCCATATTCCATGGAAAGAAGGAGAAAAAAGACGGATGGCGGGAAAGCCAGCCGATTCCTGTTCCCGCAAAATAGGAAGCAATGAGAAGGAGAAGTCCAAGTCTGACAGGAGAAAAAGCACCTTGCAAAAAATCTTTGAGCCTTGAAGAAAAAGAAGGTTTCATCGGTTTACCCCGAAAGGTTTCATTAGTAAAAATATATGTAAAAATGGATTGCAGCATGACTGGAAAAGGCAAATTCTGCTTGTCTGGAGGAAAATGCAATGCTATAATAAACCGACACATAAATGTATTGTATCTCAGGGAATGAGAACGATAACAGGAGGAGAAAAATGAAGACGAAAAAGCATGATACTCGTTGGTTGGTCAGTGTTGCACTTATGGCAGCAATCATCATTGTCCTTGCGAATACTCCGCTGGGCATGATTCAGCTTCCGGTGATCAAGGCAACAACAGTCCATATTCCGGTCATCCTTGGAGCAATCCTTTTAGGACCATCTGCCGGAGCAATTCTTGGAGGTGTATTCGGTATCTGTTCGGTTGTCAGCAATACGATGACACCGACTCTTTTATCCTTTGCATTTTCACCGTTTATGAGTACAACCGGTATTCCGGGAGCATTCAAGGCATTATGGGTGGCGGTTGGATGCCGGATCTTACTTGGTGTCGCAGCCGGATGGTTGTGGATCTTATGCAGAAAGGTAAAGCTGAATGAAGTGATCGCACTTCCGATTGTTGGATTTGCAGGGTCTATTTTTCATACGATCATCGTAATGGGAAGTATTTACGTCTTATTTGCACAGCAGTATGCCGAGGCAAAAGAAGTAGCGATCAGTGCCGTATTTGGTCTGGTGATGGGAACGGTAATGGCATCGGGGATTCCTGAAGCAATCGCGGCAGCGATCCTGGTACTTGCCATCGGTAAAGTACTGGTAGTTGTATTTAGAAAGATGAATCTGAGTGCAGCGGGAAAATAAAACTGATAAAATGAAAGTTGGCAGCAGACCGGGATCGATCAAAGCCCGGGGATGCTGCTTTTTCTTTAAAAATCCAGGAATCTCTATGCTTTAGTGGGAAAAGGTGCTAAAATCTATAAGAATAGGGAAATGGATTTCGAAAAAGTTGGAGTTAATTACCCGGAGCAGTTCCACCGGATCAGCCGGACGGACAGAAGGAGAAAAAAGAAATTGGACAGAGCAGTATTATTTTTTGATATAGACGGAACCGTACTCAGCGAGATTACAAAGGAAGTTCCTGTCAGTGCGATCAATGCAATGAAAGCGGCACAGCAGGCAGGACATCTTCTTTTTATCAATACTGGCAGGACGATCTGCAGTATTCCGCCGGAGATCCGCAGACTGAAGTTTGACGGATATCTATGCGGATGCGGAACGTATCTTACTTATCAGGATGAAGTCCTTTTTTCAAGTTCAATCGAAAAAAAGCGTGGAAGGGAAATCCTGAAAAAAGCGACGGAGTGTAATCTTGGGGTAGTTGCAGAAGGGCAGGAAGATGTTTATTATCCTGAGAGGATGAGCCGGTTTGACGGACTGGAGAGTTCCAGAAGATATTTTCACCGAAGAGGAATGGGAATGGAGCAGTCCATTGAAAAGGGAGATTTTATTTATGATAAGATTTTCCTTTATGAGGATGAACGCAGCGATCTGAAGTCTTTTTTAGAGTATACCAAAGGAGAGCTGGAGGCACTGGACCGGGGCAGTCATACTTATGAAGTGATCCAGAAAGGTTATACGAAAGCAACGGCCTGCCGGTTTATTATGGAAAAGTTCGGGATTGATCCGAAGGATGCGTATGTCTTTGGTGACAGCAGCAATGATCTTGCCATGTTTCGGTTTGTGGAGCATGCAGTTGCGATGGGGAACCATGATCCGGTACTGGATCCATATGCAGAGTTTGTGACGAAGACGGTGGAAGAGGATGGAATCGCCTTTGCAATGGAACATTATGGTCTGATTGAATGATAGAAGAGAAAATAGAATGATCTTGGAGACGAGGAGAATGAAGTATGAAAATTTTTGTTTACAGTTACAGAGAATTTGATGAGGCAGAGTTTTTTCAGAAATTTTCAAAAGAATATGGAGTGGAGCTTGGAATCTGTAAGGATGCACCAACGCTGGAAAATGCACATCTGGCAGAAGGTTATGAATATCTGAGTATTATCACAACAAAGATCGATGCACAACTGGTGGAAAGATTTCATGAACTGGGAGTAAAAATGATCTCCACAAGAACGATTGGATTTGATCATATTGATCTGCAGGCAGCAAAAAAATTCGGAATGAGTGTCAGCAATGTATCCTACTCACCGGAATGTGTGGCAGACTATACGCTGATGCTGATGCTGATGGCAATCCGCAAAATGAAGAGGATCATGCAGAGAGCGGAGATCAATGATTTTTCACTGCCTGGAATCCAGGGGGGAGAGCTGCACAATTTTACAGTGGGAGTGCTTGGAACGGGAAGGATCGGACGGGCGGTCATCCGTGATCTGTCAGGGTTCGGGTGTAGAATTTACGCTTATGATGCCTATGAAAATGAAGAAGTGAAAAAGTATGCACAGTATGCAGATCTTGATACGATTTACAAAGAATGTGACCTGCTCACCCTGCATATGCCGTTAGAGGCAGAAAATGCACATCTGCTGGATGCAGCGGCTTTTGCAAAAATGAAAGATGGAGTTGTGATCATCAATACCGCAAGAGGCGGTCTGATCGATACGAAAGCTCTGATCAATGCTTTGGAAAATGAGAAAGTCGGAGCAGTCGGACTGGATGTGATTGAGGACGAATTTGGTATGTATTATTATGACAGAAAATCGGACATTTTAAGTAAAAAGGATCTGTATATCTTGCGGGGATTTCCGAATGTTATTGTAACTCCGCATATGGCCTTTTATACAGACCAGGCAGTCAGCGATATGGTAAAAAATTCACTGTTAAGCTGTATTTTACATTCCGAGGGAAAAGAAGATCCATGGAAAGTATTGTAAAAGAAACCGGTTTGTAATGAAGGCAGGTGTGGAAGGGCTAGAATTGTATGGATGAAAATGATAAAAAGAACCGGATGAATGGCAGAAAAATGACCATTCATCCGGTTTTTCATAGTCTAAATCAGTCCTGCTCCATCAAAGAATGCAAGGCTGTCAGGGTGGACATAACTGTCACCGATCGTATGGAGAAGAACCAGATTCAGATGATTATTTAAATTCTTTTTATCTAAAGCAATAGCATCTGTAAGAGAAGAAATTGGCAGATCACAATGATCAGGCAGCCGGTAGATATCCAGAGCCTTTTTGATAGCATCGGCACAACCGGTGGCTGTCAGTCCCTTTTCTTCAGCAAGCCGGGTAATCTGATACATACCGATTCCGACGGCCTCCCCATGGCTTTCTCTTTCATAATTATAATACTGCTCAATAGTATGAGCCAGTGTATGACCAAAGTTCAACAACATCCGTTCACCAGTATCAAACTGGTCATGTTCTACTACAATCCGCTTAATATCAACGCAGCGTGCGATGATCCGGGTCAGCTTTGGTTTCAGGTCTTCAAAAGAAGTATGGCAGACTAAAGTATCGAACAGAGTTTTATCTTTGATACATCCGTATTTAATGACTTCGCCCATACCGTCACTGATAAAATGCGGGGGGAGTGTATTCAGCACATCCGGGTCAATAATGACTGCTTTTGGATGAAAAAATGCACCTACAAGATTTTTCCCCTGTGGCAGATCGACTGCAACTTTTCCACCAACAGAAGAGTCTACCTGGGCAAGCAGGGAAGTCGGGATCTGAACCAGCCTGACGCCCCGGAGAAAACTGGAAGCAGCGAAACCGGCAAGGTCACCGATCACGCCTCCTCCCAGTGCAATGACCAGGTCGCTTCGGGTAAGTCTGGCATCCAACATCGCAGAATAAATCTGCGGAAGTGTCTGAAAGCTTTTGGTAGGCTCACCATGTGGAAGGACAAGAGAATGGCATTCATAGTCCTTCAGGGAATCCAGGACAGTCTTTCCATAAAGCGGAAAAACATGATCATCCGAGATGAGCATAATTTTCTTTCCGGTAAAGAATTTACGGATATAACTTCCGGTCTGCGGCAGGATTCCATTTTCAATATAAATAGGATAAGTATCCGGTCCTAAATTTACAATTAATTCCATCAATGAAACTCCTTACAGTGATTTTCCAACTACAGTAGCGATCTGGCTGACCTGCTTTAAGAGAGCATCGTATTTTTCCGGTTTCAGTGACTGAGCACCGTCGCAAAGGGCAGCTTCCGGGTTATTGTGAACCTCGATCATGAGTCCGTCAGCGCCGGCAGCAATCGCTGCTTTTGCCATCGGTTCTACCAGCCACCATTTTCCACCGGCATGGCTTGGGTCAACAATAACAGGAAGATGCGTCTTTTTCCTCAGGACAGGGATACACTGCAGGTCCAAAGTATTTCTTGTATAAGTCTCAAAAGTACGGATTCCACGCTCGCACAGAATGACATTTTCATTACCGGATGCCATGATGTACTCAGCAGACATGATCCATTCCTCATAGGTCGCATTCAGACCTCTCTTTAAAAGAATCGGGCGGTCAAGCTGACCTAATTCTTTTAACAGATCGAAGTTTTGCATATTTCTTGCTCCGATCTGAATCAGATCGACTTTCTCATTGAAGACATCCAGATATTTCGGGGACATCAGCTCTGTTACAATCGGGAGACCGACTTCTTCTTTTACTGCACAGAGAATATCCAGTCCCTCAAGACCAAGTCCCTGGAAAGAGTAAGGGCTTGTACGGGGTTTGAATGCACCGCCACGCAGAAGATTGGCTCCGGATGCTTTGGCTTTCTGTGCAATTTCAAGAACCTGATCAAAAGATTCAACGGAACATGGACCTGCGATCAGTCCCAGGTGATCGCCACCGATCTGAACACCGGAAACATCAATGATCGAATCTTCCGGATGAAAAGCTCTGTTGGCAAGTTTGTAAGGCTCCTGGACATGCATGACTTTATCAACGGATTCGTCAACCTCGAAAAGTCTCGGGTCGATCAGAGTTGTATCACCGATACAACCGATGATCGTCATTTCTGTTCCGCGGACAAGATGCGTGTCAAGACCTCTGTTCTTAACAAGATTTTCAACGCGGGTTATATTTTTTTCTGTAGTATTTGGCTTTAATACAATAATCATTTTTATGTCCTCCCAAAGTACAATTACATTCGCACTGTAAAATTTTAGTTGTTTAAAGTGTGAAAACATTTGTATCATAAATCATTGACACTAAAATGTCAATTATTTTATGAGGGGCATTTAGAAAATTTTACAAAAAAGTAGAAAAGAGAGGAACAGATTTCAGTGTTCCGTTCAT
Source organism: uncultured Mediterraneibacter sp. (assembly GCF_934330165.1). GTDB lineage: Bacteria > Bacillota > Clostridia > Lachnospirales > Lachnospiraceae > Mediterraneibacter. The sequence continues at coordinate 21,406 of NZ_CAKRGI010000018.1, forward strand.
TGACTTCATTCTGCAGGAGTGGTAACCTAGGTGAAGTGTCTGTGGAAAATAATCTGCGGCATGAACATTTTATATATGAAGAAGGTAAGAAAAATGAAAATTTTGAAGCAGTTTGGGGTTATTTTTGGCGTCTGTTGGATCAGCCTGGTGATTGAGCATTATCTGCCATTTTCTTTTCCGGCAAGTGTGATCGGGATGGTACTTTTACTGATCTGTCTGCTGACCGGATTTTTAAAGATCGAGCATGTACAGGAGAAAGCAGATTTTCTGCTGAGTAATATGGCATTCTTTTTTGTACCTGCGGGAGTCAGCATCATCAATTATTTCGATGAACTGAAAAGTACGGCAGTTCAACTGATTCTTATCTGCATTATTTCGACCGTTGTGACATTTGCAGTGACGGCTTACAGCGTCATGTTTACAGTACATCTGATGAAAAAGTGGAAAGACAGGAGGGAAAAAGCATGAAAGAATTAATGGCATCTCCATATTTCGGTGTGGCACTGAGTATTGTGGCATTCTGGAGCGGAGTAAAACTAAACCATAAGTTGAAGACTCCGGTCTGCAATCCGCTGATTGTTGCGATCGTACTGATCGTCGGTGTATTACTTGTGTTTGATATTCCATATGATACTTATAATGTTGGGGGAGCATTGATCAATATGTTCCTCGCTCCGGCAACAGCATGCCTTGCAGTTGCAATTTATACAAAGCTGGATATCCTGAAGCAGTACTGGCTTCCTATCCTGGTGGGATGTACGGCGGGATCGGCAGCATCCATGGGAAGTGTATACGGGATGTGCAGACTATTCGGACTGGATGAGAGCATGACAGTATCCCTGCTTCCCAAATCAGTGACGACACCGATCGCAGTCAGTATTTCAGAGCCGGGGGGCGGAGTTGTACCAATCACGGTCGTTGCAGTTATTTTTACAGGAATCCTGGGAAGTATTATCACTCCGCTCCTGATCAGGATCTTCCGTGTATCAGATCCGGTGGCGGCAGGACTGGCGATTGGATCATGCAGTCATGCGGTGGGAACGTCCAAGGCAATCGAGATCGGGGAAGTAGAAGGTGCGATGAGTGGACTGGCAATCGGAATCTGTGGAATCATCACTGTACTTTTTTCCATGCTGATTATTTAAGAAATGACAAATGTGGAAAGATATGTTATACTTCCAATTAAGGTAATAATACAGAATTAAAGGAGCTATACAGATATGAAAAGAGTATTGTTAAAGTTAAGCGGAGAGGCTCTTGCAGGAGAAAAGAAGACCGGATTTGACGAGGCAACGTGTATCGGTGTTGCAAAGCAGGTAAAGCAGCTTGTTGATGAGGGAATCCAGGTAGCGATCGTGACCGGTGGAGGTAACTTCTGGAGAGGAAGAACCAGTGAGACGATTGACCGTACAAAAGCAGATCAGATCGGAATGCTTGCGACCGTGATGAACTGTATTTATGTATCAGATATTTTCCGCCACGTAGGAATGAAGACAGAGGTATTCACACCATTTGTATGTGGTGCTTTCACATCTCTGTTCTCCAAAGATGCAGCAACTGAAGCACTGGAAGAGGGAAAAGTGATCTTCTTTGCAGGTGGAACAGGACATCCGTATTTCTCTACAGATACAGGAGCAGTACTTCGTGCGATCGAGATTGAGGCAGATGCAATGCTTCTTGCAAAGGCAATCGACGGTATTTACGACAGTGATCCGAAGACGAATCCTTCGGCAGTGAAATATGACGAGATCACGATTCAGGATGTGATCGATCAGAAGCTGGCGGCAGTGGATCTGACAGCTTCCATTCTCTGTCTTGAAAATAAGATGCCGATGCTGGTATTTGGACTGAATGAAGAGAATAGTATCGTGAATACCATGCAGGGCAGATTTACAGGAACCAAAGTAACAGTTTAGGAGGATTTCCCAATATGAATGAAAAAATTGCAGCATATGACGTAAAGATGACAAAGACGATCAATAATCTGGATGGCGAACTTGCTACGATCCGTGCAGGACGTGCCAATCCTCATGTATTAGATAAGATTGCCGTAGACTATTATGGTTCACCGACTCCGATTCAGCAGGTGGCAAATGTCTCTGTGCCGGAAGCACGTATGATCCAGATTCAGCCATGGGAAAAAAGCATGCTGAAAGCTATTGAGAAGGCAATCCTTACCTCTGATATCGGAATCAACCCGACAAATGATGGAACTTCTATCCGTCTGGTATTCCCTGAACTGACAGAGGATCGCAGAAAAGAGCTTGCAAAAGAGGTAAAGAAAAAAGGAGAAGAAGCAAAGGTTGCAGTCCGCAATATCCGTCGTGACGGAAATGTGGCATTTAAGAAGCTGAAAGGAACGGAAGTTTCAGAAGATGAGATCAAGGATCTGGAAGATGAGCTTCAGAAGATCACCGATAAGTATATTGCACAGGTGGACAAGATGGTCGAGGCAAAATCAAAAGAGATCATGACGGTTTAATCGGTTATAGAGCAGTACGAACAGTGGAGCTTATGATTTAGGCTCCATTTTTTATAAGGTGAAGAAGAAAGGAGCAATATATGAACGTACCACAGCATATCGCGATCATTTTAGACGGAAACGGGCGTTGGGCAAAATCCAAAGGAATGCCGAGAAACTACGGTCATGCCCAGGGAAGTAAAAATGTGGAACGGATCTGTGAGGAAGCATGGCGACTCGGAATCAAGTATCTGACAGTCTATGCGTTTTCTACAGAGAACTGGAGCCGTCCGAAAAACGAAGTGGCTGCATTGATGACATTACTTCGCAATTATATGAAGACCTGTCTGAAGACTGCGGCAAAAAATGATATGAAAATCCGGGTGATCGGGGATATTGAGCCGTTGGATGAAGATATTAAAAGCCGCATTCAGGAACTGGAAGAGGCCACAGTCAATAACGAAGGCTTAAATTTTACGATTGCTTTGAATTATGGAAGCAGGGATGAGATCACCAGGGCTGTTAAGAAAATTGCAAAGGAGTGCAAAGAGGGGAAAATAGATCCTGATTTGATCACAGAACAGACGGTGAATGATTATCTGGATACACATGATATTCCGGATCCGGATTTGATGATCCGAACAAGCGGGGAGCAGAGATTGTCGAATTATCTGCTCTGGCAGCTCGCGTATTCGGAATTTTATTTTACAGATGTGCCGTGGCCGGCTTTTACGAAAGAAGAGCTGATAAAGGCAATCGAAGAATATAATCATCGGCACAGACGATTTGGTGGCGTTGAGGAGGAAAAATAATGTTTAAGACGAGGTTATTAAGTGGAATACTATTGGTGATCATTGCACTGATCACGGTGATTACGGGCGGAAGCCTTCTGTTCGGGGTTCTGCTTCTGATCAGCCTGATCGGGATGACAGAGCTTTATAAAGTATTTGGAATTGAGAAGAAAGCTCCGGGAGTCCTGGGATATATATTTGCAGTCGGTTATTATGCCTTACTGTATTTTAAGCCACAACTTCCGGGAGAATCACTGAATTGGTTTATGATGCTTTTTATGGGATACCTGATCTGTCAGATGGCAGTGCTTGTATTTGCATATCCTAAGTATAATACACAGCAGATCCTGGCCGGCTTTTTCGGGGTCTTTTATGTGGCGGTGATGCTTTCCTATATTTATCAGACGAGAATCCTTCCGGGAGGTATTTTTACAGTATGGCTTGTCTTTGTATGCTCATGGGGATGCGATACGTGTGCTTACTGTGTGGGAATGCTGATCGGAAAGCATAAGATGGCTCCTGTCTTAAGTCCGAAAAAGTCGGTAGAAGGCGGTATTGGAGGCATCATTGGAGCAGCACTGATCGGGACTCTCTATGCACTGGCAGTGAATTACTGGGGAAATGCGGGAGAAGATGTACTCAGATATGCGATTATCGGAGCAGCAGGCGGAGCAATTTCCCAGATTGGAGATCTGGCAGCATCAGCGATCAAACGATACCATAATATCAAAGATTATGGAAAGCTGATTCCGGGACATGGAGGAATCCTTGACCGGTTTGACAGCGTGATCTTTACAGCACCGATCATCTATTATCTTGCATTATTCCTGTAGGAAAGTTTTTTAGAGAGCGGATAGAAAAAGCAAATGAGGTGTAACGGAACATGAAAAAAATAGCAGTTTTGGGTTCTACAGGTTCAATTGGAACGCAGACACTGGAAATTGTCAGAACAAATCAGGATATCAAAGTAACGGCACTGGCTGCCGGAAATAATATAGAACTTTTAGAACAACAGATCCGGGAGTTCTCCCCGAGGGTTGTTGCAGTGTGGAAAGAGGAGCGGGCAAAGGAACTGAAAGAAAAGATCCGGGATTTGGATGTGAAAGTACTCTGTGGAATGGAAGGATTGCTTGCGGTGGCAGAAGAACCTGAAGCGGAGATCCTTGTCACTGCGATTGTTGGAATGATCGGAATCCTCCCGACGATCGAGGCAATCCGGGCAGGAAAAGATATTGCACTTGCGAATAAAGAAACTTTAGTTACGGCAGGGCATATTATTATACCGCTTGCAAAGGAAATGGGCGTTTCCATTCTTCCGGTGGACAGTGAGCATAGTGCCATTTTCCAGTCTCTGCAGGGTGGACAGGAGAAAGCATTGCATAAGATCCTGCTGACTGCATCAGGTGGCCCGTTCAGAGGGAAAAAGAGAGAAGAACTTCAAAATATCCAGGTAGAAGATGCCCTGAAGCATCCGAACTGGGCAATGGGGCGAAAAATCACGATCGATTCTTCCACCATGGTGAATAAAGGGCTGGAAGTGATTGAGGCAAAGTGGCTGTTCGGAGTGGACGTGGATCAGATCCAGGTAGTCGTGCAGCCACAGAGCATCATTCATTCTATGGTGGAATACGAAGATGGTGCGGTGATCGCACAGCTTGGCACACCGGATATGAAGCTCCCGATCCAGTATGCACTGTATTATCCTGAGAGAAGATTTCTTCCGGGAGACAGACTGGATTTTGCTGCTTTAAGTCAGATTACATTTGAAAAACCGGATATGGAGACATTTTACGGACTGAAACTGGCTTATGAAGCCGGAAGGACAGGAGGTTCTCTCCCGACAGTTTTGAATGCTGCAAATGAACGGGCAGTTGCCATGTTCTTAGACAGAAAGATTAAATACATGCAGATTCCGGAGATCATTCAGGCATGCATGGAAGCTCATAAAAATATTCCGTTCCCTACGGTAGAAGAAATACTAAAGACAGAACAGGCAACATATGAATTTATTAAAAACAGGTGGTAATATATGGGGATTATTTTAGCGATACTGCTGTTCAGTGCAATCATAATCATTCACGAACTGGGACATTTCCTTCTTGCTAAAGCGAATGGAATCCGTGTGGATGAATTTTCACTGGGACTTGGACCAACGCTGTTCGGGAAGCAGTTTGGTGAAACAAAGTTCAGTGTGAAACTGCTTCCTTTTGGCGGAGCATGCATGATGGGCGAGGATGATGTGGAAGATATATCAGAAGGAAGCTTTAACAGTAAATCTGTCTGGGCAAGAATGTCAGTCATTGTTGCAGGACCGCTTTTCAATCTGATCCTGGCATGGATCTTATGTATGAGCATGATCGCATGGGTTGGATACAGAACACCGGTTGTCGGTGGAGTGATGGATGGATATTCAGCTCAGGAGCAGGGACTTTCAGAAGGCGATGTGATCACGAAGATCGGTGATCGCTCTGTGCATATCTGGAATGATATCAGTTTATATAATCTGACTCATCCAGAAGAAAAAGAAGTTGAGATCACATATAAGAGGGATGGAAAGACACATACAGCAGTGCTGGAGCCGAGACAGAAAGAAGGAGATACTGCACCGCTTCTGGGAGTGACCGGAGGTAAAATGGAGCGTCCGGGATTTTTCGGAACCCTGAAATATGGTGCTTATACTGTCAAATACTGGATTAATTATACAGTAGACAGTCTTCGGATGCTTGTGACGGGAAGAGTCGGAATGAAAGATCTGTCAGGTCCGGTGGGAATTGTCAGTGCAGTAGACAATGTTTATCAGGAGGCAGCACCGGCTGGGTTATCAGTGATCATCCTGAATCTGATGAATATCGGGATTCTGATCACGGCAAACCTCGGTGTGATGAATCTTCTGCCGTTACCGGCACTGGATGGTGGAAGACTGGTATTTTTGATCATTGAGGCAATTCGTGGAAAGCGGGTATCACCGGATAAAGAAGGCATGGTGCATTTTGCAGGGTTTGCACTTCTGATGGTTCTGATGGTTTTGGTGATGTTTAATGATATTATGAAGCTGGTGTAAAGTGGCTTATGAAATTAGTGTAAATACCATTATGAAATTAGTATGAATATCATGAAAAGTCGGCTTATATAATAGAGATGATGATAGATTTCATGGAGCAGATCATGAGCCAGTTATGTGCCATGCAGACAGAAGCAGTTGACAAAGGAACGCTTCAGATCAATGTTACTTCCTCGGTGAATGCATTTCCGGTGGAATGGGCGGAAATTTCTATTTCGTATACCGGAGTACCAGAAAGTACGCTGGAAAAGATACAGACAGATTCATCAGGACAGACGGAGACGATCGAACTTGCAGCACCACCGGAGGAGTGGAGTCTGGATATAGAAGAAGAGAGACAGCCATATTCGGAATATACGCTGAGTATCGAAGCACCGGGATTTGAACCGGTCAGTGTTGCAGGAACAGAGATTCTTGCAAATGTAAAGGCAATACAGAACATACAGATGAAACCAGCAGATCAGAGCGGGGAAGAGGAACAAGTATTCGTCATCCCCGCTCATACGTTATATGGAGACTATCCACCGAAGATCGCAGAGGCAGAGATCAAACCGGTGATGGAGACAGGGGAGATTGTTTTAAGCCGTGTGGTTGTGCCAGAGTATATCGTGGTACATGACGGTTCACCAAGAGATTCAACTGCGACCAATTATTATGTTAAATATAAAGATTATATCAAGAATGTTGCATCCAGTGAGATTTATGCGACCTGGCCGGAAAATACGATCCGGGCGAATGTATTGGCAATCATGTCGTTTACTCTGAACAGGGTTTATACGGAGTGGTCACTTCGTATATGGTCGCTCAGGGTTGCAGAAGTCTATTTCTTAATGAATTAGTCATTCAGTTGAGAGAATGTGGGACATGTTAGTTTTTCGGGGCATTCATTTTTGTTTGATAGTTGGATAAAGCATCAAAGACCTTGTGATAGATAACCTGATTTGGATAATATCTGTAGTCTACGAAAACAGAAATTCCTGTTTTGTAGAAATATTCAAGAATGGCAGCAGCGCAGCCAGAACTTCTGCTTTCACCATATTCGCATTGACAGATAATATCCAGTCCGTCATTTTTAGCTTTGAAGATAAATTCTGCTAACTGGTCAGCTTCAGGAAAATAGGTTTCATAGCTCAAGTTGAATTTAGGCAGAACGGATAAATCTATATCATGTACGGCAACGTAAAAAATCCGCTCTGCCTTATTTTTATAATCAACAGGGGCAGAGTGTTTATTGTGATAATTATCGGGTGGGTCAAGAAAACTGATAACTGCTGAATTTTTAGGGAAATCCCCTTTGATAAGCGTTTCAATTGCCTGTCTGGAATAAATACTTACCTGCATGAAAATAACCTCTCTTTCGTGGAATTAACTGGGTGCAACACCATTTATAATGTTAAGCTTGTTCTTCAATAATCTTCAAATACTTATATACCGTTGGGATTGAAAGAGAACAAAGTCGTGCTAACTCAGATTTGTTAATTTTCTTGTTTTTGTATTGAGGGTAATAATGATAAAAAATAGATGGAATATTATCAGTAGTTGTTACGGGTCTTCCGATTGCCTTTCCTTTTGCTTTGGCATTTTCCATTCCGCTTTTTACACGCTGGCTTATCATGTTACGTTCCAGTTCCGCAAATACACCCATCATTTTTAACATTCCCTCAGTCATCGGGTCAAGTTCTTTGCTACAGTCTACTTCAAAAGTTCCAAGAACCAATTTGATATGATTCTTTTTAACAAATTCTATGATTTCACATAACTGTAAAGTGCTTCTTGTAAATCGGCTGACCTCAGTGGCAATAATGGTATCTCCTGATTGTACGATATTTAAGAGTTTATCTAATTCTGCACGATTGGTTTTCGTTCCACTTTCATACTCTTTGTAGATTGTTTCATCAGTAGCACCTTGTTGTTTTAGTTCTCTTACCTGTCATTCAATATCCTGTAAATCCTCATTTGTAGAACATCTTGCGTATCCGTATATCATTTGCAATCACTCCTCGAAAGTTCTTTGAATATCTATTTCTTTACTATTTCCAGTATCGCTCAAGTAATCGTAACATATTTTCTCTTCCAACAGGGTTCATTGTATGAATGCGAACAGGATAAAAACGACCTGTTTCAGCAAGCCAATCCAATAATTTTATTCCGTCTCCACCGTCATATGCGAAATCGCCTAAATCATGGTCACAGTCAATCAATGAAATGGGTTCTTTTGCATGTTCGATTACTCGTTTTGCATCATTAACGCTTTTACAACAGATAAACCCATCGGGTGCCGAGCGTATATCATCTAACCATATTTTCATATTTCCTCCAATCAGCGGTTTTCCCTTATGTGTGTAAATCTTGTACCGGCAACCTCGCAAAATGCCTGAAACCACCAATCAACAGGGTCAGCATAGGAGGATTCTGTTATAGTCTTTCGTAATGTTGTCTGATATTCTATATATTCTGGAAACTCCCATTCTTCAAAAGGTAATACTTTTTCGATATTGTAGTAACCCATATGATAGCGGTTGGTTACATCTTCAAGCGGCGCACATTTCAAATGTAATACATGTTTGTAAGCATCTCTTCCGTAAGCAGTAGCCATTTGTAATGTATATGTTTCTACTGGTACATGGAAAAATCTTCTTGCAGAATTTATATCCCAGTATCCTGTTTGGAGATTGGATTCAATTACTATCAGATGAACAAGTGTCTGATTGATTAGTCTTTGAGCAATACCATATGACCATTTGCATATTCCATCGTACATATGAATGAGCGTGTTGCATAAAACATAATGTGTTTTATCAAAATCCTGTTGGTTTTCTGATTCAAACAAACGTGGCAGATTTTCAGCAAGAAAAGATTCCGATTTATATTCGTTTTTGGTATCCTGATTAAACACATTCTTGTCATGAAAGTGTATCTGTCGCCAAAAGTCACGATAGGAACGATTAACTGCATGAAAAATAATTTGCGAATCTGTGAAAGTTTCTTTTATTCCATAATGGTTATAAAGCAAAAATAAGTTTTCATTCATAGAAATAATCTCCTTTGCGTTTTTTCTCTTTCGACGTCGATTGATTATTTATATTGTAAGATGATACTATGTTACATTCAACCCCTCTGAAATCCGTTAATAATTTCGTAATAATTTGCTGTTCAACCTAAACCATAAAAGAAACGGTGGAGTGAATTTCTTTTATGATTGATACAAAAAAATATCCATAATCACAGTGGATTACAGATATTTTTTGAATGGAAATGACCATAAAGGAAAAGAGATGTTTTCTTTTATGGGGATATACTATTGTTTAGCCTTTTTAATTGCCTGCTGTCTTTTTTGATATCTATGTTCGTTAATAAGTATATCTGCTTTCTGCCAGTTACTGATACTTCTTAAAAGTTTATTTCCATGTTCTTGAATATCAAGTACCTGTTCATTAAGATAAGTGGCATAATGCTGATTTTGCAGAACATTGTTCAATATTTGAGTTTGAGTACGCATAGCATTCAACTGTTGATTTGCAATGTTAACTTGCTGTTGTTGATAGCGATGCGATACGTCCTGATTATATCTTTCTATTGCAAATTTTAAGTCATAATCAGAAGTTCCCATAAAAGTTGCTAAATATGCAACTGACCCAATCCCACGATATTGTGCAGGGATAATATTTTTCTTATATACTTCCTCTAATGTTTCATGGGTTTGAGTTATCACATTCTTAAGTTCTTCCTTTTTGCTGTTATATGTAGCCATGGTATAGGTCTGATAATGGTCATAGTCCTTTTTATACTGTTCCAACTTATCATTATAGACGTTGCATTCGCTTTCATATTGTTCATACATTTTCAGATATTCATCATGTACTCGATTGGATTCTGCTAACTGCCTTTTTTTATTTTCAGAATCTATTTCTTTACATTTTTTCTGATAATCAGCAGAATTTCTTATATTTTCAACAGCCTCTTTCTTCTGTTGCTTAACCCATGCACGGTCTTTAGAGAACAACCGAAGTGAGTATACAATACCACAAATGGTTATTACACTTCCTATAAGTTGTAATATAAAGGAATCATTTATTACGCCAATTATTATGCCAATAATGTAAAATGGAAGTCCTTTTTTCCAATTTGACGGTGTTTTTATCTGTGGCGGTTGAATTTGCGGATATTGTATTAGTTGCACTTTCTGTGGTGTCATTTCCATAGGCTCTGTTGGCTTCAAAGGCTGTTTAGGTGCTTTTGGTATATTACGGTTAAGTTCGTTTAACTCACGATTAAGAATTAAGAGTGTATCCTCTAAATAATATGCAGTTGTAAGATTTTCCAATTCTTCTTGTCTTGACATAATTTATTCAATCCCTCCATTAACTTAGTGGAAAATTAAAGTAATTGATAATTTCTCTGGTTTCGTCATTTTCTCCATAAACATTTATAAGCAATTCATATTCAGCCTGAGCAAATGGATATTTGGAAATCATGTCTGCAAGAAGCTGTCCTACTTTATCTTTCGGGAACATAGGATTTTTCAAATTATTTATCATCGTATTATATTCATTTCCAGTTTTAGTATATATTTGTTTTAATATTCCATTATCGGCAAGAAACTGAATCATTGAGAAGAATGTGCAAAGATAGTCATTATAAACTTCTTTAAAAAATATATCTTCTTTAAATTTAGAAAAAATTTGTGCTTTTTCTTCATCAGACATTTGTAACTGATGAGAGACAAATTTTCCAAGTGTACTCATTCCAAAGTTAAAAGTTTCTGCTTTTGCGATTCCTTTTGCAGCACCCTTTAATCCAAACCCACCACCTTGTAATCGAACAGAATTGCCTAATTTGTTTCCAAAGGAATCAGCGGATTGTTTCTTCTCTAATGTTATTCCCAACATAGTACTGTATGATGTGACAGCACGATTGTATGTATCTAATTGATAATTATAAAAAGTTTGTTTATCAACATTAAAGACACCAAAAACAAGAAATAGACTGTATGCACGTTCCAACATCGGAGCCAATCCTTCCATGTACATGTCTTCAAAATAATGTAATAGTGTATCATAATCTTTTACACACTGATGATATCTAAATTCAAAGCGATTTGCATAATATTGAGCGGATTGTTTGAATAAATCTTTATACTGGAAACAGGTATCTAATTCTTGTGACACGTTAATTATATTTCCATCCAACTCAAACTGCTTGCTATTTCCTGTAAGAGCAGTCCATTGTTCGGGTTCTTCAACAGTACAAGGTGGATAGCTTTCAAATGGTGGAAAAACTTTTGGCTCTTCGATTTTTTTGATTTCTCCAAAAACTTCTTTTCCAACTAATTTGTTTGCTTCTTTATTTAGTGCGTTCCCCATATCTGCGAATTTGTTAAATCCTTTTTCAAATAAACTTGCCATTTTAAATCGTCCTTTCTGAATTACAAATGTTTCTAATTACGCATATATCACATTTAGGATTCCTTACAGTACAAACTTCTCCATATCCGTTTGCACAATACATCCAGAGGAGATAGTCAACTTCTGCACAATGCTTTCCCATTTGTTCAGCTATTGACTGGATAATATCCATAGCTTCATATATTGGAACAGTTTCATATTTTGAACAGCCTAAGATTTTACGTCCGAGAATTCGTCGGATATGTCTGTCAGGTTTTGCAATATCATACCCAACATTTCTTAAATACTCCGCATTGAGTGCTTCTCCCATTTGATTCATCTTCAAAAAGGATTCTGGAGAAGACAGTTTTTCAATTAACCCTTTCAAAGTAGAATCTTCGGCTATGTATTTTTTATAACAAGAATCAATACTACCATACTGATTTTCAATCTTGGACAATAATGGAATATTGTTCTTAATTAAAGCCTCCATCTGCTTTCGTGTACTTTGTGTTGCTCCACAGATTTCCTTTATTCTTTCAGTAAAGAAATCAGATGAACCGGATAAAATATATTCCATGTTGTAATTATGAAACAGTTCATCTATAGGAGTGATTTTTCCGGTTGAATCATCGATTCCATCAACAACTCTGTCCCATTTAGCACCTGAACTTAACATGGAATAAACCATTCCACGAATATGATCTTCAATAGTGAAATTTTCCTGATATTCTCGCCTGTCAATCTGCTTCTTGATAAATGAATGTTCCCATAGCTTTGTTTCAGGCAATTTATTATTCAAATAGCTTTCCATTGTATCAACGGCATGAACTATCATTTGATTACTGTAAGACATTGCAATCCTCCTTTCTCTGTATATGTATAAGCTAAGTTTAAAACGCATTATGAGTATTGTCAACTCTATTTGCGTATTATAAGAAATAGAAAGAGTTCTTCATATAGTATTGGAATATGGAGGAAGAATACTATGAGTTTTGGAGATAACCTACGTGCTTTAATTGAAGAAAGAGACATTACCCAAAAAGAACTTGCAAAGAAATTAAACATTGCACCATCTACATTGGGGAGTTATGTCCAGAATGTGCGTGAACCTGATTTTGCCACATTGAAAATGTTTGCAAACTTCTTTGATGTTTCTACAGATTATCTGTTAGACCATTCAGTAAAAGAATGTTCTACCCGTCAGGAAAATGAGCTGTTGCGAGTATTCCGTTCTTTAAGCGAAGAACAACAGTATATCTGCATTGAACAGAGCAAAGTATTTATGTTGGTAAATCAAAAAAGAAAAGAAGAAATATAGAAATCAGGATACAGTTTAAATGATGTATAGGTTTTTGGAGAGGACAGAGGTCTTCTCCATTTCTTTTACCAGTCTATTGGTAAAATGGTGCAATGAACCAGTCAGCCACCTTAGATGTCAGATTTTCATAAATTTTCTGAAATACCTTCTATTTATATGATTGAGAATATAATCAATTTACATCAGGAAAGGAAGATGCGATTTATGAAAAGAGTTAAATCCAGGATTTATTCAACTCAGGAATTAGACAAAAGAAAAAAAGCTATATTTTCTACACAAGATATAGAACAGATTTTAGGGATTCTTTATGATATGACAGGGCATGATATGAGCTTTGAGAAACAAGATGATGGAACGTTGTCTGTAACCATTGATGGAACTGTGTATTCTGTTGATACGGTATAATAAATAATGAGTGGTATGTTAATCAGATATCAGGCGGAGAGATTTTTGCTCTCCGCTTTTTTAGGGGGAATTATATGCATTAGATAACAAAATTTGCAAAATCAATGGTAATTCTTTCTCTCACTATGGCTATTTTCCCATTCTGCCGTTTGTTAGTCTAATTTGTTTTATTATTGCTTTTCGTGGATTTTTTCTAGGCTTGCAGTTTAACATATTGTCAAATAGTTCATCGAAACTGATGGAATCCGTAAAAGCGTTGATATAGTTACAGTAATTTTCAATGTAATGTGATGATTCATTTGGTTTCTCATGTGTTACTGTTTGAAAATGTTCATAAACCATTCGAGCATAAATTGCATTATAGCTTTCAATTCCGCGAAATTTTGTAATATATCCGTCTATTTGAGAACTAACGGTATAAAGTCCACATGCACGTTTTAGAATACTTCCTTTTTTGATATTACTCAGAATGAATTCGTCATAATATTTTTTCGTATATTCTGGTAATTCACATAAACGAATATGGTCGATTTTTCCGTCATAAACCTCTACTGCTGTTATAATATTGGTATTTTTATCAACATATATATCAATCTTTCCACGAAGCGGGCGATTTATTTGCTTCTTATCGTGTGTAAACAGTTCAGGTTTAATCGTTTTCATTATATTCAAACGAGTACGATTACTTCCTATTTCCAAATCTATATTTTTCAATTCAGTATTTAAACCAGAAGCTGTTGCAGAATTACCACATGAGCCGACATATTCAATTGCGGCAAACCATTGACGCATAGATAAATGTGTATGCTCAAAAACAGTTCCTGTAGTTATTGTTGACTGATATCCACATTGCTGACATTTATATTTATATGGATCAAGTAGCCAATATTTTTTACATTCGCATTTAGGGCAAAAAAAGCCATCTGTCCATTTCTTTTTGAAAAGATAGTTTCTACAACTTTCTTCCGTTGGAAAACGTTTATTAAATTCAGTCCAGTCCATATTATATCCTCAACTTTCTTTCGTAATTGCAGTAAACACTGATAAGTTCTTAAAGTGAATGATTTCCACTTAATCTTTATAGAGTATATATAAAAAATAAATATCTTACAAAACACCAAAAAATATCCCTCAAGAGGGGCGGGGCAAACTATGTCTTAAAATATTCAAGCATCAGCCTGTTTGCATTTGCAAAACTCTTGATAATTGCATTATACATCAATCAGTTCTTAAAGTGAATAATTTTATTACTAGGGTTATATATAACAAGAGATACAAAAACATCTCTTAAAAACTACAACTAAATATATCTCAAGCAAAGGGGGCGGAAAATTATGCCATAAAATGCTCAACCCGGATGCAGTTCCTAAAGTGAACAATTTTATCTCTCGGGTTATATATTACATGAGATGCAAAAACATCTCTTAAAAACTACAACTAAATATATCTCAAGCAAAGGGGGCGGAAAATTATGCCATAAAATGTTCAACCCAGATGCAGTTCCTAAAGTGAACAATTTTATCTCTCGGGTTATATATTACATGAGATGCAAAAACATCTCTTAAAAACTACAACTAAATATATCTCAAGCAAAGGGGGCGGAAAATTATGCCATAAAATGTTCAACCCAAATGCAGTTCCTAAAGCGAACAATTTTATCTCAATGGTTATATTACATGAGATGTGAAAAACCATCTTATGAAATTACAACTAAATATATCCCAAGCAAAGGGGGCGGAAAATTATGCCATAAAATGTTCAACCCAAATGCAGTTCCTAAAGCGAACAATTTTATCTCAATGGTTATATTACATGAGATGTGAAAAACCATCTTATGAAATTACAACTAAATATATCCCAAGCAAAGGAGGTGATAACTATGCCATAAAATATTAAATCTCAGATTTTCGTACTTGTAGAACTTTTGAAAGGAGATAGCAAAATGAACGCTAAAACGTATGCTTCTACTAACAGACCTACCTGTTGGAGTGAAATTGATTTCGCTTTTGCGGAAAAGTCAGTTAAAAAGCTGCAAAGACGAATTTACGTCGCTTATGTACAAGGCAACACCCGAAAATGGAAAACTTTGACCGAATTCATGTTTCACTCTTTCTATGCAAGAGCCTGTGCTGTCAAGCATGTATGTTCAAGAAAAGGCAAAAAAACAGCAGGTGTAGATAACGTCCTGTGGTTAACAGATACTGATAAATTCAATGCAATTTTCAGTTTACGCTTACGTGGATACAAACCATGTCCACTAAAACGAGTTTATATCAGAAAACCAAATGGAAAGTATCGTACTCTTGGAATTCCGACTTTTAAAGATCGTGCAATGCAAGTTCTTTACAAATTCGTAATAGAGCCAATTGCTGAATTACATGCTGATGAACATTCTTATGGTTTCCGAAAAGGACGTAGTGTTAAAAGTGCAGTGTCAAAGTTAGTAAAGTATTTATCTGAAAATCCTGATTGTGAATATGTGTTGAAATCAGATATAGAATCTTGTTTCGATAACATTGGTCACGAATGGTTATTGGATAATTTCCCAATAAAGCCAGAACTTCTTCGGAAGTTTTTAAAATCAGGATTCATAAAGGATAAATCTTACCATACATCAGAGAAAGGAATACCGCAAGGTGGCAGTGTATCCAGTTGTTTATGCAATTGGACATTGGATGGTATTGAGGGTGTTTATCGGGAAAGTCTTCATCAATGGAAATATTTATGCGGCGTCAGTAACCGCAAAAACTCCCTTTCGGGCATTGATGTTCCTTTCGGCATAGATGTACCTTTCGGTGCAGATGTTGAGCCTATCGGTTCTGATGTACGAGGTATTCTTATACGCTATGCTGATGATTTACTCTTTCCAGCCGATGTATATACGACATTTGGTCTGCGAGAAGTGTTGCTTCCGAAAATTGATGATTTTCTTTCTATCAGAGGGTTGAAACTCTCAAAAGGAAAAACAACCCTGTGCAAAGTCACGGATGGATTTGATTTTCTGGGATGGAGAATCTGTAAACAAAATGGAGAAATAAATTGCTTTCCTACTCTTAAGGCAATTGATTCGCTGAAAGAAAAGACAAAAGACATTATATTGGATGAATCTATTTTTAGCGAAAAAGAAAAGATAGGAAAAATTTGCCCAGTGATAAGGGGGTGGTTGGCGTTTTACTCACTGGAATCTTATTCGTTCGTTTCAGATGTGGAATACGAATTCATGGAGTTTATAAATCAATTTTCAGGAAGTCAACAACAGCTTGCAAAAGAAATTCAACAAATATTTTCCGATTGGAGTGAGTGTGTATGAAAAGAATCATGTATATAGACGTTGAAATATGTCCCGTATGCGGAGCTTTAAACAAAGATTTTTTACTGGATGGTAATTACTTTTATCTTTGCCATGATTGCGGACAGTTTTTTCGTAGCTTTTCTGATGGTAGAGAGCCTATTGTTGGTATTACTTTTTATCCAAAAACTATTCGTTTTAATCGACAGCTAAATGCATTAAGACAAAATTGGTATAAATTACAAGAATTAAAAATAATGAAACATCACGAATATAAATTTTCAAAGAATGACTATGACGAGGTCATTGATTACAGTTCAGACAGGAAAGATGTAAAGTCTAGTCCGAATCCCGAAAATAATTTACTTGAATATTATGATACTGTTTTTAAACGAAAGAGAAAAAACAAAGTGATTTCAGATGGATATATATTACAAGACTAAAAATTTCCAAATGGTATTCACTTTTATGATGATTCAAAAGATGAAGCGGATTATTCAGATTGTCTTTCTCCGTGAGGAAACTTTCTCGAAAAATAAAGGCATCAACAATATGAATTTATTGGAGGTACCGATATGAAACAAGAAATTTCTAAATTCCCATCTTTTAATCACTCTGGGAAAGAACATATAATAAACACATTTACATCTAAGGAATGTGACAAGTCTGCTGAAAATAAAGATGTAAAAAGTAATCTATTTATGGAGGCAAAATTGAAGAACGTGTCACATAAACGTTTAGAAACGGAAGTGAATGGTTTCAAAGTTATATTGGATTTCCCTAAACAAAACAATTGTGAGATGGAAGAAACACAGTTGAAAGAAGTAAAACAAATTATGTTAACGCTTCTAAAGGAACAGACAACACAGAAAATGTAATACATTTACAAAGAAAATACAGATTACTGTACTCAGATATCTAAGGAGGATAATCAAATGAAAAATATGAAAGAAAACACTAAAAAAACAGTAAGAATTTTACTTCGTGCAAATTCAACCTATCAGTCAGAGACAGATGAAACTTTATCTATTCAGCGTGAGCTTATTATAGATGAGGTAAAGAAACATAAAAATTGGATTTTAGACTCAAAAGAATATTTTGTAGAAAATAACGTGGGCTATAAAGATTCAGTAGCCGACAGAAATGTTTTACAGGAAGCTTTGCGCGATGCTGAAAACAGAGAATATGACATTTTAGTGTCAGATAAAGATGACAGACTTGGGAGAAGAATGTTGGAGATTCCAATGAATATTATGTCTTTGAAACGGTTTGGAGTAGATGTGTATACCGTCAAAGGTGGACTGCTGACTCCTGACAGTGGAGATGTTATGTGGTTGTTAACGGTAGCCATGCAATATGGAGTGGCGGAAAAAAGCAGTTTAGATACAGAGATACATGTTAATACAACACAGAAAATGTAACACATTTACAAAGAAAATACAGATGGTCGTATATCAAGATCGAGGAGGATAATTAAATGAGAAATATGAAAGAAGATACCAAAAAGAGAGTAAGAATTTTACTTCGTGTAAGTTCTGACCAACAGTTGGAAGCAAATGGAGATTTATCTATTCAGCGTAAGCTTGTTGTAGAAGAAGTGAAGAAACATGAGGAATGGATTTTAGATTCTAAAGAATATTTTGAGGGAAGTAACAGTGGCTATAAAAATTCAGTAGCTGACAGAGATGTTTTACAAGAAGCTTTACGTGATGCAGAAAATAGAGAATATGACATTTTATTGACATACAAAGATGACCGACTTGGGAGAAGAATGTTAGAAGTTCCACAGTATATTATGTCCCTGAAAAAATTTGAAGTAGATGTGTATACCGTCAAAGATGGGATGCTGACTCCTGAACATGGAGATGTTATGGAGTTGCTTAAGTTAGCCTTTCAATATGGAATGGCAGAAAAAAGTAGTTCTGATACTGGTATGCGAGTAAAAGATACCGCAAAGAAACTTGTGCAACAGGGGAAATTTATGGGTGGTAAAGCTCCTTATGGATATAAACTAGAATATTCGGGAGAGTATAGTAAGCATCAGAGGGCGTTGAAACATTTAGTTATTGTTCCAGAACATGCAGAAGTAGTGAAATATATCTATAAACTTTCATTATATAAAGAGTATGGTTCAGGGAAAATAGCAACAACATTAAATTTAGATAATAGATATAAGAATTTAGCTCCCAATGATGTGTGGAAAAGTGGTACAATTACAAGTATTCTTACTAATCCGATTTATGCTGGATATACTGCATATGGAAGAAGACAACATACTGCTGGTAGATATCGTTCTCTATCACAAGAGGATTGGATTATTGCTGAAAAGCCAAATGATGAAATTACTATTATCGATCGTGATATGTGGGAAAAAGTTCAAATCAGTCGTCAGAAACGAGGGACAAAGTACCAAAAACAGCCATGGAATGAAAAGGCAACTGTTATTTCACGAAATGACGGACAACTGGCTTTGATTGATGTCGCCTATTGCGGTTACTGTGGGCGAAAATTGACCAACGGTACAAAGTATGATTACTGGACTATAAAAGGAACTGGGGAACGTAGAAGTTCTCAGAAAAATATTTATAAGTGCCAAAATGTATGGCAAGGTGTTCCACACGAAAAAATGAAGCAGATTCGTGCTGATAAAATAGAACCTATCGTATTTAAAAAATTATCTGAGTATGTCGGACGATTGCAGGAAGATGAAAATATATTTGAACAGATTTTAGAAAATCAATCCTTTGAAAAAAAACAACAGGAGAAGGTTCTTGTACGTGAAAAAAGAAAATTACAGGAAATTGAAAAAGATATGGATATTCTAAATGATGCAATTCCAAAAGCACTTACAGGTACATATCACTTTACGCCGGAAGAGCTTTCAGAGAGTATTAAAAGGCACAAAGACAAAGCATTGAAACAGAAAGCAGTTGTTGATGAGTTGGAAACAAATATAAAAAATCTTTCAGTGAGTCAGGAGGATTGGGAGAATTTATATCATAATCTGCCAACGTGGCAAGATATCTTTATGAATGCAGATGTTGCAACAAAACGTGTACTGGTAAATAAACTGATTGAACGGATTGATATTACAGATGATACGGTTGTAATTCATTTCAAAGTGAATTTAGACCACTTTTGTCCCCAACCCAGAATGACCAATTACGATGGGGTACAGAAATAAAGGATATGATTTCACGATCACTTCCTCCACTGCCTTTGACCATAAATGGATTCCTGAGAGAAATATTTTTGATTCGATTTCTGTGATTGTGGATGAACTGTTTGCAGATTATCTTTCAAGACCCAATGTACGGCAGCCGATCCTGACGCAGTATTGTGATGGGCGGAGAGTAAGCTGCCCGAACTGGTTGACCCAGTGGGGGTCAAAAGCACTGGGGGATCAGGGATTGACAGCGATAGAAATCTTACGTTATTATTACGGTGATGACATGTATATCAATACAGCTCAGGAGATCTCAGGGATACCGTCTTCGTGGCCAGGATACACGCTGGAGAAGGGAGCAAGTGGAGAAAAAGTACGGCAGATGCAGGAACAGCTCCGGGTGATATCCGAGGCATATCCGGCGATCCCGAAGGTAGAGGCTGATGGAATTTATGGACCGGCAACAGTTCAGGCAGTGGAGAAGTTTCAGTCAGTATTCGGGCTTCCGGTGACAGGAGCAGTTGATTATTCTACCTGGTATAAGATCTCAGAGATTTATGTAGGTGTGTCGAGGATTGCGGAATTGGTTTAAAGCAAGCTCAGCAAGGTAAAATAGCTTATAGAAATCGGAGAAGAAGCAATGAACAGACAGCAAAAAGAAAAAGGCAGAGTCAGGAAAATTTATCTGATGGTTATTGTGAGTCTGGTGATTGGAGAGATGGGAATCAATATGATGTATCTGTCAGGATGTGGGAAAGATATATCAGAAAAGATAAAGCTGGAAAATGAGCAGACTGAAGAAAATAAGTCAGAGACCGGGCAGCAGATAAAGGAGAAAGCGACAGAGGGAAAGTTCTATTACCAACAACTGGGGGAAAAGGAGAAGAAAGCTTATACAGAGCTGCTGGAGGGAATCCAGAATATGGATAGAAAGATCCGGGTGGATATGACCGGACAAAAAGAACTGGAAAAGATGAATGAAGCCATGGTATATGATATGCCGCAGCTATTCTGGTATAGCGGAAGTTGGAAAGCTGAGATGTATTCGGATTATACTGAGATCTATCCAGAATATACCTGCGATATGGAGACGAAAAAGAAACGGCAGAAAGAAATTGATGCAGTGGTGGAAAAATGTCTCTCAGAAATAAAGACTTGTAATGGTGAGTATGAAAGAATAAAGTATGTATATGAATATCTTGTCACTACAGTAGATTATGATCCAGTGGCACAGGATAATCAGAATCTTTACAGTGCTTTAAAGGGAAAGCATTCTGTCTGTGCAGGTTATGCAAAGGCAGCTCAGTATCTTTTGGAAAAGTCGGGAATCGAGTGTATTTATGTCACGGGAACAACGAACCGGGGAGAAGCCCATGCGTGGAATATCGTAAAATGTAATGGAAAGTATTATCATTTTGATGCAACATGGGGGGATCCGCTCTATCAGGAGCAGGAAGATACAGAACAGACGGGGAAGGAAGTTGACCGGATTAATTATGATTATCTGTGCTGCGATGATGAATCAATCAGGAAAGAACATACCATTGGTTCATTTGCAGAGTATCCGGTATGTGATTCAGACGATCTGAATTATTTTAGACTGAACAATATGTATTATGAAAGTTATGATGCAGCTGCATTACTTGAGAAGATGAAAGAAAGTTATGAGAAAAAAGAAGATTCTTTTACCTGTGAATTTTCAAATCCAGATGTATATGCACAGGCGAGAGAAGATATCATCAATAATCTTCTCCCACAGGCATCCCAGAAGCTGGCACAATATTATGGCTTCAGCCAGGTACGGTACAGCTATTCAGAATATGCGGAGCATTATAGAATAACAGTCTATTGGCAATATTCCGAATACACCGGTAACTGAAATTTATAAAAGCAAAGAATATGCAAGAAAAATTTATAATTATACATTAAAAATAATGTTGAAATATGGTCTCAAGTGTAGTATAATTTTTTTACAATTTGAGAAAGTGGGCGCTCTGGAACGAAAGACTCCAAGAGTGCCTTTACTATGTCAAAGTATGTAAGAGAAACTGCAGGTGGCAGATTCTCCCTATGCAAAGATAAATTTTACGAAGGGAAAGGGTGAACAGATGAAAGCGTTTCTTATTTTGGAAGACGGTACTGTGTTTACAGGAACAAGCATTGGTTCGACGAAGGATATGATCAGTGAGATCGTATTTAATACCTCAATGACAGGTTATCTGGAGGTGTTGACGGACCCTTCTTATGCAGGACAGGCTGTTGTCATGACATATCCGCTGATCGGTAACTATGGTATTACACCGGACATGGAGTCTGGGAAGGCATGGCCTGACGGCTATATTGTGAGAGAACTGTCCCGTATGCCGAGCAATTTCAGATGCGAAGGCACAATTCAGGATTTCCTTAAAGAACAGGATATTCCGGGAATTGCAGGAGTGGATACACGTGCTCTGACAAAAATCCTGAGAGAAAAAGGAACTATGAACGGTATGATCACGACGAATGAGAATTATAATCTTGATGAGATCTTACCGGAGTTAAAGGCATATAAGGTCGGAGATGTCGTATCAAAGGTGACATGTGCCGAAAAGTATGTATTAGAAGGAGAAGGAAAGAAGGTTGCACTTCTTGATCTTGGAGCAAAGAATAATATTGCAAAATCTCTGAATAAGCGTGGATGTGAAGTGACGGTTTATCCGGCACATACACCGGCAGAAGAAATTATTTCTTCAAATCCGGACGGCATCATGCTTTCTAATGGACCTGGAGATCCGGCAGACTGCACATCAATTATCGAAGAAATCAGAAAATTATACAATACAGATATCCCGATTTTTGCTATTTGTCTGGGTCATCAGTTAATGGCTCTGGCTACCGGTGCGACAACGCATAAGCTGAAATACGGACACCGTGGAGGAAATCATCCGGTGAAAGATCTTCAGACCGGACGTGTCTATATTTCATCCCAGAACCATGGATATGTAGTAGATGATGAGAATGTAGATCCGAAAATTGCAGTTCCGGCATTTAAGAATGTAAATGACGGAACGAATGAGGGACTTGCGTATGTAGGAAAGAATATCTTTACGGTGCAGTTCCATCCAGAAGCATGCCCGGGACCACAGGATTCAGGATACCTGTTTGACAGATTCATTGAGATGATGGGAGGAACGAAATAATGCCAAGAGATAATAGTATTAAGAAAGTATTAGTTATTGGTTCGGGTCCGATCGTCATCGGGCAGGCAGCGGAGTTTGACTATGCAGGAACCCAGGCGTGCCGTTCTCTGAAAGAAGAGGGAATTGAAGTTGTTCTGTTGAACTCTAATCCTGCTACGATCATGACGGATAAGGATATTGCAGACAGAGTATATATTGAGCCACTGACAGTAGAAGTTGTTGAGCAGTTGATTAAGAAAGAAAAACCGGACAGCGTACTTCCTACTCTTGGAGGACAGGCAGGTCTGAACCTTGCCATGGAGCTTGAAGAGGCCGGATTCCTGAAAGAAAATGGTGTCCGTCTGATCGGAACAACTTCTGAGACGATCAAGAAAGCGGAGGATCGTCTTGAGTTTAAAGCGACGATGGAAAAGATCGGTGAACCGGTTGCCGCTTCACTGGTTGTTGAAAATGTAGAAGATGGTCTTGCATTTGCAAATGAGATCGGATATCCGGTTGTTCTCCGTCCGGCTTATACACTTGGCGGAAGTGGCGGTGGTATTGCTCATGATCCTCATCAGTTGGTAGAGATCCTTGAGAACGGACTTCGTCTTTCCCGTGTAGGACAGGTTCTTGTAGAACGCTGTATTGCAGGATGGAAAGAAATCGAGTATGAGGTGATGCGTGACGGAAATGGAAACTGCATTACAGTATGTAATATGGAAAATATTGATCCGGTCGGTGTCCATACAGGAGACAGTATCGTAGTAGCTCCATCGCAGACTCTGGGAGATAAAGAGTATCAGATGCTTCGTACCTCCGCACTGAATATCATCAGTGAGTTGAATATTACAGGGGGATGTAACGTACAGTATGCTCTTCATCCGGAGACATTTGAATATTGCGTTATCGAGGTTAATCCTCGTGTAAGCCGTTCTTCAGCACTTGCTTCTAAGGCAACAGGATACCCGATCGCCAAAGTTGCGGCAAAGATCGCTCTTGGATATAATCTGGATGAGATCCAGAATGCAATTACAAAGAAGACTTACGCAAGTTTTGAGCCAATGCTTGATTATGTAGTTGTAAAGATTCCGCGTCTTCCGTTTGATAAGTTTATCAGTGCAAAGAGAACTCTTACGACTCAGATGAAAGCAACCGGAGAGGTTATGAGTATCTGCAATAACTTTGAAGGAGCTTTGATGAAAGCCATCCGTTCGCTGGAGCAGCATGTAGACAGTCTGATGTCCTACGATTTCACCGGTCTGACAGATGACGAGCTTCTGGAGCAGCTGGAGATTGTTGATGATATGCGTATGTGGAGAATTGCGGAGGCCTGCAGAAGAGGTGTGGATTATGATGTGATCCACAATATTACAAAGGTTGACAAGTGGTTCATTGATAAATTTGCGATCATCACAGAGATGGAGACAGCACTGAAGACGCAGGAACTCACACCGGAACTTCTGAAAGAAGCCAAGAGAATTGAGTTCCCTGACAATGTGATCGCTGAACTGACAGGAAAGACAGAGCAGGAGATCCATGATATGCGTCATGAAAATGGTATCGTGGCAGCTTATAAGATCGTAGATACCTGTGCGGCAGAGTTTGCGGCAGAAACTCCATACTACTATTCTGTTTATGGAAGTGAGAACGAAGTCGAAAAGACAGATGCAAAGAAGAAAGTTCTTGTTCTTGGATCAGGTCCGATCCGTATCGGACAGGGAATCGAGTTTGACTTCTGTTCTGTACATTGTACGTGGGCATTTGCAAAAGAAGGATATGAGACGATCATCGTAAATAATAACCCGGAAACAGTAAGTACGGACTTTGATATTGCTGATAAGCTGTACTTTGAACCGCTGACACCGGAAGATGTGGAGAGCATTGTTGACATTGAGAAGCCGGACGGAGCGGTTGTGCAGTTCGGTGGACAGACAGCGATCAAGCTGACAGAAGCACTGATGAAGATGGGAGTACCGATCCTTGGAACATCAGCAGAGAATGTAGATAAAGCAGAGGACAGAGAACTTTTTGATGAGATTCTTGAAG
This sequence comes from uncultured Mediterraneibacter sp., assembly GCF_934330165.1. Taxonomy (GTDB): domain Bacteria; phylum Bacillota; class Clostridia; order Lachnospirales; family Lachnospiraceae; genus Mediterraneibacter. The sequence goes on from NZ_CAKRGI010000018.1 coordinate 46,491, forward strand.
AGTGTGAGATCCCACGTCCGACAGGTGGTACTGTATTTACAGCTGAAGAGGCAAAAGAAGTCGCCAACAGACTTGGATATCCGGTTCTGGTGCGTCCTTCCTATGTACTTGGAGGACAGGGAATGCAGATCGCCATCAATGATAATGATATTGATGAGTTTATCGGAATTATCAACCGGATCGCACAGGATCATCCGATTCTTGTTGATAAATATCTTCAGGGAAAAGAGATTGAGGTTGATGCAGTATGTGACGGAGAGGATATCCTGATCCCGGGAATTATGGAGCATATTGAGCGTGCCGGCATCCATTCCGGAGATAGTATTTCTGTATATCCGGCACAGAGCCTGACCGACGGTGCAAAGGCAAAGATCGCAGAATATACAAGAAGACTTGCAAAGTCACTGCATGTAATCGGAATGATCAATATCCAGTTTATTGTATGCGGTGAAGAGGATGTATACGTGATCGAGGTAAATCCACGTTCCAGCCGTACTGTTCCGTATATCAGTAAAGTAACAGGTATTCCGATCGTACCGCTTGCTACGCAGGTGATCATCGGAAAGAAGATCAAAGAACTTGGTTATACACCAGGACTTCAGCCGGAGGCAGATTATGTGGCAGTCAAGATGCCGGTATTCTCCTTTGAGAAGATCCGCGGTGCAGATATCAGCCTTGGACCTGAGATGAAGTCCACCGGAGAGTGTCTGGGTATTGCGAAGACATTTGATGAGGCTCTTTATAAAGCTTTCCTTGGAGCAGGTATCAAACTTCCGAAATTCAAGAATATGATCATGACAGTTCGTGATGAGGATCATGCGGATGCAGTAGAGATCGGAAGAAGATTTGAAAAGATCGGATATCATATCTTTGCTACAAGCGGAACAGCACGTGCCTTAAATGAAGCAGGAGTGAAAGCAACTCCGGTTCGTAAGATCGAGCAGGAATCACCGAATCTTCTGGATCTGATCCTTGGACATAAGATCGATCTGGTTATTGATATTCCGGCACAGGGAGCAGAACATTCTAAAGATGGATTTGTGATCCGTAGAAATGCGATTGAGACAGGTGTTAATGTTCTGACTGCCATTGATACAGCCCATGCACTGATCACCAGTCTGGAAAATACAGATATTAAGAAGCTGACCCTGATCGATATTGCGACAGTACAGTAAAAGCAGACAAAGTAAGAGAGAAGAGATAAGTACAAAAAGGGGCTGTTGCAAAATAGATGAGTAATCAATCTATGGAGCAATAGCTCCATTTTTATGCCTAAAAACAGAAAACGG
>NZ_CAKRGI010000019.1 GCF_934330165.1 uncultured Mediterraneibacter sp.
ACGCGGGTGTAGTTCAATGGTAGAACACCAGCCTTCCAAGCTGGATACGTGGGTTCGATTCCCATCACCCGCTTATTTTTATGCCTTTGAAAGTCTGCGGTTATGTAACGGAAGACTTTTGAAGGTTTTTTCTTTTATTCAGAGCATATATTATAGGAAAAGACGGGGAAAATTGCAGATGACAGACGAAAGAAAAAAAGTAGCAGGGCATATACTGGCATGTGGAACGCAGATCATGTGGGGAGCAACTTTTGTATCAACAAAGGTATTGCTGGAGTATTTCCTTCCTGTGGAAATCCTGTTCACAAGAGCGGTACTTGCATTTTTTGCATTATGGATTTTCTTTCCACATCGGCTTAAAATTGCAGATAAGAAGAGAGAACTGGGATTTGCGGCTGCAGGTTTCTTTGGGATTGTGATGTATTTCATGATGGAAAATACGGCGTTAACGATGACTTATGCATCCAATGTAGGAATTATTGTTGCATGTGCACCGTTTTTTGTTGCAGTTATGGTTGGAATTTTCTTTAAAAGTGAACGACCGGGAAGAAACTTTTTTATAGGATTTGTGATCGCCATAACCGGAATTATTCTGATCAGCCTGAACGGGCAGAAAAGCCTGAATTTAAATCCGGCAGGTGATTTTCTCGCTTTTCTGGCAATGATTTCCTGGGGATTGTATTCTGCGACCGTTAAAAAGATTGAAGAGTGGAATTATCCAACGGCTGCGGTAACAAGAAGAATTTACTTTTATGGAATTATTTTTCTGATTCCGGTGCTTATTTCGCAGCATGCAGTGTGGGATATGGACGCATTGAACCGGCCGGAAGTAATCGCCAATTTTCTGTTCCTTGGTGTCGGTGCAAGTGCTGTTGGATTTTTCCTCTGGAATTTATCAACAAAATGGATTGGAGCCGTCAAGACCAGTGTATATATCTATGTTTCCCCTGTCGTGACAGTGATATTATCGATGTTTGTATTGGATGAGAAAATGACCATCGTATCCGTTTCAGGTTCGATCTTGATACTGGTGGGACTGATTGTTTCGCAGAAAAGAAAAAAATGAAATAGAGGGAGGAAAGGAAGAAATGAGCAGAAATGAGAGAGTCAGCTGTGAGAGCTGCACATATTATATTTATGATGAAGATTATGAAAGTTATGTATGTGATAAAAATATGGATGAAGATGAATATATCCGTTTGATGACGGACAGCCATTATCAATGCCCGTTTTATAGAAATGGTGATGAATATGCGGTTGCCCGTAAGCAAATGTAGCATTCTGCCGATTGTATGGTAAATAGATCTGTGATATGATGAGGGCAAATGTACATTCGAAAAGGCGGAGCGGAAAATGCTAAAAAAATAAGTGAAATACGAAGGAAGTGAGTGGAATGAATGAAATAACGCAACAGAATCGTTTATTTGACAACAAAAAGCTGGCAGCACTTTTGATCCCATTGGCAGTAGATCAGCTCCTGAATTCATTTATGGGAACTGTGGATACGTTGGTAGTCAGTAATCTTGGTTCAGCAGCAATTTCAGCAGTCTCGCTGGTAGATTCCATTAATATTCTGATCGTTCAGGCATTTTTTGCACTGGCATCAGGTGGAACGGTCGTATGTTCTCATTATCTCGGATGTGGGAAAAGAGAGCATGCACAGGAAGCTGCAAGGCAGTTAGTTTTCATTACGTTCGTATTGTCAGCAATTATTGCGGGAATCTGTCTTTTATTCAATGGTCCGATGTTGGCGGTAATTTTTGGAAAAGTAGAACGTTCGGTTATGGTGAATGCGAAAAAGTATTTCTTCTTTTCAGCTATTTCTTATCCATTTATTGCGTTATATGATGATGGATCATGTATTCTGAGAGCACAGGAGAACAGTCGTCTGCCGATGCTGATCTCGGTTATTTCGAATATTCTGAATATTATTTTAAATCTGTTATTTGTCTGGGTGTTCCACTGGGGCGTTGCAGGTTCGGCAGCAGCAACGATGCTGGCACGTATGTTTAGTATGGTGACAGTGTTGATAAAGCTGAGAACCCCACAGCTGGAGATCCAGTTGAAAAAATACTTTACGATCCGTCCTGACTGGGAGGAAATAAAAAGAATTTTGAGAATTGGTGTGCCATCAGGGGTCGAGAACAGTATGTTCCAGTTTGGAAAACTTGCGATCCAGTCGACAGTATCCCTAATGGGAACTGCAGCTATTGCTGCACAGGGAATGGCAAGTATTATCGAAAATCTGAACGGGATCATGGGAATAGGAATAGGAATTGGCCTTATGACCGTTGTAGGGGAAACGCTTGGAGCCGGAAGAAAAGAAGAAGCCGTTTATTATGTAAAGAAATTATGTATTGTTTCGGAAGTGGTGATTATCGCATCCTGCCTGCTTCTGTATGCCTTAGTTCGTCCGATCACCTATTTTGGAGGTATGGAGCCTGAAAGTGCGAAAATGTGTATTTTTATGGTAACGTGCATAACCATTGTAAAACCATTGATCTGGGTAATGGCTTTTGTTCCGGCCTATGGATTCAGGGCAGCCGGGGATGTAAAATTTACAATGACGGTTTCGATGCTTACGATGTGGTTATGTCGGGTGACACTGTCTATTGTTCTTGCAAGGGTCTTTGGATTTGGCCCAATAGCAGTATGGATCGGAATGTTCAGCGACTGGGCACTGAGGGGAATCATTTTTACAATCCGGTTCAGAAACCGTAAGTGGCTGAATCATCATGTGATCTAAAAGCGATCACATGATGGTCTTTAAAAGGTTGAGCAGCCGCTGGTTTTCTTCAGGCATTTGTATACAGAACCGGATATATTCACCCTCCAGGCACTGGAATGAGGAGCAGTTGCGGATCATAAGACCGTTTTGAATACAACGTTCAAATACATCAAAAGAGGTAATCCCGTCTTTCAGAATCTTTACAAGCAGAAAGTTGGCATAAGCAGGATAGACTTTGAAAGCCGGGAGTTCTTTCAGGATTTCGTACATCTTCTGGCGTTCGGAAAGAATCAGACGTCTGGTCTGCTGATAATAGTCGTGATCCTGAAAAAGCATTTCTCCTGCAAAAGCACCGAGGCTGTTCAATGACCATGGAACCTGCTTTTCACGCATGATCTTCAGAAATTCACTGTTCCCGGTGATTCCATATCCGAACCGCATTCCCGGAGCAGCATAGAACTTGGAAACTCCCCTCAATACCATCAGGTTGGAAAATTGCTTTGTAAGAGGAACTGCGGTAATTGCTGAAATATCAGGTGCAAATTCTACATAAGTCTCATCGATCATTACAAAGATATTTTTCTGTTTACAAAAAGCAAGTAATTCCTTCATCTCATCCTGGAAAATAGCGGAAGAAGTCGGATTATTCGGATTACAGATAATTAAAAAGTCATATCCATCCGAGAGAGTCCGGAAAAGATCCTCAAGATCCGGACGGAAGTCGTGGTTTTCCTGTAAGTGATAATAATCCTGCGTGCTTCCCGAAAAAGTAAGTTCTCTGGAATATTCAGAGTAAGTAGGACCGAGAATAAGGGTATGCTTTGGTGCACGGGCTTCGATCAGCAAAGCAATTAATTCGCTGGATCCGTTTCCCGGCAGGATAGAATCGGCAGGAACATCGCAATAATTAGAAAGAACATTGCACAGAGACCGATACTCACGGTCAGGATAGCTGGAAAATAAATCTGCATGAGCAGCGACTGCCTCTTTTACAGAGCCAGGAAGTCCAAGCGGGTTTACATTTCCGGCAAAATTAACGATATCCTCTTTTTTTATATGGTAACAGGCACTGATCTTTTCAATGTCACTTCCGTGAAATACGGGTTTTGTTATTTGATTATTCATAAGTTAGCTCTCCATTCTATTTTTCTCCGTAAATCTGATTTCCTTAAATTATAACACTATTTTTCGGTGAATGACAAGGAGCAGGGACTTTACATTAATGGAGAAGTTGGATAGAATAAATTTATTAAAGAGAACAGGAGGAGACTATGAAACTGGAAAATGAATTACTTTGTGTGGAAATGGTAGAGCATGGAGCCGAGCTGACGAGAATTTACAATAAGAAGACAGGAGCGGAGATTTTATGGAATGCAGATCCGAAGTTTTGGAAAAGACATTCACCGGTGTTGTTCCCGAATGTAGGAAAGACATGGCATAATGTAGTAAATATCAAGGGAGAACAGTATCCGACGTCCCAGCATGGATTTGCAAGAGATAATGATTTTAAATGCATTCATGCAGGAAAGAATGAGGTAAAATTTTTGCTTGCTTCGACAGAAGAAATGAAGGAAGTTTATCCGTATGATTTTGAATTATATATTACGTATCGGCTCGAAAAGAATAAGATAGAAGTAAAATGGGAAATTAAGAACCCGTCAGAAGAAATAATTTACTTTACAATCGGCGGGCATCCCGCATTTCATTTTGAAAAAGTGAATGAGATAAAGGCAGATTACCAGCTTTATTTTCCCGGAAAAGAATATCTGAACTACATTTTGGTGGATCTTGCAGAAGGCGGTGCAGATCCGAAAAAAGTCTATGAGATGCAACTGAAGGACGGATATTGCCCGTTGACAGAAGAATTATTCGAGAGAGATGCCCTGATTTTCGATGAGGGGCAGATTGAAGAAGTATGGATCAGTCATAAGGATGGAACACCATACGTAGGAATGAAATGTGAGGGATTCCCTGATTTTGGAATCTGGTCAGTAAAGGATGCACCATTTGTCTGTCTGGAACCGTGGATGGGAAGATGCGATGATGTTGGATTTGAAGGAGATATTTCGGAAAAACCGGGAATTAACAGTGTTGAGAGCGGTGGAACATTCGAAAAGAGTTATCAGATCATTGTGGGATAGATCAAAAGAAAAGAAAGCAGAATAATTTCGCTGGCTATATTAAAAATAAAAGAGACTGGGCGGGTTCACAAATATATATAAGCCGCTTAGTCTCTTTACGTATTTGGAAAAAGTTATATGGACTATTTCATCAGAGATGCGAGAACCTGGTTTACTTCTTTTCCGTCCGCCTTTCCTTTGACTCTAGGCATCAGTTCTTTCATGATCTTTCCTTTATCCTTTGCAGTTGGTGTCTCAATACCGAGTTCAGAAAGAACTGTCAGGATCACTGCTTTGATCTCTTTGGCATCCATCATTTTAGGTGCATATTCTTCCAGAACGCTGAGACGCTTCTGAGCCTCTTCGATCAGATCGGTACGGTCTGCCGGAGTCATTTCAAGAGTCTCTTTCAACTGCTTGATCTCTTTTAAGATAACCTGACCTTCTTCCTCTTCAGTCAGGTCGGCTCTTTTGTCGATAGCTTTATTTTTAAGGGATGAAAGAAGAAAAGAAAGTGCAGCTTTTCGCTCTTTGTCCCCAGCCTTCATCGCAGCAACCATTTCACTTCTGATTTCATCAATTTTACTCATGATAATTGTCCTCCTTATTTACTTAAGATACATAAAGATTTTAGCAGATGAAAGAAGGCATTTCAATAAGTCAGGAGGTTTAATCAGTAAAATCAGGAGAAATAAAATCAAAAAAACATATCAAAAAGCTCAGGATCAGCAAAATGAATAAAAAATAAAGCAAAAGCTATAAAAATTTTAGGAAATTAACGAAAAATTTATAATTGGGTTGACAACTGTTGGATGAGGGGGTAAACTACGTGACATAAAAGCAAAGGTGCTTTGAGGAGAAGAACTCAAAGTGCCTTTTCTTTTGTAAAAAGAATACCTGAACATTGACACAAAGGCGTGTCCTTAATTCTGAAAAGCATGAAAACCGTGCGGAGAGGAAGAAGGGATGCGTTTTTTATTTTATGGGGAGTCCTGTGAAATAAACCTCGGCTGGGGAGAGGAGATGTTTCAGAGGTATAAGGAGGAAGATGTATATGACACAAGAAATCATCACACAAATTTCAGAAACAGTCGGAACAGAAGTATTTGGAATCTGGTTCTTGATCGGTGCAGCATTTGTATTCTTTATGCAGGCTGGTTTTGCAATGGTTGAGACTGGATTCACCAGAGCGAAAAATGCAGGAAATATCATCATGAAAAACCTGATGGATTTCTGTATCGGAACGGTAGTGTTCATTTTCCTGGGCTTTGGGTTATTACTCGGGGAAGATGCACTTGGAGGATTTATCGGACTTCCGACACTGGGAATTTTTACAGACTATGCAAATTTTGACTGGTCTAATTTCGTATTCAACCTTGTCTTCTGTGCAACAGCGGCAACGATCGTATCAGGATCCATGGCTGAAAGAACAAAATTCCTTTCCTATTGTATTTACTCAGGAGTGATCTCCGCAGTTGTCTATCCGATCGAGGCACACTGGATCTGGGGCGGTGGCTGGCTTGCACAGATGGGATTCCACGATTTTGCAGGTTCAGCAGCGATCCATACAGTTGGTGGTCTGACAGCATTTATCGGTGCGGCAATGGTAGGACCGAGAATTGGAAAGTTTTCAAAAGATAAAAATGGAAAAGTAACAAAAGTACATGCATTTCCGGGACATAACCTGGTCATCGGTGCATTGGGATGCTTTATTCTCTGGTTTGGATGGTATGGATTCAACGGTGCGGCAGCAACGACGGGACCACAGCTTGCTTCTATCTTTATGACAACCACGATCGCACCGGCAGTAGCAACGGTTGTCTGTATGATCTTTACATGGATAAGATATGGAAAACCGGATGTATCGATGTGTCTGAATGCGTCACTTGCAGGACTGGTAGCAATTACAGCTCCCTGTGATGTGACAGATGCACTTGGAGCATTGATCATTGGAGCAGTTTCAGGCGTGCTTGTAGTCTTTGGTGTATGGTTCTGTGACTATGTGGCTCATGTGGATGACCCGGTCGGAGCAGTTGCCGTACATTGCTTAAATGGTATTTGGGGAACGATCGCAGTCGGACTTTTTGCTACGACTACAGCTCCGGAATGTGAGATCAAAGGATTGTTCTACGGTGGTGGATTTAAGCAGCTTGGAATTCAGCTTGTTGGTATTATCGCAGTGATCGCATGGACAGCAGTGACGATGACGATCGTATTTGCAGTGATTAAAGCGACGATCGGACTTCGTGTATCAGAGGAAGAAGAGATTGTCGGACTTGATTCAAAAGAACATGGTCTTGCATCCGCTTATGCAGGCTTCAGTATCATGGATATCACAGAAGGAACCATGGCTGAGAATGAAAATACGGATCTTGGTGTGGCAGATTATGATGCAGCATCCAAAGTACAGAGAAATGCAGCCGTTCCGGTTGTAGGCACAGCAGACCTGGATACAGGAATGCATAAAGTCGTTATTATCGCAAGACTGACCAAATATGAACGGCTGAAAACCGCCCTCAATCATCTTGGTGTAACAGGAATGACAGTAACCCAGGTTATGGGATGTGGAATCCAGAAAGGTGCGGGAGAAAAATACCGTGGAGTTGAGATGGATGTTACCGTACTTCCAAAAGTAAAAGTGGAAGTCATTGTCGGAAATATTCCGGTTGAAAAAGTCATTGAGACAGCAACCAAAACTCTTTATACAGGTCATGTCGGAGATGGTAAGATTTTTGTTTACAATGTACAGAAGGTTGTAAAAGTTCGTACCGGTGAGGAAGATCTGGAAGCATTGAAGGATGTGGAGTAAAAAAGCAGGGATAACTTTTCTCCAAATTACATAAATGGTAAGAATAAGAAAATAGCAGAAAAAAGATAGTGGATAAAAGGACTTCATTCAGAATCTGGAAAAGATTTTTGATGGAGTCCTTTTTTGAAACTAAGAAAGATTAAAAATCTTATGGTATAAAGATGAAAAGACCTGGTATTATTAATATGAAGAAACCTGAAAAATTTCCAGAAAAAAGTTGTCATGCTCCAAAAAAAATACATAAAATTATGGGAAAAGTGAAAGATTTTATGTTAGAGTATGGATGATACAACTAGTAAGGGAGGTAAATGAAGTTGGAAAACTATATGTATCTGGTTCCTGTTGCAGCAGTAATCGCACTGATCTTTGCAGCGTATCTTGCAATGAAGGTTGGCAGACAGTCTGCAGGAACTGAAAGAATGAAAGAGATTGCAGCAGCAATCGCAGAAGGTGCAAGAGCCTTTTTGACAGCAGAGTATAAGATTCTGATCATCTTCGTAGCTGTACTCTTTGTACTGATCGGAATTGGAATTGGTAACTGGGTTACAGCAATCTGCTTCGTAGCAGGAGCCTTGTTCTCAACTGTCGCAGGATACTGTGGAATGACAGTTGCCACAAAGGCAAATGTAAGGACAGCTAATGCAGCAAAAGAGAGCGGAATGAACAAAGCACTTTCCATTGCATTTTCAGGTGGTGCAGTAATGGGGATGTGCGTAGCCGGTCTTGGGGCATTAGGAGTAAGTCTGGTGTATATTGTAACGAGAAATGTAGATGTCTTATTTGGATTTAGTCTGGGAGCATCTTCGATCGCGTTATTTGCCCGTGTAGGTGGAGGTATCTATACAAAGGCAGCTGATGTAGGAGCTGACCTGGTCGGTAAAGTAGAAGCAGGAATCCCGGAGGATGATCCGCGTAATCCGGCAGTCATTGCTGATAATGTAGGCGATAATGTAGGAGATGTAGCCGGTATGGGAGCTGATCTTTTTGAGTCCTACTGTGGTTCACTTATTTCAGCACTGACACTTGGTGTGGCAGTAAGTGAGGTTTCGGGAGTATTATTCCCATTGGCAATCGCAGGCTGTGGACTGATCGCATCTATGATTGGTACATTCTTTGTAAGAGGCGGAGAAAATGCAAATCCGCAGAAAGCACTGACAAAGGGGAGTTATGCAGCTTCTGTGCTTGTAATGATTGCTTCTCTGGCACTGAGCTGGATTTTGTTCGGAAATATGAATGCAGCGATCGCAGTGATCGCAGGACTGATCGTTGGTGTGATCATTGGTAATATCACCGAGTACTATACTTCCGCAGATTATAAGCCGGTACAGGGAATCGGAGAGCAGTCCGAAACCGGTGCTGCTACAACGATCATCAGTGGTCTTGCAGTTGGTATGAAGTCAACAGCGATCCCGCTGCTTCTGATCTGTGTCGGTATTTTTGTATCTTATAAAGTAAACGGTCTGTACGGAATTGCCCTTGCGGCAGTTGGAATGCTTTCTACAACAGGAATCACTGTTGCAGTTGACGCATATGGTCCGATCGCAGATAATGCAGGTGGTATTGCGGAGATGTCCGGTCTGGATGAGTCTGTCCGTGACATCACAGATAAACTGGACTCTGTAGGAAATACGACAGCAGCGATGGGAAAAGGATTTGCAATCGGTTCAGCAGCACTGACAGCCCTTGCATTGTTTGTTTCTTATGCTGAGACCGTGAACCTGAAGACGATCAATCTTCTGGACTACAAGGTAATCATCGGTATCTTTATTGGTGGCATGCTGACTTTCCTCTTCTCAGCATTTACAATGGAGTCTGTATCTAAAGCAGCCTACAAGATGATCGAGGAAGTAAGACGTCAGTTCCGTGAGAAACCGGGCATCATGAAAGGAGAAGAAAAGCCGGACTATAAGTCATGCGTGGCTATTTCCACGACGGCAGCTCTTCACGAAATGCTTCTTCCGGGTCTGATGGCAGTTATTGTTCCGGTTGTTGTCGGAGTTGTTCTTGGCGTTGATGCACTTGGCGGACTTTTATCAGGATCTCTTGTGACAGGTGTTCTGATGGCGATCTTTATGTCAAATGCCGGTGGTGCATGGGATAATGCAAAGAAATATATTGAGACAGGACATCATGGCGGTAAGGGAAGTGAAGCCCATAAGGCAGCCGTTGTCGGGGATACAGTAGGAGATCCATTCAAGGATACTTCAGGTCCGTCCATCAATATTCTGATCAAGCTGATGACAGTTGTTTCACTGGTATTTGCTCCGTTATTCCTTCAGATCGGGGGATTACTGTAGAAGAGATCTGAAATAGTCTGAAACTATGACAAACCCACAAAAATAAATATTTTTCAATCTTTTTTTGCCATGGTAATCTATAGGCAGAAAAAGATTGGAGGATATGAAAATGAGTAAATATCAGACACCATGCAGATACGATTTTGTAGGAAGTTTTTTAAGACCACAGGAAGTGAAGCAGGCAAAGGCAGATTATGCTGACGGAAAGATCAGTGAAGAAGAAAAAGACCGGATCATTGATGCTGCGATTGCGGATGTAGTGAAAAAGCAGAAGGAACTGGGTTATCATGTGATTACTGACGGTGAGTTCAGAAGAACCTACTGGCATCTTGATTTTATGTGGGGATTTGAAGGTGTCGGACATGAACAGACCGGTGGCGGAGTCCAGTTTCATGCAGAACTTGCATCAGTAGAGGATACTTATCTGACAGGAAAGGTAAAAGCAAAACCACATCCGTTTGTTGGGGACTTCAAATTCCTGAAGCAGTTTGAGGATGAGAATACAGTGGCCAAATATACGATCCCGGCACCGGCTCAGATGTTTCAGCAGATGATCGTACCGGCTAATTATGCCAATACAAGAAAATATTATCCGACGAATGAAGAACTGATCCATGATATTGGGGTGGCATATCAGGAAGTCATCAGACAGTTCTATGATGCAGGATGCAGAAACCTGCAGTTAGATGACTGTACCTGGGGGGCGATCGTAGGAGATGCGGCAAAGCAGAGATATAAATTACTGGGACTTGATCTGGAAGAGGTGAAAAAAGAACTTCTGAAAGTGAATAACCTTGCTGTAGAAGGAAAGCCGGAAGATATGGTGATCACTTCTCACATTTGCAGAGGAAACTATCACTCCACATTTTTTACAAGTGGTCCGTATGATACAGTAGCAGACTATGTATTTGCAAAGGAAAATGTAGATGCACTGTTCCTGGAATATGATGATGAGAGATCCGGTGGATTTGCACCGCTGGCAAAAGTATCTCCGGATAAAAAAGTTGTTCTTGGTCTGATCACGACAAAGTCTCCGGAACTTGAAGATAAGGAGCGTGTGATCCACAGAATTAATGAAGCAGCAAAATATGTTCCGCTGGAGCGTCTGTATCTGAGTCCGCAGTGTGGCTTTGCATCCTGTGAGATTGGAAATAAACTAACAGAGGAACAGCAGTGGGATAAATTAAAACTGGTGAAAGAGATCGCAGAAGAAGTATGGGGTGAATAGTAACATAATGCCAGAATAACCTGACTCTGCAACCAGGAACAGATTGAGCTGATGAGTGAAACTTCATGATACAGTCCTGTATTTTTGAAGTAACTTGTCAGCTTTTTTTTCATCATCACCGTGAATGATCAGTACATAGGGAAGTCCAAGTGGAATTGTTGCGAGTTCGGAAAGCTTTTTTGCATTGATATCGAGATGCTGGTTTTCCAGATCTCTGACACGTACATCAGAGGAAAACCCCTTGCAGGTATTGTAGAAAGTGACAAACTGTCCGGTAGTGATGAATTTAATATTTTTCTTGATCATATCTGTAGCCTTTCTGTATTGAAATATGAAAATAAAATGGAACGAAATTTGATTTTTCCTTCATACAGTATATAATGAGTATAAAAATGAGAAAAATACATATTTGCTATAGCAGACATGTATTTAATACATGGAGGAAGTATGGAGATTACTTATGATTATTATCGGATTTTCTATTATGTTGCAACCTATCAGAGCTTTTCAAAAGCAGCAAAAATATTGATGAGTAACCAGCCCAATATTACCAGGTTTATAAATAATCTGGAAAATCAATTAGGGTGTAAGCTCTTTGTCAGGTCGAACAGAGGAGTGCAGTTGACACAGGAAGGAAGAAAATTGTATCAGCATGTGTCTGTGGCATATCAGCATCTGCATATGGCAGAAGTTGAACTGATGAATGAACAGAGGATGGATCAGGGATATATTACGATCAGTGCAAGTGAGATTGCCTTACATCTGCTGTTACTTCCGGTTCTCGAAAAATTTCATAAAAATTATCCGGGGATCAGGATCCGACTGTTAAATCATTCCACACCGCAGGCGGTTCAGGCAGTGAAAGAAGGGGCGGTTGATCTGGCGGTTGTCACGACTCCGCTTACGGTGAAAAAACCGCTGAGATCCGCAGTCTTAATGGAGTTTCGGGAGATCCTTGTAGGAAGTCAGGCAACGGTGCAGAACACGAAGATAAAAAGACTGGAAGATATCAGGAATGAACCGTTGATCTGTCTTGGAAAGAAAAGTACCACATATTCTTTTTATTCAAAATTCTTTTTGGAGCATGATGTTGTATTGGAGCCGGATATTGAAGTAGAAACGATGGATCTGATTCTTCCGTTGATCCTGAACGGACTTGGGATTGGATTTCTTCCAGATTTATATGTGAAAGATCTTTTGAAATCGAATCAGATCCAGGAGATCCGGATGGAAGAAAAAATACCTGCCCGGGAAATCTGTCTTGTGGAAAACCATAATTTCCCGCCGGGAGTTGCAGCGGAGACACTGAAAAAAATGTTGTTAAAAGAAAATGGAATTATATAAAAATTACATAATGACCATGTAGAAAAAACTGTGGCTGTCAGTTTGACTTTGATAAGAGTGCTTTCTATACTGAAACTAGAACAAAAAAGAAAGAAGGAAAGCAATTATGATGCATACAGTTTTACCCAGAGAAGAAGCTGTTGAGGCGATTTTTTCAAAAATAGTGGCATCTCCGGCTTCCTGTGAGCAGTTAAGAGAAGTGGTTTATGAACATTTGGAAGATGAACAGATTTTTGAAAAAAATCAGGCAGAGCATTTTACCGAGGTTTTATTTCAGGCATACAAGAATGGAGATATCAGTGCATTGCTGCTGGAATTGTGTGGAAGAAGTATGTTTGATCTGTTGAGGGAAGCATATCTGATCCCTAAGAAATTTCACGGGAAAGCAGGAGAAAATCCGGTCTTATTGACAGATGTTGATGGAAATCTGCTCCCCGGAAAAGAGAAGGAGGTTTCAGGGAGAGAGTACGAGAAGTTCAGAAATACTTATCAGTTACATGAGTGTGCACCCCGTTCAAAAGTATATCTGGCAGATGGATATGATCTGATCCGTTCCTATACGGAAGGGATGCAGATAGAGGAAACGAAAGAGAACAGACAAAGAGGAGTACTGGCTCTTTATGCACTGCCGGATACATGCAGTCTGGGGCTGACAGAGGCACAGGCTTATGCAATGGTCTGGGATACATTTCATGAAATTCAGATGGAGGCACCACGGGCTATCGTTTATTATGGACAGGAGACCGGAGTGAGGCAGAAAAAAGAATTTGATGAGATCGGAATCCTGCTTCCGATTCATGAATTTGAGAAAAAGATGCTTCATCATCTGCATGAAATTGATGGGATTGTCCTGACTTGCAGGGAAAAGTTACTGAAAAGAACCGGAAGCGATGGTCTGGATCTGGAATAGGAGCAGAGGAGTGAAAAATGGGGACAGAAAGAATTATAAAAAACCATATGGATGTTCTCTGGCATGACTATACGGATGCAGGCGGAGAAGAACGGCCGGTTACAGAAGCAAGTCTGACGGAAAAGGCATCCATTGTCGGGCGGGTTGGTATCATGCTTCTTTCCTGTGGTACGGGAGCGTGGAGAGTGAGAAGTTCTATGAATACATTATCAGAAGTCATGGGGATCACCTGCACTGCAGATATAGGTCTGATGTCGATCGAATATACCTGTTTTGACGGAGAACAGGGATTTACGCAGTCATTATGTCTGACAAACACAGGCGTTAATACGTCAAAACTGAATCGTCTGGAACATTTTATACGTGAGTTTGAAAAAGAAGGATGCAGTATGTCAGGGGAACAGTTACATCAGTTATTGGATGAGATCGAGCGGATCCATGGCCTTTATTCTCCTGTGGCACTGGGGTTTGCAGCAGCGTTGGCATGTGGTGGATTTACGTTTCTGCTTGGAGGAGGACCAATCGAAATGTTCTGTGCTTTTGCCGGAGCGGGGCTTGGGAATTTTCTCAGGTGCAAGTTGACAAAGCATCATTTTACACTCTTTTTGGGAATTGTATCTTCAGTAGCACTGGCATGTCTTGTATATGCAGGATTTCTGAAAATCGCTGAAGTAGCATGGGGAGTATCAGTGCAGCATGAGGCAGGATACATTTGTGCCATGCTTTTTATTATACCGGGGTTCCCTTTTATTACAAGTGGGATAGACCTTGCGAAGCTGGATATGCGTTCCGGGGTCGAAAGGTTTACTTACGCCTTGATCGTTGTTCTTGTGGCAACAATGTCAGCCTGGATCATGGCACTGATCCTTCATTTACAGCCGGTTGATTTTGAAAAAATGTCATTGCCACTGGGAGCATGGATTCTGTTTCGGCTTCTGGCGAGTTTCTGTGGAGTGTTTGGTTTCTCTGTTATGTTTAACAGTCCGGTTCGTCTGGCTGCGGTTGCAGCAGGAATCGGAGCAGTTGCAAATACGTTAAGGCTGGAGCTGGTGGATCTTACGGCATGTCCACCGGCAGCAGCGGCATTCACGGGGGCTTTGGCTGCAGGTCTGCTGGCTTCTCTGATCAAAAGCAGGGTTGGATATCCGAGAATCTCTGTGACAGTGCCATCAATCGTAATCATGGTACCCGGACTTTATTTATACCGGGGATTTTATAATCTGGGAATGATGTCATTGTCTGCATCTGCGTCCTGGTTTGCGTCCGCGATACTGATCGTTGCGGCATTACCACTGGGGCTGATCTTTGCAAGGATTCTGACAGATAAGACATTTCGATATTGTACATAAAAATATCGCACATAAAATATTGCACATAAAAATACCCTCCTTACTGGTTGTCCAGTAAAGAGGGTATATATCATTTCCAGGGTCGGTTGCCTTTTATGATTATTTTTGATTCTATTTCTCTTTCGGTTCTATAATCCTTTTTTCGGTTTCTTCTTTTGGTCTGTAGCCATTGATATCGTATTTTTCTTCATACTTTTCAAAAGCAGAAAGGTAACGGTCATCTTTCAGCTTACGGACGCTCTTTGTATACTCGTGCATATCAAAGTTTGAAGAATCCAGTTCCAAAATGGCAACTGCTATATTGGAACAATGGGCTGCGATTCGTTCATAGTTGGTCAGCAGGTCATTAAATGCGAATCCGGTATTCAGGTCGCACTGACCATTCCGAAGTCTTTTAATATGCCGCATTTTCAGATCATTGCAGAGAATGCCGATCAGCTCACGCAGCGGTTCTACTGTGGCAGCAGTGTCAAGATCTTCATCGACAAAAGAGTTGACAGTAAGATCTGTGATCTCAATGAGAGACTGTTCAAGAACATCCAGTTCGTACTTGGCGGCTTCAGAGAAAGTACGTGATTTCTCATGAAGTTCCTGTGCTACCTTGGAAATATTCACTGCATGGTCGCCGAGACGCTCAAAGTCACTGATCGTATGCAGGAACTTGGATGTCTGCTTTGCCTGATCCGGTGTCAGATCATGCATACTTAACTGCATCAGATAAGTTCCGAGCTTATCTTCGTATTTATCAATGAGATTCTCTTTTTCCTGAATCTTATGAAACTTGCTGTCGGAAAAATCAGAGAGCAGTGCGAAAGCCCGCATGATATTTTTCCGTGCATTCTTTGCCATTCCGTTGACTGCAAGCTGGCTCTGACTGATCGCCAGTGGCGGATAGTTCAGGAAACGTTCTTCAAGAAGATCAAAATCTGCCTGCTCTTCATTGTCCTCTTCGGTGTCTTTGATCAGAATAAAGACGAGCTTCTCAATCTTGCTGATGAAAGGTGCAAGTACGAGGATCGTCAGGATCCTGAATACAGAGTTCAGAAGTGCAATACGGAATGGAGTCATAACTTCGTCCATAAAAGTAAAGTGAACCACTGCATTGATCGAATAAAATACGATTGACCAGAAGATCATTCCGAATAAATCATTCAGCAGATAGATCAGTGCTGTACGCTTTCCGTTCTTGTTCGTTCCGATGGAAGAGAGCAGAACCGGACAGGCTGCACCGACACCGATACCCATGGTGATCGGAAGAGCTGCTGCAAAAGTGATCGAACCAGTGATCGACAGTGCCTGCAGGATACCGACAGAAGCAGATGCACTCTGAAGGACTGCAGTAAATGCGATACCGACCAGAATGCCCATAAATGGATTCTTGAACATAGTCAGAAGACTGACAAAGTGAGGATTCTCTTTCAATGGAGAAACCGCACCGCTCATTGTCTGCATTCCAACCATGAGAATGGCGAATCCAAGCATGATATCTCCCACATCTGTATAGGGCTTTTTCTTCACGAATGTACGGAAGATGATACCGATGATCGCAACGATGGCTGAAATTGTCGCAGTGGACAGAAGCTGGGCGATGCCACTGGAACCATCAATGTAGGACAGACATAAGATCCATCCGGTGATACTTGTACCGATGTTGGCCCCCATGATAATACCGATCGCCTGAGCAACTTTCATCATACCGGAGTTGACGAAGCCGACAACCATGACAGTCGTTGCAGATGAAGACTGGATGATCGCAGTTACAACTGTACCCAGCAGTAATCCTTTGATCGGGGAGTTCGTTAATTTATATAAGATCAGCTCCAGTTTATTACCGGCAACCTTCTTAAGACTGTCCCCCATCAGTGCCATTCCGTAGAGGAAGAGGGCAACTCCGCTGAGCAATGACAAAATCATTGTAATTCCCATTTTCTTTTTTCCTTTTTCTTAAGTTATTAAGTTGACGTGTTACGTTATTTTTAATACGTACGCTATCCATTATAAAACACTTTACATATACTTTACAATTCTTTTCTTAAGAAATGCAAAAAAATTTATCAGTCGGGGATTTGTGACGGAGAAAGCGGCAGCTCCATAAATTGTCCCGGGTCACATAAATATCCCCCCAAAAAGCAGGAAAATCGGAAGAAAAAATGATATAATGAGCGTTAGCGAGCAGGGGAAAGCATCGCTTTTTCAGTGCGAGCGGCGAATGGCGATCATGATCGCTGCAAAGCAGCTTCAGGCACCTGAGGTGCCGATCATGATATAATGAAGAAATCAGAAAAGTCAGATTGAATCAATGCACATGGAGGAGACCGAAAATGACAGATGAAAGATTGAAGCAGCAGTTAGAGTTTATACTGGAGATTGATAAGGAAAAAAATATTTTCCGTCAGACGCATCTTTCAGGACATGGAAGAAATGAAAATGATGCAGAGCATGCATGGCATATGGCGATCATGGCATATCTGTTAAGAGAATATTCAAATGAAGAGATCGATATTGCAAAGGTGATGCTGATGTGCCTGATTCATGATATTGTGGAGATTGATGCAGGTGATACTTATGCGTATGATGCTGAAAATCTGAAGACGCAGAAAGCAAGAGAAGATGCTGCAAAGAAAAGGATCTTCTCATTTCTTCCATCAGAACAGAAAGAAGAGATGACTGCATTATTTGATGAGTTTGAAGCGTATGAAAGTGCGGAATCAAAATTTGCACATGCAATGGATAATCTCCAGCCTTTGCTTTTAAATAACAGTAATGGTGGTGCAGACTGGAGAGAACATCAAGTGACGGCAGAGCAGGTATACGGCAGACAGAGTAAGACACAGAAGGGATCTAAGAGACTGTATGAAGTGATTGATCAGCTGCTCAGGGAGAATATTGAAAAAGGAAATATTATTGTATAATCCCCCATGATTTCCATATACTAACTCCAAAACTAATATATAGCAAAAGCGTGGAAGGATTCATGCCGAGGTATGGAATTGGAGGAAAATAGTTGTGAAAGCGACAGGGATAGTCAGGCGGATCGATGATCTTGGGCGGGTTGTCGTGCCAAAAGAAATCAGAAAGACACTGAGGATCAGGGAAGGCGATCCACTTGAAATTTTTACAGACAGAGAAGGAAAGATTATTTTAAAAAAGTATTCCCCGGTGGGAGAACTGGGGGCGAATGCAGCTATTTTAGCAGAAAGTATCGCAAGAACACTGGGCTGTACCGTCTGCATTACTGATCTGGATCAGGTGGTTGCAGCATCGGGGGCAGGAAGCAGAGAGCTGAAAGGGCAGTATATCAGTGAAGAACTGGAGCATGTGATACAGGAGAGAAAGCAACGTACTGCAAAAATGGGAGAGAAGCACTATGTTCAGGCAGTACAGGGGATGGGAGAGTTCTGTCTGGAGACGATCTGCCCCATCATCAGCGGAGGTGATGTAACAGGGGCCGTGCTGCTTCTGGAAAAAGAAGAAAAGAAAAATCCGGAGCTGGATGAGAAAATGGCTCAGGGGGCAGCAGACTTTCTGGGAAGGCAGATGGGATAAGAGAATCCGATGTCATAATTTCCGGGATCAGCTCATAAACTATAGCAGTGGGAGAGAGTACTGTAGTTTATGGGAAACCCGGGAGGAGACAGATGGACAGGAAAAATGAGAATCAGTTTCAGGTGAAAAAGACGGCGTCAGATATGGTGAAATCGTTGCTTGCTGCGTATGTTGTTACCGGCATCTTTTTACTTATCCTGACGCTTCTGCTTTATAAGATGGGGCTGAGTGAACAGAATGTAAATATTGGAGTGATCCTGATCTACGTAATCGCGACGTTTTCAGGAGGATTCGTAATGGGAAAACTTTCCATGACGCATCAATTTCTGTGGGGACTTCTGGCGGGGGTTCTGTATTGGGGACTGCTGATGCTGATCTCTTTGGGAATCTATCATTCACTGCAGGCTGAAATGGGGAGCCTTCTTACAACGCTTCTTTTGTGTGCAGGCGGAGGAATGCTGGGAGGAATGGTTTCCTGATTACTGAGCGATCAGGTAAAAGCTAAATTGAAAATGTTCATGATTCTGTAAAAGAGGAAAAAACTCTTTAAAAAAGCACCGCCTTATGCTATAATAGCAAAAGCAATATGTTCGATAGAGGAGGAATAGAAATGAAGCATATTAAGACGCTGAATACTCAGACACTGAACCATACAGTAAAAAAAGGCGGATGCGGTGAGTGCCAGACATCCTGTCAGTCAGCATGCAAGACATCCTGTACAGTAGGAAACCAGACTTGCGAGAACAGAAAATAATGCGGCATTGACCCGGAAGTTTGAAGGGAGGGCAGCGATGAGAGTCGCTGCCTTATGCTTGTCTTAAGGGAAAGTTATAAAATACAGAAAGTGAGGTATTGGTGTGATACATCAGTATCAGAATAATGGATATAATATCGTTCTTGATGTGAACAGCGGTGCGGTTCATGTAGTAGATCAGGAAGCTTATGATGTGATCGCAGTTCTGAATGAAATGAACGCAGAGCATACACCGGAGACGCTGAAGACACCGGAGACGGAAACGGTGTTGAAAGAAAAGCTCGGGGACAGATATACGGAGGAAGACCTGAAGGATATTCTGGAGGCGGTAACAGAGCTGACAGAGCAGGGAAGACTCTTTACAAAGGATATTTATGAAAATTTAATCGGTATTGTCAAGCAGAGAAAAACCGTAGTCAAGGCATTATGTCTGCATATCGCACATGACTGCAACCTTGCCTGTCAGTACTGCTTTGCAGAAGAAGGAGAGTACCACGGAAGACGTGCTTTGATGTCTTATGAGGTGGGAAAGAAAGCACTGGATTTCCTGGTGGCAAATTCAGGAAGCAGAAGAAATCTTGAAGTAGATTTCTTTGGCGGAGAACCTCTGATGAACTGGAAGGTTGTCAAGGAGCTGGTTGCTTATGGAAGAGAGCTGGAGAAGCAGTATGATAAGCATTTCCGTTTTACACTGACAACGAACGGGGTACTTCTGAATGAGGAAGTACAGGAGTTCGTGAACCGTGAGATGGATAATGTAGTGCTGAGTCTTGACGGACGAAAGGAAGTCAATGACCGGATGCGTCCGTTCAGGAATGGAAAGGGAAGTTATGATCTGATCGTTCCGAAGTTCCAGAAACTGGCAGAGAGCCGGAATCAGCAGAAATATTATATACGTGGTACATTTACAAGAAATAATCTTGATTTTTCAAAAGATGTGGAGCATTTTGCAGATCTTGGATTTGAGCAGGTATCGATTGAGCCGGTTGTCGGTGAAGATACAGACCCATATGCGATCCAGAAAGACGATCTCCCACAGATCTTTGAAGAATATGACAGACTTGCAAAGATGATCATCGACAGGGAAAAGAGCGGAAGAGGATTCAATTTCTTCCACTTTATGATCGACCTCGAAGGAGGTCCGTGTGTGTCGAAGCGTCTTTCCGGATGTGGATCCGGAACCGAATACCTGGCTGTGACACCGTGGGGAGATCTGTACCCGTGTCATCAGTTTGTGGGTCAGGAAGAGTTCCTCATGGGAAATGTCGATGAGGGCATTGTGAAACCGGAGATTGCGGAAGAATTTCGCGGATGCAGCGTTTACTCGAAAGAGAGCTGTAAGACCTGTTTTGCAAGGTTTTACTGCAGTGGCGGCTGTATGGCAAATTCTTACAAGTTCCACCATACCATCAATGATACATATGAAGTGAGCTGCGAGATGGAAAGAAAGCGTGTGGAATGTGCGATCATGATAAAAGCTGCGTTGGCAGACAAGTAAGAAAGGAAAATGAGAGATGAAAAAAGGTAAAAGTTTTCTCAGCCTGTTCCTCGTCATTGCCGTAACGGTTCTCTTTGGAGTATCCTGTATGTATGGTGTTGACCTGAAAGGGACAGGAGCTGCGAAGAACATCAATCTCGGTCTTGATCTTGAAGGTGGTGTAAGTATCACTTATCAGGTTAAGGGAGACAATCCGTCCCAGAAGGACATGGATGATACTGTATACAAGCTGCAGAAGCGTGTAGAACAGTACAGTACAGAGGCTCAGGCTTATCAGGTAGGAGATAACCGTATCAGTATTGAGATCCCTGGAGTAAATGATGCAAATGCGATCCTGGAAGAACTGGGACAGCCGGGTTCACTTTACTTTATCAAGCATAAGGACAGTGCCGGTGAAGAGAACTATACGCTTGGCTCTTCGGGGTATGTGCTGAATAAGACGATCGATGAACTCAAAGAAAGCGACTCGATCGTACTGACCGGATCAGAAGTAAAGACTGCTTCTGCCGGACAGATCTCTGATTCTACAACCGGAAACAAAGAGTATGTTGTGGATCTGGAACTGACAACAGAAGGTACTGAAAAGTTCAAAGAGGCAACCCAGGAAGCTGTTAATAACAGCAATGATACGATCGCAATCTATTATGATGGCGAACTGATCAGTGTGCCGAAGGTTAATACGGTGATCGAGAATGGTAAAGCACAGATCACGGGCTCTATGACTTATGAAGAGGCAGATAATATTGCATCTACGATCCGTATCGGTGGTCTGAATGTAGAACTGGAAGAGCTGAGTTCAGAAGTAGTAGGAGCACAGCTTGGTCAGGAAGCAGTAAGCACAAGCCTGATCGCCGGTGCAATTGGTCTTGCACTGGTATGTATTTTCATGTGCTGGGTATATCTTCTTCCGGGACTTGCAGCCAGCATGGCACTGCTGCTTTATACAGAGATCACACTGCTTTTCCTGAATGCATTTGATATCACACTGACATTACCGGGTATCGCAGGTATCATCCTTGGTATTGGTATGGCGGTGGATGCGAACGTAATTATTTTCGCACGTGTGAAAGAAGAACTTACAGCCGGCAAGTCTGTTCATGTAGCATTGAAATCCGGTTTCCACAAGGCGATGTCAGCCATCATCGATGGAAATGTGACAACACTGATCGCAGCAGGTGTGCTGTGGCTTCGCGGAAGCGGATCTGTCAAGGGATTTGCACAGACACTGGCACTTGGTATCGTAATCTCCATGTTTACGGCACTGGTGATCACAAGACTGATCATTTTCTCTTTCTATGGAGCTGGTATCCATAATGTAAAAGCTTACGGAAGACATCTGAAAGAACGCAAGCCATTTGACTTCCTTGGAAAGAAGAAACTCTTCTTTGTTCTGTCGATCATTCTCTGCCTGTGCGGACCGGTTATGATGGGCGTGAACCATGCAAGAGGAATCGGGGCAATGAACTACAGCCTTGACTTTGTCGGAGGAACATCCACGAATGTTACATTTGATAAAGAATATACTCTTGATGAGATTGATAAAAATATGATCCCGAGTATGGAAGAGATCACCGGAGATAAGAATATCCAGGTTCAGACGGTAAAGGGAACGAACCAGGTTGTATTTAAGACGCAGACACTGGATCTGACAAAGAGAGAGGCTCTCGCATCTTATCTGAATGAAAATTATGGCGTTGAGACAAAAGATATTGCAACAGAAAATATCAGTTCCACAGTAAGTTCTGAGATGCGTGTGGATGCAGTCATTGCTGTGATCATTGCTACGATCTGTATGCTGCTTTATATCTGGTTCCGTTTCAAGGATATCCGTTTTGCGACAAGTGCTGTTGTTGCACTGGTACATGACGTACTGGTAGTTCTTGGATTCTATGTGATCGCAAGAGTATCTGTCGGAAATACATTCATTGCAGTTATGCTTACCATCGTAGGATATTCTATCAATGGTACGATCGTTATCTTCGACCGTATCAGAGAAGAACTGAAGACGAAGTCCAAGGCAGAAGATCTGAAGGATCTTGTAAACCGCTGCATTACGCAGACACTGACAAGAACGATCTATACCAATATTACGACATTTATCATGGTTGTTGTACTTTATATTCTTGGTGTCAGCTCCATCAAAGAATTCGCAGCTCCTCTGATGGTAGGTATCGTATGTGGTGCTTATACATCTGTATGCATTACCGGTGCACTCTGGTATGTAATGAAGACGAAGATCGGTGCAAAGGCTGCCACGGTTTCTAACGGAACAAAAGCCATTGCTGATACAAAGAAGGCTGAACAGGCAGATAGTTCCGAAGCTTTGGCTGATGGAAATACTGCAAAGAGCGGTAAGAAAAAAGGAAAGAAAAAGTCCTTTAAAGATAAGAAAAAGAAAAATAAATAAGCATTGAAGTTTCAGCCTGCTTTATGGCAGACATTCACAGGAAGCCTGTTCCGGCAGTAAAGCCGGACGGGCTTCTGTTCGTTTCAGTAGAGAACAGGAGAAAAGGACAGATGGCAAAGTGGTTTATCAATATGAAAAAAGCAGATTTCAACGGAATTGCCAGGAAATATGGAGTTTCCCAGGTGATCGCAAGGATCATGAGAAACCGGGAAGTCAGGACAGATGAGGAAATCAATCTGTATCTGAATGGCACACCAGGAGATCTTTATGACGGACGGCTGATGAAAGATATGGAATGTGCGGTTTCGATTTTGAAAGAGAAGATTGCAGAAGGGAAAAAAATCCGCATCATAGGTGATTATGATATTGATGGGGTGAATTCTACTTATATTTTGCAGAAAGGACTGGAACTGGCAGGTGCGGATGTGGATACAGATATTCCGCACAGGATCAAAGATGGTTACGGTCTGAACCGTGCATTAGTTGACCGTGCATACCGGGATGGGGTTGATACGATCCTCACCTGTGATAATGGAATTGCGGCAATTGATGAGATCGCATATGGAAAAGAAAAAGGGATGACGGTGATCGTGACGGATCATCATGAAGTGAAATTCAAAGAAGAAAATGGTGTTCGCATTTATCAGGTTCCGGCAGCAGATGCGGTGATCGATCCACATCAGGAAGACTGTAATTATCCATATAAAGAGCTTTGCGGAGCAGGAGTTGCCTATAAACTGGTGAGGGTATTGCTGGAAGAACTGGAGATCGATCCGGCAAAAGCAGAATATCTGATCGAGAATGTCGCGATCGCTACGATCGGCGATGTGGTAAATCTGACAGGAGAGAACAGGATATTTGTCAGGACGGGTCTGGAAATGCTGAAAAAGACGAAGAATGAAGGGCTGAAGGCATTGTTTGAATGTACAGGAATCGATGTGGAAAATCTGAATACCTATCATATTGGTTTTGTCATCGGCCCATGTATCAATGCCTGTGGAAGACTTGATACGGCAAAAAGAGCATTGGAACTGCTCAATGCACCGGGACGCAGAGAAGCAGTGATGATGGCAGAAGATCTGAAAGCACTCAATGAAAGCCGGAAGGAAATGACGGAAAAGGGTGTAGAACGGGCAGTTGAAATGATTGAAACTTCCGTTCTGAAAAAAGACAGTGTTCTGGTTGTCTATCTGCCGGACTGTCATGAAAGTATTGCCGGTATCATTGCAGGAAGACTGAAAGAACGCTATTATCGTCCGACTTTCGTATTGACGAAGACAGAAAATGGAGCAAAAGGATCAGGACGTTCCATTGAAGCGTATGATATGTTCGCAGAGATGAACCGGTGTGCGGAACTGTTCACCCGATTCGGCGGACATAAACTGGCAGCCGGTCTTTCTCTGCCTGAGGAAAATATTGGATCATTCAGAAAGAAGATCAATGAACTGTCACAACTGACAGAGGAGGATATGCAGGAGCGGGTATCGATTGATCTATGCCTTCCATTTGAATATATTGATGAGAACCTGATCGCAGAACTGAAAAGATTAGAGCCTTTTGGCATGGGAAATGAAAAACCTAAATTTGCAGACAGAAATCTCAGTGTGATCGATCCGAGGATCTTTGGAAAGAACCGGAATGTATTAAAGTGCAGGCTGAGAAATGAACGAGGCATGCAGATGGATGGGATTTATTTCGGAGATGTAGAAGAGTGTCTGGAAGTGATGGAACAAAGAAAAGTAATGCCTCTGACTTTTTACCCGAAGATCAACGAATATATGGGAAAAAGAAGTATTCAGCTTGAAATTGTAAATTATCAGTAAGGAACGAGTGAATTATCGGAATTTCACGTGCAATATGCTCAAATTGCACAACAGTTGGAAGTTGTTGTTTGAAAATGGGGAAAATGGTGTTATACTTAATGATATTAAGTTGAGATGTACCCAAAAGCAGATAATCTGGTGTACAGATTCAGATACAAAGGATGAGTGAAAGGGGAAGTCGATATGGCAGGCACTCTGGAATATGAAGAGCTGAATAAAAATCTTGAAATGGTGGATGGACATGCGGTGAAAGCACCGGAAGATTACCAGGATCCGGAACAGTTGTACCAGGCACTGATCGCCCGGGTGCGTAAGTATCATCCGTCAGCGGATATTACAATGATCGAAAAGGCATACCGTATCGGAAAAGAAGCTCATAAAGATCAGGTACGCAAGTCAGGCGAGCCTTATATTATCCATCCTTTATGGGTCGGGATCATTCTTGCTGAACTGGAGATGGATAAAGAGACGATCGTTGCCGGTATGCTGCATGACGTAGTGGAAGATACCGAGATGACGCTGGATGATATTACGCGTGAGTTTGGGGAAGAGGTAGCATTGCTCGTAGACGGAGTCACGAAGTTAGGGCAGCTGAGTTATTCGCAGGATAAGCTGGAAGTACAGGCGGAGAACTTAAGAAAGATGTTCCTGGCAATGGCAAAGGATATCCGTGTGATTATCATCAAGCTCGCAGACCGTCTCCATAATATGCGGACTCTGGAATTTATGACCGAGGCGAAGCAGAAAGAAAAGGCCCGTGAGACGATGGATATCTATGCACCGATCGCACAGAGACTCGGTATTTCCAAGATCAAGACGGAGTTGGATGATCTTTCTTTAAAGTATTATCAGCCGGAAGTATACTATCAACTGGTAAAGGATCTGAATGCCCGCAAGACAGAGCGTGAAGAATTTGTGCAGCAGATCGTTGCGGAAGTTTCAAAGCATATGGAGAATGCATCGATCCAAGCCAAGGTTTATGGAAGAGTGAAGCATTTCTTCAGTATTTATAAGAAGATGGTGAACCAGAATAAGACGCTGGATCAGGTGTATGATCTGTTCGCTGTGCGGATCATCGTGGACTCGGTGAAGGACTGTTATGCCGCACTGGGAGTGATCCATGAGATGTATACTCCGATTCCGGGAAGATTCAAGGACTATATCGCCATGCCAAAGGCAAATATGTACCAGTCTCTTCATACGACGCTGATGGGACCGGCAGGACAGCCGTTTGAAATCCAGATCAGGACAGAGGAGATGCATAAGACAGCAGAATATGGTATTGCGGCACACTGGAAATACAAAGAGACCGGAGGAAGTAATGCCAAGAGCCTGAATTCCCAGGAAGAGAAGCTGAACTGGCTGCGCCAGATCCTGGAGTGGCAGAGAGATATGTCGGATAACCGGGAGTTCTTAAGTCTGCTGAAGGGTGACCTGGATCTTTTCCAGGAGGATGTCTACTGCTTCACACCAAACGGAGATGTCAAGAATCTGCCGAATGGTTCCACACCGGTGGATTTTGCTTATGCGATCCACAGTGCTGTCGGTAATAAAATGATCGGTGCGAGAGTGAATGGACGGCTTGTAAATATTGATTATAAGATTCAGAATGGTGACAGGATCGAAATTCTGACGTCTCAGAATTCCAAAGGACCAAGCAGAGACTGGCTGAATATTGTAAAAAGTACGCAGGCGAAGAATAAGATCAACCAGTGGTTTAAAAGAGAATTTAAAGAAGATAATATTATCCGTGGAAAAGAACTGATCGGCAATTACTGCCGCAGCAAATCCATAGATCTTGTCAATATACTGAAACCCAAATATGAGCAGATCGTTCAGCGGAAATATGGGTTCCGTGACTGGGATGCGGTGCTTGCAGCGATCGGACATGGCGGTCTGAAGGAAGGTCAGGTTGTAAACCGTCTGCTGGAAGAATATGAAAAGGATCATAAGAAAGAGATCACGGATGAAAATATCCTGGAGAAGATTTCTGAGGCAAATAAGCAGAAAGTGCATATTGCCAGATCCAAAAGCGGAATTGTTGTCAAGGGGATCAATGATATGGCAGTGCGTTTTTCCAAGTGCTGCAATCCGGTTCCGGGAGATGAGATTGTCGGTTTTGTTACGAGAGGAAGAGGTATGTCTATCCACAGGACAGACTGCGTCAATGTAATTAATCTGTCTGCGGCAGAGAGATCCCGTCTGATCACTGCCGAGTGGGAAGATCCGGGTGATACGGAAGAGGGAGGTCAGTACCTTGCAGAGCTGAAGCTTTATGCAGATGACAGAAGAGGACTTCTTCTGGATATCACAAAAGTATTTACGGAAGAAAAGATCGATGTAAAATCGATGAATACAAGAACGAGTAAAAAAGGAACAGCAACGATGGATATGGGCTTTATCGTCCATGGACGTGAGGAACTGAACCGGGTAATTAAAAAGTTGCGGCAGATTGAAAATGTCATTGATATAGAAAGAACGACAGGCTGATCAGGAAATCAGATAACCTGGGCGGATCAAAGGGGAAAAATATGAAAATTGAGAGATTTGTACTTGGATCGATTGAAACCAACTGTTATGTCGTAGTAAATGAGGATACAAAGGAGTGCTTTGCAGTTGATATGGCATATTGTCCTAAGGCGTATGTGGATCATATCAGGGAGCAGGGATATCAGATGAAGGCACTGTTCCTGACACATGGACATTTTGACCATATTATGGGAATAGAAGATTTTCTGAAAGCATTTGATGTTCCGGTTTATGTCGGCAGAGAGGAACAGCCGTTACTGGCAGATGACAGACTGAATGCTTCATCTATGTACGGATATCATTGTGCATATACAGGAGCAAAAGCTTTGGAAGACGGACAGACAGTTGAATGTGCAGGAACAGAAATTCACGTAATCCATACACCGGGACATACAGTAGGCGGATGCTGCTATTATCTTCCGGAGGATGAAGCACTGTTTTGCGGAGACACTTTGTTTTGTGGTTCGATCGGAAGGACAGATCTTCCTACAGGAAGCAGCCGGGATCTGGCACATTCTATCAGAGAAAAGCTGATGATTCTGCCGGATGAGACAAAGCTGTATCCGGGGCATATGGATGAGTCTACGATTGGCTATGAAAAAGAGATTAATCCTTTTATCTAAAAGAAATAACAGAACAGGAAAAGAATGATAGAGATAAAAAGTAAGAAAAATAAATTTACCTATAATGTATATCATGTCACGAAAGCTTTTTTCCCTGAGGAGGAGATCGTGCAGACTGTTGATGAAGAGCAAGAGCCGCTGGTATGGATGCAGTTACCGGGAGGAGCTTGCTTTTCCCTTGCAGAGAGAAGTCTGACGATGGCAGACAGAAAAATGACTCCGGAGGAGGAACAGACAGAAAAGCGGGAAGTGACCCGGCAGGTCTATCGGTTTCTTTCCGAAGAATGCGACAGAGAACTGGCATGGGGAATGCTCACGGGAGTCAGACCTACGAAGCTTGTGATGCAGAAGCTGGAAGACGGAATGGATCAGGCACAGATCAAGAGGTTCCTTGAGGAAGAATACTGTGTTACGAAAGAAAAGGCAGAGCTTGCTTATGAGATTGCGTGCAGGGAAAAGGAGCAGCTTGGAAAGCTGGATGTCAGCGAAGGATTCAGCCTTTATGTCGGGATTCCGTTTTGTCCGAGTATCTGTTCCTACTGTTCTTTCAGTTCTTCTCCGGTCGGCGAGTGGAAAGATAAGATTGATGCCTATCTGGATGCACTGTTCAAGGAACTGAAAGCACTTGGCAGGATGGCAGGAGAACGGAAACCGGATACGGTGTATGTCGGTGGAGGAACTCCGACGACACTGGAGGCGGGACAGTTAGATCGTCTTCTCGGAACAATCCGAAACTGTTTTGATCTGTCTGAACTGAAAGAGTTTACAGTGGAGGCAGGCAGACCGGACAGCATTACGAGAGAAAAGCTGGAAGTGATTCGCAGATATCCGGTGACGAGAATTTCTGTCAATCCACAGACGATGCAGCAAAAGACGTTGGATCTGGTCGGAAGAAAGCATACCGTTGAAGAGGTAGAACGCATTTTTTGTATGGCACGAAAGCTTGGATTTGATAATATCAATATGGATCTGATCGCAGGACTTCCGGGCGAGACAAGGGCAGATATGCAGGATACATTGAGAAGAATCAAAGCACTTGCTCCTGACAGTCTGACGGTGCATGCACTGGCAATCAAACGGGCGGCAAAATTCGGGCAGGAGGGCAGAACGATGGATCTGCATTCTGAGATTTCCGGGATGGTAGAGGATGCGGCTGAATGTGCAGAAGAGATGGGGTTAAAGCCGTATTATCTGTACCGTCAGAAAAATATTGCGGGAAATTTTGAGAATGTTGGTTATGCAGAGGTTGACAAAGCCGGAATTTACAATATACTTATTATGGAAGAAAAGCAGACCATCCTGGCAGCAGGAGCAGGAGCTTCGACCAAGCTTGTATTGCCGGAGAAGATTCAGACGGCAGGTGGAAAAAAGACGAATCTGATCCGCATCGAGAATGTGAAAAATATTATGGAGTATATCCATCGTATTGATGAGATGATAGAGCGAAAAGGAGAATGGTTATGGCATTAAAGAGAAAACCGGTTACCGGAATGAAAGATATTCTTCCGGGCGAAATGGAGATCCGGGATTATGTGATCAGTCTGATCAAAGAGACATACAGAACATTTGGATTTTCATCCATTGAGACACCGTGCGTAGAACATATCGAGAATCTTTGCAGTAAGCAGGGCGGAGATAATGAAAAGCTGATCTTTAAGATCTTAAAGCGTGGTGAGAAACTGAAGCTGGCAGAGGCAAAAGAAGAGGCAGATCTGGTAGACGGAGGACTCAGGTATGACCTGACTGTGCCTCTTTCCCGTTATTATGCGAACCACTCCAATGAGCTTCCGGCACCTTTTAAGGCACTTCAGATGGGAAATGTATGGCGTGCTGACCGTCCGCAGAGAGGCCGGTTTCGTCAGTTTATGCAGTGCGATATTGATATCCTTGGCGAGCCATCCAATCTGGCAGAGATCGAGCTGATCCTTGCGACAACAGCACTTCTCGGAAAGCTGGATTTCAAGAATTTTACAATCCGTATCAATGATCGCCGTTTCCTTAAGGCGATGGCAGCTTACAGCGGATTTGCAGAGGAAGATTATGATAATGTTTTCATTACACTGGACAAGATGGATAAGATTGGTCTGGAAGGTGTTGCCGCAGAGCTGAAAGAAAATGGTTATGCGGAAGAGTCAGTTGAGAAATATCTGCAGTTATTCAAGGAGATTACGAATGATGTTGCAGGAGTGCGTTCCTGTAAGGAGAAGCTGGAGGGATTTCTTCCGGCAGAAGCAGCAGATTCACTTGAGAGGATCATTACAAGTGTAGAGAGTGCAAAAGAGGCAGAGTTCCGTATGTTCTTTGATCCGACGCTGGTACGTGGAATGTCCTACTATACAGGAACGATCTTTGAGATTTCCATGGATGAGTTTGGAGGTTCCGTCGGCGGAGGCGGCCGTTATGATAAGATGATCGGAAAGTTTACAGGTCAGGACACACCGGCAGTAGGATTTTCCATCGGATTTGAGCGGATTGTCATGCTGCTGATGGAACGTGGATACAAAGTACCTACAAGTAAGGAAAAGAAAGCATTCCTGATCGAGAAAAATATGCCGCAGGAAGGCATGCTGAAAGTGCTGGCTCTTGCAAAGAAAGAGCGTGAAAATGGCCGTCAGGTGATGATCGTAAATATGAAGAAAAATAAAAAGTTCCAGAAAGAGCAGCTTGCAGAGCAGGGATATACAGAGATCACAGAGTGTTACCGTGATTCTGTGGACAGTCTGTAAGGCAGCAGAGCAGGAAGAAAGTAAAAAAGGAAAGGATGAGATACAATGGCTGAATCAATGCAGGGGCTGAAGAGAACGCATCGTTGTGGCGAATTGTCTGCGGTGAATGTCGGTGAGACAGTGACCATCATGGGATGGGTACAGAAGAACAGAAATAAAGGAGGTCTCGTATTCACAGATGTCAGAGACCGTTCCGGAATTATCCAGGTAGTCTGTGAGGAGGGAACAACAGAATCGGCTCTGATCGAGAAAGCAGCATCCCTCCGTTCAGAGTATGTTGTGGCGATCGTTGGTAAGGTAGCAAGACGTTCGGGAGCTGTAAATGATAAGATTGCAACAGGAGAGATCGAGGTGATCCCAAGCGAACTGAGGATTCTTTCCGAGGCATTGACTCCTCCGTTCCCGATCGAGGAAAATTCAAAGACAAAAGAAGAAATCCGTCTCAAATACCGTTATCTGGATTTAAGAAGACCGGATCTTCAGAAAAATCTTAAAATGAAGAGTCAGGTTATGACGCTGACCCGTCAGTATTTTGCAGAAGAAGGATTCCTTGAAGTGGAGACTCCGATGCTTGGAAAGACCACACCGGAAGGGGCAAGAGATTACCTTGTGCCAAGCCGTGTGCATCCGGGTTCTTTCTACGGTCTTCCACAGTCTCCACAGCTTTACAAGCAGCTTCTGATGTGTTCTGGCGTGGATCGTTATATCCAGATTGCAAGATGTTTCCGTGATGAGGATCTTCGTGCAGACAGACAGCCGGAGTTTACACAGATCGATATGGAGCTGTCCTTTGTAGATGTGGATGATGTGATCGATGTCAACGAAAGATATCTGAAGAAACTGTTCAAGGAAGTGTTGGATGTAGATGTACAGCTCCCGATCCAGAGAATGACCTGGCAGGAGGCAATGGATCGTTTTGGATCAGATAAGCCGGATCTCAGATTTGGAATGGAACTGACGGATGTAAGTGAAGTGGTAAAGGACTGTGGTTTCGGTGTCTTTACAGCAGCACTTGAGAATGGTGGAAGTGTTCGTGGTATCAATGCCAAAGGACAGGGCGGCATGCCGAGAAAGAAGATTGACAAGCTGACAGCATTTGTAAAAGATTACGGTGCAAAGGGACTGGCATATGTTGCCATCCAGGAAGACGGAACCGTGAAATCTTCTTTTGCCAAGTTTATGACAGAGGAGCAGATGCAGGCATTGATCGCAGCAATGAACGGAGAAGCAGGAGATCTGCTGTTATTTGCTGCTGATAAAAATAAAGTAGTATGGGACTCACTGGGAGCATTGCGTGTAGAACTTGCAAAGCAGTTTGAACTCCTTGATAAAAATGAATACCGTTTTGTATGGATCACAGAGTTCCCGCTTCTTGAGTGGAGTGAAGAGCAGAACCGCTTTGTTGCGATGCATCATCCATTTACGATGCCGATGGAAGAAGATCTTCAGTATATTGAGTCTGATCCGGGCAGAGTACGTGCAAAAGCATACGATATCGTCCTCAATGGAAATGAGATCGGTGGAGGAAGTGTCAGAATCTTCCAGGATGACATTCAGGAGAAGATGTTCCATGCACTTGGATTTACAGATGAGCAGGCATACAGCCAGTTCGGTTTCCTGTTAGATGCATTTAAATACGGAGTTCCACCGCACGCAGGACTTGCTTACGGACTGGACCGTCTGGTGATGCTGATGGCAAAGCAGGACAGTATCCGTGACGTAATTGCATTCCCGAAGATCAAGGACGCATCCTGCCTGATGACAGAAGCTCCTACGCCGGCAGATACAAAGCAGCTGGAAGAGCTGGGGCTGGAAGTTGTCACAGAAGAAAAATAAAAATCTTCTTGACAAATGAAGTCAGGGAGACTAGAATAGAATTCATCAAAAGCAAAAACCGATGAGAAAGAGAAGTAAGTTTTAAAAGAATTTGCAGAGAGCAGCAGATGGTGGGATTGCTGTAAGGATTTTAATTCCGAATGGACTTTCGAGGGTGGCCTGAAATGAAAAGAGTAGGAGCCGCCGGGAACCGAACCCGTTATCAATCAGGAGCGTATGTTAGTACGTGAGAAAGTGGACGCAGGTCAATTTGAGTGGTACCGCGATAGTAAAGAAATTTATTACCGTCTCAAGCATTTCGCTTGAGGCGGTTTTTTGTTGCATCAGCCGGAAATAAAAGCCTGTATCCAAGATCGGCTCCTTTGCTTTTGCAGAAAAATGAAAAGAAAAAAGGAGACAAAGTATTATGAAGAAAAGAATTTTAGCAGTAGTTTTAGGTGCGGTAATGGTAATGAGCCTGGCAGGATGCGGCTCGGGGACATCAGGAGAGGATAAAAAAGCTTCTTCCGATGGAGAAAAGACTTATACGATTGGAATTTCCCAGTTCGCAGAGCATGGTTCACTGGATAACTGCCGGGAAGGATTCCTTGAAGGACTGAAAGAAGAGGGAATTGAAGAGGGGAAGAACCTGAAAATTTCTGTAAAGAATGCAGCAGCAGATCAGGGTACAGCAAAGCAGATCAGTGATTCATTTGTATCCGATAAAGTAGATCTGATCTGTGCGATCGCAACTCCGAGTGCACAGGCAGCATACAATTCAGCGATGGATTCAGAAATTCCGGTTGTCTATACAGCAGTCACAGACCCGGTTGCGGCAAAGCTTGCAAAAGAGGACGGAACAGCAGTCGGAAATGTAACGGGAACAAGTGATGAGCTTCCGATCAAGGCACAGCTTGAGATGATCCGTGAGATGATGCCGGATGCAAAGAAGATCGGTATCCTTTATACAACCAGTGAGGCAAATTCCGTATCCGCTCTTGCGAAATATGATGATCTTGCAGGTGATTATGGATTTGAGATTGTAGAAAAGGGGATCAGCCAGACAGCAGATATTTCTCTTGCAGCAGATGAACTTCTCGGAGAAGTTGACTGCCTGACAAACCTGACAGATAATACAGTTGTAGCTTCTCTGGCAACGATCCTTGACAAGGCAAATGCAAAGAAGATCCCGGTATTTGGAAGTGAGATCGAACAGGTGAAGATCGGATGCCTTGCAGCAGAAGGACTGGATTATGTGGCACTTGGAAAGCAGACAGGAAAGATGGCGGCAAAAATCCTGAAAGGTGAGAAAAAAGCATCTGATATGCAGTTTGAAACGATAACAGAACCAGGTTTCTATGTAAATAATGAAGTAGCGAAGAACCTCGGAATTACAGTTCCGGAGGATCTTCAGGACAAAGCTGTAGAAAGCTTTGATGAGATTACAAAATAGTGAAAGAATCCGGAGGCGTAGAGTGATGGGGATTTATATAACAATATTGGAGCAGGGGCTGATTTATGGAATACTCGCCCTTGGAGTATATATAACATATAAGATTCTGGATTTTCCGGATCTGACAGTGGACGGAAGTTTTCCACTGGGAGCAGCACTGACTGCAACAATGATCACGAAAGGTGTGAATCCGTATCTGACACTTCCGGCATCATTTCTGATCGGTGTTCTTGCCGGTATCTGTACCGGTCTGATCCATGTGAAATGTAAGGTACGTGATCTGCTGTCCGGTATTATTATGATGACAGCCTTGTGGACGATCAACCTCCGGCTGGCAGGAACGGCAAATGTACCGATCTTCGGCGAAGACAGTATCTTTGACAATGCGGCCGTGAATGGAATCTTTCAGGGAGGAGCATCTTCTTATAAAGTACTGGTGATCGTTCTGGTCATTGCAGTAGTAAGCAAGATTCTTTTAGATCTTTATATGAAGACAAAGTCTGGATTCCTTCTCCGTGCAGTCGGTGATAATGAAGTACTGGTTACTTCTCTGGCAAAAGATGAAGGAAATGTCAAAATTCTCGGACTTGCAATTGCAAATGGACTGGTTTCCATGGCAGGATGTATTTTCTGTCAGGAGCAGAGAGTTTTTGAAATCTCCAGCGGTACAGGCGCGATCGTCATCGGACTGGCGAGCGTGATCATCGGAACGAGCCTGTTTAAGAATATTTCTTTCCTGAAAACTACAACGGCTGTTCTGATCGGTTCGATCATTTATAAAGCCTGCGTTGCTGCGGCATTGAAATTCTTTGAGCCGCAGGATATGAAGCTGATCACAGCAGTTTTATTCCTTCTGATTCTGGTGATCGGAAGAGACAGAAAGAAGAAGGTGAAGAAAAATGCTTGAATTAAAGAAAATTGATAAATATTATAATCCCGGAACGGTCAATGAGATGTGCCTGTTTGACGGGTTTGATCTGACCGTGTCGGATGGAGAATTTGTGTCGGTTGTAGGAAGTAACGGTTCAGGAAAAACTTCCATGCTGAATATCCTGTGCGGAAGTATTCCGGTGGATGGCGGAAAGATCCTGATGAATGGAGAAGATATTACAAATAAAAAGGAATATAAAAGAAACCGTAACATCGGACGCGTATATCAGAACCCATCCATGGGAACTTGCCCGTCAATGACCATTCTGGAGAATATGTCTCTGGCAGATAATAAAGGGAAATTCTTTGGACTTGGTGCAGGAATCAATAAGGCGAGAAGAGAAGAATACCGGGAAATGCTGAGTCAGCTGGGTTTGGGACTGGAAAATAAGATGGATGTAAAAGTCGGAGTACTTTCCGGTGGACAGCGTCAGGCGATCGCACTTCTGATGTCAACCATGACACCCATTGATTTCCTGATCCTGGATGAGCATACAGCAGCACTCGATCCAAAGACAGCAGAGTTGATTATGGAACTGACAGATAAGATTGTCAAGGAAAAGCATCTGACAACCATCATGGTCACTCACAACCTGCGTTATGCGGTAGAATATGGAAACCGTCTTCTGATGATGCATCAGGGCGGGATCGTGATGGATTTAAAGGGAGAAGAAAAAGCACATCTTGAGGTGGAGCAGATCCTGGATAAATTTAATGAGATCAGTATTGAATGTGGCAACTAGGTCTTTCATAAAAAAAGTAACTTTCCATAAAAATAAAAAGACGGGAACAGCAGAGCAGATCTGTTGTTCCCGTCTTTTTCATATAGCATTTCTATATTGTGATAATAGAAAGTGGTTCTTTCGTACGGTAAAGGTTATTCGTCCCAGCCTTCGTAAAAACGGATATTGACAGAAATATTGCGGATCAGTTCATCTTCGGCAAGGAGAATATCTTCCGGATCGGAGACGTGAGGGAGAATCGGCTCGTCCTCTTCAAGTTCTACGGTGATCCAGGTTCTGGCTGCTTCATTTGCGTTGTCAATCGCATCATCCAGCGTGTCACCGGATGCTTCGCAGAACTCAAGATCAGGAAAGTAAGCATCGTATCCTCCGTCAGTTTTCTTTTTGAATACAGCGGGATATATAAATTTCATGAATCATACCTCCTAAAATAATCTATGGTAAAGAAAAAAAGCACTTGAACTCTTTCGGGAACTCAAGTGCCTTCAGAGCGACAGACGGGGTTCGAACCCGCGACCCCAACCTTGGCAAGGTTGTACTCTACCAGCTGAGCCACTGTCGCATACAGATTGTTCAAAGAACAACCGAACTATAAAATTGATAAATGAGAGCGACAGACGGGGTTCGAACCCGCGACCCCAACCTTGGCAAGGTTGTACTCTACCAACTGAGCCACTGTCGCATATTGTTCCGACGAACAATAAATATATTACTATATTGTGGAATAATTGTCAATAATTTTTTGCAGAAAAAATATTTTCTTACAGGTTTAGTCTTTTTAAGAAGAAAAAATCATGGTATACTTAGAACGTTAAACTGAAGCGTTCAGAATTTTGATGAAAGAGGTGTAGTTCATTGAATACGATTAAAGTTGCAATCCTCGGTCTTGGTACTGTAGGAACGGGTGTATATAAACTAATCCGGAAGAGAGCGGATGTGATGGAAAGAACGGCCGGTGCGAAACTGGAAGTAAAAAAGATCCTTGTGCGGAATATGCAGAAAAAGCGTGAAGGTGTAGAACAGGAGCTTCTTACGGATAACTGGAAAGAGATTCTTGAGGATGATGAAATTTCTGTCGTGATTGAAGTGATGGGTGGACTTGAGCCTGCAAAGACGATGATCCTGGAGGCACTGGAAGCCGGGAAGAATGTAGTTTCTGCGAATAAAGATCTGATCGCAGAGGAAGGGCATGTCCTTCTTGATACTGCACAAAAGAATCAGGTGGATTTCCTATTCGAGGCGGCAGTAGCAGGAGGCATCCCGATCATCCGTCCGTTGAAGCAATGTCTGGCAGCCAATGATATTTCAGAGGTAGTTGGGATTGTGAACGGTACGACCAATTATATCCTTACCAAGATGACAGAAGAGGGAATGGATTTTGCAGATGCACTGAAAAAGGCACAGGAACTTGGATTTGCAGAGGCCGACCCTACTGCGGACGTGGAAGGACTGGATGCGGGAAGAAAAGTGGCGATCATGGCATCCATCGCATTTCATTCCAGAGTGGTATTCTTTAATGTACATACAGAAGGAATTACGAAGATTACGGCAAGGGATATTGCATATGCAAAGGAATTCGACAGCGTCATCAAGCTTCTGGGTGTTGCACATAATACAGAAAATGGAATCGAGGTCGGAGTCTACCCGATGATGATCCGGAAAGATCATCCACTTGCTTCTGTACGGGATTCCTTCAATGCAGTTTTTGTTCATGGAGATGCAGTGGATGATGCCATGTTTTACGGAAGGGGTGCAGGCGAATTTCCGACAGCCAGTGCCGTGATGGGCGATGTGATTGATGTGGTAAGAAATATCGGATATGGCTGTACGGGAAGGATCAGTTGTACCTGCTATAAAGATCTGCCGATCAAGGAATTCGGTCAGGTAAAGAATAAGTTCTTTATCCGTATGCAGGTTGCAAATGAACCGGGAGTACTTGCTGCTATTGCAGAGGTATTTGGAAATCATAAAGTAAGTATTACGAGGGTAGTCCAGGAACATTCCGCACCGGAAGCGGCAGAGCTGGTTATCGTGACGGAGCGTGTGAAGGAATGCAATATGCAGGAAGCACTGAAAGCACTGATGGAGATTCCGAGTATTCAGGAGATCAGCAGTATCATCAGAGAATATTAAAGGGATCAGAGCATAGTAGAAAGAACTGGATAACCGGTACAGAAAAGGACTGTGCGGGGAGCGGTGCAGGAAAAGAGCGGAATAGAATGGAGGTGCACGGATGGAATGGAGAAGTCAGCCGATCGGTTTTATGATCAAGCAGATCAATAATGTATTTGAAAAAGAGTTGAATGAAAAGGTGAAAAAGCTGGGGCTTACTTCTTCCCAGTGTGCAGTACTCGATTACTTATTTCATACCAGTAAAGATGAGATAAGCCAGCGGGATGTCGAACGTCACCTCAGTCTGAAAAATCCAACGGTGACAGGGCTTTTGAAGCGGTTGGATGAAAAGGGATACATTCTTTGTGTTCCGAATGCAAAAGATAAAAGAAAGAAAAATATTTACCTTACGGAGAAAGCCTATGATATACAAAGGCGGATGGAGGCAGAGCGGAGAAAGCTGGATCGGGAACTGACCCGCGGGATGAGCAAAAGAGAAGTAGATGCACTGATGAGAAATCTGGAAAAGCTCCTGTATAATGTCGCTGATCCGTGAAAGAGGTATAGAGCTTATGGGAAGATACCATTGATCCGTAAAAGATGTTTCGGGGTTGTAGCGTAAGCCGGAGCGTTGCAGGAAAAAAGATCGAAAGACAGGAGAAGAGGATGAGTTACGCAGATAAAGTATTTATAGATATGTGCAGGGATATTATTGAAAATGGAACCAGCACAGA
The DNA here is from genome assembly GCF_934330165.1 of uncultured Mediterraneibacter sp. Lineage (GTDB taxonomy): Bacteria > Bacillota > Clostridia > Lachnospirales > Lachnospiraceae > Mediterraneibacter. Next base: position 38,479 of record NZ_CAKRGI010000019.1, read on the forward strand.
AGGTGAAAAAGTCCGTCCGAAATGGGAAGACGGTACAGCAGCTTATACAGTAAAAAAATTCGGAGTAGTGAATCGGTATGACCTTTCAAAGGAGTTCCCGGCACTGACATTACGCAGGACAGCGATCAAGAGTTGTGTGGATGAGCTTTTATGGATCTGGCAGAAAAAGTCAAATAATGTGCATGAACTGAAAAGCCACATCTGGGACAGCTGGGCAGATGAAAATGGTTCTATTGGAAAGGCCTATGGTTATCAGATGCAGGTGAAGCATCAGTATAAAGAGGGGATGATGGATCAGGTAGACAGGGTTTTATATGATCTGAAAGAAAATCCCTACAGCCGCAGGATCATGACGAATATTTACGTGCATGAAGATCTGCATGAGATGAATCTGTATCCGTGTGCATACAGTATGACGTTTAATGTAACGAAAGAGAAGGGCAGTGAACAACTGACTCTGAACGGAATTTTAAACCAGCGTTCACAGGATGTGCTTACAGCAAATAACTGGAATGTATGCCAGTATGCAGTTCTGCTGCATATGTTTGCACAGGTATGCGGCATGAAAGCAGGGGAACTGGTTCATGTAATTGCAGATGCACATATTTATGACCGGCATATTCCCCTGATCGAGGAACTGATTTCAAGAGAACCTCTTCCGGCACCGAAATTCTGGCTGAATCCGGAAGTGAAAGATTTTTATGATTTTACACCGGATGATGTAAGGCTGGAAGATTATGAAACGCATCCGCAGATTAAAAATATTCCGGTTGCGGTTTAGGGTGAAGGAGGAAGAGGACAGATGAAAGCAATCGTAGCAGCAGATAGAAACTGGGGAATCGGATATCAGAACAGATTACTGGTGAGCATTCCGTCTGATATGAAGTTTTTTCGTCAAACTACCACAGGACACGTTGTAGTTATGGGTCGAAAGACACTGGAAAGTTTCCCAAATGGACTTCCACTTAAAAATCGAACCAATATTGTGCTAACTGCAAATAAGGATTATGCAGTGAAAGATGCGATTATCGTACATTCTGAAAAAGAATTACTGGAAGAACTGAAGAAGTATGATACCGACGAGATTTATGTGATTGGAGGCGAAAGCGTATATCGTATGATGCTTCCATATTTGGATACAATTTATGTAACAAAGATTGACCGTGCATTTCAGGCGGATACATTTTTCCCGAATCTGGATGAAATGGAAGAGTGGGAAATGACAGAGGAAGGCGATGAGCAGACCTGCTTTGACCTGGAATTTGCATTTACCAGATATGAGCGTCGATAGAGAGAAAGGTGCAGGATTGAAGAAAAGAAAAATCTGTAGTGTACTCACCGCAGGGCTTCTGTCGGTGGGAATGATGTTGACGGGATGCGGAGCAGGACAGCCGGGAGGACAGTCACAAAAAAAGGTAACAGAAGTTGATAAAAAATTGAAAGTTGTTACGACGATCTTTCCTCAATATGATTTTGTACGTCAGATCGCGGGCGACCAGGTGGAGCTTCAAATGTTGTTGAAGCCGGGTGAGGAAACTCATTCCTATGAGCCGACACCGCAGGATATTATAGCGATCCAGAACTGTGACCTGTTTATTTATGTCGGAGGAGAAAATGATGCATGGGTGGAAGATATCCTGGAGTCCATGCCGGATCATGACCGGAAGACACTGAAACTGACGGACTGTGTGGATACAGTGGAAGAAGAGCATAAAGAAGGCATGAAGGAAGAACGAGGTCATGATCATGAAGACGGACACGATCATGATTCACATGAGGAGTCACATTCCGTCCATGAGATTGATGAGCATGTATGGACTTCGCCCGTAAATGCGGAAAAGATCGTGGAAGTGCTGGCGGATCAATTGGAGAAACTGGATCAGAAAAATGCAGCAGTTTATAAAGAAAATGCGGCAGACTATGAAGAGAAGCTTCAGGAACTGGACGGGCAGTTCAGGAAAGTAGTTGAGAATGCAGATTCCAGTCTGCTTATTTTTGGAGATCGATTTCCGTTCCGGTATCTGGCAGAAGAATACGGACTGGATTATTATGCCGCATTTTCGGGTTGTGCATCGGATACGGAGCCAAGTGCGGCAACGATGGCATTTCTGATCAATAAAGTAAAAGAAGAAAAAGTATCGACGGTTCTGAAAATGGAACTGAGCAACGATAATATTGCTAAAGCCATTGCAGAAGCAACCGGAACGGATGTGAAGGTATTTTACAGCTGTCATAATCTGACGGCACAGGAATTTAAAGATGGGGAAACTTATCTGAGTATGATGGAGAAAAATGTGGAGACACTGAAGGAGGTTTTGAACGGATGGCACTGATAAAATGTGAGAATGTATCGATCGGCTATGAAGGTCAGACAGTCGTCCGGGATCTGAATTTTGAGATCAGCCAGGGAGATTATCTTTGCATTGTCGGTGAGAATGGTTCGGGTAAGAGTACACTGGTAAAGAGTCTGCTTGGTCTGAAAGCAGTGGACAATGGTAAAATTGAATTTGGAGATGGTTTGAAGCAGAAAGAAATCGGTTATCTCCCACAGCAGAACGATTTTCAGAAAGATTTCCCGGCCAGTGTCTATGAAGTGGTTCTTTCCGGGAGGCTGAACAGCCGCGGATTCAGACCTTTCTATACAGCGACGGACAAAGCAGAGGCAGCAGAAAAGATGGAGATGCTCGGGATCACAGATCTGAGAGGACAATGTTTCCGGGATCTGTCCGGAGGTCAGAAGCAGAGAGTCCTTCTTGCAAGAGCGTTATGTGCGACGAAAAAACTGCTGCTTTTAGATGAGCCGGTGACAGGACTGGATCCAATCGTTACAGCAGAATTTTACCAGCTGATTAAAAAGATCAACCGGGAATCAGGAATCGCGGTGGTGATGGTTTCACATGATATTGAGAGTGCAGTGGAGTATGCAAGCCATATTCTGCATTTGCAGGAGACAGTACTTTATTTTGGAAAGGCTTCACAGTATAAAAAGAGCCGGGCAGGAAAAGCATTTCTCGGAGGTGAGCAGCAATGATACAGGGAATTATAGAGATGATGTCATATCCTTTTATGACCAGGGCGTTTATCGTTGGCTCACTGGTGGCACTTTGTTCAGCTCTTCTTGGTGTGAGTCTGGTACTGAAACGTTATTCTATGATCGGGGATGGACTTTCCCATGTGGGGTTTGGTGCAATGGCGATCGCAGCAGCACTGAATGCAGCACCACTCGCAGTAGCGATCCCGATCGTAATTGTGGCGGCAGTTCTGCTTCTGCGGATCAACAGTAATGCGAAGATCAAAGGTGATGCAGCAATTGCACTGATCTCCACCAGTTCTCTGGCAATCGGTGTTATGGTAATCTCACTGACAACGGGAATGAATACCGATGTATACAATTATATGTTCGGAAGTATTCTGGCGATGAGTTCGGATGATCTGAAGCTGAGTGTGATACTTTCGATTATTGTACTGATTTTATTTATATTCTTCTATCATAAGATCTTTGCAATTACCTTTGATGAGACATTTGCAAGGGCAACGGGGGTGAAAGCAGGTCTTTATAATATGTTGATCGCAGTTCTTACAGCGGTGACGATTGTGCTTGGAATGCGGATGATGGGAGCGTTGTTGATCTCCAGTCTGATCATTTTCCCGGCACTGACATCCATGAGAGTATGTAGAACGTTCAAGAGTGTTATCCTTAATTCCGCTGTATTGTCAGTGGTTTGTCTGATTGCAGGGCTGACAATCTCCTATGTAGGTGCGACTCCTGCAGGAGCAAGTGTGGTCCTTGCCAATTTAGCGGCATTGATTGTGTATTCATGCATCGGAATGATCCGTAACCGGGCAAGATAAAAGGAAGCACGGGCAAATAAAATACATCAAGAATTGAACGTTGACAAGCCTATTTATACAAATTATAATATATATAAATTTCGCGTTGACGTGTCAGCAGAGAGGAGAGAGATTCTCTGAGATCAGGTGGCAACAAGGATGAAATATTCGCCCTGAGCATGACGTTCATGCTTGGGGTTTTCTTTTGGAAATAGGGAGGTACAGAATTTGAGACAGATTACAGGAAATAAGTTACTTGTCAGAGCTTTGAAGGAGGAAGGTGTCGATACTCTTTTCGGATATCCGGGAGCCTGCACGATCGATATCAGTGATGAACTGTATAAGCAGGATGAGATCCGTGTGATCCTTCCACGACATGAGCAGGCACTGGTTCATGAGGCAGATGCGTATGCAAGGACAACGGGAAAAGTCGGAGTATGTCTGGTAACGAGCGGACCGGGGGCAACGAATCTGGTTACAGGACTTGCCACAGCCAATTATGATAGTGTACCGCTTGTATGTTTTACAGGACAGGTGGCGAGACATCTGATCGGAAATGATGCCTTTCAGGAAGTAGATATTGTAGGAATTACCCGCAGCATTACGAAATACGGTGTCACAGTCCGCAACAGAGAAGATCTGGGACGGATCATTAAAGAGGCGTTTTATATTGCAAGAACAGGAAGACCGGGACCGGTTCTGGTTGATCTTCCAAAAGATGTGATGGCGGAACTTGGAAGTGCTGTATATCCTGATTCAGTGAATATCCGTGGTTATAAGCCGAATACGAGCGTGCATATGGGACAGCTCAAGCGTGCGTTGAAGATGCTGAAAAAGGCGAAGAAACCATTGTTCCTTGCCGGCGGCGGTGTGAATATTGCACGTGCGAACAGCATATTTACAGAGGTAGTTGAAAAGACGCAGATTCCGGTAGTTACGACGATCATGGGAAGAGGGGCGATCCCGACGAATCATCCACTCTTTATAGGAAATCTTGGAATGCATGGTGCATATGGAGCCAATATGGCAGTCAGTGAGTGTGACCTGCTTTTTTCCATCGGAACAAGATTTAATGACCGTATTACTGGAAAGCTGCATGAGTTTGCTCCGAATGCACAGATCGTACATATTGATATTGATACAGCATCCATTTCCAGAAATATCCATGTAGATGTACCGATCGTTGCAGATGCAAAAGAAGCGATCACAAAAATGAATGAGTATGTAGAAAAATGTGAGACGAAGAAGTGGCTGAAAAAGATTGAAGAATGGAAGATGGAGCATCCGCTTACGATGAAGAACCGTCAGGAGATGGGACCACAGGACATCATTGAGGAAATCAACCGTCAGTTTGACAATGCGATCATTGCAACAGATGTCGGACAGCATCAGATGTTTACGACGCAGTATATTGAGATTACAAATGACAAGCAGCTTGTCACATCAGGCGGACTTGGAACAATGGGATACGGGTTTCCGGCGGCAATCGGTGCAGCACTGGGAAATCCGGATAAAAAAGTTATTGCTATTTCAGGAGACGGCGGTATGCAGATGAATATTCAGGAATTTGCAACTGCCGTGCTGGAAGAACTTCCGCTGATCCTGTGCGTATTTAATAATGAATACCTTGGTATGGTACGCCAGTGGCAGAAGCTTTTCTATGGAAAGCGTTACGGTATGACGAATCTGAAGGCAGGTGCATTATATCGTCGTACCAATGGGCAGAAAATGCCGGAATATACGCCGGATTTTGTAAAACTGGCAGAAAGTTATGGTGCAAAAGGTATCCGGGTTATGAGAAAAGAGGATATTGCGGCAGCATTTGAACAGGCAAAAAAAGAGACGAAGATCCCGACACTGATCGAGTTTATCATCGACCCTGAAGAACTGGTTTATCCGATGGTAAAACCAAACGGTACGCTGGAAGATATGATCATGGACTGCTAGGAAAGGAAGTGAAAAAGATGGAAAATAGTATGAAGAAAAGATGGATTTCTCTGTATGTAGAAAATCAGGTTGGAGTTCTGTCAAAGATTTCCGGGTTATTTTCAGGAAAATCTTATAATCTGGACAGTCTGACTGTTGGAACGACAGAAGATCCAAGTGTATCCAGGATGACCATTGCTACAGTCAGTGATGATGAGACTTTTGAACAGATCAAAAAGCAGTTAAATCGTATGATCGAAGTGATCAAAGTGATTGATTTTACTGATGTTTTTGTGAGAATGAAAGAGATCCTTTACGTAAAAGTCTTCAAATGTACACCGGAAGATAAGGTAGAGATTTTTCAGATCGCGACAACTTTTAAGGCAAAAGTGATTGATTATGGAAAGGACAGTCTTCTGATCGAGTTTGTGCAGACTGCGACAAAAAATGATGCCGTAGTGAAGCTGATGAAAGAAGAGTTTAAGAGTATTGAAGTTGTGCGTGGAGGAAGTGTCGGAATTGAGTCGATCAGTATGATGGAACGCTAGAATATAATGAAAGAGAGGAAGAAACTCATGAAGGTATTAAAAAACAAAATAATATATACAGGAAATGGAAAAATTGACGATGGATATATCCGATTCAACCAGAGGGTCTCAGAAGTAGATGAAATGAGAAACTTTGTACCGCAGGAAGATGATGAGATCATAGAGACAGATGCAGTTTATGTGATTCCGGGATTTATTGATGTGCATAGTCATGGAGGATACGGAAAGGACAGCATGGATGCTTCCGCAGATGAGATTGACTGGATGGTACGTCAGATGGCGGCTAAAGAGGGGATCACAACCTACTTTTGTACAACTATGACGCAGACTTATGATAATATTGAAAAAGCCATGGCGCAGATCAAAGAAGCAGCAGAAAAAAATCCGATCATTCAGGGAATCCATCTGGAAGGACCGTTTATTTCAGTCAACTATAAAGGAGCACAGGATGCTTCTTATATTAAGAAACCGGATGAGAAAGCACTTGCTCACTGGAATGAGTTAAGCGGAAACCGTATCCGTGTGGTTACTTATGCACCGGAGGAGGCAACGGAAGATTTTGAGAACTGGTGTCTTTCCAACCGGATCGTTCCAAGTGCCGGACATTCCGATGCAACTTATGATCAGCTTGTGTCATCCAGAGCCTGCCATGTGACTCATCTTTATAATGCACAGAGAGGTATGAAGCACAGAGAGCCGGGAGTGACGGGATACGGTCTTCTGACAGATGGAGTTAATACAGAGCTGATCTGTGATGGTATCCATATCAGACCGCAGATGATCGCACTGGCACATAAGGTAAAGGGTAGTGACGGAATCGAACTTATCACAGACTCCATGCGTGCAAAAGGAATGCCGGAAGGTAAAAGTGAACTGGGCGGACAGGTTGTCTATGTAAAAGACGGTACTGCACGCCTGGAGGATGGAACAATCGCAGGAAGTGTACTGACTTATATTAAAGCGTTCCAGAATATTATCAAGTTTACCGGTGTATCGATTGAAGATGCTGTAAAGATGTCTTCAGGAAATCAGGCAAAAGAATTTGGACTGACGCAGAAAGGTGCGATCAAGACTGGAAAAGATGCGGATTTCGTATTGCTGGATGAGGCACTGGAGTTAAAAGGAACGATCAGTTTTGGGGAAATGATGTAAAATTTGTATTTGTTGTGATGATACGCTTAGAAGGCATATAAATTCTTAGTGACGGATCGGACGCAGAAATCAGGATATTCCTTCGCAGTGCAGAGCCCGCTTTACCTCAGCCCGTTGACCGTTTGTAACTCGAAAGTGGAAA
>NZ_CAKRGI010000020.1 GCF_934330165.1 uncultured Mediterraneibacter sp.
TATGGCGGGATAGCTCAGTTGGCTAGAGCACACGGTTCATACCCGTGGTGTCGCTGGTTCAAATCCAGTTCCCGCTACTTGGTCTGAGAAGCTCTGAGGGGCTTCTTTTTTTGTTGCCTTCTGGTAAGCTGCCTGTTGTATTTGCAATACCGGATGGTGTATACTTGAAAAGATGAGAAAGTCAGGAGGAACAATATTTTGTACGAAAGAAAGTATCATAAGCATATCTCGGCAAGACATAACTGGTTTGACCTGAAGCTGAAGGAGGTATGGCAGTATCGGGATTTGATCTTTTTATTTACGCAGAAGAATTTTACGGTAAGTTATAAGCAGACGATCTTAGGACCGTTATGGCTTTTTATCAATCCATTATTGACCAGCGTTATGTATATGGTTGTATTTGGAAATATTGCAAAACTTGGAACGGACGGGATTCCGCAGCTTTTGTTTTATCTGAGCGGAAATGCATTATGGAGTTATTTCGCTTCCTGTCTGAACGGAAATGCGGCAACGTTTACATCGAATGCACGTATGTTTGGAAAAGTGTATTTTCCGAGACTGACCGTTCCGATTTCCAATGTTTTTTGTAGTGTGATCCGGTTTGGAATTCAGATGCTGCTGGTAGTGATTCTGCTTGGATATTATATATGGAAAGGGGCTGTCAGCCCTCACTGGGAAGTTCTTCTCCTGATTTTTTTACTGCTGATATGGCTTGGCTGTATGGGGATGGGAGTCGGGATCTTGATCTCCAGTGTGACGACAAAATACAGGGATCTTTCAGTACTGGTGGGCTTTGGAATGTCAATATGGATGTATGCCACACCGGTGGTTTATCCAATGAGTATTTTACCTGAAGGAATCCTGAAAAAAATAATCTTATTAAACCCGGTCACTGCCCCGATGGAAATATTCCGCTATATTTTACTGGGAGAAGGCAGTATTCTTCCGGTGAGTATCGGAGTTTCACTTCTTTTTACAATACTGGTAATGCTGGGTGGAATTGTTGTATTTAATAAAGTGGAAAGAACATTTATGGATACAGTGTAAAGGAGGATGGAATGGAAAAGGACAATCTGGCGATCCGAATTTCAGGGGTGAAAAAGGAGTATCGTCTTGGAAGTATCGGGGGAAGAACTTTGCAGGCGGATCTTCAGTCCTGGTTTGCAAGAAAACGGGGCAGGGAAGATCCAAATGTAAAAATCGGGCAGGATGAACGGCTGGTCGGACAAAAATTTATGGCATTGAACGGGATTGATCTTACGATCCGGCAGGGGGAAATGTGTGGGATCATTGGAAGTAACGGTGCAGGAAAATCAACACTGCTGAAACTGCTGGCACAGGTGACGGCACCGACAGAAGGGGAGATCGACCTCTATGGAAGAGTGACTTCCATGCTGGAAGTCGGAACCGGTTTTAATGGAGAGATGACCGGAAGAGAAAATATTTACATGAACGGAACGATCCTTGGAATGTCAAAAGCAGAGATCAGAAGCAAAATGGAACAGATTATTGAATTCTCAGAGGTAAGAGAGTTCATTGATACACCGGTCAAGAGATATTCTTCCGGTATGTTCGTAAAGCTGGCTTTTTCTGTGGCGGCACATCTTGACAGCGAGATCATGATCATGGATGAAGTGCTGGCGGTCGGTGATATGGCATTTCAGAAAAAGTGTCTGGACAAGATGCGGGAAGTTGCACAAAAGGAAAATAGAACGGTTTTATATGTAAGCCATAATATGAATACGATCCGGAGACTGTGCGACAGATGTATTGTCCTGGATCAGGGAAAAGTGATCTATGACGGTGAAGTAGAGGGTGCGATCGCAGTGTATATGGATCATACAGTTGGAGAAAATGAGACGGACATGGATCTGGCAGAAAAGCAGCGTGCCGCCCGTATTCTGAACCTTCAGCGGGATCAGAGACTCTTTATGGAACATCTTACCATGAAAGGAAAGATCACTCCGGTTTTTACAAAGGAAGAGACACTGGATCTGAGGATCAGAGTCAGGATCACACACCCTTTAAAAAATGTCATGTTCCGTCTGACGCTGCGTACGGACAGTGATTCGGGACTGGGAACATTCTGGTCAGAACCGGTTGATTTCCCTGTGACTGGTGAGCAGGATGTGGAAATGATCATGCCGCTACAGTTCTTTGAGAAGGGAATTTTTTATGCCAGCATTGGATTTTATGAGAAGACGGTGGGCGGAGAACCACGGATACTGGATCATATTACCAGAGCATTTAAGATTGAAATCCCGGGCAATGCGGGATGGAGTACCAATGCATACGGGTATCTGCGTTTTCCGGAAATGAAGATACAAAAAAATGAAGAACGTAAGAAAAAAGGAGATCAAGATGAATAAAAAAGGCGGAAATGTGATCAGAATTGTATTAGGAGTATATCTGATCTATCTTGGAGTAAGTATTTTTATTGAAGTTGTTCAGAAGAATCCGGCTAATTCAGGATTTATGGGAGCAGCCGGTGGCATATTTGTGATTGTCGGAGCGGTCTATGCATTTCTTGCAGCAAAAAAAGTGTTTGCAGAAATGAAAAAAGAGAAGAATGCCAAAGAAGAGTTTTCAGTTTCAGGACCGGACAGGAATGAAAGAGAAGAGTCAGAAAAAGAGAACAAAGTGAACACCAGAGAAAAAATAACAGATAAGGAAATGGCTGGTAAAGAAGAAGAGCCGGCTGAGAAAAAAGCAGATAAAGAAAAAATGATGACTGAGGAAAAAGTCGGTAAAGAAGAGCCGGCAGAAAGGGACGAGGTGGAATAAAATGCGGGTAGGCATGGGATATGATGTTCATAGACTGGCAGAAGACAGGAAACTGATTCTTGGTGGAGTTGAAATTCCTTATGAAAAGGGACTTTTAGGACATTCTGATGCAGATGTTCTATTGCATGCGATCATGGATGCACTGCTGGGAGCAGCGGCACTGGGAGATATCGGCAAGCATTTTCCGGATACAGATCTGCAGTATAAAGGTATTTCAAGTATTAAATTACTGGAACATGTAGCTGCATTACTGGATGAAAATGGATATGTGGTTGAAAATATTGATGCGACGATCATTGCTCAGCGTCCGAAAATGCGTCCATATATTGATCAAATGCAGACAAATATAGCAAAGGCACTTGGTGTGGAGACCGATCAGATCAATGTCAAGGCGACGACGGAAGAGGGACTCGGATTTACAGGAACAGGCGAAGGAATTTCTTCTCAGGCAATTTGTGCGATCGAGAAATATACCAGTTACAGCAGTGTAGATGTTGCAGTACCGGCTGCCGGGTGTGGCGGTTGTTGTGCAATGAGAAATCAGTAAGGTCGGTAGAAAGGAAGAAAGGATGGAGATTCGCAAGCTGGAAGCTGCAGAACATGGAAAGACCCGTTTCTTGTGGGAAAAGATTTTCAGGGAAGACAGTCAGGCGTTTGTAGATTATTATTATTTTATCAGGACAAGGGAGAATACGATCTATGTAGTTGAAGAGGACGGAGCGATCCGTGCCATGCTGCAAAAGAATCCGTACCGGATGAAACTGGAAGATTCGGTTTTTGACGCGGAATATATTGTCGGAGTCGCAACGGAAAAGGAGTACCGGAGCAGAGGGTATATGCGGCAGCTTCTGATTGCGGCATTGGAAGAGGAAAATAAGAAAAAGCATCCTTTTACTTTTCTTATGCCGGCAGCAGAAGCAATTTACAGCCCTTATGATTTTCGGTATATATATCAGCAGAAACAGATGGAACTGGACCCTGACTTTTTCTCTGCCATAAAAAAAGATAAAAAAACCGATGAAAAAGAAAGCAGAGACAGAGGCAGACAGGAAAGAGTCATACGAGATGCCGGACTGGGAGATGCAGAAAGGATCGCTGAGTTTTTTGAAAAAAATGAATCCCCGAAATGGGCAGTCTGCACAGTGAGGGACAGCGTATATTATCAGACCAAAATTCTGGAACAGCAGAGCGAATCCGGTGGAGTACGGCTGATCTTTGAAGAAAAAGATTTAATCGGTGTCTTCTTTTATGCAAGAGAGGACAATCTTGAGATCCTTGAACCGGTAATTCTGCAGGAAAAAGAGGAGGCATTTCTGGAGGCGGTGGAAGAACTGCGAAGAGAAAAGGAACTGGTGAAGATCCTGGGATGTACGGAGAAAATGAAAGAATTATGGGGCAACATTCCAGGAGTCAGAACAGAAGAAAAGCCTCTGATCATGGCACGGATCACGCATCTGCCGACATTCCTGTCTGCAATGAAAGTTCCTGAGGAAGAAGAGATGGACTGTTCTTTTGCTGTGATCGATCCTCTATTGCAGAAGAACAGTGGTGTATGGAGAATTAAAAGTGATTTTGGGGAAGAAAAAATCCATGTAATTGAGACGGAAGATTCTGAAGGTGTTTTCCCGATTGATGCACTGACCCAACTTTTATTTGGAACTGTACCGGCGAAAGAGATTACGGAGCGGATGGATGTAGTAGTAACGGAACGATTGATGAAAGAGTTGGACAAAATTGATAAAAATATTACCATCTTCATAAATGAGATTATATAAACTTGCATATTTTGAAAAAATGCTATAGAATAAATAGGAAAAACATTGGAAAGAGCTTGCAAAAAAAGGAGAAAGTTGTGGGAAATAGCAAAAAAGTGATTGCAGTGTCAATGGCAGCATTGATGGCGGTTAGTACAGTGGATCTGACGAATCCATCGTTGGTGAGAGCAGAAGATGATCAGAGTATAGAAGAGATGCAGAAAGAGGTAGATCCTGAAAAAATAGTATCAGAGGAAAAAGCATCAGAACCAGCATTATCGGAAGAGAAAACTACAGGAATACAGAGTATGGCAGAAGAGCAGGACGAACAAAAAGAAGAGCAGGCAGAAGAAGTTGTGTCCTGTATTCTGGATATGGAATATGGAAAGCTGGATGAAGAACTTCGAAATGCAGAGGATCTGCTGAATGGATATTTTGTCCGCAAGCTGTTGGGGGAAGATGAAATTGCCCTTTTGGGAACATCAGGATATGACAGCCTTACAACAGAAAAAGACAGGAATTTGTACAATTATCTGAAAGAAAAGATTGAACAGGTTGCAGCCGGAACCTTGTCCTCTACAGCCTTTGAAGTTCCGATTTCTGTATTAGGACTGGATACTGCCAAAGGGTATACAGCTGAGGAACTTGGGGTTGACAGTCTGACAGAAGAGGTAAATGGACGGTTGACGATATCTTCCGCTGCTGTTGCAAAAATGAGGGCGATTGCGTCATTTAATGCGAGTGCAGTTTTTAACGCACTTTATAATGATTGTCCATATGATATGTATTGGTTTACAAGAAGTATGCAGGACAATGCCTATTCTTATGGAGGTTCAGGTATATCTTACTCTTCTGCGGGAGGAAATGGCGGAACAGTGAGATTTTCAAATGATAAGATTGCTTTTACAATTTATGTAGATCCATCTTATCGGGCAGGAGCGGATAAGACAAGTGTAGACGTTCAAAAGACTGGTGCGGCAATCCGGGCAGCAGAGAATGCAAAGGCAATTGCAGCCAAATATGAAGGAAAATCAACTTATGAAAAAATAGAAGGATTTAAAAATGAAATCTGTAAACTGGTTTCCTACAATAATGATGCGATCGCAGAGGATTATGCCGGTGGTGGAGATCCGTGGCAGGTTATTTATGTATTTGATCAGGATGCGGATACAAATGTAGTATGTGAGGGATATGCGAAGGCATTTCAGTATCTGTGTGACTTGTCGGGAGTTACCTGTTATACAGTGACGGGTACGATGAGTGGGGGTACAGGTGCAGGAGCCCATATGTGGAATATTGTTCCATTGAAGGGGAAGAACTATCTGGCTGACGTGACGAACACTGATACAGGGACAGTAGGACAGGATGGCGGTCTGTTTCTTGCAGGAACAACTGGAAGTGTAGAGAATGGGTATGTATTCCAGATCCCGGGACAATACAATGTTACATATATGTACAGCACGGAATCGAAAAGTATCTATAGTGATGAAGACCTGACTCTTGCGGATACAGATTATGTAGATACAGGAGTTGAAAAGCATGTTACAGCAGTTTTTGATGCAGCAGAACCGGCTTATACTTATGGAGATACGATCCAGGTGAATGCCACGGTGGAAACGACTCGCAGATCAGCAGATGCGGAAGAAGGACAGGCAGTGCTTGTGAATGAGGCGGGAGAGATTGTTTCGGATCCTGTGACTGTAAACGAGGACGGAACAGTAACGCTTCAGGTATCGACTACAAAATTTGGTGCGGGTTCTCATAGCCTGAAAGTGAAATATGAGGATGCGGAAGTGGGAACGATTTTTACTGATTCCATGGAATTTACTGTGGCAAAGAAAGCGTTAACTGCGACGATCAACACATCAGCAGCATTAAGAACAAAAGTATATGACGGAACAAAGCAGGCACCGGATGGACTCTCCATCAGACTGAACGGAATAGTTGAGGGAGATACAGTGACAGCAACTGCCGGGAAGTATGAATACAACAGTGCGGATGTAGCAGACGCAACTACGATCAGTGCGACAGGTATTTCACTGAATGGATCAAATCGTAACTATACGTTGGCAAATACGACAGCACAGACAGCAGGAAATATCACAAAAGCAGATGCACCGGCGGTTACAAATACCGGAAAGCTGACAGTGGTAAAAGGTTATGCATCAATTTATACCTTTGATGTTGCAACATTGCTTCCGACAGTTGAAAAGGGAAAAAGTTATGGAACGATCCAGTACCAGTCTCCTTATTTTGAACCTGTCGGAACAAGTGGATATTATACAGCAGGGGCATCTGTTGATGTATCCGGCAGGATGACAATTCCTGTTAATGATTTTGAAGGAGCAGATACAGGCACCTTTGGAAGTATGAAAGTCAAGGTTGTGACGGGCAATTATAAAGATTTTACGATATCTGTAGAGCTTGCATCAGCTGAGAAAGCGAAGCCATCTTTAACTGTCGGAACGATTGTGAAAGGTTATGATGGAAATGCTGTGACTATTCCGGACAGTTTTGCTGCTAAAGATGGAGATAACGTAGTTCCTGGTACATTCCGTTTTAAAGACGGAGCAGCACCGGTCAATGTAAAGGACAGTGGAACTTACACGATCGAGTTTGTACCGGATGACAGCAGATATGCGAAAGTAGAAAAGGAAGTACAGGTAAGTATCATACCGGTCGATCTGAACAGCGGTACTGCAACAGTAGCAGAACTGACGTATGATGGATCAGAGCAGACACCGAAAGTTTCAGTGGATCTGGATGGAAATACTGTCGATGAAACAACAGACTATACAGTAAAATACATGACCACAGACGGAACTGAGACTGCAGTAAAAGAAGCAGGAGATTATAAGATAGTTATAGAAGGTACTGGAAATTATACAGGACGCATTGAAAAGAATTTTTCTGTAAGAAAAGCTGTGCTCACGATTGCAAATGTAATGGTATCGGGAAAGATTTATGATGGAACCAACCGTGCGGATGTTACATCAGTAGAATTTAACGGTCTGAAAAAAAGTGACAGTATTTCAAGTGCTGATTATGCAGTTACTGCAGAATTCAGTGATCCGGATGCAGGTGAGGACAAGCAGGTAACAGGACAGATTTCTTTAAATGCATCTGTCAGAAATTATGAACTCAGCGATGGATGGTTCTCAGCGAAAGCGAGAATTTCGACGAGGAAACTGTCAGAAGATCTTGTACAGGTAAATGGTACGTTTACTTATGACAGTACAGCCAAAAATCCGGTGGTAACGGTAAAATATCAGGGCAGGACGCTTGTAAAAGGTACGGACTATACTGTGAGATTTTTAAATAATGTGAATGCAGGACAAGCATCAGCAGTTATATCCGGAACTGGTAACTGGAGTGGAGAGATCACGAAATATTTCACGATCCAGAAAAAAGATATTACTGAAGCACAGATAGTATTGGATAATGTACTGATATATGATGGAAATGAGCAGACACAGGGAATCCGAAGCGTAACTGTCGATGGAATGCCAGTTACTTATACGGTAGAAGGAAATAAAGCGACAGAAGTTGGAAGTTATACATTAACCATTAAGGGAACAGGCAACTTTACAGGCACAGCCTCAAAGCAATATACCATTTCCAAAGCAGCAGGAAGCGGAACGGTATCCATGTCAGGCTGGACTTATGGACAGACGGCAAATGAACCAGTACCGGAAAGTGATACAAATGGTACGGAGCATGTTACATATCAGTATAAAGAAAAAGGGAAGGATGACAGTACCTACAGCAGTACAGTTCCGGTCAATGCGGGTGAATATACTGTAAAAGCAATATTTGCCGCAACGAAAGAGTATGGAGAGGCGACGGCAACTGTTGACTTTACGATTGCAAAAGCGGTCGTAGGACTTTCAATGGGATCGGATCTTTCAAAGACTTATGGAGATGCATCTTTTCATGTAACTGCAGTACATGAAGGGGACGGAACAGTCAGATATGAGAGTAGCAACCAGGACGTTCTGACAATTGATGAGTCGGGGAATGTGACACTGCATCATGCAGGTACAGCTACAATCACAGCAGTACTTTCAGAAAGTGCAAATTATTTGGGAGCACAGACTTCTATTCAGGTAACTGTTGGAAAGAAGCAGGGCAGTTTTACAGTAAGTCAGGATGAGTATCAGGTCACTTACGGAACAGCAGATTTCAGTATTGCTCCACAGACCAAAGACGGCGACGGAACGGTTGAATATAGTAGCAGCGATACTAAGGTTGCAACAGTGGACAGTGATGGAAAAGTACATATTGTCGGAGCAGGGGATGCAGTGATCACAATGCGTATGACAGATGGAACGGACTATATCGGAGCGGAAAAGCAAGTGACGATCAGGGTTGCCAAGGCAGATGGAACCGGAAGTGTATCGTTGACAGGATGGATTTATGGACAGTCGCCGAAGACTCCGTCCGCAGTGAGTGAGACAAATGGAGTGGCAGGAGTTACATATCAGTATAAAGAAAAAGATGCAGCAGATGAGTTGTATACCGCTCAGATTCCGACAGATGCTGGAAATTATACAGTAAAAGCAACATTTGCTGCGACAGAAAATTATAATGCGGTGGAAGCAGTTGCTGATTTTACGATCAGTAAAGCTGCAGCAGAGCTGACGCTGGGAGAAAATATACATAAGACATATGGAGATGGAGCATTTACGCTCACACCGTCCTGCAATGGAAATGGAACGGTACATTTCGTCAGCAGCAATCCGTCGGTTGTATCAGTTGATGAACAGACAGGAATTGTAACGATTCTGGGTGCCGGCACTGCAACAATTACTGCAAGAGTGGATGAAACGGCAAATTACCTTGCAGCTGCTTCGTCAGTTACGGTTACAGTAGCAAAGAAGCAGGCAAAAATTCAGGTGAATCCAGAAAATGCATATCCGACAGAGTTTACATATACAGGAAATGCAGTGCAGTTTCCGTTGGCAGAAAACTTTATGTCTAACAGTGGAAATACAGCATTTAATTTTTCCTGGAAGACTGCTGATGGAAAGACAACAGGGCGGCCGGTACAATGTGGAGGCTATATTTTAGTAATACAGATTCCGGAAACTGCAGATTATACAGAAGCAGATCTGCAAATCCCGATAACAATCCGCAGTTTTGAAAGTGATGCGGCAGCAGTGCCTGACGGAAAGAATGAAGGAATAAATGGATGGTATCATGGAAATGTGACAGTAAAAGCACCAGAAGGATATCAGATCAGCAGAGTAAAGAATGCCACAGCATCTGACTGGTCAGAAAGTGTTACAATTGATTATGATATGAATGGCTCTTTCACTTATTATCTGAAGCAGAATACTACAGGGTACGTGACAGATGCAAAACAGATCACTGTGAAGAGGGATACTACGGCACCGACTGCAACAGTAAGTATAAAAGGAAAGTGGTGGGAAGCATTTCTTGAAAAAGTAACATTGGGAATTTATACAAAAGATAAAGAAATGATTACCGTTACGGCAACAGATGAGGATGGAGAAATACGGTCGGGTATACAGGAAACCGCTTATTATATTAGCAGCAAGCCATATGAAGGTGTGGAAGGTTTAAAAGAACTGAAAGCATTAGGTGAAAGTGTATGGAAGATATATAATGATTCTGCAAAGCCGGTTCTTGATGAAAATTCAGTACATTATGTATATATCAGAGTGAAAGATATGGCCGGAAATATAAGCTATGTTTCTACAGATGGTCTTGTCTATGATGCACAGGCAACGAATGTGAATGCCGCACCACCTGCATTAAGCAATAATAAAAATGTTCAGGGGTGGAGTGCGATCATTGCAACATTGGAAAGCAGTGATTCTGATTCTGCACTTGAAATCAATATGAATGGAACAACAAAGGTTCCAGGCAACGTATTTACGGCAATACGAGGCAGATCAGTTCAGCTGAGTTTTAATTTGGAAAATGGGATTAAATGGATTGTAAATGGAGAAGATATCTCTGCAGAGAATATCAGCGAACAGGATCTTTCGGTTTCCTTGAACAGTGGTAAAATACCGGAAAAAATCCTGAATGCGGTTACGGGAGCGGATAGTATGATCCAGTTTACCGGAAAAGATCTCAAAAATGCAGGAGTTCCAGGAAAGCTGCATCTCAATGCAGGAGCAGAAATGAGCGGTAAGAGAGGCAGTCTGTTCGTATACAACAGTGAGACAGGAAAACTGGAATTCGCAGGATCAGATGTAATAAATGCTAATGGTGATATGGAGCTTTCCGGACTGTCAGATGCGGAGTATGTTCTGGTGATCGCAGAAAAAGAAATCAGTCAGATTGAAATAAAGCCGGACGATCCTGGCAAGACAGATACAGATCAGGGTAAGAAAAATGATAGTTCAGGATCTGATAAGAAAGATAATGCTTTACAATCAGGAAAAAAGAATTCATCAGAAAGTTCGAAAATTAAAAAGAAGAAAAATACAAATGTAAAAAATGCAAAGGCTGCAAAGACCGGAGATGCAACGAATGCAGGAAGATGGGCATGGCTGTTAGGACTTAGTGGTATGGGCGTTTTTGTAAGTGCCGAGAAGTCTAAAAAGAGAAAAAAGTACCGTAAATAAGAACGTTTTCAGTATTAGGTTGACAAAAACTGAAAAGTTGAATAAGATAATGTAAGTGAGTAAGAAAAAGACCAGGAACGGGAAGAGTAGCTATGTTCAGGCTGCCAGAGAGTGGGTGTCATCGGCTGGAAGCATCCTTAAGTTATGAAGATTGTGAAGTGCCCCCGGGAGTTGATCCTGCGAAAGAGTAAGTAGCGGGATACGTTGACACGCGTTAAGTGTATTAAGTGAAAGAAGAGGATTCTTTTATTAGAGTGGAACCGCGGAGAAGACTTCGTCTCTATTTTGAGACGGAGTCTTTGTTGTTCTTAAACTTTTGAATAGGGTGTTAGGAGAGAGGAAAATGAGCATATTATCGTATGTGAAAGATGAAATTCAGGTTATACGGGAGCGTGATCCTGCGATCAAATCGAATATGGAAGTATTTCTTTATCCGAGTTTTAAAGTCATATTGAATTATCGGATCGCACATAAGCTGTATCTGAAAAAGCATTTCTTTTGGGCAAGATGGATCTCCCAGAGGGCTGCACGAAAGACCGGGATTGAAATCCATCCGGGAGCCACAATAGGAAAAGGGCTTTTTATTGACCATGGAAGTGGTGTGATCATTGGAGAAACGACGATCATTGGAGATAATGTGACTTTGTATCAGGGCGTAACACTTGGGGGTACAGGAAAAGAACAGGGAAAGAGACATCCTACTTTAAAAGATAATGTTATGGTCAGTGCAGGGGCAAAAGTAATCGGTTCTTTTACGATCGGGGAAAATTCCAAGATCGGGGCAGGATCCGTTGTGCTTGAAGAAGTTCCTCCGAACTGTACCGTGGTCGGTGTGCCGGGCAGAATTGTAAAGATGGATAATAAGAAAGTTCCGCGAAGCGATATGGATCAGATCCATCTGCCGGATCCGGTACTGAATGATATCCGTGAACTCCAGCAGGAAAATATTCAACTTCACAAGCAGTTGGAGGATATGGTAGAATATATGAAATGCTTAGAGAAGAAAAGAAAGGAAGACGCAGCAAATGAAGATTTATAATACGATGTCAAAGAGAAAAGAAGAATTTGTGCCGTTGGAAGAAGGAAAAGTAAAAATGTATGTATGCGGTCCTACGGTTTACAATTTTATTCATATAGGAAATGCAAGACCGATGATCGTATTTGATACAGTAAGAAGATATTTTGAATATAAAAATTATGATGTGAATTTTGTATCAAATTTCACAGATGTAGATGATAAGATCATCAAAAAGGCAAATGAAGAAGGCGTTACTGCGGAAGAAATCTCCAAAAGATATATTGAAGAGTGTAAGAAAGATATGGAAGGAATGAATATCCAGCCGGCAACGAAGAATCCTCTTGCAACAGAAGAAATTGGCGGAATGATCAGCATGATCGAGACTCTGATTGAAAAAGGTTATGCCTATGAAAAGAACGGAACTGTTTACTACCGAACAAGAAAGTTTGCAGAATACGGCAAGCTGTCCCATAAAAATCTGGATGATCTGCAGTCCGGTGGACGTGCATTGCTTGTAAGCGGTGAAGATGAAAAGGAAGATTCACTGGATTTTGTATTATGGAAACCAAAGAAAGAGGGCGAGCCGGCATGGAAATCTCCATGGGGAGAGGGTCGTCCGGGATGGCATATCGAATGCTCAGAGATGTCTAAAAAATATCTGGGCGAGCAGATTGATATTCATGCCGGTGGAGAAGATCTGATCTTTCCTCATCATGAGAATGAGATTGCACAGAGTGAAGCTGCAAATGGAAAAGAGTTTGCAAAATACTGGATGCATAATGGATTCCTGAACATCGACAACCGCAAGATGTCCAAATCTCTTGGAAATTTCTTTACCGTAAGAGAAATTTCTGAAAAATATGATCTACAGGTTCTGAGATTTTTTATGCTCAGTGCACATTATAGAAGTCCTCTGAACTTCAGTGCAGAACTGATGGAAGCTGCTAAAAATGGGCTGGAGAGGATTACAACAGCAGCAGAGAACCTGAAATTCCTCATCAATAATGCAAGAACGGAAGATATGAGTGAGGATGAGAGAAAAAAACTTGCCGGATCGATAGTATATGTTGAGAACTTTGAGAAAGCAATGGATGATGATTTTAATACAGCGGATGCAATTTCAGCAGTATTTGAACTTGTAAAATATATGAATACGACAACTGACGGAGCAAGTTCCAAAGAATATCTGCAGAATCTGTTTGACTGTCTTATAAGACTGACGGATGTTCTGGGAATTATTGTGGATAAGGAAGATGAGATCCTTGCATCTGATATTGAAGCACTGATCGAAGAACGTCAGGCAGCAAGAAAAGCTAAGAACTTCGCAAGAGCAGATGAGATCAGGGATGAACTTCTGGCAAAGGGAATCATCTTAAAAGATACAAGAGAAGGAGTACAATGGAAAAAAGCGTAGGTACAGGATTGGAACCATTTATCAGGAAAATTCCGGGGATGAAGCAGATTGACCCGAAGCAGTGTTCACCACTGGTTCTGGCATATGTAGGGGACTGTGTCTTTGATCTGATCGTAAAGACGATGGTCGTCGGAAGAGGAAACCGTCCGGTCCATCGTCTTCATGAGGAGACAAGCCGGTATGTTCAGGCATCGGCGCAGTCCTATATGATGCGGTTCATGCAGGAACATCTGAATGAGGAGGAACACGCAGTCTACCGGAGGGGGCGGAATGCAAGAAGTGTATCACCGGCGAAAAACCAGTCGATCACGGACTACAGAAGAGCAACCGGCTTTGAGGCTCTGATCGGACATCTTTATCTGAGTGGAGAATACGAAAGACTGACAGAACTGGTGATGATCGGACTAGAGGCTATGGAAGAAAAATTTGATACAGAAAGAAATGAAGGAGCAAAGAATGCGGGAAAATAACAGATATCATGAAGCAGAGAACCATACGGGACAGGATAATTCCCATACGCTGGTTATTGAAGGCAGAAATGCAGTACTGGAAGCATTCCGGTCAGGAAAACCGATCGACAAAGTATTTGTACTGGATGGGTGTCAGGACGGTCCTGTGCGAACGATTGTAAGAGAAGCAAAAAAGCATGATGCCCTGTTGAATTTTGTGACAAAAGAGAGACTGTCGCAGATTTCTGAGACCGGAAAGCATCAGGGAGTGGTAGCCTATGCAGCAGCGTATGAATATTCAACGGTTGATGATATGTTTGCACTTGCAGAGGAACGGGGAGAAGATCCATTTATCCTGATCCTTGATAATATCGAAGATCCGCATAATCTTGGAGCAATTATCAGAACAGCGAATCTTGCAGGAGCACATGGAGTAATCATTCCAAAAAGACGGGCAGTCGGGCTGACGGCAACTGTTGCAAAGACTTCGGCAGGAGCATTGAATTATACTCCGGTTGCCAAAGTGACGAATCTGGTTAAGACGATGGAAGAACTGAAAGAAAAAGGGCTTTGGTTTGTCTGTGCGGATATGGACGGTGAGCCGATGTATCATCTGAACCTGACAGGACCGATCGGACTGGTGATCGGAAATGAAGGGGAGGGAGTCAGCAGACTGGTAAAAGAAAACTGTGATTTTGTAGCAGGAATCCCGATGAAAGGTCAGATCAATTCGTTGAACGCATCGGTGGCAGCAGGAGTTCTTGCATATGAGATCGTAAGGCAGAGAATCATAAAAGGGTAGTAGACGCAGGAGCATTTGAGTAAGAACCGATGGGAAAATATGATAAAGTGACGGATGAGCAGCTTATCAGAGATTTCCGTAATGGAGACCGGGAAATTATGGATCATCTGATGATGAAGTATAAAGCAATGGTAAGAAAAAAAGCCAGGGCGATGTATTTATTTGGCGGGGAGAACGAAGATCTGATCCAGGAAGGGATGATCGGACTGATCAAAGCTGTCCGGGATTATGACCCGGATCAGGGAGCTTCTTTTGCAAGTTTTGCGGAACTTTGTGTGTCAAGACAGATGTATTCCGCAATCGAGGCATCAAAAAGAAAAAAGCACATACCGTTAAATTCATATGTATCGTTGTATGATGATAGTGGTCAGGAAGGAGAAGAAAGAAGAACCCCTCTGATCGATACCATTGAGCCGATTCGTGATAATGACCCGGAAGTGTTGTATTTGGGGAAGAAATTTACGGAAGTTTTTATTGAACAGTTGAAAGATACTTTGAGTCCTTTGGAGAACCATGTGCTGTATCTGCATTTAATGGGAACGGATTACAGGACAATTGCAGAGCTTCTGGGCAAAAGTCCGAAGTCAATTGATAATGCGCTGCAAAGGATTAAAGCAAAGGCAGAAAAGATGCTTGACAAATCAGAATAAGCTCTTTCAGAGGAGATACAAATGAATAAAGGGAAAAATTGTTTTTTTGCAATACTCGTATTTGGATTAACGATGGCAGTATTTAATGGAATGTCGGTCGTATTGGCTGTATCGGCGTCCATCGGTGGAGGAATCATTCAGGGAGAAAATGGAGTGAACATGACCTACGATTATCTGATGGATCATATGAATTTCTATTCTGTGCTGATTTATCTGGTTCCGCTGGCTATTTTTGGACTCTGGTATTATTTTGCATTTGTGGATCAGAAAGGTACAGAAAATTCTCCGGCTGTGAAAATAAAAAATTTAGATATAACAGGGTGTCTGATCCTCGTGATTTTTACATTTGCGATCCAGCATGTGACGAGTCTGGTGATGGCAGTAATCAACCAGTTATTTCCACAGGCAATGGAAACTTATACGGAAATGATCAATAGTTCGGGAATTACGGAGTATTCACTGATGTGGGTAGTCAGCACACTGCTCCTCCCTCCGCTGGTGGAAGAAATGATCTTCCGTGGACTGATTATGGGATATCTGAGGAGAACCGGAATGCACTGGATGATCGCTAATGTGATCCAGGCAGTCTGCTTCGGCATTTTTCATCAAAATTTAGTTCAGGGGATTTATGCAGGACTTCTCGGACTGGCACTTGGATATGTGGCGTATCGTTATGGAACATTATTTGCATCTATGCTGATGCATCTGCTCTATAATCTTTTTGGCACTGTACTGATTGATATTGAATCAAGTATTATGCCGGACTGGATGCTGGGACTTCTGATTTTCCTGTGTGTGCCGCTTACAGTTGTGGGAATCGTGCTTGTATATATCAAAACAGTAAATACAAATAAAAAGCAGGAGAGCAACGTATGAGATTTGTAATACAAAGAGTCACAGAGGCTGCTGTCCGGGTGGATGGTGAGCTTCTTGGACAGATAGAGAAGGGATATCTGGTTCTGATCGGTGTGGCGGAATCAGATACGGAGGAAATCGCAGATAAGATGGTAAAGAAGATGATCGGACTGCGGATTTTTGAAGATGAGCAGGGGAAAACGAATCTTGCATTGAAAGATGTGGGAGGCAGTCTGCTTCTTGTGTCGCAGTTTACACTGTATGCAAACTGTAAAAAAGGAAACCGTCCAAGTTTTACTGAGGCAGGCTCCCAGGGAAAAGCGAATGCCCTGTATGAATATATTATAAAAAAATGCAAAGAAAGCGTGGAACTGGTAGAAACCGGCCGGTTTGGTGCAGACATGAAAGTGAGTCTGCTGAATGACGGACCGTTTACGATTGTTCTTGATTCGGAAAAATTATAAGATGTAAGAAAATTATTATAACAATTATAAGAGATTTTCTTGACTTTTCTGTCAGGGTAGTGTATATTTATGCTTGCGTCCGGTTTTGGACGCAATGTGCTGTCTTGGCGCAGTCGGTAGCGCGTCGCCTTGGTAAGGCGGAGGTCGGGGGTTCAAGTCCCCTAGACAGCTTTGAACTTATCCCCGGAAATACCTGTAGATGCGGTGTTTCCGGGGATTCCTTATTTCAGCAGCTCTGCGATACAGATCTTCAGGTCGTCATAGATCCAAGCAGAAATCTCGTCATCAAAAGAATATTGATCGAAGTAATTTTCCCATAGCTTTAATAGCAGTTTTTACAGGGCCTTGATTTTCCGCTTTCTGCGACAGAACCATTGTAGATGGTTTTGGAACGACTCAGACTCGGACAGTTAGGAGTTGAGTGATAAACTTCTCCGTTAGGAGTCCAGTATACAATTCCACCGATATCTGCCTGACTCTGTTGTTGTGATTCCGCTTCTTCAGCCGCCTTTTTAGCGGCCTCTTCCTCGGCAGCTTTTTTGGCAGCGGCTTCTTCAGCCGCCTTTTTAGCGGCCTCTTCCTTGGCAGCTTTTTTGGCAGCGGCTTCTTCAGCCGCCTTTTTAGCGGCCTCTTCTTCGGCAGCTTTTTTGGCAGCGGCTTCTTCAGCCGCCTTTTTAGCAGCTTTCTCTTCAGCTTCTTTTTTTGCCTGAGCCTCGGCAATCGCTTTTTTATCTTCCACTTTTATTACCAGTTTATTACTTTTTATTCTATTATGTTCAGCCTGGATTTTGTAAGAGCCAGTAGTAGAAGCGGTGAAAATAATGTTTTTATCCGAGATAGTAATATCTCCACCGGAGCATTCAAAATCGTCTTCAGATAGTTGGTAGTCAGCAGGAGTGGTTGCTATATTTATATCTACTTCTTCATTGATATCATATGTTCTGTTTGTGCTGGCCTGTAGAGAAATTTTCTCGAGGTTGTCTGAAGAAAATCTGCCTGCAATAAAGCAAAAAAGAATGAAAACTGTAACACCCCATTTAACAGGCTTTTTCCAATCGGTATATTTCCACATGAGAAACAAACCGACAGGAAAAAATAAAATTAATAATGCAATGATCCATACTGTTTTCTGATACCATTTTTTCCCTGAATTAATATTTTGAGAATAATTTTGTGACATTGTTGGATTTCCCCCTTTTCTCCTTTTGTAAAAAACCGTTCTCTTATAAAAAACACCCTGTTTTTTAGATACCTCCTATTACTTTTGATTATAGTAATGTGTGGAAAAAGTGTCAATGATTTGTCGATACGGGGACAGCATATTGCCTCTGTCTATACTGTTGGTGCGGTGGAACGATGATAAAAATATACAATGTAAAGCTGGAAAGCATTATCCGGATTTTCAAAAATACCAGAACAAAAAAGAAAAATCCGCATATAAAAAAGAAAAAGGAATTGTATATGGAACAGATTATGAATTATATCAAACCGGAACTGGTGATCGTATCGGTAGCACTATATTTCATCGGAATCGCTCTGAAGAAATCAGAAGTTGTGCGTGATAAGTATATTCCCATGATCCTTGGTGGTGCGGGAATTGTGGTCTGTGGGATTTATGTGGTTGCTACGTGTGATCTTGGGGGAGTAAAAAATATAGCAATGGCAGTTTTTACCGCAATCATACAGGGAATCCTTGTTGCGGGATTGAGCAATTATGTAAATCAGTTGATCAAGCAGTCGGGAAAGGAGGAGTAATATGGCAATCTTAAAAGTGATCGATGTATCTTACCATCAGGGAGTCATAGAATGGGAAAAGGTCAGGAAGGCAGGATATCATGCAATTCTTCGCTGTGGTTACGGGGATGATCTGACTTCCCAGGATGATAAGCAGTGGAAGAGAAATGCAGATGAATGTACCAGGCTGGGTATTCCATTTGGTGTTTATATTTATTCGTATGCAAAGACAACTGCACAGGCAGAGTCGGAGGCAAGACATGTGCTGAGACTGGTGAAAGGATATAAGCTGTCGTATCCGGTATTTTATGACCTAGAGGAACCGGGAACGCAGAATGGTGCGGCTGACCGTATGAAGAAATTTGCGGCACTGATCGAAGCGGCAGGGTATCAGTGTGGAGTATATTGTAATAAATCCTGGTGGGACAGTCATTTAAATTCACTGGGAACAAGATATCCGTTATGGATCGCACGTTATCACGATACACTTGGAATGAAAGCGGATATGTGGCAATACAGTTCAAAGGGGACGATTCCGGGGATTACAGGCAAGGTGGATGTAAACCATTGTTACAGAGATTTTCCGGCAGAGTCTGTCGGAAGAGATGGAGCAGGAAAAGTGAAAGAAACTTCCGGCACGGTTACTTCATCAGGGTCAAATACATTCAGAAAAACGCTCTTACAGATGGTAGCAGATACAGTCGCAGGAAAGTATGGAGACGGAGAATCACGAAAAAAGAAGCTTGGAGCAGATTATCAGCAGGTACAGTCCATGATTAATCATATTCTGACCGGGAAAGCAGAGTCACTTGCAGCAGAAGCAAAGGCAGGAAAATATGGAGATGGTGCTGTAAGAAAAGCTGTGCTTGGAAAACGGTACGCAGAAGTGCAGAAAATAATTAATAAAGGGACAAAGGGAGAATCTGCCGTGTACTATACGGTGAAATCAGGCGATACTCTGTCAAAGATTGCAGCAAAGCATGGAACAACTTATCAGAAACTTGCTTCACTGAATGGAATAAAAAATCCTGATAAGATTTATGCCGGTCAGAAACTCCGGATAAGATAAGCAGATCCCCGGAGGAGTCCGGGGAGAGAAAGCGTATGCTCAGCAGGTTACACAACCTGCAAAAAGAAATTTCACATTTTGTTGCACACGCAGATAGTGATAGCTTTCTTTATGGCAGGATGTTATACTAAAGAAAATCAAAGGTGTTTCCTGAAAGAGCATAAGTTACTCGGAAAGGGAAAATATGGAATATGAGAAAGTGGAATTGCTGGGACTGAAGGATACGTTGGAACATTTGCTGGATTTTATCTGGAAAATGGAGACGAGTCCACCGTATTTTTATGGGATTTTTGACAGGATGAAGAATAATATCGAATTATTCTTATGCGTGCAGGCAGAGGATGTGGAGTATCTGCTTGAGATCCTGGACAGGGACTGGAAAGAGGCAAATCGGAAACTGATCGGGATCCAGTATTATGATGTCCGGGAAAATAATCCTTCAGTTGACCTGGAAGAGTGCTTTTATCTCTCAGGTATGATCGCAGAGATGAGCCGGTTCTTTGAACGGAATGAAAGAAAGAGGCGGGAGAAAGCACTGTATCAGAGATGGAGAGAAGAAAGAGAGGATGAGGAGAATGCCATCATTTTTGGATGATATTTCCAGCTTTTACGGAACAGGTGAGAAGAATGAAAAAGGACAGACGCTGGAAGAATTTCTGAAGGAGTATGATCCGTATCAGTATAAAAATCCCTGTGCGACGACGGATATGGTCTTATTTTCTTATGCAGGTGAAAAGCCGGATACGGATGCATTAAAAGTACTTTTGGTCTGCAGGAAGAATCATCCAAGTATCGGATATTGGGCATTGCCCGGCGGATTTGTGGAATTGTATGAGAATCTGGAAGATACGGCACGAAGGGAACTGGAGGAGGAGACCGGGGTGAAAGGACTTCCGGTGGAGCAGTTTGCCTGTTATGGAGATTATCAGAGAGATCCGAGGGCAAGAGTGATAACGACAGCTTATTTTTCCCTGGTGAATGAAAAAGAAGTGCGGGTAAAAGCAGGGGATGATGCAGCGGATGCGGCATGGTTTACTGTGAAATTAAAAAAAGGGGAATCGAGGGATGTCACGACGGATGCAGCGGTGATAAAAAAAGAAGATTTTTCACTGGAACTGGAAAATGAGGATCGAGGGCTGAAGATCAGGACGGTGATCTGCAAAGAAGAGCGGCAGGGGCTGGTAAGAGAACGGAAATATAAAGTAAAAGAAGGCGGGATGGTCGCAGTAGATCATGCAGCGATCATTACGCAGGCATTGGAAGTGGTTCGGCAGAGGATCCGAAAAAATTCTTGTACTTGTGGATAGAACGGTTTTGTGATAAGATATTCTTCATGAATGTTATAGGTTATTAGGAGGATAAGATGGAGAACGAAGCTGTTTCAAAGAATTTTATAGAGCAGGAAATAGATAAAGATCTGGCAGAGGGAGTTTACGATCACGTATGTACGCGTTTCCCGCCGGAGCCGAACGGATATCTGCATATCGGACATGCAAAATCCATTCTTTTGAATTATGGTCTTGCACAGAAGTATGGCGGAACGTTCCATATGCGTTTTGATGATACAAATCCTACAAAGGAAAAGACGGAGTTCGTTGAGTCTATTAAGGAAGATATCCAGTGGCTTGGGGCAGACTGGGGAGAGCATCTGTATTTTGCGTCAGATTATTTTGACCAGATGTACGAGTGTGCTGTAAAGCTGATCAAGAAGGGAAAAGCATTCGTATGTGACCTGACAGCAGAGCAGATGAGAGAATATCGTGGAACGCTGACAGAACCAGGAAAAGAGAGTCCGTACCGTAACCGTTCTGTAGAAGAGAATCTTGAATTATTTGAAAATATGCGTGCAGGGAAATATCAGGATGGAGAAAAAGTTCTCCGTGCAAAGATTGATATGGCATCACCGAATATCAATATGCGTGATCCGATCCTTTATCGTGTGGCTCGCATGACGCATCATAATACAGGAGATAAATGGTGCATTTATCCGATGTATGATTTTGCACATCCGATCGAGGATGCAATTGAAGGAATTACTCATTCTATCTGTACTCTGGAGTTTGAGGATCACAGACCGTTGTATGACTGGGTCGTAAGAGAGTGTGAATTCGAGAATCCTCCGAGGCAGATCGAGTTCGCAAAGTTATATCTGACAAATGTTGTAACTGGAAAGCGTTATATTAAGAAACTGGTAGAAGACGGAATCGTAGACGGATGGGATGATCCACGGCTGGTTTCTATTGCAGCGCTGAGAAGACGTGGTTTTACTCCGGAATCTATCAAAATGTTTATTGAATTATGTGGAGTATCCAAGAGCCAGAGCTCTGTAGATTATGCGATGCTTGAGTATTGTATCCGTGAGGATCTGAAGATGAAGCGTCCACGTATGATGGCAGTGCTTGATCCGATCAAACTGGTGATCGACAATTATCCGGAAGGACAGGTTGAGTATCTGGATGTTGCGAACAATCTTGAGAACGAAGAACTGGGACAGAGAAAAGTTCCGTTCTGTCGTGAACTTTATATTGAGCGGGAAGATTTTATGGAGGAGCCGCCGAAGAAATATTTCCGTCTGTTCCCGGGAAATGAAGTTCGTCTGATGCATGCATATTTTGTTAAGTGTGAGAGTTTTGTGAAAGATGAAAACGGCAATGTAACGGAAATTCACTGCACGTATGACCCGGAGACAAAAGCAGGAAGCGGATTCACAGGACGTAAAGTAAAGGGAACGATCCACTGGGTTCCGGCACCTTATGCACAGAAAGCAGAGGTAAGACTTTATGAGAATCTTGTAGATGAGGAAAAAGGTGTATACAATAAAGAAGACGGTTCACTGAATCTGAATCCGAATTCACTTACTGTAATAAAGGATGCGTATGTAGAACCAAGTTTTGCAGATGCAAAGGCTTATGACAGTTTCCAGTTTGTAAGAAATGGATATTTCTGTATCGATGCGAAAGATTCTACGGCAGAATATCCGGTATTTAACAGGATTGTTTCACTGAAGAGTTCATTTAAACTTCCAAAATAAAAAGAGTATAAAAAAGCCCTGCTGTTCCGGTTCACCGGCTCGGCAGGGCTTTTTTATACTGTCGGGAAATGGTAAATAGTTTCATGAACCTTTTAAACCATGGTGGCAAAGAATCTTATCTGTCAAATCCCTTCCTGAGTCTCTTTAGTAAGAGAGACATATCCACGATCAGAGACCGGTTTCAGATCTCCGTCAAGACTAAAATCTTCTGTAAAGTCAGTTTCTTCATTTTCCAGAGATTCCGTATCCCATTTGGTTGAAGACTTGCAAAAGTATGCAAGAATAAAACCGATAAAAGAACCAATGGCTGCAAGTGTCAAAAATACTTTAAATCCCTTTTTCAATTCCAGGGTCTCCTTTCTGATGAGATAATCTGCTTTATGACCTGTATTCAGACTGATTTTCATTTTAATACTTTTTCCGGGGGATTACAATAAGGGGAAATGTAAAAAAAAGAGAAATAATATTTTACATCCCTGCAAAAGTATAGTATAATTCATAAGGTGGTAGAATTTATAAGTACCGCTCATAAATATTGACAAGCGACATACGCAGGAGGGTTTGAAATGGTAAAAGCAGTAGTTGGTGCGAACTGGGGCGATGAAGGAAAGGGCAAAATTACAGATATGCTCGCCAGAGAGGCTGATATTATTGTTCGTTTTCAGGGTGGTGCGAATGCAGGCCATACGATTGTGAATGATTACGGGAAATTTGCACTGCATACACTGCCGTCAGGAGTTTTCTATGGTCATACAACCAGCATCATTGGAAATGGTGTGGCACTGGATGTTCCGCGTCTTTTCGCAGAAGTACAGTCTGTTGTAGAAAAGGGCGTTCCGATGCCGAAGATTCTTGTATCCGACAGAGCACAGATGGTAATGTCTTATCATAAGAATTTTGACGCATATGAGGAGGAAAGGCTTGGAGGAAAGTCATTTGGTTCTACAAAGTCCGGTATTGCTCCGTTTTATTCAGATAAGTATGCAAAGATCGGATTCCAGGTAAGTGAGCTGTTTGATGAGGAGCTTCTGAAGGAAAAAGTTGTACGTGTGGCAGAGCAGAAGAATGTACTGCTTGAGCATTTATATCACAAACCGCTGATCAATCCTGATGAGTTATATAGTGAACTGATGGAATACAAAAAAATGGTTGAGCCATATGTAGCGAATGTATCTTTGTTCCTCCATGAAGCACTGAAAGAAGGAAAGACCATATTACTTGAAGGACAGCTGGGATCTATGAAAGATCCGGATCATGGAATTTACCCGATGGTTACATCTTCTTCCACACTGGCCGGATATGGTGCGATCGGTGCGGGAATCCCGCCATATGAGATTAAGCAGATCGTTACAGTCTGCAAGGCATACTCCAGTGCTGTAGGTGCAGGTGCATTTGTAAGTGAGATTTTTGGTGACGAGGCAGATGAGCTGAGAAGACGCGGTGGTGACGGCGGAGAGTACGGTGCTACAACAGGACGTCCGAGAAGAATGGGATGGTTTGACTGTGTTGCATCCAAGTATGGCTGCAGAATGCAGGGAGCAACAGACGTAGCATTTACGGTACTTGATGTACTTGGTTACCTGGATGAGATTCCGGTTTGTGTAGGTTATGAAATTGACGGAGAGGTTACAAAAGAATTTCCGGTGACACATCTTCTTGAGAAGGCAAAACCGGTGTATAAGGTTCTTCCAGGATGGAAAGAAGATATCCGTGGTATTAAAAAATATGAAGATCTTCCGGAAAACTGCCGTAAATATATTGAATTCATTGAGAAAGAGATTGAATATCCGATCACGCTGATCAGTAACGGACCGGGAAGAGACGACATTATTTACCGTAATAAATAAGCATTTCTATAACAAAAAGCATATGAGTCTATAATAAAAGCAGGGAATATCTGTGCCGGAGAGCGGAGATATTTCCTGTTTTAACTTTTATCTAACACTATTTGAATCATATTTTAATAGTGAGTGAAATATAATATAAAGCCGGGGATTTGAATTTGATCCGGCAATCTGATAAGAGGAGGTAGACCGATGCGTAAGAACAGTGAGGAAAAACCGATAGACATCATATCAATGGAAGAATACCTGAAGAAAAGACAAGTAGTAAAGCAACCGGAGACGATCTGGGAGGGCTGGAGAGAAAAATCTGCCAGTGCATTGAAACTGGCAGATATCTTTTATGTCTGAGAGCTAATCATTTCTGTCATCATGGTCATTCCCGAAAAGGCGGGAGAACAGAACAAATCCGTAAAGAACGACAGGTACAAGAATGGTGGCTGCAACCGAACCTTTCAAAAGATCTGAAGCGAGCGGTGAATCAATCAGTGAAAAGATAAGAGTACCAAGATACATGGCGACAAGAAGTATGACACCGATCAGAGCCAGAATGCGTTTTGCCTTTTTCATTGTAGAACCTTTCTAAAAATAAAAATCAATCATCGTGTAATGAGCTATTCCTTTTGAAAATAAAAGGATCAACTATATTCAGTATACACAAAAAAACAGTTTACGGCAAACGGAAATTGTTATATAATGAATAAGCGATTGAATTCGAATTATTTATTTAGAGACAAAGGAGCAATATACAATGAGCGAAAAAAGTTTATTAGATCAGTGGCGTGATATGGCGTATGACAGAAATCTTTCCAAGAATGAACTGGAGACATTCTGGAGCAGATATTTTACGATTGAGAAAAAAATATATGAGCAGCTTCTTGAGAATCCGGAAGAGGAAGTAAGAGGAACTGTAAAGGAACTTGCAGAGAAATATGGTCAGGACGTTATGACGATGGTAGGATTCCTGGATGGCATTAATGACAGTCTGAAAGTTCCGAACCCGATCGAGACGATGGATGAGAATACAGATGTTACTTTAGTTTTTGATAAAGAGATGCTTTACAAGAACATGGTAGATGCAAAAGCTGACTGGTTGTATGAACTGCCACAGTGGGATAAGATCTTTGATGCTGATACAAAGAAAAAGCTGTATCGTGAGCAGAAGCAGTCAGGAACAGTTCGTAAGGCCAAAAAGATCGGCAGAAATGAGCCTTGTCCATGTGGAAGTGGAAAGAAATATAAATATTGCTGTGGAAAGAATGCATAAAAATGTATAAAATGTTCTAAAGTCCGGCATACTGATACTGATTCTGTAAATAAGAGGAGGTAATCAGTATGCCGGATTTAAAATGTACGGTACAGACATGTGTGCACAACTACAAGTTCCTGTGCGATTTGGACAAGATTCAGGTGGGAGGAGATACTGCAAAGACTGCACAGGAGACCTGTTGCGACAGCTTTCAGGAGAGAAAAGAAGGAAGTTATATGAATGCAGCAGTTTCAGACCGGTCTCCTTCTGATCTTTGTAGTGTTGACTGTAAGGCAACAGAATGCATGTATAATGAGGATTGTCGGTGTCATGCAGGAAAGGTCAGTGTGGAAGGCAGTGATGCCTGTCATTGTGAAGGAACAGAGTGTGCGACCTTCCAGTGTCGTTAGCATTTGGAAAAGGAAAGATAAAATGAATCAGAAGAGATTACCGGTCTTGGAATAAAGTGTATGGTAATCCTGAAAGGGTATGTGAAAAATTTTTGCTTTTTCATATGCCCTTTTTCTGCGGTTGACTCTTATAGGTCAGCCGCGTTATAATCTACATATGCGTAAAGGAAAGGAAGGAAAAAGATGGAGGAAAAGAAAGCCGGGGAAAAATTTCCTGAATATGATAAGTCGGACACTGTGCTTTCACCAAAGGAACAGTTACTTTCGGCTCAGAAAAGATCTTCAAATTTTAAAGAGCAGGTAATAAAAAGTATGGCGATGTTCTTTGTAGTGGCGGCATGCATTTTATTCTATTTTGCGTTGCTGCGTCTGAGCGAGATATCGTATGCAGTGAAGTCATTTCTATCGGTTGCAAAACCGATTATTTACGGACTGGCAATTGCATATCTGCTGAATCCGATCGTCAAGGTGATTGACAGTAAATTAGTTCCGTTTCTTGAGAAAAAATGTCCGAAGATGAAGCGGAAAGAAACTTTTTCAAGAGGAGTGGGAGTTTTAGTATCACTGGTTCTGCTCGTGGCAATCATTGTAG
Organism: uncultured Mediterraneibacter sp.; assembly: GCF_934330165.1. GTDB lineage: Bacteria > Bacillota > Clostridia > Lachnospirales > Lachnospiraceae > Mediterraneibacter. Next base: position 26,716 of record NZ_CAKRGI010000020.1, read on the forward strand.
CATTGCTGAATATGATGATTCCACAGCTTTATACCAGTATCCGGGATATGATCGTCAATGTACCGAGTCAGATGAACCGTTTTGTAAAAGCATTTAATGAAATGCATTCCTCAGATTCCACAGTTGGCAAGATCCTTGAAAATGTGATGGAAGAGGCAACGACTTTTATCCAGAACTGGATGCGGACAGATCTGATGGATAAAGTGAATGAATGGATGACGCAGCTTACTGCAGGGGTAATCCTGATGGTACGTGAGATCCTGAATTTTATCATTGGAATGATCGTGTCTATTTATGTTCTTTTCAGTAAGGAAAAGTTCTTGTGCCAGGCAAAGAAGCTCGTTTATGCAATTTTCAGACCGACAAGGGCGAACCTGATTTTGCATGTCGGAAGCAAAAGTAATGAGATCTTTGGTGGATTTATTATTGGTAAGATCATTGATTCTGCAATTATCGGAGTACTTTGCTTTATCGGGTTGTCTATTTTAAATATACCGTATACACTGTTGGTCAGTGTGATTGTAGGTGTGACGAATGTAATTCCATTTTTCGGACCTTATATTGGGGCGATTCCAAGTGCGTTGCTGATCTTTCTTGCAGATCCGGTAAAGGGAGTTTATTTTGTTATTTTTATTGTCTTGTTGCAGCAGTTTGACGGAAATATCCTCGGACCAAAGATTCTTGGAAATTCAACCGGACTTTCTGCATTCTGGGTTGTATTTTCGATACTGATCGCAGGGGGATTATTTGGAATCCCGGGTATGCTTCTGGGAGTACCTACATTTGCAGTGATTTATTATATCATCAGTATGGTTGTGAATCAAAAACTGAGAAAAAAGCAGCTTCCTACAGATACCGACAGCTATGATGAGCAGGGATATGTACAGGCAGACGGATCTTATGTACATATGGAGAAAAATATATTAAAAGAAAAGGGAGATGAGCCATATGCCGATTCGAGTACAAAATGATTTACCTGTAAAGGAAATCCTTGAGCAGGAGAATATTTTTGTGATGGATGAGTTCAGGGCAGCACATCAGGATATCCGACCTATCAGTATCGGGTTATTAAACCTGATGCCTTTAAAAGAAGACACAGAGTTGCAGATTCTGCGGGCATTATCAAATACACCACTGCAGGTGGATGTGACATTTGTGAGGGTGACAAGCCATGTATCCAAGAATACATCCACCAGCCATATTTATAAGTTTTACGAAGCGTTTGAAGATATTAAAAATAAAAAATTTGACGGATTTATCATCACAGGAGCTCCGGTAGAGCAGATGCCGTTTGAAGACGTGGATTACTGGGAGGAACTGAAAGGGATCATGGAGTGGACAAAGACGAATGTTGTATCTACGCTCCATTTGTGCTGGGGAGCCCAGGCAGGGATCTATTATCATTATGGGATTGATAAGGTACTGCTTCCTGAAAAGCGTTCCGGTCTGTACTGGCATCATGTAAGAAACCGTAAGATTCCGATCGTGAGAGGGTTTGATGATATGTTTCTTGCACCACATTCAAGACATACAGAAGTTCCGCAGGATCTTCTGGAGGCGGATGAACGTATCACGATCCTGGCTGATTCCGACGAGGCGGGAGTGTATATGTGTATGGCACAGAATGGCCGTCAGATTTTTGTCATGGGACATCCTGAGTATGACAGGATGACGCTGGATACAGAATACAAAAGAGATTCAACAAAGGGATTAAATCCGGTTATCCCGAAAAATTATTATCCGGGAGATGATACATCCAAAAAGCCGATGCTGACATGGAGAGCCCATGCAAATAATCTGTATGCTAACTGGCTGAATTACTATGTATACCAGGTGACACCGTATGATCTGTATGGCACACCGTTCTAAAAGCGGAAAATATATATTTATACTTATTTTTGGCATCTTGCATAAGTGCAGGGTGCTATTTTTATATAGGAACAATTTTCTGCAAGTATGATACTCTGAATACATTTTTACTATTCTGATAGAAATTATGTATAGCACATGGAAAATATTACCAGTCAAATTCTATTGACAATTACAGATAGAAACTCTAAGATGAGGATTAATGAATAGATTGAAAAATGTGGTGGATCTTTAGAAGGCATACTGTGAAGTCAGGAGAGTAGGAATGAAGCAAAGGAAGTTGGATGATTTGGATTTTTATGAGAAATATTTATTGAATGCCGGGCAGGCAGAAAGAGATAAATATATAGAGGAGCATCCGGACTTCCTGAATGATTACCCTGTTTCATATGAATACAGGGAACTGCTTCAGGATGAACTGTACAGAAAGCTGCTTCGCAGGATCAGAGCGTATGAGTCAGGGAAAAAAGCAGAAAAAGGATGAAGAGAAAAAATAAGGTTAAAGAAGTTTTCTGATGTAACTTCTTTAACCTTATTTTATAAATGTAGTCTCTGATAATATCAGAATTTCTGACTGTTGATCCAGCGGTCGAACGGGTCAGGCCGGTTACTGATAAAGTCATTTCTGACATTGGCACTGTTCAGTTTGGTCTTCTGGCGGTTTTCTTCTGCTGCTTCAGCACTTTCAAACAGCCGGCTTTCCGGCAGATGAATCGCACCGCAGGAACCGATCAACTGAACGATATAAAGGTCGTCCTGTCTTCCGGCAACCTTTGCCTTGCGGACGACCTGATCATTTTCTAAAATATACACAATATCATCTTTATTATACATTACTTTACATCCTCTTCATCAAATTCCAAAGTTATGTAGTTGAAGCGGTCATCTTTCCATATCTTAGTGACCTTGCCTCTGCGAGTCTGGAGACGCTCACGGTTCTTATAATTTGTACTTGCACCGTAAGCATGTTCGAGCATATACCAGTAGGACGTAGGAAGCTGATTCTCTTCGACTTCCAGATAATCACCTGCCTGGCAGCAGTCAGGCTGCTCGGTTGTAAAATCCATTGTTCTCATGATGTTCCCCACTTTCTGCGACAGATTACATAAAGTATTATACGCATGGAGGCAGCGGAATGCAATCCTCAGGATTGTATTATTTTATGAAATATTGTTGAAAGATCTGCAGGCGATTCAGAAAAATCTCTCTTGACCCATTCATCCAGTAATCCGAAAAGGGCGTAAGAATAAAAGCGTCCACGATAACATTCATAAGCAGACCCGTCATATTGTGACATCATAATCTGATAGAAACCATCATAGATAGAGGATTGAACCTGGGCGGTATACGCAAGCTGCAACAGGAAACGGTTCTCATAAGTAAATGCGAAAAAATCCCGGGCATTATCCAAAGTATATTTTTCAGATGAGAGACCATGGTCATTTCGGTATCTGTTCCAGAGAATGACAATCTTAAAAGAGAGGGCATCGTTTTTCGTTTTAAAATTCCGAAACCAGGTTGAACGGTTCACACCAGCAAGATCCGCAATTTCATTTACAGTGACCTTTTCAAATGGCTTTTCCTGCATTTTCTGGATCAATGCATCTGCCATGCATTCTTTTAAAAAGTCCGTAGCTTTTGCATTTTGTCCCATAAAACTCCTTTCTGCAACTTTTGAGCGGAAAAGTTGCAAATACCGGACAGGCTATTGCCTTTTGCGGTAAATGAATTTATAATTTCTTTCTGCGACTTTTGTTGCATTGAGCATAGAATGATGATTTAATTTATTATAGTTGCATTTCAGATAAAAGTCAAACTATATAAACAGAGTGAAAGAGAGCCGGGGTGAAGCCCGGTCAGAGAGGTTGAAAAATGAGTGTCAGAATTTTTACAGATTCCGCATCAGATATTACATTGCAGGAAATGGAAGAGAAGCAGATTGAACTGATCGCAATGCCGCTTTTATGTGGCGAGAAGACGTATATTGATGATAAGACGATATCAATGACAACATTTTGGGAGATGCTTCTGGATGGGGTGAATATAAAGACATCCCTTCCGTCACCGGAATGTTTTGTGAAGATTTTTGAAGAAGCAAAGAATAAGAAAGAAGAAGTAGTGTGTATTCTGGTTTCATCAGAACTTTCAGGAACTTATCAGGGGGCGATGCTGGCAAAGTCCATGGTAGATTATGAAGGAATTTATATTATTGATTCCAAATGTGCGGCTGCTGCGGAAAAGCAGATTGCATTTTATGCCTGTGAGTTACGTGAAAAAGGAATGAGTGGAAAAGAGATTGCAGAAGAACTGGGAAAATTCCGATCAAGAGTCAGACTGATCGCATGCCTGGATACACTGGAATACCTTGCAAGAGGAGGAAGACTGCCGAAGACTGTAGCAGCCATTGGAAATAAACTTCAGTTCAAGCCAATCATTACTTTTACAAAAGAAGGAGAAATTGAGGTTGTAAAAAAGACAAGGGGAGCAAAAAAAGCGATGCGGGACATGGCAGCATTGGCAGAAGAATGTAAAATAGATCCTGAGTTTCAGGCAATCCCGCTTTTTTCTCAGGATGATACGAACTGCCGGGAATACATGGCCACCCTTCAGGAGGCAGATCTGAAAGTAGAAATGAAGCAGCCGGAAGAGATTGGTGCAACAATCGCAACTTATATCGGCCCGGAGGCTTATGGAATTGTATTTGTGGAATAATACTGATATAAAGAGCCTGTAATCATTACGGATGGGAGAGAAAGAGATGAAACTTGCACTGGCACAGATGAAAATGGAGCAAGATCAATTATTTGTCGCTCAATCAATTATTTATCGCTCAGAAGACCTGTGCCGTGTGAGTAAAATGACCGCATCATAGATCTTTATCGTTTCCGTGCGACAAGATGAGCCCGGAATCCCTTCTGCTTTTCCATAGTCAGGACTGTAAAACCGGATTTTTCTGCCATTGCGATAAATTCTGTGACTTTGCATATCTTCACGTCGCCATGTCCGATAAGATTTGCCAGTGGCAGCTCCAGATGGTTCATTAACCAGACAATAAAATCAGAGGAGGTATAGTCACGCAGAATCAGACGACCTCCTTTTCGCAGAACCTGGTAGGTACTGTCAAAAAAGTTCTGTGGATTTGGATAGTGGTGGAAACTGTTCGAGCAGATGACGGCATCGAAAGATTCCTCTGTAAATGGCAGGTTTTCACTGTCACCAACGATAAATTCTGTATTGGAAAGCCTTTTTGCCTGGGCAACGCGGATCATCTCAGGAGTGAGATCAAGACCGACATAATGCTTATCAGGATACTTTTCGTGAAGTAGCTGAATCATTGGACCGGTTCCACACCCACAGTCGAGTACGTCATGGAAAGATTCTTTTTCCAGTTCTGCCAGAATCGGCGGATAGTCATCCTTGCACATCTCATAAATGCCGGAATGTCCGCTGTCATATATTTTTGCTGCCTGAGTAAATTCTTTGATAGAAAGCAGTTTATATTCTTCAGGTGTCATAGAAATTCTCCTTAACTTAAAATGTTGGTTAGATACTTCTAACCAACCATAGCATAAATCCGAAGAAAAGTCAAAAAGGAATTCATTTTCGAAATCATCCGCTCAGATTAAAAGTAGAAAAACCTGACAGGATTCATAAAAATGTGCTATAATCTGTTAGTGAAGACTAACTTTTGGATCACGTGGGTAATGAGCCGGGGCTGTGACTGCACAAGACTCTAGGAAGTCCCCAAAGCTGACTGAGAAAATGCAGAGAGCTACATTCTTTGAGTTCGGAAGTACAGAAGAACATTATAAATATCGGGATGCTGTTAAAAAAGCATATCCATACGGTAATTTTCCGGTATTTGAAAATTGCAATCATATGCAGATGCAGATTCTTGATCCTGAAGGTTTTGCAAAAATGCTGGATCAGCTTATACGCACAGGAGGAATTGACAATCTTTATTTCAGGAGGAAGGAAAAATGAGAGAAAAGACAAACTATGGCAACTGGGTACCGGAGAAGGTTCTGTATCTGTACTTTGGGGCAGCAGCCATTCTGTTGATCCTTGCAATAGCATTGCAGGTTGCAGCAGGGCAGACCGTTCCTGCGATCATAGCCGGAGCACTGTGTGTGCTGACACTTGGGATGGGAGTTTATATGCTGGTGTGCCATGAGACATTTGCATTTGGAAAAGGAAATATGATGGCAGGGGTTCATGAACATCTGGTTGAACATCTTGACTGGGATGGAAAAGGCAGCCTGCTTGACATCGGATGCGGAGCAGCGGCACTCACTGTCCGGTGTGCAAAAGCTTTTACTGAAGCAGAGATCACTGCGATCGATTACTGGGGAGCAGAGTGGAATTATGCAAAAGAGCAGTGCGAGAAAAATGCGAGTGCAGAGGGCGTTGCAGACCGGATTTCTTTTCAGAAAGGAGATGCCGCAAAAATGGAATTTGCAGACGGAACATTTGATGCTGCAGTGAGCAACTTTGTCTTTCATGAAGTACGCTCTGCAAAAGATAAGCGGGATGTTGTGAAAGAGGCACTTCGGGTTGTAAAAAAGGGTGGAGTCTTTTCATTTCAGGATATGTTCTCTCAGAAAGCGTTGTATGGGGACATGGATCAGTTTCTCCGTGAACTGAGGGAAGAAGGAATTTTAGAAGTTCATTACATAGGGAATCTGGAAAAGAAACTGGATTTTATTCCTGGATTTGTGACAACACCATGGATGATCAGTGGAATGGGAATCCTTTATGGGAAAAAATAAGTGATAGAAACTCTCATTATAGGATGTTGATTTCGTGCTATACTGACAGAAAGAGGTACTGGAGGGAAAAGGATGAAAAAAAGCTTTTTTGAAAATGAAAAAGACGGTTTTTACGGAACCTATTATGAAAATCCCAAAGGCTCAGACTGTGCAGTGATTGGTTTATTTGGAGATGATCCAAATGATTATATGGCAAAGTGCGGAGCAAAATGGTTACATAAAAATGGCGTGAATGTTCTGTGTATGTCTCCCGGGAAGAAAAATTATAGTCATGTAAATTTTCCGCTGGAAAGAATTGAGACAGCAATCGGATGGCTGAAGAAAAATGGAAATCGGAAAATTGGCATCATGGGGATGAGTACAGCAGGAATGGATGCGTTGGTTGCAGCTTCTTATTTTCCGGAGATCACACTGACTTTCGGACTGACAGCCAGTGACTTTGTATGGCAGGGATTTGAGCAGGGGAAAAAAGATGGATGCAGGGAATGGCCTGTTCCGGGTGCGTCTACTCTTTCCTGGAGAGGAAAACCTCTTGCCTATATGCCGTTTGTGTATGAACATCCGGTGTACTGGCAGAAAATTGAGGAAGAGACAAAAGGCTCCGGAGATATTGAGCGAAGTACCTGCTTATTTATTGATTCTGAAAAGGCAAGAGAGCATACAGAAGAGGAAATGATCAAAGTTGAGAATATAAAAGGACGGTTGTTCCTCGTAGGTGCAGAGGATGATTCCTTCTGGGAGGAAGGAAAATATATCCGTCGTATGGACAGGCGGCTGAAAGAACGCCCACATACCTGTGAATACGTACCGCTTGTATACGAGCATGGGACGCATTTTGTATTACCGGAATCTATGCTCCGCATGGCATTGCCTGTGGGCCTTAAGTTTGTGCTGCGGTTTATTTTCAAGGCGGCAAAGGAATACCCGGATGAATGTGAGGCAGCAAGGAAAGATATTGACCGGAGACTTTCGGCTGCATTAAAAGAATGGCGGGAAGAAAATTAGAAAAATTATTATAAAGAAAAGTGTCAGGCAGCTGGAAGAGAAAAATTTGAAATTTTCAGGGAAGTTCCAGTGCCTGGCATTTTTTATACTTGAGATTAAATATTGGTTGAAAAGATGTCAATTATAAAATACAATCTATTTTAGAAATCGGAAAGTAGTAAAAAAACGCCATCAGATAAGAAGCCAACCAGTTAGAATCAGATGCAAAACCAGAAAATGCTTAGAAGAAAATGGATGGAAAGGAATCTAATAGAATGAAATTGTGGGGATACGAAAAAGATAGTGAAAACTTAATAAGATTGAAAGAAGCAACGTTTGATGAACTTTAGAAGAATTGGAAGAGTTGATTAATTTTTTGAAATATGTTCAAGAAGAACACATGAAAGTTGCACAAAAGACAGATATGTGCCATTCACATTTCCGAGATTGGAGTAGTGATTGGAATACGGAAGACTCCGATTTTATTGTCGTGACACGATTCTGAATATGCGACATAGAAGAACATGTTAATAAGCATCAGTAAAATAGTAAAGAGGCTCAGAGCTTTATTGTGTCGGTACGCAAATTGAATGATGGAGGTAATGCGGTTGAGTTATGAGAAGAGCATAAATTTATTAAAGGCGAAAGGTGTTGAATTTGAGGCTGGGCTTACTGATGTGGAAATGGGGAAAATTGAATCCACATATAAAATTGAATTTCCGAAAAGTCTGAAGATGTTTTTAATGACAGTCCTGCCGGTATCAAGAGGATTTTATAACTGGAGAAATTTTGAAGAAGATAATATCAGGTTTATAAAAATGGTTATGAACAGACCAATAGAAGATGTTTGCGAATTAGCAGAGGAAATTTATTGGTGTGATGATTGGGGAGAAAAACCAAAGGATGAAGTGGATATTGGTAGAGTGGTGAGAAACAAGCTAAAAAACGCACCTATATTATTACCAATTTATGGACATAGATATATGCCTGTGAGTTCGGTGGACAATCCACCGATAATATCTGTACATGGCATAGATATTATTTATTATGGGCAAGATTTAGAGGATTATTTTGAAGTTGAGTTTGGGGCAAAAGAACAAGAAGCAATATGTTTTGAAAATATTCAGCCAATATCATTTTGGACAGATATAATATAGTTGTTTTTTATTTACTTAGGATTTTTTAGTTTGATGAAGATATGAATATGATGATACAAGAAGTGTTAAGGGAAATTGAGAATAGCTATTATTGAGATGCATGAACATACCTGGAACTGGTCTGACGGTATTCTGAAAAGAAGTAAATAACAGGGGGAGATAGGGGATTTGAATAAAATATACAATGATAAAATGTATTATATAATAAAATTTGAATATTACTCTGAGGAGAAATGGGCGTTATGGTATACATCCGATAAGGATGGTGTAATTACAGAAAATGGAAAAATATATTGTTTTGATAGTGAAAGGTCACTCAAAATATATTGCAAAAAAATGAATATTAATTTTGAAGAGGAAGTCACGGAATACAGAATTGATAAAATAGAAAGGTGGGTAAATGCAAAAGTCATAGAAGTTGACTGTCAGATGATTTTGAAGTTTTGGAATATTGTAGATGATATTTCAGAATCTGTGAAAAAGGTGATTTATAAAAGGACAGATATTTCAGAGAGGATTTATGAAAAACTTTTTTATGGGAATAATTTGAAATCGATTAACACATCTGGGAGAGAATATGTTCCAAAATGGAGTGATGAAGAGTTGGAAGTTTTAAAAAATATATTGAAACAAGCTTTGATATTTATAAAAAAACAGTTATCGATATGATTTCAGTACCTGAGAGCGAGATATTATGATCCAGAGGAAGAAATTTTCCTGTCACAGGACAGCAATCTTGGAAATCTGTTGGAGCCACTCAGTCAGAATTTATATACTTATACAGAAAATAATCCGATGAATTATACTGATCCGAGTGGACATGGAATCTTAAGTAAGATAAAATCAGCGGCAAAAAAAGTTACAACTACGGTAAAAAATACCTATAATAAAGCCAAAACATGGGTGAAAAACACCTACAATAAGGCGAAAAACTGGGTATCCAATACCTATCAAAATGCAAAAAAGGCACTTACAAATGTAGTATCCAGTAGTGGCTCATCAGAAAAAAACAAATCCGGAAAATCTTCATCAGGGGGAAGGTATTCAAGTGGAGGAAGTAACGCTGGAAACAGAAAATATTCATCATCCAGCAGAGGAAGCAGTAAAAGTAATTTTTATCGGTCATCGACCTATGAACGGGCGAAAAGCTTTGGACAGTCCAGGTATAACTGGTTTAGTTCAAAAATGAAAGAATCTGGAAATATCAGAAATTCCTGGACAAAGGCAATAGAGAAAACCGTAAGAAAGTTTTGTACTACAGCAAGTCGTATAAAGAAAGATGCAGTTAAGTCTGTCAAGGCTGCTAATATTGCGATCGGGATAAGTGCAATAACCATAGGAAAGATGAAATTAGAGCAGTTAAAAAAGAAACTTCCTAATATCAATATCAGTATTGATTATACAGGAACGTGGAAAGACAGTTTGCAGTTGGGACTTGGTATAGTTACGACGGGCGGAGGACTGCTCTTAACATTAGCGGGTGGTGGAAGTGAAATAGCAAGCGTTGGTTCATCCAGTGCAATCAGTATTCCGGTTGCAACAGAAGGAATTGCGATTGCAGGCACCGGATTGGCAATCTCAGGTTCCGCACTGGCGAATATGTTCGATGTACGGATTCAGAAATCAGAAAGTAATAAAGGAAATGAATCTGGGAAGAGTACTGGTGAGAGTGGGAAAGTAGATAATACATTAACTGATGCTCAGAAAAGTAGATTGAATGCGTTGGAAAATACGATTAACGACCATTTAACAGATGGAGATTTTAGTGGAACATTAAGAGACTTGCAAGGGGATCCAGTTCCAAATGGCAGAGGTGGATATTTTGATCATTTAGGAGAAATGCAAGATTCTTATAAATCGTTACGAAAAATTAAGAAAGCCTTAGAAGGTTCACTAAAAAATCCAAACCTCTCTGATGTAGATAGAGCATTATTGCAAGAAGGGCTGAATAAAGCAAATTCTTATATTAATAAAATAGAGGAATTGTTTGATCCCTATGGAGGTATAAATTGATGCAAGACAAGAGAAAAATAAAAGAAATATATAATTGTATATCTATTTCCTCTAATGAGGAATTGTATCCATTGCAGAAATGGTATAATCAATTAATAGAAAAAACAATTGCAGAAATTACTGTGGAAGATGTTTTAAGAATGATACGTCAAAAAGAATTTACAAATCTTGCTGTATCAAAGGCAATAAATTTTTTGAAAGAGGATGTATTTGTTGGCGAATTATATGAAGGTGAGCTCCTTGAAAAAGTATCAGAAATGGATAGTTCATTTTTAATATCTTATGCAGATGACTTAAAAAATATTATTAAGAATGCATTAGTAAAAAGTGAAACACGTGACTGGATATATGCTGGAGAAGAGGAAGAATTTAAAGATATGATAGATACTTTATCCAAAAAAATAATGTGATAAGTTGATTAATTTTTTGAAAGAGGTTTAAATCTTTTGTGCTGGGAGGAATAACTAAATGGTAAATCTTATTCAAATGATAGTTGCGCAGGCTGCAACGACAGCATTTGAAGTGATAATGCAGAAGAAAACTTTGGATTTGATTGAAAGTAGTGAAAAGGAATGGAACGAAAATTTCCGCTATTTTGTATCAGGATATTATGAGGGAATTGCTATTCGATACCTGTGACCGGTACTCTGTATATTTCTTGTGTTGTGTATAATTGGTTCGTATATAAGTGGATCAGAAAACTGGGGATATAGTCTGTTTTTCATGGCGTGTGCCATCGCAATGTTTGTATATACGATTGTACTTCAAAAAAATATGTGGGTTATTCTTTACTGGGAGGGTGGACTGCTATTTATGGATCGTGGTGGGAATATGGTCAGCAAAATCCCATCTAATGCATTATCACAGGTAAAATTCAAAGGACGAAAAATAATCATTCCTTATAATGGTAAAAGATATGTGATTGTACGATGCAAAAATGATAATGAAAAGGATGTCCAGGAGATGTTGCAATTTTACCACCTTGTGTGATGCGGATTGGATGATTCAGTAGGGAGAAAGAGTAGTGAGAAAATTATATTGTATATTATTATGTGGCTTCATTATATTAAGTGTTTTAGGATGCGCGGATAAAGACACGTTTGCAGGAGCAAACAGAGAGGAAAGAATTATTATGTCATTGGAAAAGACATATCCAGAGCATACATTTCAAATAGTAAAACCTTATGATAAATATAATGGGAATTATTATGCGGTATGTGAAGATGAAAAGGGAATTCAATTTAAAGTTCATACAATCATGTATGATAATAGATATCATTTTGGATGTTATGATCAATATTTAGTGGAAATTGAGAAAAAAGGGAATTTCATCAATAAGACTGCTGAGATAGCAAAGAAACATGGATATGACATTAGGTATGATGAGGATAATCAAACACTGGCATTGGTGATAGACGTAGATCATACAGTAGATACCAGTGATGTGACGGAAACTATAGTAGAAATACTGAATGCTGCGCCAACGCTACCTGAGATAGACTATCCAGATACCACTTTTTCAACAGGAGTTGAAAATTACTTCTCTGAACCAGAAATGTACAAACTTCTATACGATTTTGTGACAGAGGGAAAAAATATAGTTGGAATAGGAGATGTTCCAATTAATCAAAGGGAAGAAGAGAAAGCTACTATAGAAGAAGCTGTAGTGGAGGCATATAATTCAGCTATGAAAAATAAAGAGTCATACTAAAAATTGATAAACTGTAAAAATATTCAGAAATAAGTAAGTAGGAGAAAATGAATTATGAACATGAGACAAAAATTGAGATGCATTTTAACTATAATGGGGATTATTACTGTTTGTACGGCTTGTATAGTGCAGAAGGATCCGGTAGATAACTCTGATGATAGTGGAACAAAGAAAAAGTCTTTTGGAAAATACGATATTATGAAGGGATGGAGTGAAAGTGATTATTCCAGAGATGAAAAATATGTATATGTGAAAAAAAGCACGGATCATAAGGATGAGTTCAATAATTTTGTTGTTGGTTCAGGTGAGAGTGATTATTCAGAAGAAGAATATGAACAGTTTGAGAAAGCAATTTTACAGCAATTGTCAAGTAAAATAGGACAGTTAGATAATGCAACATTAAAAGGAACAGCAGGTACTACAGATCAAGGTTATACTTTGCTTACTTTTGCTATAACGGAATCAAATGGTACGGTAACGACACAATATTATATTATAGGTGAAAAGAAATATTGTCTTATTCAGGAAACAAATTATGATAAATCGGAGGAATGTGATGATGCGACGATGGAAGCAGTAAATAGTTTTACCTGGTGAAGATTAAACGATGTAAGTGCTTCGGATAGTTTAATTTGTTTTTCATGCCATGTCCATGTAAAGTAGGATATATATATTAGTAGAACCGTTAGAATGTATCGATACAGATAATATTATTGGTGTTAGAATATATTTTTAAGTCGTTTTAATAGCTTTTAGCTGTTCGATGTCAATGCTGGGCATCAGCCAGTCGAGCTCTCTCCAATAATGCCGCACATCAGGTGACGGAGACAGTAACCGGATGTTCACAGCGAACCGCACGGAAGATACAAAAGAGTATCGACTTTTCAAGGAGAAAAAGAAATCACCGAAGACATCCGATCAGGGAAAAGAAGGCTTCATGTTCTGGTATGGATTTGGACAGAACTTCTTACAGGGTTTCCAGGCGGCAAAGGAATCCATCGGACAGACATGGAGAGAACTCTGGGAAGATCTGGTGTCGGCTTATCACAGAAAGATTGCCAAAGACCGGGCAGACGAAGAAGGGATTGTCGTGAATCCGGATGGACTCACAAACATGCCGGGTGATGGCAAGGTTACGTATCCGAGTGAGACAAGCCAGGCACTGATCCCATACAAGGTTGTGACAGACACCTATGATTACTTTGAAAGCCGGAACTACGTCAATGATATCAATCAGCAGTATACGCAGGTGCTGTCCGCTTATGATGAGAATGGAAAGATAAGGGGAACTTACACCTACGGAAATGAGAGACTGGATTACAGTGACGGTACGGATACGTATTACTATGGCTATACCGGAACCGGCTCGGTGGATCATCTGACAAACGCAGAGGGAATACTTGAGACGGCATACAGTTACGATGCATTTGGCAATGTCTTCGCAAGTGGAAATAAAGACATAAAAAATCCGTATACCTATAATGCGGAATATACAGACGCTGCAACCGGGAATCAGTATCTGAGAGCAAGATACTATGATCCGGAGGAAGGCACGTTCCTGACACAGGACAGCTATCTCGGAAGTCTGTTAGAACCGCTTAGCCAGAACCTGTATACCTATGCGGAAAACAATCCGGTGAATTATTCAGATCCGAGCGGACATGGAATCTTAAGCAAGATAAAATCAGCGGCAAAGAAAGTTGCAACTACGGTAAAAAATACCTATAATAAAGCTAAAACATGGGTGAAAAACACTTATAATAAGGCAAAAAACTGGGTATCCAATACCTATCAAAATGCGAAAAAGACGATTACCAATATCGTATCCGGGGGCAGTGGCTCATCCGGAGAAAACAGATCCGGGAACTCATCGTCTAACAGAGGTTATTCAAGCAACAGGGGCTATTCAAGTGGTGGAGGCGGTTTCAGAAGAGGGTACTACTCAGCGTCCAGTGGTGGAGGCAGTGGAAACAGTTTCTATCAGGCATCGGCTTATGAACGGGCGAAGAGCTTCGGACAGTCATCCTATAACTGGTTTAATTCCAAACTGAAAGAAGCCGGAAACATCTGGAATTCCTGGACAAAGGGAATGGAAAAGACCGTCAAGCACTTCTGTACAACAGCAAAGCGGATTAAGAAAGATGCGGTTGAATTTGCAAAGCAAGCAACGATGATAGCAGGAATGAGTGCGATGGTTGTAACTAAGATGGAATTACAACGCTTGAAAGAGAAATTGCCGAATATCAGTATCCGTTACACTGGAACATGGAAAGACAGCCTCAAATTTGGAGTTGGGATGGCTACGACGGCGGCAGGGATAATTTTAGCATTGTTGGGTGGCGGAAGTGAGGTGATCAGTGCAGGTGCGAGCACTGCGGTCAGTGTTCCGGCTGCTGCATCGGGAATTGCGATTGCAGGCACCGGGCTGGCAATCGCAGGTTCCGCACTGGCGAATATGTTCGATGTACGGATCCAGAAATCGGAAAGTAATAAAGGGAATGGGTCTGGGAAGAATGCTGGTGCAGATAACTATGGAAAATCAATGGATATTTCAAATGAAAAAATGTATCAGCAGGGTCAACATTATAATAAGCATGGGCGAGATATGGGATACTCTAGCAAAGCCGAGTATGAAAAAGCAGCCAGAGAATTTTTTGAACAAAATAGAAATACATCTGAAATATATGAAGGAGTATGGAATAGTTCTCGCGGAAGCCAAAGTGGTCAAAGACAAATTATTATGAGACAAGATGGAAAACAGCTAATTATTAATAAGGAATCAGGACAAATCATAGATTTTTATGAAGGAACAAGTTTAGATGGATTTGTTAATATAGAGAGGATGCAATAATGAGAATTATTTATGGAGAAATTGAACCGGGAATAAGAATTGGTAAATATTTACTTGGTTCCACGAAAGAGGAGATACTTCCTAGGTTAGAAGATTATAAAGTTTGGGAAAGAGGAGATGGATTTTGCATATATTCTTTTGATAATTTTAAATTATGGTTTGGAGTTAATAATGAATTGGAACAAATAGGGGTTACAAAAGGTTTTTTCGGTACATATAACTCTGTTCGTATAGGAACGACTATGTTGGATATAAAAAAAATATTTGGCAGATATGAAAACGATGGTGATGTATATATAATCCCCGGTATAGCTGGAATTTGTTTTGAATTAGAAGATGTAGATGGGTGGGATGAATTAACAGCACCTATCGAATGGATTTTTGTATATAAATGCTAAATCATTAATTGCTAGCTCGATTGAGAAGAATCTGTATATTCGGAGGGGGTGACTTGAAAAAGTAAATTCCGGTGCAAGAATAAATTCCATCGTGTTTTAAATTTTGCTGAAATAACGAGAGATTTTTGAACGAAATCTCTCGTTTGCGTATGATAGTCTAAAAATATGCAAGGCTCTTTTCATAAATATATGAAAGACTAACTATTAAAAGTCAAGATATAAAATGATATTTTTTATCCCAGAAGGCAGTAAATTGAGGGGCAGTTTACTGTCTTGTTTTAAATATCAGTAGTTAAGTGGTGGAGGCGGTGGAAACGGTGGAAACAGTTTCTATTAGCTGTCGGCTTATGAACGGGCGAAGAGCTTCGGACAGTCATCCTATAACTGGTTTAATTCCAAACTGAAAGAAGCCGGAAACATCTGGAATTCCTGGACAAAGGGAATGGAAAAGACCGTCAAGAGATATTTATAAAGATACATAAACTGGAGAATATTATAGTGTCGATACTCAACATGGAAGGTTTGAGCATTTGAATAAAAGAGGTCAGAATTTGGGAGAAGTTGATTTTGATTTTAACCCTACAAAAGAGATGGATACTTCAGGAAGACATGATATAAGGAGGTAGTGCTTTGTGAATGGAAAAATTCAAAAATGTATCGAACAGATATATGTAAATAAAGATTTTAATTATTTTAAGAGAAGTTGTAAAAAAGAATATAAATTTATAGAAGAGTTACAGCTATTGGCGAATACTGTTTGCAGTAAACTTTATTTGGAGTCGGCGATACATTCACCAACGGTAGATATGAGATTTGTTTTTGAAGATTATGAACAGGATATCTATTGCGTTCATTATCAGACAATATTAAAAATCAGTAAACTTGCAGATATGTTTTATCTTCAACATGAGTTTTGTGTAGAAAATAAGGATCCGAACAGGATGACCCCGGTATTAGACGGCTTTGGGGGCGAACCATATACAAAGACGCAATATAAGATGGAAGAGCAAATAACTCGGATTTTGGAGAAAAATAAAATGGAAAAAATAGAGTTCAATGAACTGGATGAGGTTGTAGGCTCTTTAGAAATGTTGCCAAATAGTATATTGGGGAAACAAATGACAGTTGAATTAGCGTTATTTCATGATGCTTATGGAATTAATGATTAAGGAGAAATGTGATGATTAGGGATGTGTATTCAGTTTGAAGTATCCAGAATTAATGTATGGTAAGGAAGATGCTTATGGAAAAAATCGAGAGTTTACAGGAAAAGATTGATAAAACTGAATATTGGGATATGAAAATTCTTGATTTCCAAATTAATTTTTTGGGAGATGAGGTAAGCATGTGGATTTATAATGATGCGGATACAAGTTGGCGGGTATCATTTTTATCCTGTTATAAAGTGAGTTATGAAACAGATGCAACCTGGAGAGGTAGAACCGTTAGAATGTATCGATACAGATAATATTATTGGTGTTAGAATATATTTTTAAGTCGTTTTAATAGCTTTTAGCTGTTTTAATTTTTAGTTCAAAAGGATCTGTCAATCAGTCATGATGTTGTCAGCCCTGAACCGACCCCCAGAAGTTAGACCAAAAAATCTAACTTTTTGGGGTCACCTCACCCAACGGCTTTTTCCATCCATACTCTGACGGATACCGTTTTTTTTTACAAATTCAATGTATTGCTGACTTGTGAACTGACAACCCTGATCAGAGTTCAAAATCTGTGGTTTTGACACAGCAAATGCTTTTTTTAGAGCATTGATAACCATTCTGGTATCAAGGGTATCATCGACTTCCCAGCCTACGATACAGCGGCTGTACCAGTCGATTACAGCTGTCAGATATAGAAATCCGTGTCTGATTGGAATATATGTAATGTCAATAGACCACGCCTGATTTGGTGCATCTATGACGGCATTTCGAAGAAGATAAGGACATACCTTTGTCTGTTGCATCCGCTTGGAAAGATTCATCTTAGGATAGATTGGGTAAATATCCATCTCATTCATATAGCGGCGTGCTTTACGACGCCCAACATGATAACCTCTGTTTTTGAGTTGTGCAGACATTTGCCTTGCACCCCAGGTTGGATTATCCGTATGAAGATGGTCGATAATCTCTTTACACGCCAGTTCTTCGTCTGATACAGGTGAAGTCTTGTAATAGATGCTTGTACGGTTGATATCAAGCAGTTTTGCTCCTACAGATGCCGGGATTTCTTTAGTCGTCAAAAGGTTTTGGACTAAACTTACTCTCGTAGTCAGGTCCACAAATTTCTTCAGATTTTTTTTGAGCCAGTCAACCTGCATGGTTAAC
>NZ_CAKRGI010000021.1 GCF_934330165.1 uncultured Mediterraneibacter sp.
TCCTAGACATAAAAATATGCTCCTCATATGATAGATTTTTGGATATTTCCATTGTCTACCATATGGGGAGCATATCAGAAAATGGGGGATGACCTCTTTGATTTTGTCCTGCTGATACTAAAATTATATTCCT
The DNA here is from genome assembly GCF_934330165.1 of uncultured Mediterraneibacter sp. Classification (GTDB taxonomy): domain Bacteria; phylum Bacillota; class Clostridia; order Lachnospirales; family Lachnospiraceae; genus Mediterraneibacter. The sequence continues at coordinate 134 of NZ_CAKRGI010000021.1, forward strand.
TTTTTTCAAAATAGTGAAAAGAAGTGAATGCAATATCGGGAGAAAAATGTGATACAGCATGGTTGGTTTCCGACATGCCATATGAAAGAAAAAAAGAATTGAAAGAAATTTTTCTCGGAACAAAAGAAGCATCCTCGAACAGTGAAAATCCGCAGTATCCTTATGGAGATTATTTTGTACGGTTTGGAGGGGAAGATCTGGATGCTTTTACAGACCGTATTTACGATGCAGTCAGAGAAATTGCAAGAGAAGATACAGGAGAAACGATCCTGATCGTGACGCATGGAATGGCGATGCGACGTTTCCTCAAGGCAGTTAGTTACCAGCAGGATGGAACAGGTTTTATCGGAAACTGTGGGATTGTGCAACTCCAATATGAAGAAGATACTTTTGAGGTCAGAAAAATAATCAATCCTGCAGGAACTGCACAAAATATTAATATTTTAGGAAAGTTCTGTGGGAAAAGAGAGGTAGATCCGCATTACGTATCGAAATAAAATAAGGAATAAGAGAAACCGGAAGTATCGTGCCAGATCTGTAAGAAGTCTGGCACGATACTTCCGGTTTTGAGATTCTATATACAGAACTTTTTTGAGTATTATTTTGTTTTACTGCATATACTAAGAAAAATAATCAGGAGGTAGTAAAATGAGCAGAAAAAGAAGACTGACAACAGAAGAGATTGAAAATCAGAAACAAATCGATGCCTGCGATTATCTGTCCAATGCAGTATCCACTCAGGATTGCACAGGACTGATTCCGTCAGCACCGGTCAGTGACGCAGAACTGGAGTCTTATGAAGAGGTGTATCATTACCAGCCTCCGAAGGTGAAGAAAAAATAAATTTTGTATTTGTTGTGATGATACGCTTAGAAGGCATATAAATTCTTAGTGACAGATCGGACGCGGAAATCAGAGATATTCCTTCGCAGTGCAGAGCCCGCTTTACCTCAGCCCGTTGACCGTTTGTAATTCGAAAGTGGAAATCTTCGTGCAATGGCACTCAATTTACTTTCTCTAACAAACGCTGCAAAGTGTCTTCGGAACGCTCTACGCTAATGCACCTGCTCAGGAACACCCTGCTTTCCGCTGCCGATGCACCACAAAGAAACTTTCTATTTTATAAGCGTATCACCCCAATAAATTTATCCAACTACAGCCAATATCTTGCTGATTCCATCAACCGATTCTCTTAGTACTGCTGCAATTGCATCCAAAGAATAACCAAGCTTTTGCATTTGCCGGGCTACCTCCTTTTTGTGGGAAGCTTTACCTTCCGCAATGCCAAGTTCTTTTCCATGAGCTTCTCCTTCCGCAATCCCCGATTGTCTGCCCTGTTCAATTCCAGTCTGAACGCCATCATTATAAATATCTTCCAGTGCTTTACACATATCCAGTTCCTCCATTTCATTCTTTTCTACGCTTATTTCCATAAGCTGACGGGAATTCAAAAATGCTCCAAGTGCATGATAAGTCTCCAGATCCAGCTTTTGGAAATAGTCTTTATGATTTGCCACATATGTACGCAATGCGTATTTATCCTGACTACATTGTAGCATACCGAAGATGATTTGTAAATCACTTTGAAAAGATTCTAAATTTTTCAGTCTTCTGACATCAATGAGGTTAATGTGATAATTGGGAAGATACTTTTTCATCCGTTCCGCATGGCTTTTTTCTGTCCCAAGATCGAACATCTGATGCAGTTCTAAAGGACCATCCCATTCCTCTGTTCCATAATAGAAAACCAAAGTAATCACCGGAATGAGCTTGTCATTCTTTTGAAACCGGGAAAGAAATTCAGCCGAAGAAAGGCGGGGCGGACGTTCTTTCCATTTGACCCGCACCTGTTCTGCGTATTCCAGGCTGTCATAGAGCATTACTTTTAACGGTGCGGCATAATGAATGGCAGTTTGTGATTCCACCGCCAGCAACATCAGCACAGCCTGATCCTGCCAGTTCATAATGATATCGCGGTATTGCTTTTTTACAACATTTTTCCCCTGAGCATCCTGAAGACTGACTGCGGTTGTCTCCGGGCTGAGGTGAAGGTTTTCCGGCAGGATCACAGGTTTTCCCTGAAATAAAATGGCATTGAACAGGTCTGCAAACCTTTTCGTATCCTTAAGCCAAAGATTAACATTTACATCTGCTTGTCCCATAGGCAAGTCCCCCTTAATAAAAATAAAATATTGCTATCATCAAAATGAAAATCTCTGACCGAAATGGTCTTGAAATACGAGATGCATCCGTGGCGAATTTTCAGAAATTCTCTACTTATTGGACATCAGACATAGAAAACGAAAATTGAATCTGTCTGAGATTTTGATGTGAGATGAGTATAAAATAGTGTAAGAAAAAAATCAATTAAAAGAGTTTAAAGTTTGTGTGAAATAAGTATAAAATTTGTATTTGTTGAAGAGCATATATCCCGGCAGCAGGAAGTTTTTTTGACAGAAGAGCGTCCATATCCGCACTTGTTGTTGCATCGCAGTGCAGGACCCGCTTTACCTCAGCCCGTTGACAACTTGTAACAGAAACGTGGAAATGCTCGTGCAAAGGCACTCGCATTTACGTTCCTTAACAAGTTGGGCAAAGTGTCTTCGGAACGCTCCCTGTCAATGCACTGCTCACGCAGCAGCAAGTGCGGATATTGGGCTTTTCAAGTCAGAAAGCGTTCCTCGCACCGGGACATTTTCTCCCAACAAATACGAAATTTCAAATAAGAAGTAGAAAGCCGGAAGGTTACCAACTAAGATATTATATCCTGCGTTTTGCAGGTCGTTTATCCTGGTCGATAACCATCCGGCTTCTTTCTATCGTTTTTAAATTTGCATTGTTGAGTGAATACGCTGCAGAGTCGGAAAAAACTTCTTACTGCGATGGGCAGCGGAAAGCAGGGTGTTCCTGAGCAGGTGCATTAGCAGGAGCGTTCCGAAGACACTTTGCAGCGTTTGTTAGAGAAAGTAAATCGAGTGCCATTGCACGAAGATTTCCACTTTCGAGTTACAAACGGTCAACGGGCTGAGGTAAAGCGGGCTCTGCACTGCGAAGGAATATCCTGCTTTCCGCGTCCGATCTGCTTTTAAAAAGTTAGCTGATTCTTTATAGCGTATCACCCCAACAAATACAAATTAGTTCTCTTTCTCCAGATTCTTAAACGCTGTTGACAGCATCAGTTTGATTCTGTTCAACTGGTTTACTTCACTTGCACCCGGATCGAAGTCGATGGCTACGATATTGGACTCCGGATGTCTGCGGCGGAGTTCTTTGATAACGCCCTTGCCGACTACATGGTTTGGCAGGCAGGCGAATGGCTGCGTACAAACGATATTTCCTGCACCGCTGTGGATCAGCTCCAGCATTTCTCCGGTTAAGAACCAGCCCTCACCGGTCTGATTTCCGAGTGATACGATCTCAGAAGCCATTTTCCCAAGATCTTCAATATGTGCCGGAGGATCAAAGTGTTTGCTTTGCTCAAATGCTTTTGAAGCAGGGGAACGGAACCATTCCAGTGCCTTAATACCAAGATTACCGACCGTTGCTTTTGATTTCTTCATGCCAAGATGTGACACCTTGAAATTCTGATTATAAAAGCAGTAAAGCAGGAAGTCCAGCAGATCAGGAACGACAGCTTCTGCACCTTCGCTTTCAAGCAGCTCGGCAAGATGGTTGTTGGCAGCCGGCAGGAATTTAACAAGGATTTCTCCTACGATTCCGACACGTGGCTTTTTAATATCCAGCGTTTCAATGGTATCAAAATCATGAATGATCTCATTGCAGAGTTTTTTAAATTTTCGACGGGAAGGATAACCTTCCGATACGAATTTCTTCACGACTTCTGCCCATTTCCGGTGAACCTGGTCTGTCGTGCCGGGAACGGTCTCGTATGGACGCATCCGATAAACGCATTTCATGAAAATATCTCCAAATACAGCAGCATATAATCCACGCAGAACCAGTGCCGGAGAAAGCTTAAAGCCAGGATTCTCCTCCAGTCCGCTTAAGTTGATGGAGATGACCGGGATGTGTCCCATGCCGGCTTTTTTCAAAGCACGACGGATAAATCCAATGTAGTTGGAGGCACGGCATCCGCCACCGGTCTGACTGATGATAACGGCTGTCTGGTTCAGGTCATATTTTCCTGAAAGCAGGGCATCCATAATCTGTCCGACTACGATCAGAGATGGATAACAGGCATCATTATTTACATATTTCAGGCCCATGTCAACGGCCTGTTTATTGTCGTTCGGAAGTACTTCAATCTTATATCCTGCTGCACAGAATGCAGGCTCAAGAAGCTCAAAGTGAACCGGTGACATCTGTGGGCAGAGGATGGTATAAGTCTTCTGCATTTCCTTTGTAAACGGTACTTTTTCAATAGAAGACGGTCGGATCGTTCTCTGTTCCTGCTTTTTCTCACGTACACGAATCGCAGCAAGGAGAGAGCGGACACGGATTCTTGCTGCTCCCAGGTTATTGACTTCGTCAATCTTCAGTGTTGTATAAATCTTGTCTGAATTGGTCAGGATCTCAGCAACCTGATCTGTCGTTACGGCATCCAGACCACAGCCAAAGGAATTTAACTGGATCAGATCCAGATTCTCAGTCGTCTTCACATAGTTTGCGGCTGCATAAAGTCTGGAATGGTACATCCACTGATCCATGACATTCAGAGGGCGTTCTACCTGATGAAGGTGGGAGACGGAGTCCTCTGTCAGTACTGCAATATTGTAGGATGTAATCAGTTCAGGGAGTCCGTGGTTGACCTCAGGGTCAATATGATAAGGACGTCCCGCCAGAACGATACCACGGTTGCCGGTCTCATTCAGGAAACGGATCGTCTCCTCTCCTTTCGTTCTCATGTCCTGACGGCAGGCTGCAAGTTCTTCCCATGCTTTATGTACAGCAGAACGGATTTCTGTATCAGAAAGGGAAAATTTCTTTCCGAGTTCGTCGATCAGACGGTAAGAGATTGTATCCTCACTTTCAAAGTTCAGGAATGGATGGATAAGATCAACTTCTCCATGCACGATCGGATCCATGTTGTTCTTAATATTTTCCGGGTAGGAAGTAACGATCGGGCAGTTATAATGGTTGTCTGAATCAGCAAATTCTTTCCGCTCATAAGGGATGGAAGGATAGAAAATGTGCTTTACTTCCTGATTGATGAGCCACTGTACATGTCCGTGTGCAAGCTTGGCCGGATAACATTCGGATTCACTCGGGATGGATTCAATTCCAAGCTCGTAAATCTTTCTCGTAGATGCCGGGGAAAGAACGACACGGAATCCCAGTTCAGTGAAAAATGTAAACCAGAACGGATAATTTTCATACATATTCAGAACCCGTGGGATACCGATCACTCCGCGGCGGGCATCGGCCTCTTCGAGCGGAGTATAATCAAAGTAACGATGCAGCTTATATTCAAAAAGGTTCGGCATCTGATTCTTTGACTTCTCTTTTCCAAGACCTCTCTCACAGCGGTTTCCGGTGATGAATTTACGGCCACCGCTGAAATGGTTGATCGTCAGACGGCAGGTATTGGTACATCCACGACATTTGGTCATAGTTGTAGAATATTCCAGGGAACGGATTTCATCGATGGAGAGCATGGTGGTTCCCTCGCAGTCGGTATAACGTTCTCTTGCAATCAGGGCAGCTCCGAATGCTCCCATGATCCCTGCAATGTCAGGACGGATCGCCTCGCAGTTGGCGATTTTCTCAAAGCTCCTGAGAACCGCATTATTATAGAAAGTACCACCCTGTACAACGATATGCTTACCAAGTTCAGAAGCGTCAGAAACTTTGATTACCTTGAATAAAGCATTCTTGATAACGGAGTAGGCAAGTCCGGCAGAAATATCAGCAACAGAGGCTCCTTCTTTCTGAGCCTGCTTTACTTTGGAATTCATAAATACAGTACAGCGTGTACCGAGGTCGATCGGATTCTGTGCATACAGTGCCTCCTGAGCAAAATCCTCCACAGAGTAGTTCAGGGATTTGGCGAAAGTTTCAATGAAAGAACCGCAGCCGGAAGAGCAGGCCTCGTTGAGCTGGACGCTGTCTACAGTCTGGTTCTTGATCTTGATACATTTCATGTCCTGCCCACCGATGTCAAGGATACAGTCTACATCCGGTTCAAAGAAAGAAGCTGCATAATAATGAGACACTGTTTCAACCTCTCCCTCATCCAGCATCAGTGCGGATTTGATCAGTGCCTCACCGTAACCGGTAGAGCATGAGTGGACAATCTCCACACCTTTAGGCAGCTGGTCATAAATATCCTTGATGGCAGAAATGGTTGTGCCAAGCGGATCTCCTTCATTATTATGATAAAAAGAATACAAAAGAGTACCGTCTTCTCCAACCAGGGCAGCTTTTGTGGTGGTAGAACCTGCATCGATTCCGAGGAATGCCTTTCCTCTGTATGTTGCAAGATCTTTTACCGGAACCTGATGCTGTGCATGGCGTGCAGAAAATTCTTCATAGTCTTTCGTGGTTGCAAAGAGTGGATCAAGACGTTCTACCTCAAACTCCATTTTGATCTTTCCCTCAAGACGCTTTTGCATTTCAAGAAGAGCCATCGGAGTATCCTTTTTAGAATTGAGGGCAGAACCGATCGCAGCAAATAAATGAGAATGGTTCGGTGCAATAATATGCTCGTCATCCAGTTTCAGTGTACGGATGAAAGCTTCTTTCAGTTCTGAAAGGAAATGAAGCGGTCCGCCCAGGAAAGCGACGTGTCCACGGATCGGTTTACCGCAGGCAAGTCCGCTGATCGTCTGGTTGACAACTGCCTGAAAAATGGATGCAGCAAGATCTTCTCTGGCAGCACCATCGTTGATCAGTGGCTGAATATCCGTCTTTGCAAATACACCACAGCGTGCAGCGATCGAATAAAGAGCCTTATAATTTTTAGCATATTCATTCAGACCGGATGCATCGGTCTGGAGGAGAGATGCCATCTGGTCGATAAAGGAACCTGTACCACCGGCACAGACACCATTCATACGCTGCTCGACATTTCCGCCTTCAAAATAGATGATCTTGGCATCCTCGCCGCCAAGCTCGATCGCAACATCAGTCTGTGGAGCGTAATCCTGCAGAGCTGTAGATACAGCAATGACCTCCTGCACAAAAGGTACGCCAAGATGTTTGGCGAGTGTCAGTCCGCCACTTCCTGTGATAACAGGAGAGACCTGAATCGGTCCGAGTTTGTAAATGGCACGTCCGAGAAGATCTGACAGAGTTTCCTGAATATTGGCAAAGTGACGCTCATAATCAGAGAAAAGCACTTCGTTCTCGTTGTCCAGAATGGCAATCTTAACGGTCGTAGAACCAATATCGATTCCCAAAGTATAGAGTTCTTTTGAATTCATGTTACTATCCCCAATCTTTCGTAATAGTCTATGATATATGTATGAGTTACTTCTTATTAAATGCGTTTACAGATTCGCAATACATAACATTATACGACATCCGGCGGGAAAAGACAATTGTAATTGTTGTTCATGATTCTGAAATATTCATAAAGAACTTGTTAAATCTTAAGGAAAATAATAACATTGGTTTGACAAAATAAAGCCCGGACGGTACAATGACTGATGTATGGAAGAAGAACAATTTTGGTAAAAAAGGAGTTAATGTATTGAACTGGCTTGATAAATTAGAAAGAAAATTCGGACGTTATGCAATTTCAAACCTGACAGTTTATCTGTTGGCAGGATATGTCATCGGGTTTGCAGTTTATTATCTTGCACCGGATCTGCTTGGGTATCTTACACTGGAACCGTATTATATCCTGCACGGGCAGATCTGGAGGATCATTTCATGGGTACTGATTCCACCGACGGAAAGTCTCTTTTCGCTTTTCTTTTTAGTACTTTTATACTATTCACTGGGAACAGTCCTGGAGCGGACATGGGGGACATTCCGGTATAATGTCTATATTTTTTCCGGTATTTTCTTCACTGTGATCGCTGTATTTATTTTATACGGAGTATTTTATCTTATTTATGGAGTTGTACTTCCGATGTCCAGCATCGGACTGATCAGCACGAATTATATCACGATGTCGATCTTCTTGGCATTCGCTTCAATTTACCCTGATATGGAAGTGATGCTTTACTTTATTCTGCCAATTAAGATGAAGTGGATGGCACTTGTCTATGCAGCAATGGCACTGTATTATTTCTTCACAGGAAGTCTTGCAGTAAAAGTTGCGATTGGAGCTTCTCTACTTAACTTTGTGATCTTTTTCTGCTCCAGCAGAAATATAAAAAGATTTGGACCGAAGGAGCAGGCACGTAAGGCAAAGTTCCGGCAGCAGTCCAGACCGCATATGACTTATTCTAATGGGGCAAGACACCGCTGTGCAGTATGCGGAAGGACAGAACTGGATGATCCGAACCTTGAGTTCCGGTTCTGCTCAAAGTGTAATGGAAATTATGAATATTGTCAGGATCATCTTTTTACGCATGAGCATGTAAAGTAAAAAACCGACAGAAGAGATGGAGCTGAAATCTGAGCTGTTGCCAGAACCGGCTTCATGAAGATGATACAGAAACTGAAAAAATTAATATAATCATGAAAAGGAGAGTGCTTCTATGAAAAAGACGAAAGTAGTATGTACGATGGGACCAAATACGAATGATAAAGAACTGATGAGAAAGCTGATCCGGAATGGAATGGATGTGGCACGTTTCAATTTCTCCCACGGAGATCATGCAGAGCAGAAAAGCCGTATGGATCTTCTGAAGGAGCTGCGTGAGGAAGAGCATTCCAATGTTGCGATCCTGCTGGACACCAAAGGACCGGAGATCCGTACCGGACTGCTGAAGGACGGAAAGAAGATCACGCTGGAGGCCGGAAAGAAATTTACGCTTACGACAGAAGAGGTGGCAGGAGATGAGAATATCGTATCTATTTCTTATCCGGGACTGATCAACGACGTGAGCAAGGGAAAGACCATCCTGATTGATGACGGACTGATCGGACTGAAAGTAGTCGAGAAGAAAGAGAAAGAACTGGTCTGTGAGATTATCAACGGTGGAGAGCTTGGGGAGAGAAAAGGTGTGAATGTGCCGAATGTACCGATCCATCTTCCGGCGATCACAGAGAAGGATAAAGAAGATATCAGGTTTGGTGCAGAGCAGGGAATTGATTTTATTGCAGCATCTTTTGTGAGAAATGCAGAGTGTATTCTGGAGATCCGGGCTTATCTGAAGTCTCTCGGAGCACCGTTCATTCCGATCATTGCAAAGGTTGAAAATTCAGAGGGAATTGAAAATATCGATGAAATCATCCGTGCAGCAGACGGTGTTATGGTTGCCCGTGGAGATCTCGGTGTGGAGATTCCGGCAGAGGAAGTTCCATATTTGCAGAAGATGATCATTCAGAAGTGCAACAGTCACTTTAAGACAGTTATTACAGCAACCCAGATGCTGGATTCCATGATGAGGAATCCACGTCCTACAAGAGCCGAGGTAACAGACGTTGCCAATGCTGTTTATGACGGAACAGATGCAGTGATGCTTTCCGGTGAGACTGCACAGGGCAAGTACCCGTTGGAGGCACTTCAGATGATGGTTCATATCATTGAGAATACAGAGCAGCATTTAGATTATGAGGAGATGCTTGAGAAGGAGTATGGTCATTTAAAGAGCGGTGTATCCAGTGCCATAGGATATTCTTCCGTACTTGCTGCTGCAAATCTGAATGCAAAGTGTATTCTGACACCAACTGTTTCAGGTGCAACTGCAAGAGTGGTTTCCAATTTAAGACCGAGACAGGAGATTCTTGGAATTACACCGAACGAAAGAACTTTAAGAAGAATGTCCATATACTGGGGAGTCAGACCACTGAAATCTCTGGAGCATGACAATACAGAGGATATCTGCGAGAATGCTATGGAACTTGCAAAAGTAAAGCAGTATGTAGAGCAGGGGGATGTGGTTGTCCTGACGGCGGGAATCCCTTCCCCGAATGTAGGAAAAGAAAGAAGTTATACAAGCAATATGATGCGAATCGCTACGATCGATTGATGTCGGGAAGACGATGATAGAATGAAACCCTTACAGTTCTTCAATAGAAAGAAGACCTGTAAGGGTTTTTGTCTGTTACATAGATTCTTAGTTCCCCTTTGCCGGAAATTCTACAAGATCCAGCACAGAGTTATGGATCAGATAATCATAAACTTCAGCCAGTTCTTTTGGCTCATAATCGACATCATGTGTCATGGCATATTTGATGGAATCAGCCAGACCGAAAGTATAAAATCTCGCAAGACTCTCTTTCGTCAGAATCTTCAGGCGGGAAGGGGCTTTCAGAGGATACTTGTTGAACAGGGAAAAGATCAGTTCATAAATAAACTGGAACATCTGCTCTTCGAAAGAATTTGGACCTTCGATTAGGTACAGCTTTTTATAAAATGCCCGGTCTTTAGAAAGACAGGAACAGAGAAGCAGAAAAATATCATTTTCCAGATGATTCTCAATGAGTACATTGATCTTTTCTCTGATTTCTTTTTGGAGAATATATTCAAGAATCCCGTATTTATCCTGAAAATGCTTATAAAAAGTAGGGCGTATGACACCGGCACCGTCAGTGATCATTTTGATCGTTATCTTATCAAATGGAGTCTTAAGGATCAGTTCTCTGAAAGATAGAGTCAGCAAATCTTTGGTAAGTTCTTTTTTATCTTCCATATGTCTTCCCATTCCTTTCCGTAAGTCTGCTTTGCAGATTATACCATAAAACTTAAAAGGAAGAAAGTTCAAAGGATACAAAAATTCAAAAATGTAGCCTGTCCAATACAAATCTCATAAAATGTCTGATCAGAGATACAGTTTAAAAAAGCTGATTCTTAATGAAATAAAAAAAATAGAGTAGAATAACTGGAAAAGGGAGGAAATTTCAAAAGGCATAGCTGAAAGGAGAAGATTATGTCATGGATTGAAATTATTTTGATTGGTGCAGGTCTTTCGCTGGATGTTTTTGCATATGCATTATGCAGAGGTGCTGTGGTTGGTGAAGTTGACAAGAAAAGTCTGATGATTCTGGGAGGCGGGTTCACGCTCTGGAATCTGATCAGTCTGACGGTTGGAAATTTTGTGGCAAAGATACCGGTTGTTTCAAAAAATGCGGAGTATGCGGTCAATGACTGGAAATATATATCGGTTGCGATTTTTCTTGGACTGGGCATTTATCTGATCATCAAAGCGGCAAGAGGAAAAGAAATAGAAGAGCGAAAGGCAGAAAGACTGGAATCGAGGCAGTTTGCAATGTGGATGGCAATTACCAGCCTTGATGTATTTATAGCAGGAATTGGATTTGGATTTCTGGATACAGTTTTTTTTAAGACGTTTATTGTGATCCTTCTGATCACTCCGGTCAGTGTGATTGTCGGACTATATGCCGGATGGTGGGCAGGGTGTCAGGCAAGAAAAAAAATTGTGGCAGTTGGTGGCTGTCTGCTTCTGATCGGTGGGATTGAACTTTTGATCCGGCTGACGTAAAAAGCAGAAAGGATATTATAAGAAATATAGGAGGGCAGGGTACTATAAGAAATATGGTATATACTGATAAAATAGAAGGTTGAATTGAGAGAAAAGACGAAAGAAAGGACCGGGAACTTCCGGAGAAAAGGTGAAAAAATGGCAGGTTTAAAATTTCAGGCACAGAGAGCAGTATTCAGTGTGGCAGCAGATGCCGTTTTAAAGTATGTAAATAAGAATGACGATAGGACGAAGGCACTTTTGAAGGTTGTAGATCTAACGGAAAATTTTGCAAAAGACCGGTTTAAACCGGAGTCATATGAAGCAGCAAGAAAAATGATCCAGGATCCTGAAAATAAGTGGATGCAGTATCTGAACCGTTTATTTGACGAGGTAAGCCCGAATGTATTAAAGACGACGGCACTGAACCTTGGATTTGATGCAATGCTTTATGGAACAAAAGTGATGCATGAGGCAAGAGAAAAATATCAGTGTAATGTACCGTGGCTGATCCTGATGGATCCGACGAGTGCCTGTAATCTGAAATGCACCGGATGCTGGGCAGCAGAATACGGACATTTGCTGAATCTGTCTTTTGAAGATATGGATCGTGTGATCACGCAGGGAAAAGAGCTTGGTATTTATCTGTATATGCTTACCGGTGGAGAACCGCTTGTGAGAAAGAAAGATATTATCCGGTTATGTGAGAAGCACAATGACTGTGAATTCCATGCATTTACGAATGGAACGCTTGTAGATGAAGAATTTTGTAATGAGATGGAACGGGTAGGAAATCTGACTCTTTCCATCAGTCTGGAAGGATATGAGGAAGTGAATGATGGCCGTCGTGGAAAAGGTGTCTATGAAAAAGTCATGCATGCGATGGATCTTCTGAAAGCTCATGGACAGATCTTTGGAACATCGATCTGCTATACAAGAGCCAATATCGAGACAGTTACATCCGATGAATTCCTGGATATGATCATTGAAAAGGGATGCCGTTATGCATGGTATTTCCATTATATGCCGGTTGGAAATGATGCGGCAGTCGACCTGCTTCCTACAAAAGAGCAGAGAGAGTATATGTATCACCGAGTAAGAGAAATTCGTGGATTTACCGGTGGAAAGCAGATCTTTGCATTTGATTTCCAGAACGATGGAGAATATGTTGGAGGATGTATTGCAGGAGGCAGAAATTACTTTCATATCAATGCAAATGGAGATGCAGAGCCATGTGTATTTATCCATTACTCCAGTGCCAATATCAAAGAAGTCAGTGTACTGGATGCATTACGTCAGCCGTTATTTATGGCTTACCATAATAACCAGCCATTTAACAACAACCATCTCCGACCATGTCCGATGCTTGAGAATCCTGAAAAATTACAGCAGATGGTACATGAGACCGGAGCAAAGTCAACCGATCTTCAGTCACCGGAGAGCGTAGAGCATCTTTGTGGAAAATGTGAGCAGTACGCATTAATATGGAAAGAAAAAGCGGATGAACTGTGGGAAAAATCAGGCAAAGCAGAAAAAGAAGCCTGAAACTTGAAGCGAAAGCTGTAAAAAAGCAGAAAAATCCGAGAAGTGAAATGATAAAAGAGTAGAGAAAATGGTGTGATCTCAAAACCGGGAACACACCATTTTTTTGTTTCACACTGATATGCGGACTTTATCAGTTCGCTGAAAGAATTGATTTTACGTGTTCGACTTCTTCACGAGTGGCTTTTTCTGCCGGAACGTAGTAACTTTTTTCCCGGGCAACCTGATACAGCTTTTCCTGGGACATCTCGCACTGAGAGCGGATCTGCTTGAGACACTGCTTCAGTTCTTTATTTTCTGTCTGTGGGATCATATCCCCGAACATTTTTAATTCGCCGTTGATGCCGGTGAGGGCATCGGCAACCATTGTCTTTTCGTTCATGATTATTCCTCTTTTCTATTTCATTTTTGGAGTTCCCTGCTGAAATTTTATGTTGTGGGCTGAGGCAGCTTATAAAAATTTCAGAAGTTCCTGCTTATTTTTCATTGCGGAATCTGCCGCATCCTGAAATAATTTTTTGACTTCCGGGTCTTCTGTCTGAGAAGCGTAGTCTGTCATTTTTGAATAAGTTGTTGCATATCCGCCAATCAGATGGCGGAGATTCTGCAGATCGAGAATAGATATTTCTTCCATGGGTTACTTCCTCCTTGTCGGTTAGTTTTAATTGCGAAGCATACAACCAAAAGATCCGGTGGATCTTTTTTAGTACGGGAATAGTATGGTTTGTTTTGCAGAAATTATTCATCGGAGCCAGAACAATGTTCTACAAAAATTTTAAAAAGTGTCCGCATTTCAGATGAAGTGCGGAACATACATTCAGGATGCCACTGGACCCCGACACCAAAAGGATAATCTTTCAGTTCGATCGCCTCAATCGTTTCGTCACAGGCACGGGCAGTGACTAAGACTCCTTTTCCGGTGAGATTGACAGCCTGATGGTGGAAACTGTTGACATAGAGAGAAGTTCCGAGACATTTCCGTAAATGTCCTGTCCTGCCGATACGGATTTTATGACTGATATCACTGCGGACATCGGTTTGTTGCATATGATCTAGTGTTTTTCCGGGAATCAGAGAAAAATCCTGCCAGATCGTCCCACCACAGGCAATGTTCAAAAGCTGCATTCCCCTGCAGATGGCGAAGACGGGTTTGCGGGAAGAAAGAATCTGTCGCATCAGATGAAGTTGGAAAATATCGGTAGAGATGCTTGTACGTCCGTTCCCGGGAAGAGGGGCTTCACCAAAAAGGAGCGGTGTGATATCGCCTCCTCCACAAAAGAGAAATCCATCACAAAGGGAAACATACTGCTTCAGCAGATCTTCTGAGCGGATCAGAGGCAGCAGAAGAGGAAGTCCATGAGAATACCGGACAGACTGAATATAGGGATTGGAGACAAACTGATGATTTCCCTCCAGTCCGCAGATGACGATTCCAATTTTTGGCTGCATAAAAATCCTCCTGTTCTGATGAGTGCCGATGTCCGGCAAAAAATCTGTTATGAAAATGTGGATTATGATGTATGATAGAGTATGAAAGAAATGAAAAAAATATACATAGGACCGAGGTGGTTGTCATGAAATGGATGGATATGCATTGTGATACAGTGAGTGAATTATTTAAAAAGAGAAGTGAAGGAACGCTTTGGAAAAATAATTTGTGTGTGGATATCGAGAGATTGAAGAAAAGTGATTCTGTTGCACAATTTTTCGCATGCTATGTAAATGCAGTAGAATATCCGGGATGGGAAGAAGCTTTTGATGCAGCGGAAAAACTGATCCAGTCGGTGCATGAAGAGGAATCAAAAGAGTTTTGTGTTGCAGGATCAGCGGCAGAACTGAAAGCAGCACAGCAGGTAAAGAAGTATGCAGGGATACTTACGGTAGAAGAAGGTGGTGTATTGAATGGAAAAGCAGAAAGGGTAGAACAGCTTTACGAACAGGGAGTCAGGTTACTCACTCTGACATGGAATTATGAGAACTGTATCGGCAGTCCCAACAGCAGAGATACAGAGGTTATGCAGCGGGGGCTGAAGCCGTTTGGAATCGAAGTGGTCAGACGGATGAACGAACTGGGGATGCTGGTGGACGTATCCCATCTGTCGGACGGAGGATTCTGGGACTGTATCAGGTACAGTACAGCTCCGGTTGTAGCATCCCACTCAAATTGCAGGGAACTTTGCAGACACCCGAGAAATCTGACAGATGAGATGCTCCGTGCAGTGGGCGAAAAAGGTGGTGTTGTGGGATTGAATTTTTATTCTGCTTTCCTGACTGAAAAGAAAGAACGGGCAGGACTGGAAATGCTGGCAGAACATGCAAAACGGATGATCCGGATGGCAGGAGAAGATGCAGTGGCACTGGGAACGGATTTTGACGGATTTGAAAGAAAAGATCTTCCGGAAAAGCTGGAAGGAGCCGAGAGCATGGAACTGGTATGGGATGCATTTCAGAAAGCAGGGATCTCGTCACGGCAGGCAGAAAAGATCGCTTACGGGAATCTTTTCCGTGTGATAGAGGAAGAATGTGGAAAAACATCAGTATTCTGAAGAAAAAATGTGGAAAATGCAGGAAAAAAGGAGATACGGTGAAAGGAAAAGTCATGCCGGTGATGATAAAAAAGTAGTCAGGCAAGCATGGATATGGTAAAATAAAAAAAGTGATTTGATAGTGCAGTTTTCATAGTCTGTGCAAGAGGATCAGAAGAGAGAAGAGGAGGAAAATGTAATATGGAGAACAAAAGAATTATTCAGGTTGATGAGAAAGTTCCATTTAAGATGCTTGTTCCGCTGAGTATCCAGCATATGTTTGCTATGTTCGGTGCTTCAGTACTTGTGCCATTTGTATTTGGAATCAATCCGGCAGTTGTATTATTCATGAACGGTCTTGGAACTTTATTATTCATCCTGATCACGAAGGGGAAAGCACCGGCATATCTTGGTTCAAGTTTCGCGTTTCTTGCACCGGCCGGGATCGTTATCTCAAAATGGGGATACAGTTATGCACTGGGAGGCTTTGTTGCAGTCGGATTCTGTGGATGTATTTTATCCCTGATTATTTATAAGTTTGGATCAGACTGGATCAATGTAGTACTTCCACCGGCAGCCATGGGACCGGTAGTAGCACTGATCGGTCTGGAACTTGCAGGAACAGCAGCATCAAATGCAGGTCTGAAAGATGAAGTGATCGACAGTAAGAATGTGATTGTATTTTTAGTAACGTTATTGACGGCAGTACTTGGATCGGTTGTATTCCGCAAGTTCCTTGCTGTGATCCCGATCCTGATCGCGATCATTGCAGGATATGTTGCAGCATTACTCTGTGGAATTGTAGATTTCACAGAAGTTGCAGCAGCACCGCTTTTTTCACTTCCGAATTTTTCAACACCAAAGTTCAAATGGGAGGCGATCGTGATCATTCTTCCGGTTCTTCTGGTCATTGCATCGGAACATATCGGACATCAGATCGTAACGAGTAAGATCGTCGGAAGAGATCTTTTAAAAGATCCGGGACTGCACAGATCTTTATTTGCAGATAACTTTTCGACTATGATCTCCGGTCTGATCGGTTCTGTACCGACAACAACTTACGGAGAAAATATCGGAGTTATGGCAATGACAAAGGTTTACAGTGTCTATGTGATCGGAGGAGCAGCAGTGCTGTCCATTATCTGTTCCTTTATCGGAAAGATGACAACTCTGATCAATACCATTCCAGGACCGGTGATCGGAGGAATCTCCTTCCTGCTGTATGGTATGATCGGTACATCGGGTATCCGTATTCTTGTTGAATCTCAGGTGGATTATGGGAAGTCAAGAAATATGGCAATGACATCCGTTATTTTTGTAGTAGGATTGTCAGGTATTACGGTACAGTTTGGAAGTATCCAGTTATCAGGAATGGTACTGGCGTGTGTGATCGGTATGTTGATGGGACTGATGTTCTATGTACTGGATAGGCTGAAACTGACGAATGACAGAGAAAGTGAATAGATAGAAATTCTGTGAAAACTGCTACAGGGCAGTGATACAGATACAGACGAAAATAAAAAGGAATATTTCTTTATGGATCGGTATAGCTGGCACACTATACAAAGGTTCATAAGAGGTGTTCCTTTTTTTTGACTTGACAAGAAAGATTTTGCAGATTATATTTAAATCGTAAGTAGTAAGTAATAAGCAGTAAGCAGTGCGTGGTAAATGGCAGATGATTGAAGTCATGAGAAAGATCATTTACGGAGAAAATAATTGAAACTGAGAAGGAGGAACGGGGATGAGAGAGTTAAATTTATCAGAGAAATATGCACTGATAGCATTGGAAGGACAGGAGAGCCTCCACAGCTCCATGGCAAAAAGTGCAGTGCTTCGTGCGGTCATGGCAGCAGAAGTGCTGATGCCGGTTTTGGAAAAAGAAGGCTGTTCTTTATCTGAATTTGCTGAAGAAGTGGAGAAAGCAATACAGGCAGCTAAGAATATGAATAAAAAGGAAGAGCGTCAGATCGAGCAGAAAGTGAAAGAATCTTTGGAAAAGGAAGGACTGTTGTGCGAGATACCGGATCTTCTTGGCTGTGATCTGAATTATTATTCGGCAGGGATTGAACTGAAATCCTATCGGAGTGAAGAACAGACTTATTTCAGGATCAGGGAAGGTCTGCGGGCAGAAATCCTGGATGACGGAGAAATTACGATGGAGTGTCTGGGTCTCCTGTGGCTGCTGCGTGAAAGTGGCTGTATCCATGATCTGTTTTCAGCAGCGGAGCAGGAAAGGGTACTTGAACGGGTGAATGGAATGGCTGCGGAGAACGAATATTGCAGGATCTTGTGGGAAAAAGAATTTCACAGTATTTTTGAGAGTTTTACAGGGCGTTTCCTGCGGGCAAAAAGTAAACTGTTTGAAAATCCTTATTTAGAGGGAGTCAGTCTGGCATTCCCATATCTGGAGAGAAGAAAAGCAATCTTTATTGACTGTGTGGTGTTTGGGACGAATGTAGAAGAACGGAGAAGTGCTGCAGTTGATTTTTTGAGAAAGATGGGACATAATGTTGAGGAAGTCAGATCAGGCAGCGAGACACTCCTGAAAATAGACCGTATGTATTATCGTATTTTTCCGACAACAAGAAGATCCTATCAAGTGCCGATCCAGGGTGTAAATCTTGTTCCGGTATACTGGTAGAGAAGAAAAGGTGAGAAAATGTCCAGACAGAGAAGCATGGAAGTGATAGAACAGTCAGAGTATGTAACAATCGGGGAGCTTGTCAGGCTGACCGGTGTGAGATACAGTACACTGAAGTTTTATACGGAAGAAGGAATGCTGCCATTTGAGCAGGCAGAGGAAAATCTGACCCGGCGTTACAGACGGGAAGAAAGTATAGAGATGATCTATAAGATTCGGAAAATGCGAGAAGAAAAAATGACGATCCCGGAGATAAAAGGGAAAATAAAAGGATAAAATTCTTTGAAGAAAATCCAGGACAGATCGTGAGAAAGTCGAAAAGTAAAAAGAAAAAGTTGTTAAAAAGGAACGCAGCTCCCAGCGTGGTTCGTGACAGGCAGTCACAGTAACCAGTCAGGGGAATTGCGTTCCTTTTTATTTATATGATTATATGATCAAAAGACTTATCGGAAAGAATTATTTCTTCTGAGTCTCAACTTCCTGCATTTTCATTGCACGAACCTTCAGTGGAAGTCCGAAGAGATTGATAAATCCGTCCGCATCGTGATGGTCATACAGATCACCTGTAGTGAAGCTTGCAAGAGATTCACTGTACAGAGAATAAGGAGATGTCTCACCGGCACGGATGATATTTCCCTTGTAAAGTCTGAATTTGACTTCACCGGTCACATACTGCTGCGTTACATCGACAAATGCCTGGATGGCTTCACGCAGTGGTGTATACCATTTTCCTTCATATACGATCTGTGCAAATTTATTTCCAAGATCTTTTTTAACTTCATATGTAGCACGGTCAAGTACAAGCTCTTCAAGCTGTTCGTGAGCAGCCATCAGGATTGTTCCGCCAGGAGTCTCATAGACACCACGGGATTTCATTCCAACAACACGGTTCTCAACGATATCAACGATACCGATTCCATGCTTTCCGCCAAGCTCGTTCAGCTCTCTGATGATATCAGAAACTTTCATTTCTTTTCCGTTGACGCTCTTCGGAACACCAGCTTCAAAAGTCATTGTAACGTATTCATCTTTGTCAGGAGCTTTCTCAGGAGTCGTGCTTAATACGAGCAGGTCATCATAATTTGGCTCGTTGGCAGGATTTTCAAGCTCCAGACCTTCATGGCTGATATGCCATAAGTTACGGTCACGGCTGTAGCTGTGCTTTACGTCAAATGGAAGATCAATGCCGTGCTGCTTGCAGTATTCAATCTCGTCTTCACGGGACTGCATGGTCCATACATCGGTCATACGCCATGGAGCGATGATCTTAATATCAGGAGCAAGTGCCTTAATTCCAAGCTCAAAACGAATCTGGTCATTTCCTTTTCCTGTAGCACCGTGGCAGATGGCTACCGCACCCTCTTTTCGTGCGATCTCAACCAGTTTCTTTGCGATCGCCGGACGGGCCATGGATGTTCCGAGAAGATATTTGTTCTCATAAACCGCACCTGCTTTTACGCAAGGTACAATGAAGTCATCACAGAACTCATCAACGATATTTTCAATATATAATTTAGAAGCTCCGGAAAGCTTTGCTCTTTCATCCAGTCCGTCAAGCTCTTCTCCCTGTCCGCAGTCGATGCAGCAGCAGACAACATCATAATTAAATGTCTCTTTCAGCCATGGGATGATCGCTGTGGTATCAAGACCACCGGAATATGCCAATACAACTTTTTCTTTACTCATTTTTAATGCCTCCTGAATGTAATTTATACCTCTTTGGTTCTGGGTAAGATACCGAGAGGAGGGATGCTGCGAAAACCGCAGTCCTGTAAATCTCCGCTTCGATAAGCTACAAAATACTATACACTAGATTTTATAATTATGCAAGAGAAAATTTATATAATCAATTAATATACATAAAATATGCAAATATATGCATAAAAATACAAAAATATTCCTGCATATGCATAAAATTCAGAATGACAGATGCAGGAATGCGTGACGATCCGGGGGGTTAACGTACCAAAGAAGAAGCCATTCTGCGGTAAGTATGTCGTTTTCCGCGGATCACAACGCTGTAGGCAGTGATATTTTCAGGAAGAGCCATTCCCATATATCCGCTGTCTCCGATATGATGGATGTCTGCTCCTGCCATCTTGCACATCAGAGCAATCTGACGGATCGTTGCCTCATCTGCCCCTTCCTGGGACGTACCGATCGTAGTCATGGCGAGAGCTTCTTTTGCATGAGCCTGATGGATCAGGGTACGTGCATACTCCAAAGTGATGCCCGGAACGGTTCCCGGAGCCGGAAGCAGGATGACATCAGCTCCGGCTTCAATAAACTGATCTACATCTTCCGGTGTGAGAATGCTTTCACCTGCTTCAGAAGCAATACCGGAAGCGTGCATTTTTCCGGCAGTCAGGATGACCCGGTCACCAACTGCTTTTTTTAACTGGGTAAGTGCGTGGATGATGGCATGATTTTCTACCCCGATTCCTGGATTTCCGGTCAGAATGATCATATCAACACCCATGTCAGCCGCCTTTTTGGCATTTTCTACCGTGGCACAGCGTCCTGAAGTAAGATCCCAGACAGATTCTTCTTTCTGACTGGATCTTGGTGCATACGCAACGGGTTCCAGATTAATGGCAACCATTTTCCCGGTCAGTCTTTTGATTTCCCGGATCGTATCCTCCGGGGCAACATCAGGAAGTCCCTGGATTATTGGGCGATTCACATCAAAGATATTGAGCATGATCAGATCGGATCCCAGCGAAGCAACAAATTCTGCATTCGTAATATTTACAAGCATGGGTGTGACCGTTCCAATCGTTTCAGTGGCAAGTACGCGGCCCTCACTCTCAGCGATCGCCCTGAGCAGATCCTCTTTTGTATAAGCTGCCAGCTCACGGGCAGTACAGTCTATCAGTCTTTTTTTCATTTTACAGCTCCTTCTTTCATTTTAAAATATTGGGTATCTGAGTATCAGTATATAACAGATGAATGCAGAATGGGAAAATTAATAAAATTGTCCGGGGAAAATACAAGATCATTGCAAAAAAAATCTGAATCCGATAAGATGATGATACCAAAGGGATTTGTTCCCAAAAAACTATGGAGTCATACTATCATTGAAGAAAAAAGAGGTCAGGGAAATGAAGGAAAAAATAAAATGCATGATCCGGTACAGCGTTTTGGCACTGGTCATCGGAGTGGCAGTCGGTGTCATTGATACAATTTTCGGAAGAGGACTTTTATGGCTGTCAGATTTCAGGACGGTTCACTACAGATATCTGCTGCCATTTCTTCCGGCTGCAGGACTGCTGATCGTGTGGATGTATCACCGGTTTAGCGAAGAAAGTCTGAAAGGAATGACGCTGGTACTGGAAACCGGACAGAAAAAAAGGAAGTCGATTCCACTGGCACTTGTTCCACTGGTGATTGTTGGAACATGGCTGACGCATCTTTTCGGAGGAAGTGCAGGAAGAGAAGGAGTGGCAGTACAGATCGGTGCTGCGATATCCCATGAGGCAGGGAGAAAATTTCATTGCCCGGAAAAGGACAGGATTATGCTGGCAGCCGGAATGGCAGCCGGTTTCGGGGGACTTTTTCAGACTCCGCTGGCAGCAGTCTTTTTTGCAATGGAGGTGATCGTTTCGGGATATATGCAGTATGAAGCATTACTGCCGGCAATGATCAGTGCTTATACAGCCGCTTTTACCTCTCATATACTGGGACTGGAAAAGTTTACAGTAGTGATCGGTGAGAAGCTGGATCTGTCAGAGACAAAGGTGATCCTGTGTCTGATCGTTCTTGGAATTTTGTTCGGGTTGGTCGGGAGACTTTTTTCAGGAACACTGCAATGGATGAAAAAACGGCTGGGTAATGCCATAAAAAATCCATACATAAGGATCGGAACAGTGGCAGTACTTCTTGCAGTTCTTCTGTTCTTTTTTCACGGAGGCAGATACAGCGGACTGGGAACGAACCTTATATCAGCAGCCTTTGAAAATGGAACTGTCTATGGGTATGACTGGATATTGAAGCTGGGATTTACGGTTCTGACACTGGCAATCGGCTTTCAGGGCGGAGAAGTGACACCGCTTTTCTCTATTGGGGCATCACTGGGAATCCTTGCAGGAAATCTGCTCGGTATTTCCCCTGTGGTCTGTGCAGCACTTGGCTATGCGGCAGTATTTGGCAGTGCGACCAATACACTGCTCGCTCCGGTTATGATCGGACTGGAAGTATTTGGAACAGAAAATGCAATCCCGTTGGTAGTTGTATGTATCCTTGCATATCTTATGAATGGGGGAAGTTCTATCTATACTGCACAGCAGCGGGCAGTCCTGAAGCTGGATGGGGAGAAAGAAATAGAAATCTTTCAGGCGGGCAGAGAATCGCTGGAAGAAGCGGTCCGACTGGTACGGAATACGGCAGAAAAGATGAAAGAAAAAAGCTGGTTTGTGGCAGAAAGTCTGGAAGAGTTTGACCGGTGGATGAGGAAGGATCAGGGATGGCTGTATGTGGCAAGGGATCGCAGCAGCGGACAACTGGCTGGAATGTTTTTTGTTGTCCTGCCGGGGTTGGAAGAAGAAAATCTGGGGTACGATATCGGTATGCAGGGCAGGCAGTTGTATGAGTGTGCAATTATGGATACGGTTGTGGTCCTTCCTGAATACAGAGGAATGCATTTACAATATGAAATGATGCAGACTGCGGAGCGAAAGCTTCGCAAAGAGGGTTATCGTTATCTTCTCTGTACGGTTCATCCGGAAAATAAATTCAGCAGGGAGAATGTGAAAAGACAGGGATATAAAAAAATGCTGACAAAAGAAAAATATGGTGGATTTTTGCGGGATATATGGATGAAAGAATTGTAAAATACCTGAAATTGAGATTGGTTGCAGAAAGGCAACTTCCGTTGCAAAATAGCAACCAAGATTGCGATTGACTAACCCTGCAGATATTTTCTAAAATGGAAAAAAGGAGGGATTGTCATGCAGGCGTTATCAGATGCAAAAGCAGGAGAGAACTATACGATCAAGTGGATGTTCGGACTTCCGGAAGTTTTGGAGTTTCTGCACAGTCATCATGTAGAAGAAGGCTGTGATGTGCAGGTGATCCGGAAGATGACAGACGGAGTGATCATTGCAGTACAGGATACGAGATTTGTACTGGGAAATGAGATTGCAGACCGGATCCAGGTATGATAAAATAGGTTTCAATCGGAAACTGAAAGGAGACGGAATGATGGAGAGTTATATGCAGATGCTGGCAAAGCGTTCAAAAAATGCATCAAGAAGTGCTGCGAAGCTTGGCACAGCAGATAAGAACCGGGGACTGCTTGCAGTGGCAGATGAGCTGGTAGCAGAGCAGCAGCTGATCCTGGATGCGAATGCAAAGGATATTGAAGCAGCAAAGGAAAAGGGCGTGAAGCAGTCGCTGATCGATCGACTGGAACTTTCAGAACAGCGGATCGCAGATATGGCAGAAGGTCTCAGGCAGATCGCAGCACTGGATGATCCGGTGGGAGAGGTTCTATCTATGAAGACGAGACCGAACGGTCTTAGGATCGGGCAGAAAAGAGTTCCGCTTGGAGTGGTCGGTATCATTTATGAGTCCAGACCGAATGTGACGGCAGATGCATTTGGACTTTGCTTCAAGACCGGAAATTCAGTGATCCTCAGAGGCGGCAGTGATGCGATTCATTCCAATCAGGCGATCGTCCATGCAGTGAAGGACGGTCTCAGAAAAGAAAAGCTGAACCAGGATCTGATCATCCTGGTTGAGGATACGGACAGGGAAGTTGTCAATGAGATGATGAAGATGCATGGCTGGATTGATGTACTGATCCCAAGAGGCGGGGCAGGACTGATCGCAAATGTAGTTGCGAACAGCACCGTACCGGTCATTGAAACGGGAACCGGAAACTGTCATATTTATATAGACGAATCTGCAGATATCAGGATGGCAGCCGAGATCATCGAGAATGCCAAGACGCAGAGAATGGGTGTGTGCAATGCCTGTGAGTCACTGGTGATCCATTCCGGTATTCTTTCAAAGGCATTGCCGGAGATCGTGAAGAAGCTGAAAGCACATAATGTAGAGATACGTGGGGACGAGAGAGCCTGTGCAGTGAGCAAAGAGATCATTCCGGCTTCAGAAGAAGACTGGGGAACCGAGTACCTGGATGCAGTGATCTCAGTTAAGACAGTGGATTCGCTCCGGGAGGCGATCGATCATATCAACCGTTATAATACAGGACATTCAGAATCGATCATTACCACAGATTATGCCAATGCATTGCAGTTTCAGGATGAGATCGATGCGGCAGCAGTTTATGTGAATGCGTCCACAAGATTTACGGATGGCTTTGAATTTGGATTTGGGGCAGAAATCGGGATCAGTACGCAGAAACTTCATGCAAGAGGTCCGATGGGACTGAATGCACTGACAACAACCAAATATATTATTTTTGGTAATGGACAGATAAGAAAATAGCAGAAAAAAAATAAGGGTGAGACAGGAAAAGGCAGACCCGTTAAAGTGGTGTGCCAGAAGCCTGTCCACCCTTATTTTGAAATACCACTTGCATAATATGCATAAAAGATGTATTATTATGCAAGTAAACCGCATGATATGCCAGATGAAAGCAGAGAATGGACTGAAAAGGAGAGGCAAATTTTTAGAGACAGTTTTTTTTAATGGAAATACTTTACTTCCTATAAAAGGTGGTATATCATAAAATGATATGGCATATGGCAGTACGTTACCATAGCATAGTAAAAATGAAAGGACTTGAGAAGAATTATGATTAAAGTCGGAATTATCGGAGCGACCGGATATGCAGGCGGGGAGCTTGTTCGTATATTAATGGGACATAAAGATGCAGAAATTAAATGGTATGGTTCCAGAAGCTATGTGGATCAGAAGTATGCAGATGTATACAGGAATATGTTCCAGATCGTAGATGCAAAGTGTATGGATGACAATATGGAAGAGCTGGCAGATCAGGTAGATGTGATCTTTACGGCAACGCCGCAGGGACTTTGTGCATCGCTGGTCAGCGAGGAGATCCTGTCCAAGACGAAGATCATTGACCTGAGTGCAGACTTCCGTCTGAAAGATGTCGATGTATATGAAGAGTGGTATAAAATCGAACATAAAGCACCGCAGTATATTGATAAGGCAGTTTACGGACTTTGTGAGATCAACAGGGATCTGGTAAAATCTGCAAGGATCGTTGCAAATCCGGGATGTTATACAACCTGCTCGATCCTGACAGCTTATCCGCTCGCAAAAGAAGGTCTGATCGATATGAGTACTTTGATCATAGATGCGAAGTCCGGAACTTCAGGAGCAGGAAGAGGTGCAAAGCTTCCGAATCTCTATTGTGAAGTGAATGAAAATATCAAAGCGTATGGTGTTGCAACGCACCGTCATACACCGGAAATCGAAGAACAGCTTGGCTATGCATCCGGTGAGAAAGTGGTATTGAACTTTACACCACATCTTGTGCCGATGAACAGAGGAATCCTTGCGACAGAGTATGCGACACTGAAAAAGGAAGTTACATATGAAGAAGTAAAGGCAGTTTATGATAAGTACTATGCAAAAGAAAAATTTGTCAGAGTGCTGGATCGGGATGTATGCCCGGAGACGAAATGGGTAGAAGGCAGCAACTATGTAGATATCGGATTTAAGATCGATCCGAGAACCAACCGCATCATTATGATGGGGGCAATCGACAATCTGGTGAAAGGTGCGGCAGGACAGGCAGTACAGAATATGAATCTTCTGTTCGGTCTTCCGGAGGAAGAAGGGCTGGAATTAGTTCCGATGTTCCCGTAAAGCGATAAAGGTGGTATATAGATGATACGTGTAATGACGATTGATGATTATGACGGAGTGTATGCACTGTGGAAAAAGATCAAAGGATTCGGAATCCGCAGTATTGATGATTCAAGAGAAGGTGTAGAGCGTTTCCTGAAGAGAAATCCGACGACCAGTGTGGTTGCCGTTGAAGATGGAAAAGTGGTTGGAAGTATCCTGTGCGGACATGATGGAAGAAGAGGCTGTCTGTATCATGTCTGTGTGGATGAGGCATACCGGAGACATGGGATCGGGAAAGACATGGTCGTATATGCCATGAAAGCATTGCAGGAAGAGAAGATCAATAAAGTATCTCTGATCGCATTTACCCAGAATGATATAGGAAATGCATTCTGGAATACAATCGGATGGACAGAACGTCTGGATCTGAATTATTATGATTTTACATTGAATGAGGCAAATATAACTGCATTTAATGAGCAGTGAGAAAAGTCTGCCGGTCAGATGGCAGTGAGGAGAAAGGAAGCGGATACGATGGAGATGATCAAAGGCGGAGTGACGGCTGCAAAAGGATTTGAGGCAGCAGCAGTGGCGGCACAGATTAAATATCAGGGACGTACGGACATGGCACTGATCTACAGTGAAAAGCCATGCAAGGTTGCGGGAACATTTACGACGAATGTAGTGAAAGCTGCACCGGTCAGATGGGACAGGCAGATCGTGGAGAATAAGCAGAAATCACAGGCAGTGATCATTAACTCTGGAATTGCCAATGCATGTACAGGTGTAGAAGGAATGATATACTGTCAGGAGACAGCAAAAGAGGCGGCAAAGGTGCTTGGAATCGAAGAAGCAGGCGTGCTGGTCGGATCGACCGGTGTGATCGGAATGCAGCTTCCGATCGACAGGATCAAAGCAGGTATCTCTGAGCTTGCGAAAGTGAAAAAGGCTGGCATTGAAAGCGGAACAGAGGCAGCAAAAGCGATCATGACGACGGATACAAAGAGAAAAGAAGTTGCTGTGCAGTTCCGGATCGGAGATAAGACGGTAACGATCGGCGGAATGGCAAAGGGATCAGGAATGATCCATCCGAATATGTGTACCATGCTTGCATTTATTACAACAGATGCCGTTATTTCAAGAAAAGCTCTGCAGAAAGCCATGAGTAATGATGTGGAAGAAACTTATAATATGATCTCGGTAGACGGAGATACATCCACGAATGATACAGCTCTTCTGCTGGCAAACGGAATGGCAGGAAATAAAAAGATCAAAAAAGGAACACCGGAATTTAAGGCGTTTCAGGAGGCTCTTCATTATGTCAATGAGACACTGGCAAAGATGATGGCAGGAGACGGAGAGGGTGCTACAGCATTATTTGAAGTGAAAGTGGTTGGTGCGAAGACGAAAGAACAGGCGAAGACTCTCGCAAAGTCGGTTGTCTGCTCCAATCTGACAAAAGCAGCGATCGCAGGGCATGATGCCAACTGGGGAAGAATTTTATGTGCAATGGGATATTCGGGTGCAAAGTTCGATCCGGAAAAGGTAGATCTGTATTTTGAGAGTACAGCAGGAAAGCTGCAGATCATCAAAGACGGAACAGCTGTGGACTACAGTGAGGAAAAAGCAACAGAGATCCTTTCGCAGGAAAAGGTAACGGCAACGGCTGATCTGAAGGCAGGAAAAGCAGAAGCAACAGCCTGGGGATGTGACCTGACTCATGGATACATCGACATTAATGCAGATTACAGAAGTTAAGGAGAATTAAAAAAATGAACGATAATATGCAGAAATATCTTGAGAAAGCAGAAGTCCTGATTGAAGCACTGCCATATATCCAGCGTTTTAACCGTAAGATCATTGTTGTGAAATATGGTGGAAGTGCCATGGTAGACGAAGAACTGAAACGTCATGTGATCGAAGATGTGACACTTCTGAAGCTTTGTGGATTCAAACCGATCATTGTGCATGGCGGAGGAAAAGAAATCAGTAAGTGGGTCGGAAAAGTCGGAAAGGAACCTCAGTTTATCAATGGCCTGCGTGTAACAGACGAAGAGACCATGGAGATCGCTGAGATGGTACTCGGACGTGTCAATAAAAGTCTTGTCCAGCTTGTGGAGAGTTTAGGTGTACGGGCAATTGGTATCAGCGGAAAAGACGGAGAACTCCTGAAAGTAGAAAAGAAGCTTTCCAATGGAGAAGATATCGGGTTTGTCGGAGATATCAAGCAGGTCAATGCCCAGATCCTTTATGATCTTCTGGAAAAGGACTTCCTTCCAATCATCTGCCCAATCGGAATGGATGATGATTATAATACCTACAATATCAATGCAGATGATGCGGCATGTGCCATTGCACGTGCGATGCAGGTAGAGAAACTTGCATTCCTGACAGATATTGAGGGAGTTTACAAAGATCCGAAAGATTCGTCTACACTGATCTCAGAGCTGGAAGTCGAAGAAGCAAAGCATCTGATCAAAGACGGATACATCGGAGGAGGAATGCTTCCGAAGCTGCAGAACTGTATCGATGCCATTGAAAGCGGAGTATCAAGAGTACATATCATTGATGGAAGGATCCCGCATTGTCTCCTTCTGGAGATTTTTACCAATAAAGGAATCGGTACAGCAATTTTGAGCAAGAAAGAAAGTAGGTATTACAATGGTGAACAGTAAGATACAGGCAGCAGAAGAAAATCTGATCCATGTATACAATCGTTTCCCGATCGCACTGGATCATGGTGAAGGAATGTATCTTTATGATACAGAAGGAAAAGAATATCTGGATTTTGCAGCAGGATTTGCAGTGTCAGGTCTCGGATATGACAATAAAGAACTGAATCAGGCATTAAAAGATCAGATTGACAAGTTATATCATACATCTAATCTTTATTATCATGAAAGCTGTGGGGAGGCTGCACAGGAACTGAACCGTATTTCGGGAATGGACAGAGTTTTCTTTACCAACAGTGGCGGAGAGGCAAATGAAGGTGCATTAAAAGCCGCAAGAAGATATGCTTATACAAAAAAGACCGGACGTTATGAATTTATTGCAATGAATAATTCTTTCCACGGAAGAAGCTTTGGTGCTGTATCAGTGACCGGACACGATTCCTATAGAGAACCGTTTGAGCCGGTAGTTCCCGGAGTGAAATTTGCTACGTTCAATGATCTTGACAGTGTAAAGTCACTGGTGAGTGATAAGACCTGTGCGATCATTTTAGAGCCGCTTCAGGGAGAAGGGGGAATCAATCTTGCAACGCAGGAGTTCATGGAAGGGATTCGTAAAATCTGTGATGAAAATGGAATCCTGATGATCTGTGATGAAGTACAGTGTGGTATGGGAAGAACAGGTTCTATGTTTGCATGGCAGGGATTTGGAGTGAAACCGGATGTCCTGACCATGGCAAAAGCAATCGGAAACGGAATCCCGGTAGGGGCATTTGCGATGACGGAAGAAGTTGCAAAATATTCACTTCAGCCAGGCGACCACGGTGCAACTTACGGCGGAAATCCGTTGGCATGTACTGCCGTAAAAACTGTGATCAAGATTTTTGAACGGGATCATATCGTGGATCATGTCAATGCAGTAGCATCATATCTGACAAAGAAACTCGATGAACTGGTAGAGGAACTGGACTGTGTGACAGAGCGTAAAGGCAAAGGTCTGATGCAGGGGATCGTAGTGACGAAGCCACTTGCAGAAGTGAATAAGCGGGCGATCGAGGAGGGAATCCTGATCATCCAGGCACAGGGGAATGTGATCCGTTTTGTTCCACCGCTGATCGTGGAAGAAAAGCATATTGATGAAATGATCGAAAAGATGAAGCGGGCATTGGCTTAGAAGAAAAAAAGAAAAGAAACCGAAATGAATCCGCCCGGAAGTAAAAAGGACGAATAAGAAACCGGCTGTCGTACATACTATTTAGTATCTTGCCAAAAAGGATACAAAAGGAGGTATGGGAAGATGGCCGGTTTTCTAATTGCACTTTTATCAGGTGCGTTGATGAGTGTGCAGGGCGTTTTTAATACGCAGGTGACAAAATCAACGGGAATCTGGGTGAGTAACGGCTGGGTACAGTTGTCCGCTTTTGCACTGTGTGTGATGGTCTGGCTGGCGACAGGGCGTGAGTCGATCTCAACTTTATGGGAGGTCAGACCACATTATATGCTGCTGGGTGGAGTGATCGGGGCTGGGATCACATGGACAGTCATTCAGAGCGTTTCTGCTCTTGGACCTGCACGTTCTGCGTTACTGATTGTGATCGCACAGCTTGCAGTTTCTTATCTGATCCAGCTTTTCGGACTTTTCGGAATGGATCAGGAGCCATTCTCGTGGAAAAAGGCAGGAGGACTTCTTCTGGCGGTGGCAGGAATTATGATCTTTCAGCTTTCCGGTACAAAATAAAGAGATCAGAAAAATGCTTTTGTCAAATCTTACGACCGGTAACAAATGTAATACATCTGTAACAAAGCCTTAAATTTTCTATTGTAATTCTGACAGAAATTCGTTACAATATTTTTATCCGGCATACAAGGGGTGGCTCACAGTCAGAAGGATGTGAGGCAGATATGAAGAACGGATGGAAAAGATGGATCAGGGAATGGATCCTGATCGTTATACTGTTATTGTTATCAGTGTCAGGATGCAGTACGTCAGAGGAGGACGGTCTGCAGGAAGTGACAGAAAAAGTATCTCAGGAACCGGAGGTATCGCAGAAAGATCCGGAAAAGAGTGAGGATCAGGAGACGTCTGGTCAGACAGAAGGAGATACAGATACAGGGAGTAAAAAAAGTGCAGAGAAGAAGATCTGGGTCTATGTATGTGGGGCAGTCAATGCTCCGGGAGTTTACGAACTGAAAGAGGACGCAAGATTATATGAAGCGATAGAACTTGCCGGAGGTGTGAACCATGAGGCAGCACCGGAAGTGCTGAACCAGGCAAGGGTACTGGCAGACGGAGAGCGGATCTATGTTCCAAAGCAGGATGAGGCAGAGGCTTATTCTTTGCAGGATCAGGGGTTGGAAAGTAACGCGGGAACAGCGGATACCGGGGGAAAGATAAATATTAATACAGCCGGAAAAGAGGAACTCATGACTTTGCCCGGTATCGGAGAATCGAAAGCAGAAAAGATTCTGCGTTACCGGGAAGACCATGGTGCGTTTCGTTCCATTGAAGACGTGATGCAGATTGAGGGAATCAAAGAGGGAGTATTTAATAAAATAAAAGAAAATATTACAATATAGCAGCAAAAAGACGGGAAAGAAGAATATGAGCAAGAAGATTTTAGTTGTAGATGATGAAAAACTGATCGTGAAAGGAATCCGTTTCAGTCTGGAACAGGAAGGCATGGAAGTAGATTGTGCTTATGACGGGGAAGAGGCACTGGAGTATGCAAAGAAATGTGAGTATGATCTGGTCCTGCTGGATGTGATGCTTCCAAAGTTGGATGGATTTCAGGTATGCCAGCAGATCCGGGAGTTTTCTGATATGCCGGTGGTTATGCTGACAGCAAAGAGTGAAGATATGGACAAGATCCTGGGACTTGAATACGGAGCAGATGATTATATCACGAAGCCGTTCAATATTCTGGAGGTAAAGGCAAGGATCAAGGCGATCATGCGGAGAACCGCCAAAAGAAAAGAAGAACCGGCTCAGAGTCCGATGCTTGTCAAAGGCAATATGAAGATCGACTGCGAGGGACGCAGAGTCTTTATCGGGGAGAAAGAGATCAATCTGACAGCGAAAGAATTTGATGTACTTGAGCTGCTGGCGATGAATCCGAACAAGGTCTACAGCAGGGAAAATCTTCTGAATCTTATCTGGGGATATGATTATCCGGGAGATGCAAGAACGGTTGATGTACATATCCGTCGTCTGAGAGAAAAGATCGAGATGAATCCAAGTGAACCGAAATATGTACATACGAAGTGGGGAGTGGGTTATTATTTCCAGGGGTAAATTTACGGTCAGACTAAAAGATAATATTTTTAAAAACCTGAGATTTAGGGTATTCCTGGTCGTGATGCTTGCCGGACTGATTCCCGGCAGTGCAGCATTACTGGGGATCGTGAAGGTTTATGAGAGCCGTGCTGTTGCCCTCCGCACAGCAGAGATCCAGAACCAGTGTACGATTGTGACGAATCAGATGAGTACGAATCACTATTTTTCTGATCCATCTTCAGAAGTGATCAATTCGGATCTGATCCAGCTGACAAATATTTATAACGGACGGGTTATGGTGATTGACGAAGATCTTAATGTAGTGAAAGATACTTACGGACTGGATGAG
Organism: uncultured Mediterraneibacter sp.; assembly: GCF_934330165.1. Classification (GTDB taxonomy): domain Bacteria; phylum Bacillota; class Clostridia; order Lachnospirales; family Lachnospiraceae; genus Mediterraneibacter. The sequence goes on from NZ_CAKRGI010000021.1 coordinate 32,417, forward strand.
GGCAGGATGGATGTATCGGAAAATGTGATCCGGTGCATGAAAGGAGAAAGCACGAACAGTTACGACAAGAAGAATCATTACATTGAAGTGACTGCACCGGTGACAGAAACCGGAAGCAGGCATACGATCGGTGTGATGGTGGCGAGTGTGTCCACAGACAGCATCGAGGACTCTATTCATATCCTGTATACTCAGGGAGGACTGATCATTGGATTATTTATGATCCTGCTTGCGATCGCTGCGGTTATATTTGCAGACCGGGTAGTAAGACCATTGAGGAAGATTACTTCAGCGATCGAGAATGTCAGTGCAGGATATAGTGATGATATCCTTCATGTAGATACTTATACAGAGACGAAAAATATCAGTGAGTCGATCAATAAGATGATGGGACGGCTGAAGCTTCTGGATGATTCAAGAGAAGAGTTTGTATCGAATGTATCTCATGAGCTGAAGACGCCGATGACTTCAATGAAAGTCCTGGCAGATTCTCTGTTGGAGCAGGAGAATGTTCCGGTAGAGATGTATCAGGAGTTCATGGGAGATATAGCAAAGGAAATCGACCGTGAAAATAAGATCATTACAGATCTGTTATCTCTTGTAAAGATGGACAAGAAAGGGCAGACACTGAATATTGAGTCCATGAATATCAATAATCTGTTAGAGCAGATTCTGAAGCGGCTCAGACCGATCGCCCAGCAGAAGAATGTTGAGATCGTGATGGAGAGTTTTCGGCCTGTTACGGCTGAGATCGACGAGACGAAATTTTCACTTGCAATTTCCAATTTAGTAGAAAATGCGATCAAATATAATCGTGACAATGGCTGGGTACATGTCTCACTGAATGCTGACCATAAGTTCTTTTATATAAAAGTAGAAGATTCAGGAATCGGAATACCGGAAGAAGATCAGGCTTATATTTTTGAACGGTTTTATCGCGTGGATAAATCCCATTCAAGAGAGATCGGAGGAACCGGTCTGGGTCTGGCAATCGCAAGAAATGCAGTGATCGTGCATCGTGGCTCGATCAAAGTATACAGTGCAGAGGGAGAGGGAACAACATTTACAGTGCGGATTCCTCTGATCTATGCGGCATCATAGGAGGACATATATGAAAAGGAAAAAGAAAAAAGCTCTTATTCTGAGTGTCTTCATGATCCTGCTGCTGGCAGCCTGCTCAAGCAGAACGAATGTCAGGGACGGGGATGATTATATCTACTGTCTGAATCCGGACAAGACCGGACTGGTGAAAGTCAGTTATGAGGTTCAGGGGGAAGATGTAGTCGAAGAGGCGAAAGACATTTTGAGGGAAATGCAGAAGCCGGCCGACGAGACCCGGTATACACCGGCTATTTCCAAAAAGATCAAAGTGCAGGACTGTAAACTCAGGGGAAGTATCCTGGATGTTAATTTCAATAGTGAATACAGAGCTGTAAAGCCACTGGAAGAAAAGCTGATGCGTGCAGCGATCGTCCAGTCACTTCTGAGACTGGACGGAGTGAATGCAGTCAGTCTTTTTGTAGATGGCGAACCGTTGAAAAATGCAGATGGAACGGTGATCGGGCTGCTGAATGAGGATGATTTTGTTGAGAATACCGGATCTTCTTTAAGTTCCTATCAAAGCGGAACACTGACTTTGTATTTTGCAAATAAAAAAGGGGATAAGCTGGTGGAGCAGAAGATGGATGTCCGTTATAGCAGTAATGTTCCAAAGGAAAAGCTGATTGTAGAGAAGCTTATGCAGGGACCTACAGGGAACGGGGCATACCCGACGATCAATCCCGATACGAATCTGTTGAGTGTTACGATCAAGGATCATGTATGTTACGTAAACTTTGACAGTACATTTCTGACGAGTGTGTATGATGTACTGCCGGAGATCACGATCTATTCTCTGGTGGACTCCATCATAGAGGGAACAGAAGCCACGCAGGTCCAGATCACGATCAACGGAGAGACAAAGGCTGTCTATATGGAAAAGATCGATCTTTCGCAGCCTCTGGAAAAAGATATGGACTGGGTCGCAGTAAATGACGACGAATGATCAAAAGAAAATTAGTAATGGCATGTCTGTTTGTACTTGTCATTCAACTGGTTCGTGTCTGCCTGCTGGCAGATACGAAAGACCAGCAGATGACCCCGGCAGAAGAAATTTCCGACGGAACAGAGGTTTTCGTCAGTGGTACAGTGGAGTGGGTCAGGGAAAAAGAAAAGATAACGGCAGTCTGTCTCAGAAAAAATCAGGTGAGATACGCCGAAACCATTCTGAAAGAATCGAAATTAGTGGTCTGTATCAGACCGGATCAGCTAAAAGAACAACTGAATATAGGAGATACAGTAATCGCAGAAGGGGAAAAAGAATCTTTTGATGCAGCACGCAATCCCGGTAATTTTGATCAGAGAGAGTATTACAGAAAGCAGGGTATCCATGTAAAAATCAGGGCGGATACGCTGGAGAAGCAATCGGAAAGTTCTTTGCTGTATGACCGGATAAAAAATGAACTGTGGAAGTGGAGAAAAAAACTTTCAGGACAGCTTCAGACAAAGCTGGGATCTTATTATGGCGGAACGATGAGTGCCATTTTGCTGGGAGAAAAGAGCGGGCTGGATGAGGAGATGCGGAAACTGTATCAGAAAAACGGAATGGGACATCTTCTCGCAATTTCAGGTCTGCATATGTCCCTGATCGGAATGGGAGTTTATTCTTCTCTGCGAAAAGCAGGCATTTCTTTTTTTACTGCGGGGATGGCAGGCAGTAGTTTCCTGTTATTGTATACCGGGATGACAGGGAGTGGAATTGCAAGTCAGCGGGCATGGATTATGTTTGCTGTGCGAATGGGAGCGGAAATAGCCGGAAGAGAATACGATGCACTGACCGGACTGGCAGCAGCTGCAGTATGGATCTGCCTGAGACAGCCGTTGTATCTGACAGATGCGGGATTTTTACTTTCTTTTGGTGCAATTTTGGGGATGATTCTGATAGAACCGGTGTATTCAGGGGAAAAAGAAGAGAAAGAAAAGAAGGAGTGGGAAAAGAAACCGGTTTTTCTGAAAGGACTTTCAGCAAGTCTTGCGGTGAATACGGCATTAATGGGACCGGTACTCTGGTTCTATTATGAGATTCCGGTATACTCAGTCATTCTCAATCTGCTGGTAATTCCACTCCTGCCGGTTGCCATGGGAGCAGGGCTTTTGGGGCTGGGAATCCTCCGGTTTTCAGAAGGGGCAGGTGATGGATGTCTGAATCTTTGCAAAGCAGTTCTGTGGATCTATGACAGAATCGGAGAACTGGCTGCCCGGCTGCCTGTCAGCCGTTGGGTCACAGGAAAACCGCCCCTGTATCTGCTTGTGGTTTACTATGGGCTGATACTTTTGATCTGCATCTGGTTTTACCGGCTGAAAGAACGAAGAACAGAAAAGGAACAGAGAAAAGAAAAATCGAGAGAAAGATGGGTGGGGGTGTCGGGAATCCTGCTGGGATGTCTTAGTGTACTGCTGCCAGGAAGCTGCTGGCTGATGCATCAGGTGCAGGGGCAGGTCACAGTGACAGTACTGGATGTGGGGCAGGGAGATGGAATCTGTATCCGGATGCCGGGAGGAAAGAACTGTCTGATAGATGGCGGAAGCAGTGATGTCAGTTCCGTCGGAGCATACCGGATCGAGCCATATCTCCTTTATTGTGGGATCAGAAACATTGATTATGCATTTGTGAGTCATGGAGATGAGGATCATATCAGTGGAATCCGTGAACTGCTGGAAGATCAGAAGCTTGGGATCGGAATCAGGACGTTAGTACTTCCAGCAGAAGAATACTGGGATGAGAAATTAAAAGAACTGGCTGTGCTGGCGGCAGAAAATGGAACGAGGATCGCAGAGATACATGCCGGAGAGCAGGTCGTGGACGGAACCGGAGAACAAAAGATGAGCCTTCGATGCATCGGTCCGGAAAGGGCACTTTCCGAAAGTGGAAATGCTGCATCCATGGTGCTGCAGGCTGAATATGGAAACTTTTCAATGCTTCTGACCGGAGATGTGGAAGGAGCCGGGGAGGAACAACTGGTTAAAAGTGGAAGACTCGGAAAATGCAGGATACTGAAAGCAGCACATCACGGTTCAAAAAATTCAGGTACGGAGGAGTTTCTTGATGCAGTTAAACCGCAGATTGTTTTGATTTCAGCAGGACGGGGAAACCGTTATGGTCATCCACATGAAGAAACACTGGAACGGTTAAAAAGCAGAAACTGTCAGGTTTATTCAACACAGCAGTGTGGAGCTGTCACGATCCAAAGTGATGGAGAGAAACTGTTTTTCAGCAGAAAATGCGGTGGCGGTGACAGTGACTGAGAAAAAATATCTTGAGTGATATCTCTTGTCAAACTGTCTGTTTATCTTATATAATAGAAGAGCTATGAAAAAATTGAATGAAGATTTTAAGAGTGGAAAATTTGAGCAGGTATATCTTTTGTATGGTGAAGAGGGATACCTGAAGAAGCAATATAAAAAGCGGTTTATCAAGGCGATGATCCCGGAGGGTGATACGATGAATTATGCCCATTATGAGGGGAAGAATATTCCGGTCAAAGAGGTGGTCGACCTGGCTGAGACGATGCCTTTTTTTGCGGAAAGAAGGCTCATCGTATTTGAAAATACCGGATTTTTTAAGACTGCGGCAGGAGCAGAACTGGCAGATTATATCAAAGAGATGCCGGAGACAACTTATTTTGTTTTTGTGGAAGAGGAAGTCGACAAGCGGAATAAGCTTTATAAGGCTGTAAATACAAAAGGCTATGCAGCGGCACTGACCATGCAGGATGAAGCGGTCCTGAAAAGGTGGATCGGGCAGATCTTACGCAGAGAAGGAAAAGAAATGTCCGGAGCGACCATTTCTTATTTCCTTGGAAAAGTCGGAACGGATATGGAAAATATCCAGAGAGAGCTTGAGAAAGTCATCTGTTATGGGATCGACAAAGCTACACTTACCAGGGAAGAGATTGATGCAGTATGCGTAACGCAGCTTTCCAACCATATTTTTGATATGGTGGATGCGGTAGCAGCGGGGGATCAGAGAAAGGCACTGGATCTTTATTACGAACTGATTGCACTGAAAGAACCGCCGATGCGGATTCTGTATATGCTGACAAGGCAGTACCGAAGCCTTTATTTTGTAAAAGCATTGATGGATCAGGGTTATGGGAAAAAGGAGATTGCATCCAAAGCCGGACTGCATCCGTTTGTAGTCGGGAAAAGCATGGTGCAGTGCAAGCGGTTTGGGATGGGCCGGCTCAGGCAGAGTATGGAAGAAGGTGCCGGACTGGAACAGGCTGTGAAGACCGGAACTTTAAGTGAAAATCTGGCGGTGGAACTTTTTATAGTAAAGCAGTCAGAAAAGAGATAAGATGGAGGGCGAACATTGTCAACGATTGATCAGAATCATATAAGGAACTTTTGTATCATTGCACATATCGATCATGGAAAGTCCACACTGGCAGACCGTATCATTGAGATGACGGGACTGCTCACAAGCCGTGAGATGCAGTCGCAGGTGCTGGATAATATGGATCTTGAGAGGGAGCGTGGAATTACGATCAAGGCACAGGCGGTGCGTACGGTTTACCGGGCAGATGACGGAGAGGAGTATCTTTTCAATTTGATCGATACACCGGGACATGTGGACTTTAATTATGAAGTTTCGCGAAGTCTGGCGGCCTGTGATGGAGCAATCCTGGTAGTCGATGCGGCACAGGGTGTTGAGGCTCAGACACTGGCAAATGTATATCTGGCACTGGATCATGATCTGGATGTAATGCCGGTCATCAACAAGATCGATTTGCCGAGTGCAGAGCCGGAGCGAGTGAAAGAAGAAATCGAGGATGTCATTGGAATTGATGCGGAAGATGCGCCGTTGATCTCAGCGAAGACAGGACTGAATGTGCATGAAGTCCTGGAGCAGATCGTGAAAAAGATTCCGTCACCGGTAGGAGATCCGGATGCACCACTGCAGGCACTGATCTTTGATTCTAAATATGATTCTTATAAAGGAGTCATCGTCTTCTGCAGGATCAAGGAGGGAACGGTCAGAAAGGGAACCCCGATGCTGATGATGGCAACCGGAGCGAAAGCTGAGGTTGTAGAAGTCGGAACATTTGGTGCAGGACAGTTCATTCCATGTGATGAACTGGAAGCGGGAATGGTCGGATACATTACGGCAAGTCTGAAAAATGTAAAAGATACCCGTGTGGGAGATACGATCACGAATGCAGAGCGGCCATGTGCTGAACCATTGCCGGGATATAAGAAAGTAAATCCTATGGTTTATTGTGGACTGTATCCTGCAGATGGAGCAAAATACCCGGATTTAAGAGATGCACTTGAAAAGCTGCAGCTCAATGATGCGGCATTGCAGTTTGAGGCAGAGACTTCTGTTGCGTTGGGATTTGGATTCCGTTGTGGATTTTTAGGACTGCTTCATCTGGAGATCATCCAGGAGCGTCTTGAGAGAGAATATAATCTGGATCTTGTAACAACTGCACCGAGTGTTATTTATAAGATCCATAAGACAAACGGGGAAGTCATTGATCTGACCAATCCGACCAATATGCCTGATCCGGCAGAAATTGAATATATGGAAGAACCGATGGTAAAGGCGGAGATCATGGTAACATCTGAATATATCGGAGCCATCATGGATCTTTGTCAGGAACGCCGTGGAGTTTATCAGGGCATGGAATATATCGAAGAGACAAGAGCTGTGCTGACCTATCATCTGCCGTTGAATGAGATTATTTATGATTTCTTTGATGCATTGAAATCTCGTTCCAGAGGGTATGCATCTTTTGATTACGAAATGCTGGGATATGAGCGTTCCGAGCTTGTGAAGCTGGATATCCTGATCAATAAAGAAGAAGTGGATGCACTTTCCTTTATTGTCTTTGAGGGAAGTGCTTATGAACGTGGAAGAAAGATGTGCGAGAAGCTGAAAGAGGAAATTCCACGTCAGCTCTTTGAGATTCCGATCCAGGCAGCAGTCGGAAGTAAGATCATAGCACGTGAGACCGTAAAGGCGATGAGAAAAGACGTTCTTGCCAAGTGCTATGGTGGTGATATTTCCCGTAAGAAGAAACTTCTTGAGAAGCAGAAGGAAGGTAAAAAGAGAATGCGTCAGGTAGGAAATGTTGAAATTCCGCAGAGTGCATTTATGAGTGTCCTGAAGCTGGACGATAACTAAAAAGTATTGATCTGAAGTTTATATGGATTTATGAATAAAATGAAAAAAAGAGATTTGGAACTGTATCTTCACATTCCTTTCTGTGTAAAAAAATGCAATTACTGTGATTTCTTCTCTGCAGCAGGAAGCAAAGAAGAGCAGGAAGCATATGTGCAGGCAATGATACAGGAAATACGCAGCTATAAAGACAGTCTTCACTTTCATGAGGTGAAGACTGTCTTTCTTGGAGGAGGAACCCCATCCCTTCTGTCAGAAAGACAGGCAGAACAACTTTTTCAAAGCCTGTATGATAGTTTTACAATTCAGAAAGGTGCTGAGATCACGATGGAAGTGAATCCTGGTACAGTGGATCTGGAAAAGCTGAAGCAGTATAAAGCAGTAGGCGTGAACCGTCTGAGTCTTGGATTGCAGTCAACCCGGAATGAAGAACTGCGAAGACTGGGAAGGATACACACGTATGAAGATTTTCTTGCTACGTGGAACTTTACAGAAAAGGCAGGATTCGAGAACCGGAATATTGATCTGATGTCGGCACTTCCAGGACAGACACTAGAGTCCTGGGAGGATACGCTGGAAAAAGTGATCGCTCTTGAACCAGAGCATATATCGGCATACAGTCTGATCCTTGAAGAGGGAACAAGATTTTATCGTTGGTATCAGGAAGGAAGATTTGATTCCGGTGAATGGAAACTTCCGTCAGAGGAAGAAGAATATCAGATGGGGGAATTGACAATAGAACGGCTTGCAAAGGCAGGACTGGAACGTTATGAAATTTCAAATTATGCAAGAACGGGACGGGAATGCAGGCACAACCTGGGGTACTGGGACAGAGTGGAGTATCTTGGGATTGGTGCAGGTGCATCCTCTCTTCTCGGAAACAGAAGATTTTCACATATAAGGAACAGAAAAGCTTATATAGAAGCAGTCCATGAAAAACAGCCCATTGAAACAGAGCAAGAACTTTTGTCAGAAGAGTCTCAGATGGAAGAATTTATGTATCTGGGCTTACGAAAAGTGAACGGGATTTCAAAAGAAAAATTTGAGCGGATTTTTCAGAAGCCGATCAGTGAGGTGTATGGAAATGTTATAGAACACTTTCAAGCAGAACATTTATTAGAATGTAAGGGAGATCGCATTTTTCTGTCTCCCAGAGGGATGGATGTAAGTAATTACGTGCTGGCAGAGTTTTTGCTGGGAGAATAAATTTGTAGTTGTTGTGATGATACGCTTAGAAGGCATATAAATTCTTAGTGACGGATCGGACGCGGAAAGCAGGATATTCCTTCGCAGTGCAGAGCCCGCTTTACCTCAGCCCGTTGATCGTTTGTAACTCGAATTGATATGGAAGATAATTAAATTCTATGTAAAGTGGCATCCTTGTCTGACTGTTTGGTGGATTTTTTGGCTTGTATTTTGTGTTTGGTCAGGAAGTAAATGTGAAAAGCCGCCATTAGAGGCGGCTCATTTGATTCTGAAGTCTTCAGATTCTTTATCAGTTAAAGGACGTCCTAATTTTTCAACAAGCTTTCTCATTTTCCGATAATCAAATATTTTTCCGTCTGAAGGTTCTGTCAATCTACCATCTGCTGCATACTTTTCAAGATTAATTACTTTTCCCAATTTTTTCCCTTTTGCTGCCAACATATACAACACCTACTTTCTGATATATTTATTTAATAGTATTTCTGCTGCATCTTCAAATATAACTAATCTTCTTGGCTGCAGTTCAACAGCGTTTAGTTCCTTTTTATAATATTCTACTAAATTTGATTTTGCTGTAAAGACAACCACTCCGTTACAATTATTTTCCAGGCTGCACTGACATGCTATTGCAAATAAATGACCTCCTACACCCTCATATTTTCCATTATGTCCATAATTATGAGGTGCAGTCTCCACAATATCAATATCAGCGACACCGCCATTTATTTTCAGAGCAATTCTCCCTTGTACTGCTTTATCACCTTTTACAAACAACTCATATATTTCATAGTTATTTTTTTCAGGTAAAGTCCAATTAAATTTCCAATTTTTATAGTCGGATTGCTTAATTTTAGAAACTCTTTTTCTGTATTCTGTCTCTACAATTTTTCCACTTGTTCGTTCAATCAAACAATCCGTAAGTCTGTCAATTAAAATATCTACGCTCAATATAGTTCTCTTTTCTTTTGTATATTGTAACACATCAGTAAGTATTTTTCTATCAGGTAATTCATCGTCACCAATTACAAATATCCGACTAAAGCATGTATCTCATGGGAATTTTCAATCAGATATCAGTCGTGAAAAATGCAAATCGGATTTGTCCGAGATTTTGTTGTGAGAAAAGTGTAAAATAGTGTAAGAAAAAAATCAATTAAAAGAGTTTAAAGTTTGTATGAAATAAGTATAAAATTTGTAGTTGTTGGGGGGAAAATATCTCGGCAGTAGAAAGTATCTGATGAAAAAACGTTCATATCCGCACTTGTTGTTGCATCGCAGTGCAGGATCCGCTTTACCTCAGCCCGTTGACAACTTGTAACAGAAACGTGGAAATGCTCGTGCAAAG
>NZ_CAKRGI010000022.1 GCF_934330165.1 uncultured Mediterraneibacter sp.
AGCAGGGTGTTCCTGAGCAGGTGCATTAGCAGGAGCGTTCCGAAGACACTTTGCAGCGTTTGTTAGAGAAAGTAAATGGGAGTGCCTCTGCACGATCATTTCCACTTTCGAGTTACAAACGGTCAACGGGCTGAGGTAAAGCGGGCTCTGCACTGCGAGGGAATATCTCTGCTTTCCGTGTCCGATTCGCCACAAAGAAGCTTTCTGAATTTAAAAGCGTCTCACCCCAACAACTACAAATTTACGCCTCATCAATCGCCTTCCCGATATCATGCCGCATATATTTATTCTCAAACTTCACCCACTCTGTTGCTGCATAGGCATTTGCACGGGCTTCTTTTAAGTCTTTTCCCTTTGCAGTTACTCCGAGGACACGTCCACCATTTGTCACGATCTTTCCATCCTCATCGAACTTTGTTCCCGCATGGAAGCAGTAATATCCGTCATGCTTTTTGAACTCATCCAGTCCTTCGATCGGGAATCCTTTTTCATATTTAACTGGATAGCCGTCCGATGCCAGTACCACACATACCGCTGCATTATCTTCAAACTGAAGATCGATCTGATCCAGCGTTCCGTTGATACATGCCTCTGCTACTTCAATGAGATCATTTTTCATACGCGGTAATACCACCTGTGCCTCCGGATCACCGAAACGTGCATTATATTCCAGCACTTTCGGACCATCTTCCGTAAGCATCAGTCCAAAGAAGATGATTCCCTTGAACGGGCGTCCCTCTGCCGCCATCGCATCGACTGTTGCCTGATAAATATATTTGTTGCAGAAGTCCTCTACTTCTTTCGTATAGAACGGACTTGGTGAAAATGTTCCCATACCACCCGTATTCAGTCCGGTATCTCCATCACCGGCTCTCTTATGATCCTGGGCACTGGTCATAGTCTTAATGGTCTTTCCATCAACAAATGAAAGAACTGAAACTTCACGTCCCGTCATAAATTCTTCAATGACCATCTCATTTCCTGCAGAACCGAATTTTTTATCCAGCATAATCTCTTTTACACCGGCTTTCGCCTCTTCCAGATCCTGACAGATCAACACACCTTTTCCAAGTGCAAGTCCGTCTGCCTTAAGAACGATCGGGAATTTTGCATTTTCCAGATAAGCGATCGCTGCATCCGGGTCTGTGAAATTCTCATAAGCAGCTGTCGGAATATGATATTTTTTCATCAGATCTTTTGAAAATGCCTTAGATCCCTCCAGGATCGCTGCATTTTTCTTTGGTCCGAATGTGCGGATTCCCGCCTCTTCCAGTATGTCGACCAGTCCTCCGACTAACGGATCATCCATCCCGACAATACAAAGATCAATCTCTTTTTCTTTTGCAAATGCTGCCAGCTTTTCAAATTCCATCGCACCGATCGCTACGCATTCTGCATACTCTGCAATTCCTGCATTTCCCGGTGCACAGTAAATTTTCTCTGCCTTTGGGCTTTTCGCAACGCTCGCTGCAATCGCATGTTCTCTTCCGCCGCTTCCTACGATTAATATTTTCATGGTCTTCTCCTCCTGAACTCATCCACGCAACTGCTGCGTGATCATCCTGTTATTCAAAGTTACAAAATATCTATTTCTATTTCAATCTGTTAAATTAAAAACACGCCTGCTCTTAGCAGACGCATTTTCCTGTGCATTGCTTCTGCACCTGATATTTCTTAATTTTCCACTTCTGAATCTGATGCTTCTGCACCTGATATTTTTTAATCTTCGATCACGGTTCTGTGACCTTCCACTTTCACCCTGCCGTTCGCGATCAGGTCAATTGCTTTTGGAAGGATCTTCCATTCAGCCTGCTCCATCACTCTGTGCTGAAGGATCTCCGGTGTATCTCCGTTCTCTACTTCTACTGCTTTCTGCAAAATGATCGGACCTGTATCTGTCCCCTCATCTACAAAATGTACGGTAGCACCAACTACTTTTACGCCACGTTCCAGTGCCGCCTCATGTACTTTCAGTCCGTAAAATCCGGTTCCGCAAAAAGCCGGGATCAGGGAAGGATGAATATTGATCATCCGGTTTCTGTATTTTGCGATCATCTCCGGAGGGATCACCACCAGGTAGCCTGCCAGTACGACCAGATCCGGCTGGTAGGAATCTACGCCCCCGATCAACGCCTCATTAAATTCCGCTCTGGAATCATAATCCTTCGGCGAAATACATTCTGCCTTGATCCCATGTTCCGCAGCCCGCGTCAGTGCATATGCATTTTTATTATTGCTGATAACTCCGACGATCTCTGTATTCGTAATCCTGCCTGCATCCACCGCATCCAGGATCGCCTGCAGATTTGTTCCGCCGCCGGAAACCATCACTACAACTCTTAGCATAAGGTCACTCCCTTTTCGCCCTCTTCGATCTTGCCTACCACATACGGTGCATCTCCGGCTGCACGGATTGCATCCATGGTTTTCTCTACATCTTCCGGATCAACAGCAAGAATCATTCCGAGTCCCATATTGAACGTATTATACATCATCTGCTCTTCAATCTCTCCGTCTTTTGCAAGCTTTGCAAAAATCGGTGGTATCGGATAGCTGTCCTTTTCCACTACTGCGTGCGTACCGTCCTTAAGCATACGCGGAATATTCTCGTAGAATCCGCCGCCTGTGATATGGCTGCATGCCTTTACAGTAACCCCCGCATTTTTAATGCTCTTCAGTGCCTTTACATAGATTCTTGTCGGAGCAAGAAGAGCCTCGCCTAAAGTAGTTCCAAGTTCTTCATAATATGTATCCAGTGACTCTTTCGTAATATCAAACACTTTTCTTACAAGAGAGAATCCATTACTATGCACACCGGAGGATGCCATACCGATCAGAACATCTCCCGCTTTCAGATTTTCTCCCGTGATCATCTCTTTTTTATCGCATACACCTACTGCAAATCCGGCAAGATCATACTCATCTTCCGGCATCAGTCCCGGATGCTCTGCCGTCTCTCCACCGATCAGTGCTGCATCAGACTGCTTACATCCCTCTGCCACACCTTTCACGATGGATGCGATCTTCTCAGGATAATTCTTTCCGCATGCAATATAATCCAGAAAGAACAGCGGCTCACCGCCTGCACATGCAATATCATTCACGCACATGGCAACCGCATCAATACCGATCGTATCATGCTTATCCATCACCATTGCAAGCTTTACCTTGGTTCCACATCCGTCCGTTCCTGAGAGCAGGACCGGCTCTTCCATCTCTTTGATCTTTGCAAGTGAAAATGCACCTGAAAATCCACCGAGTCCTCCAAGGACTTCCGGTCTCATCGTATCTTTTACATATTTCTTCATCAGTTCCACTGATCTGTATCCTGCCTCGATATCAACACCTGATGTCTTATAATCCATAATTTTATCTCCTTATTTCTCTTTCAGATATTCTTCATAACCTACTTCTGCAAGCCGGTCTGCCTTCGCCTGAACCGTCTCTTTCATCTCGGCAGAGTACGCTTTTAATTTCTCAAGAAGCTCCGGATCTGACATTGCAAGCATCTTGGCTGCAAGAATTGCCGCATTCATTCCTCCGTCGATCGCAACGGTTGCAACCGGGATTCCAGGCGGCATCTGAACGATAGAATAAAGTGCATCCACGCCCTCGAGATTTTTCCCTGACATCGGGATTCCGATGACCGGCATCGGGAACAACGCTGCACACATTCCCGGCAGATGAGCTGCCATTCCTGCACCTGCGATGATCACTTTGATTCCTTTTCCCTCGGCTGCCTTTGCCCAGTCAAAAAATACATCCGGCATACGGTGTGCTGAAATGATCGTCATCTCATAATCGATTCCGAACTTTTCCAACGTTGCCGCTGCCTTGCTCATTACTTTCAGATCTGAGTCGCTGCCCATGACAATTCCTACTTTTGGCATTTCATTTCCTCCTTCAGTGGTCTGTATCCTTTTCTAATGGTTCATTCAGCACTTCCGTGCCAGGTAATACAAATTTTCCGTCTCTTAATAGTATAATGTCTGTGCCGTCTTTTGTCACTACACTTATTTCTTCTAACTCTTCATAAGGTATGGTTATATCTGTATGACAGTTGAAGTATGCTTTGGATACATCTTCTCTCCTCAGAAGCGAGCAGGAATTGTCTTTCGCAACGATTTCCTTTCCATTTGGATTGTATACACGGATTTCCTCGCTCCAGGAATAGCACGTATCTCCCACTGCAAAATGAGGTCCTGTCTTCTCTGCGATCAGGATCGGCATCTTATCTTCAATGCCATATTTTCTTGCCACCACATAGGCAGTCGTATTCGTTCCGATGGCGAACTCTCCCAGAGGAAGAGTCTCATGATTTTTCAGTACATTATCATAAATATATTTCCGGTTCTCGGCTTCGTCTGAGAAGTTGTCACACGTATAATCTGTGATTTTTCCGTCCTTGAAAGTAAGTTTCAGATTGCGGTACTGTAACCCGTCTAAATAAACTTTGCTGACATTCAGGACTCCGTTTGTGCCTTCCAGTACCGGTGATGTGAATACCTCTCCTACCGGAATGTTGACATCTGCCACGCAGTTTTCAAAGATCGTCTCCTTTGCCGGGTCTTTCAGCCGGTACAGCTCTACATGCATATCGGTCTGATTCTCTCCTTTTCCTTTAACCCTGACACAGATTCCCTGATCCAGGGCATCGATCATTGTCTGCTGCACCTGCTCATACAGTTTCGCATCCAGTGTATTGATACGGATCACTTCATCGAAAATCTCTGCATAATCCGAACCAATTTCAGGAACGGGATATGCGATAATCGTAAAACTGCGTTCATCCCCCTTGATATATTCATTCGTCAGCTGCCCGGAACGGCTGTCATAAAGAAGTGCAAGACTTCTCTGTGCCTCCGAATAAGCCGGGGCAGAATCTTTCACTTCCGGTGAAAACGGAATCTCTCCAAAAATTTCCATAACTGCCGGACCTGCAAACCCTGCTGCCAGTTCCCGGTTCTGTTCGTAGACGGTCTTCATCACTTCCAGTTTCCGCTCAATATACCGCTTATCCATAAATAATGCCTGATCCTGCCGGTGGTCATACTCGTACTGCTGGTTTGCGATACAGCCATAATACCCGATCTTATGATGCTCTCTCTTTGTGATCACGCTGGAGGCTGCACGGTAAATCACCGGCTTCAGACCCATCTTCTTAAAATTCTCGATTGCCAGACGAACCACTTTTTCAAATCCAAGGCTGTAGCGGATATTTACGACTTTCTTTTTTGACAGATCCTTTCCGGTATTAATAAATCCGATCCGGTAACCTTCTGTATAGACATCTGCCATCTTCTGTAAAGTCTCCTGTGGAAGATTTCTCAGATGATGTGCTGTTCCCAGTTCATTTTTGGAAACGTACTCGCCAAAACGGTATAAATATTCATCCGAATCAAGATCTGCCGCCTCGATCAGGTCTGCCGCAAAAGAACAGGACGGATCGATCTGCTCCATGATCCGGTCTGCAAGAAATACATCGCAGTAATCACTGGCATACCAGTATATGATCTCCCGGATCTGCCCTGCGGATACCTCCAGCTCAGCATTCTCAAAGCAGTTATACACCTCGATAAATAACTCATACAAAATCGTCAGATAGTCTGTCTTCTCCTCAAACGCATAAGGGATGCCGCCCCGCAATTCTGCATAAAGTAAACTGAGCAGTTGTCCCATTTCTGTTCCAAAACTGCTCACTGCATATTCCGGATTTGCATAACTTCGTTCATAATTTTCATCCAGAATGTCACTGTAAAGTATTGCATTTAAGCTACGCATCTGTTCCAGCGTATAGTTTTCCCATTCTCCTGAAGCAACTTTCCGTCTTGTATTCTCCAGCTCCAGTAAAAATAATGCCACATCTTGAAAATATCCCACGTATGCCTCTTCGACCGTCTCTTCCGTCACTATAGACCGGATCCGGTTGACTGCCAGTTCATGCCTTTCCCGGCACTGTTCATTTCTTTCTTTCTGAATTTCTGATAAACTCATCTATCCAAGACCTCCTACCAAGATTGCCACAAATAAGATCAGCGTGATAATACCAACACCTAATCCAATCTTACAATTTAAATACCGTCTGTCTCTTTCTAAAAATCCCTGTACCGCACAGTACATTCCATATATATCAATTACAAAAGATACCACTGAAAGTCCTCCGACAATCCCTGCTGCCTTTCCCCTGGAAAGAAATGCATATAAAATACATCCTGCCAGAATCACCAGCGAACCTCCTGTACACCAGCAGGAAATACTTCCTCTCCGCGATGGCTTCAGGTAGGACTGTCCATACTTTCTCATCCCACGTTTCTTCCGTTCTTTCTCTCTGCGACGTTCTTCTTCACTTTTTCCTATTCCGAACATGTCTTCTCCTTATCAGATCTCCTGTCATATAGATGAGGAATCCAATTACTCCACCAACCGTATTGAGCAGGATATCATCTACATCAAAACTTCCAACTTTTGTAAGCAGCTGCATCACTTCTACCCCCAGGCTCAGTCCCATACTGTAAAACAACGTTCTAAAGAAACTTTTTCTTTTCCCCGCCATTGTAAGAAAGTAGCCATAAGGCATAAAAATAAGTATATTTCCAAACAGATTAGAAAATACCGCAAATGTTCCCAACTGATCGCGGTAAAGAATAAACCGTTTAATTTCCCTGAACAAAACCAGATTATAATGATAATCTTCCATCACGCCTTCTCTGCCATACCAGTCCGATAAAAAAAGGAAGTATACCAGAAAAAAAATATATAAAATAAACAGAACCTTTCCCAGCGTTCTGACTCTCTTCGCTTCTTTATTCGTCAAAATCCTGCACCTTCATAAAAAGCCCCCTCCTTTTCCCGGGAGGGGACTGCCCTTTTAAAATGTAATCTTGTTCTTATTTTTTAACAGACTTGCACCATTCACAATGGAAATGACTCCCGCAGCCACACCTGTCACAAGAATGATAATTCCAATCACAATACTGCCTGCACCACTGTTCTTCATTGTACGATATGCCTTTTCCATAAAATGTGCCTCCTTATTTTACGCCATACTTTTCATAATATGCGTCAATCGCTGCTTTTAAGGTATCATCAATGACAACTTTTCCGTTGCACTCTTTATTATAAAGACACTCTACGACCTCTTCCATTGTGACGATCGCTGCTGTATCAAATCCGTAAAGTTCTTTTACTTCATCCAATGCACACTTTTCGCCGCCTTTACCGACTTCCATACGGTTCAGTGAAACCATCAGTCCTACGATCGTTACATCGGCTGCACCTTTTACCTTTGGAACAGTCTCTTCCATGGATTTACCGGACGTTGTAACATCTTCGATCATGATGACTCTGTCGCCGTCTTTTAACTTGCTGCCAAGGAAACTTCCCTTATCTGCTCCATGATCTTTTTCCTCTTTCCGGTCTGAACAGTAACGGACTTCTTTTCCGTAAAGTTCACTGTATGCGATCGCAGTAACAACTCCCAGCGGGATGCCCTTGTATGCCGGTCCGAACAATACATCAAAATCATCCCCGTATGTATCATGGATCGCTTTTGCATAATATTCCCCCAGTCTCTTTAACTGAGAACCTGTCACATATGCTCCTGCATTCATGAAGAATGGAGATTTTCTTCCGCTTTTCAGTGTGAAATCTCCGAATTTCAGAACATCACTCTCTACCATAAATTCGATAAATTCTTTCTTGTATGCTTCCATCGTTCCTGTCCTCCTATTTTACAATTCCAACCATATCTTTTACAGTCTCAAAGCCATTCTTTTTCATATATGCCTCGATTCCGTCGATTACCTTCAAAGTCACTGCCGGATCATGGAAGTTTGCCGTTCCGACCGACACCGCACTTGCTCCTGCAAGCAGAAATTCTATCGCATCCTCCGCACAGGAAATGCCGCCCATTCCAATGATCGGAATGTTGACTGCCTGTGCCACCTGATAAACCATGCGGACTGCGATCGGCTTTACGATCGGACCAGAAACACCACCGGTTTTATTTGCCACAGCAAATGTCTTCCGGTTGATATCGATCTTCATACCTGTCAGTGTATTGATCAGAGAAACCGCATCCGCTCCTCCTGCCTCTGCAGCCTTTGCGATCTCAGTAATATCTGTCACATTCGGTGTCAGTTTCATGATGATCGGCTGCTTCGCAATCTTTTTAATCTGTCCGGTCAGCTCTTCTACATGCTTTGCATCCTGTCCGAAAGCAAGAAAACCTGCATTCACGTTCGGACAGGAAATATTGATCTCCATCATATCGATCGGTTCATCCGCCAGCCGTTCTACCACTTCCAGGTACTCTTCCGGTGCATGACCGCAGACATTCACAATGATCTTTGTATCAAACTTTTTCAGATATGGGATATCTCTTTTACAGAACAGATCAATCCCCGGATTCTGCAATCCGATGGCATTCATCATTCCTCCGTAAACTTCTGCCACACGTGGAGTCGGATTTCCCGGCCACGGCACATTTGCCACACCTTTGGTCGTTACAGCTCCCAGACGGTTCAGATCAACAAATTCAGAAAACTCTTCTCCTGAGCCAAAGGTTCCTGATGCAACTGTCACTGGATTCTTCCATTCTACTCCGGCTATCTTTACACTCATATCCATCAGATCTCCACCTCCGTTGACAGGAATACCGGACCGTCTTTACAGATCCGCTTATTATTCACATTACTGTGAGCATCCTTTTCTTTTGACTTGCATACACACGCAAGACAGGCTCCGATTCCACACGCCATTCTTTCTTCCAGAGAAATGTAGCATTCGATTCCCTGCTCTTCTGCGTACTGCTTAATGGCACGCAGCATCGGAGTTGGTCCGCATGCATAGATCATGTCTGCTTTCAGTCCATTTTCGTGGATCGCATCCATAACATTTCCCTTTGTTCCAATACTTCCGTCTTCCGTGGAAATATACAGTTCTCCGTTCGCCTCAAACTCCTCTTTCAGAAAAGTCTGTGCATCCCGGTATCCTGCAAGGATCTGCTTCTTTTCACACTTCATCTGCTTCGCCAGTTCCAGGATCGGTGGTACGCCAATCCCTCCACCCATCAGGAAGACATTCTTTCCTTCTGCTTTCTCGTACGGGAATCCATTTCCAAGAGGACCGATCACAGGGATCGTATCCCCCGCCTTCAGCTTTGAAAACTGCTCCGTTCCTGTATTTTCTCCTGTCACACGATAAACCACCCGAAGCATTCCCTGCGTACGGTCGATCTCACAAATGCTGATCGGACGTGGCAGTAACTTACTTCCATCCATCGTATACATGGAAATGAACTGCCCCGGCTTTGCCGTGTCCGCTGCCTGCGTCTGGATCCACATGCTGTAGATTCCGTCTGCCAGCTGCTCCTGAGATGCTACCACCGCATTCTCTTTCTGCTTTGCCATACTGTACTCCTTCTATCTGAATCAATCCTCTTATTTTGCTGCAAGTGCTTCACTGATATCTGCGATCATTGCCTCTACTGCTGCTCTGGATGCATCGCCAAAATTCTCTGCTCCAAATTTTGCGTAAGCTTCCTGCTTATAAGCTGCGATAATTCCACGGGAAGAATTTACGATCGCACCCAGTCCGTCTTCATTAAAGAAATGAACCAGGTCTTTTCCTTTTCCGCCCTGTGCTCCATATCCAGGTACTAAAATATAAGACTTTGGCATGATCTTTCTGAGTACTTTTCCCATCTCAGGATAGGTTGCTCCTACAACAGCTCCGATGTAGCTGTATTCATTACCCATGCACTTGGCTCCCCACTCGGCAACTTTCTCTCCAACCAACTCATACAACGGTCTTCCGTCAATCAGTCTGTCCTGAAATTCTCCACTGGACGGATTAGAAGTCTTAACAAGAATGAAAAGTCCTTTCTTCTCTGCCTTACATACATCAATAAACGGATTCACACCGTCGGATCCAAGATACGGGTTGACTGTTGCGAAATCTTCTCCAAACGGAACATACTCTTTACTTCCTATTTTTATCTTTCCAAGATGTCCGGTTGCATATGCTGCGGAAGTTGACCCGATATCTCCTCTTTTTACATCTCCGATAATAACCAGATCTTTTGACTTGCAGTAATCTACCGTCTTCTTAAATGCTTCCAGTCCCGGAATACCAAACTGCTCATACATCGCGATCTGAGGTTTGACAGCAGGAATCAGATCATAAGTCTTGTCTACAATTTCCTTATTAAACTGCCAGACAGCTTCAGCCGCCCCTTCCAGAGTCTCTCCATATTCTGCATATGCCTTATCTAAAATATGCTGTGGGATATAACTCAGCATCGGGTCAAGTCCGACTACGATCGGTGCTCCGGTTTTCTTGATCTTTTCTACCAGTTTGTTAATCATTGTTCATTCCTCCATCTTTCCTTCAGCCAGACGATCAGCCTTTTTAGTATCGTCATTTACATTCAACCTATATAATACCATACTCCCACATATTTTCACAACCGACATCTTGGGATTTTTGCAAGAAAAAAGTACTCTGAATTGCTTCAAGGTACTTTTTATCTTTCTCATTCAATTTTACATAAGAACTTCTGCCAGTCCTCCCGGCACTAACAACCGGAACGGATAAAATGGAAGATTCCTGATCGCTCCGAAGATCAGAAGCAAAACTAAAATCCCTGTCAGTATTTTAGGATTGATCTTTTTATCCACATGATTCTTTCCTGTCAGCACCCAGTCCACTGCAACCGCCACAAAATAAATTCCAAGAAATGGCAGCAGAAAAACCATGACCGGATTGTAGCAAAAAGCAGTCAGAAAATTCCCATGCAGGATATTGTAGCTTGCTCTCCCTGCTCCACATCCCGGACAGTACAGTCCTGTGATCACATGAAAGAGACATGGCAACGGATATTTTAGCGGATTGTGGAAATACAGATAGCCTGCTCCAATCCCTGCCATGCACCCGATCACTGCCAGAAATAAAATCCGGTTCTTCCGGCTCTCTGCAAACCAGCTTCTTAATTTTATCACACTTTGCATTTCGTCCTCTTAATAATAAGTATCAATTCCTGCCATCATCCCAAAAACAAAATATACAATCCCCAAAAGCAATCCCACTACAAAAGATACAATCGTCCATATTTTTGCCATCTTTGCATCCTGAGCTGCCTCTTCATAATTACCGGCATTCATTGCACTGTTGATCTTCACTGAAAATACGATACCCACGATACCAAACGGAAGGCAGCAGCATACTGTGGAAATAATAGAGAGTATCAGATATGGTACATAATTAATTTCCGGTTTCTGCCCGTTATTCTGATAGCCGGTCACATTCTGATAACCGCTGTTGTTCTGATAACCTGCTGCATCCTGATAGCCGCTGTTATTCTGATAACCTGCCGCATCCTGATAGCCGCTGTTATTCTGATAACCTGACACATCCTTATAGCCGCTGTTGTTCTGATAACCTGATACATCCTGATAACCCGCTGCATTTTCCTGTTCTGCATTGGGCTGTACTTCATTCGCCTGTACTTCATTCTGCTTCGCACCGCAATGTGGACAGAACTTACTTCCATCAGGAATTTCCTGATAACAATTCTTACAATTCATATTTGCACCTCTCTTTTTTCTTTCATCATATCACTAAATGGACAAAATATATAGTTTTTTCTATTATTTTTACTCTATCCATATCATTGCGTACAGAGAACCTGCCGCTGGCAGCTTCTCCTGCATACTTTGGCATAAAAAAGGATAGTCTGCATTCCGGCAGACTACCACTTTTTCTTAATAATCCCGATTGTCATTTTTTATTCCGTCCATTCTTTCCTGCTTTCCCCAGCCGGACTTTTTCCATCTCCGCTGCAGTCTCTTCATCCAGATAATCAAAAAGATAATTTCCGACACTGCCCTTCTTTCCGAGATGCTCCCCTCTGACTTCTGCCAGCGTCCTCTCGATCTCCTCTTTCAGTCCCGGAGCAGACATACGGTTCGCACCCTGTCCTAAAATGATCACCTGCTCCAGTCCATCTGAAGTTGCCACAGTTACAGAAGCGTCCTTTGCGATCCGTCTTACAGTCTTTTCGATATACTGATCTGCCGTTTCCGCCTCTTTGGTATACACAATATAAATATTATGATATTTCATCACTTCACCGGGATTGCCTTCGACTTTATATGCATCATACACAAGGATCAGCGTACATTTTCTGTAGCCCTGATAGTTGCTTAAAATATCCGCAAGTTTTCCGCGTGCCGCACCGATATCCTTTTCGGACAGCTCTCTTAGTTCCTCCCATGAGAAAATGATATTGTACCCGTCTACCAGAAGATATTCCTGTCGGCCTTCCTTTTCCCGTCTGCGTCTTTCCCATTTTGGGTCTGCATAGGCACTGCCCGGTTCTCTGTCCTTTTCCTTCGCATAGACCGTCACCGACCCATGATTCTGCTTCACCGGATCAGGAGTTCTTACATAAATTGCATCCAGTTCCTCCTGTGTCAGTTCAATACTGGAATGCCGCCGCTTCGGAAGTGTGACTTCCGCAAGTCCTTCTTCTCCCGTCTGATCCAGTGTGCGTTCCATGTGCATATATTCTTCTACTTCATCCCAGTCCACAACAAATCCCGCACCATGGGCACAGAAGACCGAGCCGGTAGGATTCGCAAGATCCAACTCTGAATCATAACCTCTCGCTGCTACAACTTCTTCCTGATTATGGCAGAGATCATACCCTTTCAAGGTCAGAGAAATCCTTCCTCTTCCACCTGTATATGCAATGACATCTTTCTGATAACCGCTGAAAGTCGATACCGGTGCAATTCCTGTCAGAATGGTCCTTTCTCCCAGTGTTTCCGGTGCCTCAAATTTTCCGAAACGGTTCTGTATATCCGTCATGGCACGTCCCACATTTTCAGAAGGTAATTCGATCCTGAACTCATAATACGGTTCAAGCAGTACGCTTTCTGCTTTTTTCAGCCCCTGCCGCACAGCCCGGTAAGTTGCCTGTCGGAAATCCCCGCCCTCCGTATGCTTCAGATGGGCTTTTCCTGAAGTCAGTGTGATCTTCATATCTGTAATCACTGATCCCGTCAGAACTCCTTTATGTTCCTTTTCTTCCAGATGGGTCAGTACCAGCCGCTGCCAGTTCCGATCCAGCACATCCTCACTACATTCTGAATCAAACTGTATTCCTGATCCGCGTTCCCCTGGTTCTAACCGCAGATGTACCTCTGCATAATGGCGTAACGGTTCAAAATGCCCGACACCTTCCACCGGTGCTGCGATCGTCTCTTTATACACAATGCTGCCTTCCCCAAACTCAACCAGTACTCCAAAGCGTTCTTTTATGATTCTCTGAAGGATCTCAATCTGCACATCCCCCATCAGCTGCACATGGATTTCCTGACTCTTTTCGATCCATACAATATGCAGCTCCGGCTCTTCTTCCTCCAAAAGTTTCAGATCTCTTAACATCGTATGAACATTACAGTCATCCGGCAAAATGATCCTGTACGTCAGCACCGGCTCAAGGATCGGCACCTCAGAATCTTTTTCTGCTCCAAGTCCCTGCCCCGGATATGTTTCCGCTAAACCGGTCACTGCACAGACCTTCCCCGCATCTGCCGCTGAAAGAAGCTCATACTTTTCACCGGAATAGACCCGGATCTGGTTCACCTTATCGCCATTTTCCCCAATCACATCCTTCACCTTCAGCGTGCCGCCGGTCACTTTCAGGTATGTCAGTCTGTTTCCCTGACCATCTCTCGCAATCTTATAAACTTTCGCTCCGAATGCTGCCGGATATTCTTTCTGCATCTGATATGTGCAGATCCCGTTCATCAGTTCTTCCACACCCTGCAAATGTAACGCCGAACCAAAGTAGCATGGAAAAATCTTTTTCTCTGCGACCAGCCGGCGGATCGAGTCAGCATCAACACTGCCTTTCTCAAGATACTCTTCCATCGCCTGTTCATCGCACACTGCAATCTCTTCGATCACTTCTTCTGCTCCGGTTTCCACTCTGCCAAAATCAATACAGCCTTCTGAAAAGCGGGATTTCAGTTCTGCAAGAAGTTTTCCACAGTCCGTCCCTTCCTGATCCATTTTATTCACAAAAAGGAACACCGGTATTCCGTATCTTGTTAAAAGTTTCCACAGAGTCTCCGTATGTCCCTGCACACCGTCTGCCCCGCTGATCACCAGCACCGCACAGTCCAGCACCTGCAGTACCCGCTCCATCTCCGCTGAAAAATCAACGTGTCCCGGTGTATCCAGCAATGTGATCTCCGTATCTTTCCAGGTAAGCACCGCCTGCTTGGAAAAAATTGTGATCCCACGTTCCCGTTCCATTTCATCTGTATCCAGAAAAGCATCCTGATGATCGACCCTGCCCAAATTTCGTATTGCACCACTTTGATAAAGAATACTTTCCGAAAGGGTCGTCTTTCCCGCATCTACATGAGCCAGCAGGCCAACATTGAGTACTCTTTTTCCAGTTTTTCTTTCCTGTCCGCTCATAAATCTTCTCTTTCTCCTTCTGCTTAATTATTCACCTGATGATGTACGACCAGACTTTCTCTGTCGATTGCTTTAAAAGAATAGCCGAGATTTTTATAATACTCCAGAATGGTCGGCAATGCCTCGATCGTTGTCTCTTTTGTTGCTGCATCATGAAACAGCAGCATTACCTGATGATACTTGTCCGTCTCCGACTGTGCAATGATTTCCTCTGTCGTAGCTGTTCCTCCATCCCCGCTGCTGACATTCCAGTCATAATATTGATATCCCAGCTCAAGTACCTTCGGCACAAGTACGCTCATGATCCCCTCTGTATAGTTCCTTGAAACCGTATTGGAAGAGCCGCCCGGGAAACGGATAAAGCACGGAACGAATCCAATCTGCTCCTTTGCGATCTCTCCCACTTCTTCCAGATCTTTCAGGTACGCTTCTTCTGAAGAATATACAGTCTCATAATCATGACAGAAACTGTGCAGACCAATCGTATGTCCTGCATCATATGCCTTTTTTATCATCGGACGGTACTCCGGTTTCTGCCCTGTGATAAAAAATGTTGCCTTGGCATCATACTGATCCAGTATATCAAGTACCTTCTGCGTATTCTCCGAAGGACCGTCATCAAATGTCAGATATACGATCTTTTCATCACTTGCTTCCGTTGTCCCTACTGCAACACCCGGCTGCACCGAAGAATCCTTTTTCCGCTTTTCCGCTGCCTTTTTTTCTTTCTTTTTTTCTGCCTCTTCCGCCTTTTTCTTTTCTGCCTCTGCCGCTTTTACTGCCTCAGCTTTTTTCGCTTCCTGCCTGGCTTCCCTTGCATTTACGCCCATACAGAAAATCGTACCACAAAGTGCAAAAAATATAAGTCCACATAAAATCCTGCCATACCAGTTCTGACGATTTTTTCTGTACTCTTCCATCTTTTATCTGCTCCTCATTTGTAATAGGGGGTTTTTAATCTTGAATCAATCCATACAGAGAACCTGCCACCGTCAACTTCTCCTGCACACTTTGATATAGAAAAAGCACCGGTCAGGAAATTCCAGACTGATGCTTCTTACCCGACTGATGCCTATTATAAGATACAAATTTTAAAAAAGATAAACGCTTTCATTAAGAATTGTTACATTTCTTTCCTGCATTTTACAGAAATGTTCCGGTGCCTCCACCATAACCACCATAATTGCCTCCGCCGCAGCAGAGACCACTTCCGCCACAGCAAAGGTTGCACATCAGATTTGCTATGCACAGCTTCATGCAATAGCTGTTGTCAAATGTACCCGGAAATCCATACATCGTCTGCCGTGTCTGATACCAGCTTCCACCGCCTTCCAGCCGCTGCAGCAGCATCTGATACTGCATATTCTGCGGATCAAGCCGGACAGCCTCCCTCGCATGCTCCAGTGCCGTCACGTTATTTCCCAGTCCTGAATTTGCAGAAGCACTCAGAAAATACCATAAGGCACTGTGGTTTGCAATTCCGTCAAGGACATTCAGTGCCTCTCTGAAATGTCCGCTTCTGATATAATTGGCTGCTGCCTGCAGATGTGCATCTTCCTCGCTCATACCTGCTGCTCGTCCGGAAGCCCCGTTTCCGTAGCCACCGAAATTCCCGTAGCCGCCAAAACCACCAAAGCCGCCAAACGGACCATAATCGCCGTATCCGCCGCCCTGTGAACTTCCTCCTGCTCCTGACGAAGAGCAGCCTTTTTCACGCTCATCCATGATCTGCTGATACGCCTGCTGGACTTCCTTGAACTTAGCCTCTGCCTCATCTTTATGAGGATTATTGATATTCGCATCCGGATGATACTGACGGCTCAGCTTTCTGTATGCCTTCTTGATCTCCTCGTCCGATGCACTCCGGTCTACTCCTAAAATCTGATATGGATCTGACATCTTTTTCTTAATTTCCTCTCATTCTCTTTTTCTACTGCCCGCTTTCCTGCATTCTGCCTACACTTTCTCAGCTCTTTTTAATGAACTTTGTGCCACACTTCGGACAACAGATCTCAATCTTTCCTTTGCCTCTTGGAATCCTGATCTTCTGACTGCATCCCGGGCATTTATAAATATGATACTGCTTTCTCTGCCGGAACAGATCTTTCTGCTTTGCAAAAAAGCAACGGATCTTGTATGACTTTGCAAGATACGCCTGATTCTCTGCATAACGCTTCGATACATTCTTTGAAAACATCCTGAAATAACAGTAGATGATCAGGAACCATCCGACATAGTAAAAAAATGTCCCGACAAGACTTCCCCTGAAAAACGAAGCCAGCAATATACTGATCAGACCGATCACCAGCAATGCTTTCGATAACTGATCCACACCGTATCTTCCCTGCATAAACCGCATAAACTTTTCTTTCATGATCTGCACTTCCTGTCTTGAATTAATATGGATTCTATTCTGCTCCGTTTTTCAATCAAAGTCAATTAAATAAATCTAAAATTATTCCTGATTCAGAATATTTTTGCATACTTCATCTGAAATCTGATAGACAATCTTCGATCCATCCAGCATGACATAACTGTTTCCACTTCCATCTTCACTGCCGATATACATTTTCATCGTCTTTTCATCATCATCCTTTGTATAAGCAGCCTCTACCGTGATCCGGCTGGCTTCATCCAGTCCATAGCCTGCCAGGTCTGCATCTTCCACAGAATAATCAGCAACCGTTGTCAGTGACACCGCCCCCAGTCCACCTGCAGCCGCGGCAATCTCTTCTTCCTGATCTTCATTTTCTGAATCATAGGTTGTCGTCGTTCCATTTTCCGTGATCACTTCTTTTTTCAGATTGCCGCTGCCAATGCTTGGATATTCATCCAGTTGTGCAAGGTCAGACAACTCCGTCTTGAAATCATCCAGCACGCTGGATGCGACCGTATAGACAACACCGGTATCTCCCACCGTTACATAATAATCTGTCCCGGTTGAATCTCCGAAGCTGACTGTTGTTACTGTTCCGTCTTCTTCCGTGATCTCGATGGAATAATTCGGGTCATCCAGTCCATATGCATCCAGGCTGTCTCCATCCTCCAGTTTCCGGTCTGCGGTGATCTGGGCAGCCGCCTTTGCGATCTTCTCCGGCTCACTCTGCTTTAACGGGAAATCCTTGTCTTCTGAATAATACCAGGTATCTCCATCTTTTTTAAAAGACATCTCGCCTGCTGCCACCTGATACTTGATCGCAGTGATCGTTGACTCATCCAGATCCGTCACTTTGACCGTTTCTTTTTCTTCTTTTTTATCCTGCTTTTTATTCCAGGAACTTAGTCCAAAATAAAGAATCAAAAGGATGACCAGCACTCCTGTTAAAATCAATGGTCCTTTTTTCTTTTTCATACTGACACCTCAGGCCTTTCTTCTTCTGAACCATACGACAAAGCCACCGATCAGAATGACTGCCGGAATACCAAATACAACAAGAATACTGAATCCGCCTGCATGCTGAACTGTATTATACTCTGTTGTCAGGCTCTTTGTCTCGATAGAAAGATTTGTCACACCATCAAAGTTTGCTGTCACTGCATTCATAAATACCTGCGTATTTTCAAGCTGTGAAAATGCATCCGTGATCTGCTGATCGATCAGGCTTCCTGAGGAAATAACCGTCAGTCTGCTCTCTTTGCTCTCAGTACTGTCGTCTGATGAAGTACTGTCGTCTGATGAAGTACTGTCCGATGACGCATCTGTGGAAGAATCGCTGTCGGATGAGGTATCATCGGATGAGTCACTGTCGGAACTGATAGTTTCAGTTGCAACTACTCCCAGATCATACGTTCCCTGCTTCTGATCTTCTTCTGTCACTGCATATGCCTGCTCAGAGGTTGTCATAAAGGTACTCGTTGTGATCGTATCTCTTGCCGGATCCGTTGTCGTCAGTCCACGGGAATTCATCAGAAGTACCATCTGGGAACTGATTCCGTCTGCCATATCACCGGATAAATTCAGTACCGGGAAGATATAATACGGCTGATTCTGATAGCATCTCTGTGGATCTGCGATATAACCGTCTGCTCCTTCAATTCCATAATCTTTCAGAAGTCCTGCAAGTTTCGGTAAAGAAGCAAGTCCGGTATCTCCCAGCAGACACATCACCTTGCCGCCTTCTCCAAGATATCCGCTTAAGAGGCTGACTTCATCATCAGAAAGATCATTGGTCGGACCATCCATTAACAGAAGGTCACAGTCATCCGGTATAGCATCTGTCATCAGAAGATTCAGTTCCTCGGTTGTATAATTATTCTTTGTCATCAGATCCGTGATCGTTGTAGAAAGGGAGTCCTCTCCATGTCCTGTTACAGTATAGATCTTCTTCTGGACATCACTGGTCACATAGTTTACCGCACTGCTGAGCTGTCCTTCACCATCAAAGGAGGTATAACTCGATGAACCTGAATAGTAATAAGAAGAATAATCTGATACCAGGATCTTATCAAAAGAAATGGTTGTCGACTTTCCTGTTGCCTCGCAGGATACATAGATCGTATTCTGTGAAGTATTGTATTCTGTCAAAGCTGACGGATGCAGAACCGGGTCGATCCATTCCACCTTGATCTTATCCGACAGTGCCGCATATTTACTGATAAATGTTGTGATCCTGTCATCTGTCTCATCTTTGACTGCCAGTACTTTCATATCAATCTTATCATCCAGACCTTTCAGCAGATCTTTCGATGTATCGGAAATGTCATAAATCTTTGTACTGCTGACATCAATATTTCTGTATGCTTCCGGAATCTGACCGACGACCAGATTCAATACGATAATGACTGCTACAACCAGCACCGTCATTCCTACACTGTAGGAACCATGCTTTGTTCCGGAAGTATGGAACATTCTTTTTAAGTTTCCTTTTTTACTTTTTAATTTCTCCATGATCCAAACCTCCTAACTCCAACGTCTTTTCTGAATCGACTGCACTGTAAGAAATACAAAGACTGCGATCAGTGACAGATAAAGTGCGATTCCCGTCACATCTACAATACTGTTGGATGTGATATCTGTAAATACATCCGACAGTGCCAGTCTTCCAAACATTTTGGAGAGAAGATTCTCAAATAAAGAAGATTTTACAAAATAAGTAATGACTGCCGCAGCAGCTCCGATCACTTCCAGCCCTCCTGCAAGCATCAGGTTCGATGTCATATGGAAAATATAGAAAGCAACGATCGTAAGCACGATCAGAACTCCCACCAGCCCACTGACAGCCGAACTCGGAAGCAGTGTCAGGATTCCGTTCCATAAATACAGGATCAAAAGGATACCGAATGTACTGATAAATGCAATGATCTGGCTTTCTGTCAGCGAAGACAGGAACATTCCGATCGCTGCAAATACGCATCCAAGCAGGAAAAATACCAGAATAGAAATATAGTCCACTCCAAGGTATGCTGTTCCCTGGGATTTGATGATCAGCGGATAAATGCAGAAGATCACACTCGGGATTCCGATCACTGTGATCATTGCAAGATACTTTCCAAGAACTACTTTCCACAGACTCACCGGTGCGGTCAGCAGAAGCTGATCCGTCTTATTTTTCCTTTCTTCTGAAAAGCTTCGCATCGTGATCAGCGGAATCCCGACAATAAATACGATCAGAGATCCTGCCAGCGAATAGGAAAAATACGGATATCCCGCAGACAGATTATATGCAACAAAATAAATGCCCGTAAATACCAGAAGGAATGCCACAAATACACATCCCACCATAGACTGGAAATAGGACTTCAATTCTCTTTTATAAATCGCCAGCATTGCTTACTTCCCCCTTTTCTGCCTCTTTTGCCTTTCTGGCAAATTCTTCTGCAGCCTTGTCGCTCTGGGTCAGTTCCATAAATACATCCTCCAGGCTGACCTGAACCGCATTCAGCTTCAGCAGCGGCATCTTCTTTTCTGCAAATGTCGTAAAGAGTTCTTCCCGGATATCCTGTCCTCTCTTCTCCCGGATCTGTCCGCTTGTTATGCCACTGGCATCTGTTTTCACCGAAACCTTTTCAATTCCAGGTACATTTTTCAGTACTTCTTTTACTTTGGAAGCTTCTGTCCTGGTCTCAATCTCGATCAGACCAGACTCACCCAGGTAGCGTTCCAGATTCTCCGGTGTATCACTGGCAACCAGCTTTCCCTTGGAAATAATCATGATATAGTCACACACTTCTCTTACTTCTGCCAGAATATGAGAACTTAAGATAACTGTATGTTTCTTCGCCAGCTTACGGATCAGTTCACGGATCTCAATGATCTGCTTCGGGTCAAGACCTACACTTGGCTCATCCAGAATAATGATCTCCGGGAATCCCAGCACAGCCTGTGCCAGTCCGACCCTCTGCCGGTATCCTTTGGACAGATTCTTGATCAGACGCTTTTCCACATCTTTGATCTTTACAAGCTTTTCCACATCCTCAATAGACTCAGCTCTCTTCTCCTTCGGAATTTTCTTCAGTTCTGCGGCAAATTCCATATATTCCCTGACCGTCATATCCATATACAGCGGTGGAAGCTCCGGCAGATATCCGATCTGCTTTTTCGCCTCCTCTGGCTCTTTTAAAATATCATGCCCGTTGATCAGCACCTCCCCTTCTGTAGCTCCGAGATATCCCGTCATGATATTCATGGTCGTAGACTTTCCGGCTCCGTTAGGACCTAAAAAGCCGTAGATATGCCCTTCTTCAATGGTAAAATTCAGGTGATCTACAGCTAAATGATTTCCGTACTTTTTCACCAGATTCTTTACTTCTATCAAAGTCTCCATCCTCCTATTTCTCTCCGCATAATACAGAGTTTCTTTTTTACCTGTCAACGTTATCAGAAGTTTGTGAATCTTTTGTGTATCAAATGTGACGGAAGTTTGCTCTATTTATTTTATTCATCAAATGGAATGGAAGTCTGCTCTATTTAAATTCTACAACTGCATATGGCCTTCCATTCTCCGCACATAGTTCAATAATCGTCCGTTCTTCCTCCCTGCTCCTTTTCGGATAAATGATATCTCCCAGTACCGCCGATTTCTTATACTCCACACGGATCTGTCTGAACTGGCGGTCAGCCAGAAGAAATTCCAGTGCCATCTGCACATACTGGCAGTTATTTACATGCTCATTCGTATCAATATGATAACGACGTACCGGGAATGCCTCCAGGACTTCAGTTTCTTCCGGCAGGGAGATTTTTCTTCCCTCATAAGGCATATCCAGTGCCTCCCCCATGCCGTATGGCTTTATGTCTTTTTCCTCCGGTCTTACCGGCCGTCCGGTCTCTGTATCAAGAAATACCCATACAGAATAAGCCTTTGCGATCATGTGCCCTCTTTCATCTTTTATGTAAAAATTACGATTTCCGAATAACCCCTTAAATTCTGTCGGAAATGTTCCGATCGTGATCCTTTCTCCCAACGCGGGATACCGTTCTGCGATCACCTGCCAGTAGGACAGGATCCAGGCACGCTTTTCTGCCTTCAGTACCTCCGTTCCAAGTCCCACATCTTCTGACTGGAACGTGCTGCAATCCTGAAAATAATTGATCAGTGCAGGAAGGGTCAGCGTTCCATGATGATCGATCTCACTGTAACGTACTCTGCTGTTAAATTCATACATTTTATTTATCCTCCGTTTTTGCTACATAATCATAATCTACCGTAATCACACTCTCGTATCTGGAATCCACTCCCTTTAATCGCTCCATCAACTGTAACGGAAGGTCGTTGCGTCTTTTTTCATCATATTCGATCGGGATCACCATATCGAAAATCAGATTGATCCTCTCCGCTCCCCACACGACACGAAAATCGTGGATGCTGCATGCCGGATCAAGTTCTTTCAGAAGGTGTTCTGTCTTTTTCCTGATACGGATCACCTTTTCATCTTTCATTTCCACCGGATCCATATGAATCACCAGCATCATCCCAAGTTCTTTTGCCGCATCCCGTTCGACACGGTCTATGATCTCATGCGACTTTTCAATCTCCTGGTCATTGGGAACTTCTGCATGGATAGATGCCATACTTCTGCCCGGTCCGTAATTATGTACGATCAGATCATGAACTCCCTCGATCCCATCGTAGCCCTCTACAAATTTTTTAATCTTCTCATAAACCTCCGGACTGACCGGTTCACCAATCAGAGTATTCAATGTATCTTTTGCAATCCCGAAACCGGCCCACATCACAACCAGTGCCACGCCAAGACCGACAAATCCATCAATATTGACCCCTGTTGCCGCAAAAAAGAGAATCGAAAAGATTGTCGCTGAAGTCGTGATCACGTCTCCCATAGAATCTGCAAAGACCGCCTTCATCACCTGAGAATCAATCCTTTCTCCCAGCTTTTTGTTGAATAGTCCCAGCCACAGCTTCACCGCGATCGAAAGACATAAAATCAACACCGAGACAGGAAGAAATTTCAGCTGCTCCGGATGAAGGATCTTTCCCACCGAATCCTTCAGAAAAGTAAATCCAACCTCCAGCACCAGAAAAGAAACGATCAGTGCTGCTATGTACTCGATCCGTCCATGCCCGAACGGATGATCTTTGTCCGCCGGCTTTCCTGCCATACGGACGCCCACAAAGCTGATCACCGATGAGCCTGCGTCAGACAGGTTATTAAAGGCATCTGCCATAACAGATACACTGTTCAGTACCAGTCCGACAATCAATTTTGTCAGAAATAATATTACATTACAAAAGATGCCCACAATGCCGGACAGCATACCATATGCCGTCCGCACGGACACCTTTTCCACATCCTCATAATCTTTTACAAAATGCCTGATAAGAAATTCTGTCATATTTATTTTTCCTTCCAGAAGAACCAGCGGATCTGAAACTTTGAACCTGCCGTCACTTCCGAATATTCTTCCTCCGTCAATACTTTCTTTAACTGCTGCTTTCCCTTTTCAGGAAGTACTGCATTTGTTGTATCCAGAAAACACAGATTCGGATACAGCACGCACCACCAGTTATGCCCTGCTGCATCTCCCAGTTCGATCCTCAGGGTCTTGTAATTTCCTGCCGGAAATGTGACATCTCCATAGGTCCGGTCCGGGAAATAGCACGTCGTCACTGCCACACTGACTGTCTGCTGCATCTGCAGGTCTGCCATTTTCTGCTCAGCCACCTGCCGGATCTCCTCCGTATGCCCCCTCATCCACCGGGTCGTCTCCTTTACATCCAGTTCCTCAGGAAGTACTTCTTTTAAATAGGATAAGACTGCATCCCGCACCTCCATCTTCACCGCCTGATCTGTCCTGCTGTCACTGTTCGCAAGAACATGAAACCGCAGCACTTCCTCCGCCAGATGCTCCTGTACTGCCCGTTCTTTCCTCTGCACATCTCCCATCACTACTGCTGTTGTCACCACGGCTGCCACGATCAGTGCAAAAAAAACACTTGCTACCCGGATTTTCCCCGGTACGATCCACACTTTTTTATCTGCCTCTTTCATATGTAATCCCTCCATATATCCATTGTCCGGTCAGGTTCTTCCTGATCTTTCTCATCTTTTTCCGGTCATCCGATCGGCTGATATATGGAGTATTACCTGAAAGCTGCACTCTATTCATTTTTTATATGCTTTCTTCTTTTTCACGGATCGTGTCTACTACTGCCTCTGCCTGATTCTTGATATGCTGTCCTGTGATCTGGGTTGCACGCGCCTTATCCCGGCTTTCGATTGAATCGATAATCGTCTGATGTTCTTCCAGCAACTGCGGATAACACTCTTTCTTTTTCAGATATTCAATCCTGTAGCGATACATCTGCTCCCGCAAATTGTTCAGAAGCTGGATCAGACGGCGGTTATCCGTGGCTGCATAAATGATATCATGAAATGCCACATCTGCCTGTGCGATCCGGGTAATATCATCGCTGTCCAACGTATTACAGAATTGTGCTGAAGCCTCCTTCATTGCTTTGATCCCGTCTTCATCCATGCGATCGCAGGCAAGCTGGACTGCCAGTTCCTCCAACGCACACCGCACTTCCAGTACATCTCTTAAATTTTTTTCCGTGATTTCTGCTACTTCTGCACCCTTCCTTGGAATCATCAGGACAAGACCTTCCAGCTCAAGCTTACGGATCGCCTCACGGATCGGCGTCCGGCTCACTCCGAGTTTGTTCGCAAGCTGGATCTCCATCAGTCTTTCTCCCGGCTTCAGTTCCCCTCTTAAGATCGCCTGCCGCAGCGTATTAAATACTACATCTCTCAGAGGCAGGTACTCGTTCATCGTTACTTCAAAATCTGTTCCCATATTATTTTCTCCTTACGTTATGCACATTCGTTACATAGACCTGCTTCGTCAGTCCGCTCTCACGAATCTTCCTCTGTGCCTCCCTTGCCGCAGCACGGTTTTCAAAAAGTCCGAAAACAGTAGGCCCACTGCCACTCATCATCGCACCAATTGCACCATTTTCTCTCATGACCTGCTTCAGTTCTTCGATCACCGGATGCATCGGGATGGTAACATCCTCCAACACATTCCCCATATTTTCTGAAATCCTGTGAAGATCCTTCTGCTTCAGTCCTTCGATCAGAGCATCTATATCCGGATGTTCTATGATCTCCTCTGAGTCCAGTGCCTCATAAACTACTTTGGTTGATACACTGACCGGTGGCTTTGCGATCAGTACCGTACATTTCGGCATGGCAGGGAGGACACTTAATTCCTCTCCAATCCCTTCTGCCAGCACCGTTCCTCTCATAATACAGTACGGCACATCTGCTCCCAGCTTTACCCCACGTTCCATCAGATCTTTTTGCTGCAGATGGAGTCCGAACATCCGGTTCATCCCGAATAAGACAGCTGCTGCATCCGAACTGCCGCCTGCCAGTCCCGCTGCCACCGGAATATGCTTATTCAACACGATCTTCACACCCTCGCTGATCCCAAATTCCTCGATCAGGAGCTTTGCTGCCTTATAAGCAATATTGGTATCTCCTGTCGGGAGAAATCCCAGGTTGGTCGTAAGTTCAATCCCAGGTTCTTTCTTCTTTGTCAGCTTTACTTCGTCATACAAATAAATGGTCTGCATGACCATACGCACATCATGATATCCGTTTTCTCTTCTTCCCAGTACATCCAGTCCCAGGTTTATTTTTGCAAGTGCTTTCAGCTCAATCTGGTTCATCCGTATCTTCCATCCTCTCAATCGTAAAACGCGTGCTGTATCTTGTATACATTGTACTTACAGTATACTCATATTTTCCTTAAAAATCAATAATTTATCCCCCTCTTTCACATTTTCATTCTGCATTCCGTTCACCTCCATAATGCTCTCTTTTGTCGTCATATACTGCTTTGCAAGCTGCCACAGATCTTCTCCGCTCTGCACGATATGCCCCACGATCGACGGTCTTTTTTCAAGCTGTTCCAGATCCAGCGGTTCTTCCCTGACATTCTCCATCGTCCGAACCCTCACCGGTCTTCTTAAAAATGTATCAAATGTGAGGATTCCTTTGATTTCCACTGATTCACTTCCGACCAGTGTGATCTGTAACTGCTCGATATGCTGTTCCATATTGTAGACTGTTTCCTCCGGCATTTCTTTGCACTCGATCTGATGTGCAAATGGAATCATTCCCTGCCAGCTTCCATATGGCTCTGCATCATCTCCCCGCAAATAAAGGAACGACAGATGTAAAATTCCTTCCACCCGGATCCCCTCTCCGGTCCTATCGGCATGCTCCACCTGAATTGCTCCTCTGGCATGCAGGATCTGCAGAACATCTTTCTTCAGCTCCGGCAGTGACAGTCGTTCCGTCACCTTACATTTTGACTGATTCTGCATTAATAATTCTTCACATACCGCCTCAGTCGTATCAAAAAGACACTGTTTCTGAAGTGAATACAGATCTTCCAGCAATTCCACGCTTTCCTCCCGGTAAAAATTCATATGGAGTGCCAGCGTTCCTTCAATTCCCAGAACCCGCATTTCCCCGTCTTCATCCATTCTCAGATCAGTCAGTGTATCCTCCAGCGTATGGCGAATGGAAAAATACATATCTTCACTGATTCCCTCACACGGAATCTTTCCCTCATAAGGGATCGTCTGTGAGATCCAGTCCGGCTTTTCATCCCCGGACAGATACATACAGAACAGGAACAGCTCTCCCCTCACGATCACCTCATCCTGTCCCGGACGCAGTTCCAGTTTCCGTTCACTGATATCGGTAAATAAAATCTGCCCTATACTTTCTTTCGTTCCCGGAATCGTAATTTCTTCTTTGATCCTGTAGGTATCTTTTTTGGTCACTTCCAGTTGCAAAAGCTGTGCTTTTTTTATTTTTTTATACAGCGGAACATCTCCTTCTGCATCAGTCACGGTCTCTTCATCTGACAGCTTTTCCCTGCCGACTTCCAGTTCCACCATCGCACGCAGACTCAGTTTTCTTGAATGGATCAGGGACGGAGTAAACTCGATCCGCACATTCTGAACATAAAATTCTTCCCCCTCCTGATTTTCTGCATAAACCATCTCCTCAAACGGAAGTTTC
This sequence comes from uncultured Mediterraneibacter sp., assembly GCF_934330165.1. Taxonomy (GTDB): domain Bacteria; phylum Bacillota; class Clostridia; order Lachnospirales; family Lachnospiraceae; genus Mediterraneibacter. Next base: position 26,992 of record NZ_CAKRGI010000022.1, read on the forward strand.
CCTTCCAGCACCCCGGGTTTCGGATCTGAAGAAGCATTCAGATAAAGAATCCTGAAATACAACTTTCCTGTAATCCGGACATAATTTTCTACCGGACGGATCTCTTCGATCTTCAGCTCCGTTCCTGTATCAACAATACTTCCGACATCCTCTTTTGCTTCCGGTACATTATAATCTTCATCCACATAAAACTGGTCAAAGATCTTCTTTCCCTCTCTGATGTAATGAATCCGCTTTTTTATCAGTTCCATTTTTCTCCTCCTTATTCAAACCGGATATTTTTTTCTGTCTCTTCTAGTTCCACTACTACATAAGGATAAGTTGCAATCTCCTTTTTTTCTTCTCCTTTTTCCGGTCCGAGAAGACCGGTATGGATATGGACTGCTTCCTGTGTTTCGCAGAGCCGGTCCACTTCCACACTGTATCCTGTTGTCTTCTGCTCCCCATATCCCTCGGCAAGATACAATTTCCCCTGATCCGCAAAAGTCAGCCGGAACGGGTTTTTCTTATTCTTCTCGATCAGGCTCATTAATTCTTCCGGAATCTCCTCTTCCGTAACTATTTTTATCTCCAGTTCGTGCTGTTCAGAACTCTTTTTTTCCTGCCGCACACAGCCTCCGGTCTCCAAAGACAGCAGAAGACAGAAAGCCAGTGCAAAAGTTTTCCACATACTCTGCTTTTTTCTCTCCACTTTTCCACCTGTTGCGGCATATTTTCCCTATTATCCTATGACATTCCCAATACAGATATTCCTTCCCTGCCTGTCCTCCCCAGCCTTGTATTTTATGGGATGCTCCTGTATAATAGAATGATATCAGGGCAGCAGGCTTCTGCAGTGCAGAAACCTGCTCACGAGTGAGTCCAAAGGCTTTTACCACGCTCCGATATCATAAAATAAAAGAGAGGAATTTCTATGATTCGATTAATATGTATTGCTGTATTTCTGATTTTATACCTGATCCTGTCGATTCCGGTTTTTCTCGTGGAATGGCTGATCGGTAAATTCAATCCACAGGCACGGGATATCAGTTCCTTAAGGATTGTCCAGTGGGGATTTAAAGTGATCCTGAAAATGACCGGGGTAAAAGTCACTGTGATCGGTGAAGAAAATATTCCTGATGAACCGGTTCTTTACGTTGGAAACCATCGCAGCTTCTTTGATATTCTGCTTACCTACAGCCGCTGTAAAAGACTGACCGGATATGTTGCAAAGAAAGAGATGGAAAAAGTTCCCCTCCTTTCGATTTGGATGCGTTTTCTCTATTGTCTTTTCCTTGACCGGGAGAATCCAAAAGAGGGACTTAAGACGATCCTGAAAGCCATCGAATATATCAAAAAGGGGATTTCTATCTGTATCTTCCCTGAGGGTACAAGAAATAGCGGAGAAGAGCTTTCTCTTCTCCCTTTTAAAGACGGAGCATTTAAAGTCGCAACCAAAACCGGTTGTGCCATTGTACCGATCTCCATGAATAATACCTGTGAGATTTTTGAAGCTCATTTTCCAAAGATCAGAAAGACCCACGTTATCCTTGAATATGGAAAACCGATCTACCCGGATGAACTGGATAAGGATACGAAAAAGCATATCGGTGAATATGTAAGAAATATCATTGATGAAACGATCCATAAAAATGCTGAACTTTTATAGTTCGGCATGAAAAAGACGACCGTGAAGAATTACTACTCATTCTTCACGGTCGTCTTCTTTTATCTTATTCCTCTGAACTGCTTTCTGCTTTTCTCAGACTCTTATTTCATCCATTTTCTTCTGAAAAGGATTCCTGCCACTGCTGCACCTGCAAGCATCATCACGGCTGCCGGGAATACAACATTTGCTGTATCTCCGGTCTTTGCTGCCTTATTCGCATTATTTACTGTACTGTTCTGATTCTTGTCTGTTGATGCCGGTGCATCCCAGGTAATCTTAATGGAATCTTTTGTCACTTCACTGTCCTTTACATTCTCCGGTGCTGACGGTGTTGTCGGCTGATCCGGGTCTTCTGTATCCGGGAGTTTTGCGATGGTCTCTGTCTCTTTTGTCTGGCATACAGAGCAGATTCTTTCTTTCGATCCCTCTTCTTTCGTTGTAGGCTCTTTAACTGTTACCCACTCACCGAAAGTATGTCCTTTTGCTGCGATTTCCTGTGCTTCCTGTACGACTGCTCCACAGTCTACGCAGACTACCTCACCAGTAGATCCTGGTTCTGTGCAGGTTGCATCCTTTGCATCAAGTACAACCGTTGTCTTATGAGTACACTCTGCTCCGTCTTCTGTTACGATCACATAGTAAACCACATCCCCGATTTTTACAGAAGTTGTTCCTGCTGCAACTCCGGTGAAATCAATCGTTGTGCTTGCTGTCGCTGCTGGATTCCGATAGGTTGTATTTGTGACTTTTGCTACATGACTGAACTTAGAATCTCCAAGTACCGGGTTCATCACATAGTATGTTCCGTCAACCTGTGCTGCGATCAGATACTGTCTGCCATCTTCGATTTCCGATACCCCATTGAGCTTTTCATACCCTTTAATCGGTGAGTCAGATGAAGCTGTTGCCGATTTTTTAAACAGTTCAAATGCACACGCTGTTGTATCCTGCGTTCCATATCTGTCAAAATACAGCTTGGCAGTATCTCTCCAGAAATACAGATACCGGGATGCTGTTCCATCATACAAAGATACTTTTCCATTGGAATCAGCTATATCTTCGACTGTAATGTCGACTTTTTCACTCTTATTCGGAATTCCTACTGTGCCTATTGTTACGAAAGTGGTTGCCCCATCTGCTGTATGTCCTGAAATTGCATAAGTTCCATCACTCATCTTCTTGAACGTATACAGACACTCGGAAAGTCCCTTTGCACTTTTCTCTTCAAATGTTGCTACATCTGTTGCTACGTAAGCCGCTTCTTCCGTCGCACTGACTGTCTCAGTCACTAATTTTGCCACATGATTGTATTTCTGAGTTCCTGTACTCGGAAGCAGGATGTATCTGTTACCACTTGCATCTGCCTTCGTCACGATCAGATAGCTTGATCCTGCCGTTAATTCTTTTAAGCTTTCTACTTTTTTAAATCCGTTGATCAGATCATAATCCTTTGCATCTTTGGATGGAGTATATAATTCAAACCAGCAATGCTCATCAGCTGTACCATACCGGTCAAAGTATAACTTTGTTGCATCCGTATGATAAAAATAGAGGTATCTGCCCGCAGTTCCTGAGGTATTATCCATCAGACTGAAGGTTGCATCAGAAGCATTCTTTGTAAAGGTGATCTGTGGCTGAGATGTCATAATATTCGGGATACCTGCAGTACTGGATGCCTTTGGTCCGAGGTAAATTGAAGAACCATTCGCAGTTGCTGCTTTTACTTTGAAAGTACTGTCAGAACTTCCTGCCCCTAAAGTATACATACATTTGCTCAGATCCACCTTACTTCCATCAAAGGTTGCTGCCGCTGTTGCGAGCTGTGCTACGGTTTTTTCGTAAGTATCCTGTACATCTTTTCCTGTAACCGTTACGCCTGCTACTTCTGTATCAACAGAAGATGTATCCGCATCGGCATAGTTCGCACCTTTGACAGTTACCGTTTTCGTTTCATCTTTTTCAAGATTGATCACTTTGTAGTTTTCAGCATCTGTGACATTGACATTTACAACAAAGGTTTCTTCTCCTGCCTTAACAGTTACTTTTACCTGCTTCAGTCCTGTTACACCTGCCTTTGAAGTAAGGATCAGTTTTCCATCTGTATAGGAAGCTTCCAGTACGGCTCGGTTAGAAGATGAAACTGTAACTTCGGTATCAGCATCCAGTTTCTTTACAATATAAGAAGCTGTTGCATCTGATTTCATCACTGCCGAATTGACAATCGCACCCTTCTCATTTTCTACCCATACTCTGCTGGTTGTTGCCTCGCCCGCGATATCAGCAAAGGAAATCTTTTCAAATTTGATCTTCTCGTCCTCGTATTCATACACAAGTCCGATATCTCCATCCGCTGTCTCAGTAATACAGGAATATGCATAATGAGTTCCTTCTGTCACTACATACGGGTTGTCCTGCCACTCGATACTGCCATCCTCCTGTACCAGTCCAAGCCAAATACGTCCTGAATTACGTCCGCCCGCATCTGATGGACCCGCAAATACGATTGCAGTCTTTCCGTTTACTTTTTTAGAATATGTGATCGCACTTAGCTGACAGTTGTTATGGAATTTAATTCCCATGGATTTTGGTTCTGACCAGGTCGTTCCATCATCTTCAGACACATAATATACATTTGACATACGAACAAACATATACAATTTTCCATCTGCCTCTACGATAACATCTTCCGAACTGTTTCCTGTCACGGTACTCCCACGTTTCCAGGTTACTCCATGATCATCTGAATAAATCGTTGCACTTCTCTGTACTCCGTTCGTATACTGATAACACGGGAAAATAATCCTTCCACTGGAAGTAGTGATCCCCCGTCCCGGTCCGATCAGAAATACCTGTTCTTCTGCATTTTTTACATTTGCCAGAGTCGGTGCTGACCAGGTTGCTCCGTTATCTGTTGATTTTACAATGTAGATATAATCTGTCGGATACTGGAAATAAGGTGTATCCCCACAGAACAGATTTGTATCTACCGTTCCGTCTGCATTTGTGATATTGAAATGGTCATCAATCGTATACTCTCCGTCAACCACTTCCCCGGTACTGTTCGCTTTGATTTCATAGTAATCGGCTGCTGTAGCATCTGCCTTTTTCTCTAAATGGTAAGCATAGTCAGCTGCCGCACGTAAAGTTGAACTAGATGTACCATTTACACTGGTAGTGGTTGCCGCCAAAAGCAGATGTCCCTCTGAATCATAACCTGTACTTCCTGCCTGTGAAGGTGTAGACGCTGCAGATGCAACTGCCACTCCCCCTGGGAACAAGTCACATGCAAGATAAATGGTGTTGCCATCAACTACCAGAGATGGATCAATAAAAGCTGTTGAATACCGGTTGAATTTATTTCCATTGTCTCCCAGGTAATTCGCAACTGTATAATTCCATGTTGCACCATTATCCGAAGACCTTGAAACTAACGTATCAAGTCCGCCTCCATCTCCACAGATATCCCAACGGATATCCGTTGCCGCGATGAGCGTTCCATCGAATGCTGTCGTCAGTGCCGGAATACGGAATCTTGTAAATCCGCTGGATGAATTATGTTCCTCTAAGAACAATGTCTTTGGGAACGGTTGTTCTGCTGTCGTTCCATCTGCCGGTTTTGCTCCGTCCTTTGAATTATTTGCCGCCCCTGCAGTCACCGGGAAGCATCCAAAAGTAAGAACACCAGCCATCAGAAGTGACAGAAGTCTCTTTCGATTCTTCATTTTTCTCCCTCTTTCTTCCATAAACTTTTCATGGTTCTCTTCATTATTCCAAGATATACCTATAATAATTTTATCATAATGCTTTTTTCTTTACTTGTCACCCCCCTCGCATTTTTTGCCATTTTTGGTATAATTCGGAACTGGGTGTGAGTTATTATTGGAGAGTTTTTAAATGGATTTACAAATGTCATTTTAATTGCCAAAGTAGATAAAGGATTGATTAAGAAGACGACCGTGAATTATGAATACTCATCTTTCACGGTCGTCTTCTTTTATCTTATTCTTTTGAACTTTTTTACTTTTTATTCAATTCCTGTTACTGTGTAATCTTTCTCTTCCACGGCTTTTTTCAGCACATCATCACTGATCTCGCCGTTCAGTGTCACTACGGCTGTTCCTGCCTCATGGCTTACTTCCGCCGCCTCTACCTGATCCAGTGCTTCCAGTGCTTTCTTCACTGCTGCCTCACAATGTCCACACATCATACCTTCAATTTTGATCGTCTTTGTCATTCTTTCTTCCTCCTGCTCTTTCTTGCTTCTATTCGCTCTGACTTTTTTGTCATGACTTCCATCATACATTTTAAACCAGTTCAGTCTCAATGCATTTGTTACCACACAGAAACTGGACAGGCTCATCGCCGCTGCCCCGAACATTGGGTTCAACTGCCATCCAAATAACGGAATCCATACTCCTGCTGCCAGCGGGATTCCGATCACATTATAAAAGAATGCCCAGAATAAATTTTCATGGATATTACGGAGTGTCGCCCGGCTCATCCGGATCGCTGCCGGAACATCGCTCAGTCTGCTCTTCATCAGCACAACATCTGCAGCATCAATGGCAATATCCGTTCCCGCCCCAATCGCGATTCCTATATCTGCTCTCGTCAGAGCCGGAGCATCATTGATACCGTCTCCGACCATTGCCACCTTTCCTTTTTTCTTCAGTAAACGGATTGCTGCCTCTTTTCCTTCCGGCAGCACACCTGCAATGACTTCATCCACTCCTGCCTGTTCCCCGATCGCTTTTGCGGTCCGCTCATTATCTCCGGTCAGCATAACCACCCGGATTCCCATATTCTGCAGTTCTTTTACTGCCTGCGGACTGTCTTCTTTGATGACATCTGCAACCGCAATGATTCCGATCAGTTTCTCATTTCTTACAAAGAACAGCGGAGTCTTTCCTTCCTGTGCAAACTTCTGTGCCTGCTGCTCTGATGCATACGGCACTTCACTCTTTGATCTGATATATTTTAAGTTTCCACCATAAAGCCAGGTTTCTCCCAGTCTTCCTGAAAGTCCGTTTCCTGCAACTGCCCGGAAATCCGCTGCCTCTTCTTTACTTTCTAATCCCTTTTCTTTCGCATATTCCAGTACTGCTCTTGCCAGCGGATGCTCACTTTTCTTTTCCAGTACATAGGCTGTTCTGACCAGTTCTTCCTCTGAAATTTCCTCTGTCGGAAAAAGATCCGTCACTCTCGGTTCTCCGCTTGTGATCGTTCCGGTCTTATCAAGTACCACAATCTGCATCTTTCCTGTCTCTTCCAGTGATACTGCTGTCTTGAACATGATGCCATTTTTCGCACCCATGCCATTTCCTACCATAATCGCTACCGGAGTTGCAAGTCCCAACGCACATGGACAACTGATGACAAGCACTGAAATCCCTCTTGCAAGTGCAAATCCGATACTCTGTCCCGCCAGCAGCCACACAACCATCGTGATCACTGCGATCGTAATGACTGCCGGTACAAATACTCCTGATACCCGGTCTGCGACTTTGGCAATTGGTGCTTTAGTCGCTGCTGCATCACTGACCATCTGAATGATCTGTGACAGGGTTGTATCTTCTCCAACTCTCGTTGCCTCACAGCGGATAAAACCTGACTGGTTCAAAGTCGCTGCAGATACCGTATCTCCACTCTTCTTATCCACCGGAATACTCTCACCGGTCAGTGCCGCTTCATTCACGGCACTTGTACCCTCGATCACCATTCCATCTACCGGGATATTTTCCCCCGGTCTGACCACAAATACATCTCCTTTTTTTACCTGCTCAATAGATACATTCAGCTCTTCTCCATTCCTTATTACCGTTGCTGTCTTCGGAGCAAGCTTCATAAGACTCTTCAGTGCATCCGTCGTCTTTCCTTTCGATCTTGCTTCCAGCATCTTTCCTACAGTGATCAGCGTAAGGATCATCGCTGCTGACTCAAAATAGAATTCATGCATGAATGACATGACACCATCCATATCCCCGCTGACCTGAGCCGCAGTCATCGCATACAATGCATAGACACTGTAGCCATAAGATGCTCCTGCTCCCAGTGCCACCAGTGTATCCATATTGGGGGTGAGATGGATCATGCCTTTAAACCCATTGACAAAGAATTTCTGATTGATCACCATCACTGTCGTTGTCAGAAGTAACTGCGTCAGACCCATCGCAATATGATTTTCTGCCATAAAAGAAGGCAACGGCCATCCCCACATCATATGTCCCATTGATACATACATCAACGGGATAAGAAATACCAGTGAAGCGATCAGTCTCCTTTTCATCTTCGGAGTCTCTGTATCTTTCAGCATCTCATCCGCTGCCGCAGCAGATGCTGTTCCTCCGTTTCCGTTCTCTGCATTTTTCAGCGATGCTCCGTATCCGGATGCCTCCACAGCGGCAATGATCTCGGATACCGACGCAGTTCCCTCCACTCCCATGGAGTTAGTCAGCAGACTTACCGAGCATGACGTTACCCCCGGGACATTGGATACCGCTTTTTCTACACGGCTGCTGCACGCTGCACAGCTCATCCCTGTCACACGATATTGTTCCATCTTCTCACCTTCCTGTTCCATTTTCCGGTTTCTGTTCTTCCTTCCGGTTTCTGTTGTACTTTCCAGACGCTGTGCGGCAATCATTATTTCATCAGTTTCTGCAATGTTGCAACCAGTTCATCCACGGTTGCATCTTTTCCCTCTCTTATATCATCCGCCACGCAGGTACGAATATGGTTTGCAAGAAGTACTTTATTAAAACTGTTCAATGCCGCATTCACAGCTGAGACCTGTACTAAAATATCCGGGCAATAGGCATCATTTTCTACCATTCTCCTGATTCCCCTGACCTGCCCTTCGATCCTGCTCAATCGGTTCAGTAAATCTTTATATTCTTTTTCCGAACGCTCCTTTGTCTTATGGCAGCAGCCCGGACAGACTTTTTCTTCTTCCATGATCATGCTCCTTTTTGATCGAAATTATGAGAAACACACTTTGCGGGTTTCAATACCCCCTGTAGGTATTTTTCACATTTTGGATTATATACCCATAAGGGGTATATTTCAAGTGCTTTTTCTATTATTTTCGGGATTGATTCTATTTTGGAGATATTTCAAAAAAAATAAACCGGAACCAAAGATGAATTTCTGTCTGCTTTTAGCTTTGACAAAACTTTTTCTCCGATTCCGGTTGTCCGATTTTTCTTTGCTGTAAAATTTTATTCAGGATATACTAGATTCCGGTCATTCTTCAGGCTGTCCCGATATTTTCTGATATAATATTTCGCCATATCAAGATTCTGTTCCTGATAATTTCCACACTGTTCCGGTGCTGCTCCCGGAATCCCGCCTTCAAATCCTATAATAAAATCACACATATCTATGACAAGATCATAAATATCTTCTGAATCCAAATTGCCAAACATAACAAGATAACATCCTGTCCTGCAGCCCATCGGTCCAAAATAGATCACATCTTCTTTACTCTCACTGTTTCTGAGATAGGTTGCCGCCAGATGCTCGATCGTATGCAGTGCCGGTGTATCTATAACCGGTTCTCTGTTCGGTGCTGTGATCCTCAGATCAAACGTCGTTGTAACGCAGTCTCCTTTCGCATCTCTTCTTGATACATACAATCCCGGCATGAGATTCAGATGATTGATTGTAAAACTTGCAATTCTTTCCATTTTAATTCCTCTTATTTTCTATTTTACTTCTTTTTATGATTCCGCTTCATCAGGATTCCTCCGCTTACATCTGCCAGTACCCAGCCAATTGGAATCGCCCACCAGATCGCTCCAACTCCAAAGAATGGAGCAAAGACATATGCCAGCACTACTCTCGTTCCAAGCGATATGATCGTAAGTACCAGTGAGATCTTCGGCTTTTCAATAGCTCGGAAATACCCATACAACAGAAAGAGGATTCCAATGCCGCAATAACACATTCCTTCAATCCGCAGATATCCTGCTCCAATACGGATGATCTCTGTCTCTTCGCCGGAAATAAAAATTTCCATCAGATTTGTTGCCAGAAAATAAACTCCTGCCGACACAACCACACAAAAGCCAAGAACAATCCCTGCCGCACTTTTTGTGCCTTTTTTTATTCTTTTTTCTTCACCCGCTCCATAATTCTGAGAGATAAAGATGGAATAGGCATTTCCAAATTCCTGTGCCGGCATATATGCCAGTGTGTCAATCTTCACACCGGCTGCAAAAGCCGCCATCACCGCTGTTCCAAAGCTGTTGACCAGCCCCTGCACCATAAGAATTCCAAAATTCATCACAGACTGCTGTACTCCGGTTGCCGAAGAATAGGAAAAGATTTCTCCCAGCAATTCTTTTTTTACCCGTATCTTTTCTCTTTTCAGTTCTTTCAGATTCAAAACCGGTTCTTTGATAAAGCTATAGAATGCTATTCCGATTCCTGATACCGCCTGCGACAGAACCGTTGCCTGTGCCGCACCTTCCACTCCCATGTTCCATACTGCCACAAACCAGTAATCCAGCCCGATATTGAGTACAGAACTGATTCCCAGAAATACTAACGGCACGATGGAATTTCCTGTGGAACGCAATAAAAATGCAAAGTAATTATACAGAAAAACAAATAATAATCCACTTAAGATCCATCTGACATAACGCAGCATCATATCGTAAATTTCACCCGGAATCTGCATAATCCGCAGAATCGGATGCAGTAATACAAAGGACAACAGCATAAGAAGCAGTGTAATTCCCAAGATCATTCCGAACGAAGATACAATATATTCTTTCATTTTTCTGATATCTTTACGTCCGAAACTAATTGAAAATAATGCACCGCTTCCCATGCACATTCCCAGGATCAGAGAAGTCAGAAATGTCATCAGGGTATAGGCACTTCCAACCGCTGCCAAAGCATCAGAACCAACAAATTTTCCAACGATCCATGTATCTGCCAGATTATAACACTGCTGAAGCATATTCCCAAGAATCATGGGAACTGCAAACAGCAACATCGTCCCCGTCACATTTCCTTTCGTTAAATCTCTGTTCATTCCGATCTGATTTCCTTTTCCGTTCTTTTTTGTCTTTCTTATTTTTCTTTTCTGCCTTCTTTTATGTAAAACTCTGAAAATCAAAGAGAAAGTTCATCGATCTTCTTCAGTTCTTCTTCAGAGAACTCCGTATTTTCAATCGCTTTGATATTGTCCAACAGCTGCTGCGGTCTCGATGCTCCCACCAGTACGCTGGTTACGATTCCATCTCGTAAAATCCAACTCAGAGCCATCTCTGCCAGAGTCTGGCCACGTCCGGCTGCAATTCCGTTCAAAGCACGGATCTTCAGAAGCATTTCTTCTGTAAGTGCATCCTTTTTCAAAAATCTTCCGTCTGTCATAATCCGGCTGTCCTCCGGGATTCCATTCAGATAACGGTTCGTCAGAAGCCCCTGTGCCAGCGGACTGAACGCAATGATTCCTTTCTTCAGTTCTGCAGCCTTTTCTTTCAGACCATTCTTCTCAATCGTCCGGTCAAAAATAGAATAACGGTTCTGATTGATAATAAACGGACAATGAAGATCCGTCAGAATTGCAGCCGCTTTTTCCATGGTCGGTCCGTCATAATTGGACAGTCCTGCATAAAGTGCTTTTCCTGACTGTACTGCTGTAGCCAATGCTCCCATGGTCTCCTCTAATGGTGTATTCGGATCCATCCTGTGATGATAAAAGATGTCTACATAATCCAGTCCCATTCTCTGCAGGCTCTGATCCAGGCTTGCCAACAGATACTTTCTGCTTCCCCAGTCCCCGTAAGGACCATCCCACATCAGATATCCCGCTTTTGTACTGATCACCATCTCATCTCTGTGCTGTCCCATTTCTTCTTTTAAGATTCTGCCAAAATTCTTCTCAGCACTACCCGGTTCCGGTCCATAGTTATTTGCAAGATCAAAATGCGTGATTCCATTGTCAAATGCTGTAAAGAAGATCTGCTTCATATTTTCATAGACACCGGTATCCCCAAAATTGTGCCAGAATCCCAGTGACACTTCCGGTAATCTTAATCCGCTTTTTCCGCAATACGGATATCCCATCTTCTGATATCTGTCTTCTGCTGCCTGATACATACACTTATACCTCCTATGCATTCCGTTTTGTCACAGCCTACGGATTTCTATTCGTTATTCTATCACTTCAGGTCTGTTATGTCATCGCTTTCTGCATTTTTAATCAAAATTTTATTTCCCTTATTCTTCACATCAGCTTTATATCCCATACCTGCTTCCAGGTTTCTAATATTTTGTGCTATGAATGCTATGAATTTTCTGAACTTTTAAAAAAATATATGAAATAGAAAGAATTTTAATTTTAGGGTTTACAAACTTGTAACCTTATGATATTATATCACTTGTCGAGCGGAAGTGGCGGAATGGCAGACGCGCTAGATTCAGGTTCTAGTGGGAGTTTTATCCTGTGGGAGTTCAAGTCTCCTCTTCCGCATGCTTGAAAAGTACGAGAAGGCCTTATTTTACAAGGATTTCTCGTCTTTTTTTATTATCTGAAATTTGCCCATTTTTGGTTACCTCCGTTATTTCTTCTCTCCCATTCGGGAAATCAATCACATTTTTACGGTTATAATTCTTATCCAATGCACGATCCAGCTGACTGACAATCTCTTCCGGACGTTTTCTGTCATAACAATAATTGTTATAAGTTGTTCTTTCATCCTCATGTCCAATGATCTTTCTGACTGTATTAATATTGATTCCTTCGTCAATCATCGATGAGATCACCGTCTTTCTCACTTTATGAGGACTTCTGCAAGGAATATCCAGATGCCTACAGTATTTTCTCAAACGACACGCAATCGCATTTTCCGTAATCCTCTTTCCCTGGTTCATAAATAGATAAGAACCTGAGCAGCCATTTCTCTCATTCACATCCATTGCAAGTTTAATGACCAGCTTCGCTTTTTCAATCAAAGGAATTTCCCTGTCACCAGCATCTGTCTTTGTATGTTCCACAACTTCTCTCGATGTTTTTCTGAATTTTCTATCCGGTCCCTCTGTATAGCAACTAGTCTCCATATGTTGGATATGAATATAATCCCGGCTCACGTCACTCTCTTTCAATGCAACCAGTTCTCCCGGACGAACCCCCAGATAAAACTGAAGGATCACTGCTAACGATGTTGTATTATCCGGATTTTCTTCATACTTGCTACTGGCACTTTTATAAGCATTGATAAATTTACTAAGTTCCGCTCTCTAATAATCTATGTTTTCGACTGACTCTATTATACCACGAAGCCCATAATCGAACAAGTGTTCTTTTTATTTTTGTGCAATTCATCTCCCACCTGCAGAGGAAGGAGAATTCTTGCTATATTATGTTAAATTTTTGAATTCTACAAACTGGAATTGAATTTATCAATAACCGATGTTAGAACTCTAAACTATCTGCATTCAAAAGGAAATACTTCATTCCCATGATGACAAATCCCTCATCATTTCTCCAAGGTTTCTTGCTACCATTTACAATGACAATCTTTTTAAAAGAGTCTGGAATATTACGCAAAGAGTTGAACTCCTGAGTCTGCTTTTCTTCCGAAGTCATGTCATATGCAACCTGAATATAGTACCTCTGATTACCTTGGTTAACCACAAAGTCAACTTCCAACTGCTTACGGACACGCTTGCCCTCTTTATCTTTATCAAAAATCTGCACGACGCCTACATCAACATTGTATCCACGGATCAGCAGCTCGTTATAAACAATGTTCTCCATGATATGCGTAGGCTCCTGCTGTCTGAAATTCAGACGAGCATTTCTCAGTCCCAGATCCGTGAAGTAATATTTTAGATTTGCACCAATATATTTTCGTCCCTTAATGTCGTAACGGCTTGCCTTGGAAATCAAAAACGCATCTGCCAAATAGTCAATATGGTTTGAGATAGTTTTATTGGTGTAAGTCATCTGACGCTCACTGGCAAAGGTATTAGCAATCTTTGAAGGGTTGGTCGGTGCACCAATAGCAGATGCAAGCACATCAACCAGAATACCAATCTCATCCACATTTTGAATTTTATTTCTTTCTATAACATCCTTCAAATAAACATTAGCAAAAATGTTCTTCAGATAGTCTGCTTTCTGTCGTTCACTCTGGAAACCAACAACCTGCGGCAATCCTCCGTAGATCATGTAGTCATCCCAGGCATCATCATAATCGCCGTCATAAACAGAATAAAACTCAGCAAAGGAGAGGGGATAGATTCTGATTTCATCACCTCTGCCACGAAACTCAGTCACAATGTCACTGGACAGAAACTTTGAATCACTTCCGGTGACATACACGTCAATGTTGCTCATGCGTAGCAAACTGTTCAATACTTCCTCAAATCGGGGCATAAACTGTACTTCATCCAGAAGAAGATAATACTTACCATCGTCCTTCATAGCATCATTGATATACTTAAAACACATCTTAGGATCTCTTAATTCCTCGTTCTCAATACCATCCAATGCAATTTCAATAATATGATCCGAGCCAACACCATTCTCCAGTAAATGTCTCTTAAAGATGGTAAACAGCAAAAAGGATTTTCCGCATCTACGAATCCCGGTAATTATCTTTATCATTCCATTATCTTTTCGCTCAATCAACTGCTGTAGGTAAGCATCTCTTTTAATCTCCATCACTATGCTCCTCATTTTTGTGCATCCGCACTTTTTTTAGTAATGGTATTCTATCATAAAATAAAATACGTTTCAATATTCATTCCTAGTTTATGTGTATGTACGTATTTTTATGTAATGCACTAATAAAAATATGTCTATCCTAATGCAATGACCTCTTTTCTCGGATCTCCATTCTGAACGATCAGATAACATGCATATCTTGACAGTTCATAATCTTTTTTGGGTTTCGTGGTGACTCCAGCTTCAACGATTTTCCTGACCTCAGGAAAATCGTCTGGAATACTGTGCCCGCTGTTTTCACATGCGATTATTGCTCTTTTAATTACTTTTGCAAAATTCTCCCATTTTGCATAATAGTCTTGGTTACGTGCGTGGAAAGCATGATTCCACAGGCAGTATTTGCTATAAACCTACCTTTTTAGTATATTTTGGCTACCACTATGGTTACCTGAGCATGATGATGTGCGGAAAGCCCCTTTCTATCAGTGTTTCCGACGCGGCACAGGGTTCAAGTCTCCTCTTCCGCATTGATGAGAAAGGGGCTGTTGCAAAATAGATGAGTAATCAATCTGATATGCTCCCTTCTAGGTAGACAAGTGAAATAATAAAAACT